>NZ_MQUR01000062.1 GCF_001953875.1 Streptomyces amritsarensis
GGCCGCCGGGCCCTGGGCCCGGCGGCCCGGACCCGGCGGCTGCCTCACCAGGGGCTGTGCTTGACCACCACCTCGATCGCCCGGTCGATCTCCGCCTCGGTCAGGTCGGCCCGGGAGGTGAGCCGGATGCGGGAGAACCGGTCGGGCACCGACGGCGGGCGGAAGCAGGCCACCTTGACCCCGTCGGCCAGGCAGTCCTCGGCCCACTGCGCGGTCCGGGCCGCGGAGGGTCCGCGGACCGAGACCACCGCCGCCTGCGCCTCGGTCACCGGCAGGCCGGCGGCGCCGAGGCGTTCGGCGAGCGCGAGCGCCACCGCACGGGTACGGGCCGGCCGGTCCGGCTCGGCGCGCAGCACCCGGAGCGCCGCCAGGGCCCCGGCGGCGGAGGCCGGGGCGAGTCCGGTGTCGAAGAGGAAGCTGCGGGCCATGTTCATGATGTGGTCGACGACCCGGCGGGGGCCGATCACCGCCCCGCCCTGGGCGCCCAGGGACTTCGACAGGGTGATGGTGGTGACCACGTCGGGGCTGCCGGCCAGGCCGGCGGCGGTGACGGCGCCCTCGCCCCGCTCCCCGACGACGCCGAAGCCGTGCGCGTCGTCGACGAGCAGCCCGGCGCCCTGCCGGCGGCAGGCGTCGAGGACCGCGCGGAGGTCGACGAGGTCGCCGTCGACCGAGAACACCGACTCGGTCACCGCCACCGCACGCTGCTGCTCCCGTTCGGCGAGCGCCCGTTCCAGGGCCTGTGGGTCGGCGTGTGCGGTGTCGACGACGTCGGCGCCCGAGAGGCGGTATCCGTCGATCAGGGAGGCGTGGTTGTACGCGTCGGAGGCGATCAGTGTTCCGGGGCGGGCCAGTACGGTCACCGCGCCCAGGTTGGCCAGGTAGCCGGAGGAGAAGACCAGTGCGGCCTCCGCCCCGGTGAACTCGGCCAGCTCCCGCTCCAGTTCGACGTGCACTTCGGTCGTTCCGGTGGCCAGCCGGGAGCCGGTGGAGCCGGCGCCCCAGGTCAGGGAGGCGTCGGCCGCGGCCCGGACCACGTCGGGGTGGCGGGTGAGGCCGAGGTAGTCGTTCCCGCCGAAGTCGATCACGTTCGGCCGGGGTCCCCGGACCTGGACCCGGCGGGTGAGGCCCGCCCGGTCCCGCCGCCGGGTGCTGTCGTCGATCCACGCGAAGACGTCATGCGGACCGCCGTGTCGCTCTGTTTCCATCGTTTCGCTCCGAACGCTACCGGGCAGGGCCGAGGACGAGGACGCCGTTGTGGCCGCCGAAGCCGAACGACTGCGTGAGGGACGGTCCGGGCTCCCACTTCCGGCCCCCGCCGGTCACCACGTCCACGGCGAGCGCCGGGTCGGGCGTGGTCAGGCCGATGGTCGGGGGTATCAGTGCGTGGCGCATCGACAGCAGGACCGCGACCGCCTCGAGGGCGCCGCCCGCGCCGAAGGCGTGCCCGGTGGCCCCCTTGGTGGAGGTGACCGGCGGACAGTCCTCGAAGACGGACAGGATGGCGTTCGTCTCCGCCTCGTCGTTGCGCTGGGTGCCCGTGCCGTGGGCGTTGATCTGCCGGACGTCCCCCGGGTGCACCCCGGCGTCCCGGAGCGCCAGGCGGATGCAGCGGGCCGCGTCGGCACCGGTGGGCGCCGGCATGGTGATGTCGTGCGCGTCGGACGTGCTGCCGGAGCCGAGCACCTCGCCGTGGATGGTGGCGCCGCGCGCCACCGCCGTGTCCCATTCCTCCAGGACGAGCACCGCGGCGCCCTCGGCGATGGCGAAGCCGTCGCGTTCGGCGTCGAACGGCCGGGTGCGCCCGGACGGTGACAGGGCCCGCATGTTGGTGAACCCGGCCACGATGGTCGGTGTGACGGCCGCCTCGGTACCGCCGGCGAGCACCCTGTCGCAGGTGCCGTCGGCGATCATCCGCGCGGCGTGCCCGATGGCGTGGGTGGCCGCTGCGCAGGCGGTCTCCAGGCTCTCGCACGGACCCCGCCAGCCCCGGCGCATGGCGACGGTCGCGGCGGCGGCGTTGGCCATCATCATCGGCACGAGGAAGGGGGAGACCCGCCTGCCGCCGCGCTCGTGGTGGATGACGCTCTGCCGTTCGAAGGTGCCGACTCCCGCGAGGGCCGTGGCGACGACGACGCCGCTGCGTTCGGCGTCCACCTCCGCCAGGCCGGCGTCGCGGTGGGCCATTTCGGCCGCCGCGACGGCGAACTGGGTGAACCGGTCGGTGTGCCGGGCCTCGCGGACATCCATCCACGGTGACGGATCCCAGTCCGTCAGCTCCCGGTGGCCGTCCGGCGGCGTCCGGAAGAGACCGTCCCAGAAGGCTTCCGGCCCGGTGCCGCAGGCGCTCACGACACCGATTCCGGTGACCGCGACGCGGCGGGCGCCGTCTGCTGCGGCGTTCATCAGGCGACCAGCGACAGGATCAGCCGGTGCAGGTCGCCGACGGTCCGGATGTCCTCCACGGACTCGTCGGGCACCGAGATGCCGAACTCCTCCTCGACCGCCATGACCAGCTCGACCTGGATGAGGCTGCTGGCGCCGAGGTCGTCGGCCAGGTTCGCGTCCTGCGTCACGGACTCGGGCTTGACCTGCAGGACCTCGACGGTGCAGGTGGTGAGCCGGTCGAAAATGTCGTCGTCAGCCACGGGTGGCCAACCTCCCCCTGAATCGGATGAGTCATATGTGTGTGATGGTTCTCCGGCATCCCGTCGCCGGGTCGGCGCCGGAGGTCCGGAAGTCTTCGTTCGTCGGGGTCACCGTTCGGGCACGGGCTCCCGCGGTACGCCGGCGGGCTTCCCGGTGAGGCTCCCGCGACCTGCGCAGACCTTCGGCAGGACGACGAAGGCCAGGGCGATCAGTTCCAGGCCGGCGCCCGTCCACGCCAGGGCGGCGGGCGGGAGCCGGTCGAGGACCGCGCCGCCGACCGCGCCGCCGAGGGCGACGCCGAGGTACGACGCGGAGCTGTTGACGGAGATGGCCACGCTCGGGGCCGTCGGCGCCAGGTCCAGGACCCGGTGGATGGCGGTGGGCGGTTCGGCCCAGTAGACCGTCCCCCAGGCGGCGGTCACGGCGAGGAAGACCGCCGCGACCGCCGCCGATCCGGAGGCGAAGAAGCTGGACAGCACGGCCAGGAGGGCCATGGTCAGCGCGACGCCCGACACCGAGGCGGTGAAGGTGCGTTCGGCTCCGAGGCGGTCGCCCAGCCGGCCGCCGACCGCGTTGCCGACCGCCCCCGCCACGCCGAACACCAGCAGCACGATGCTCACGTGGGCGTCGTCCATGCCGGTGGTGGCGCGGGTGAAGGCGGCCAGGTAGGTGAAGACGGTGAAACAGCCCGCGACCGCGAACAGGTTGGCCAGCACGGCCAGCAGCACCGGACGCCGCGCACCGATCCGCAGCCGGTCCCGCATGCTGATCGGCGGCGGCTGGGGCACCGCGGGCAGCACCGTGAACAGCCCGACGAGGACGGGCAGGGCCAGCACCACGACCAGCACCAGCGTGAGGCGCCAGCTGCCGAGCTGCCCGACCAGGGTGCCGCCGGGCACGCCCAGGGCCGTGGCGACCGTGAGGCCGCCGATGATCATGGAGACCGCGCGTCCCCGGTACCGCTCCCCGGCCAGCGCCGTCGCGGTGGCCGCGGCGGTGTTCATGTAGAGGGCGGCGCTGATCCCCGCGAGGATGCGGGCCGCCATCAGCACACCGTACGTCGGGGCGAGGGCACCCAGGAGGTTGGCGAGCAGGAAGGCCAGCATCGCACCGCGCAGCATGACGCGCCGGGACAGTGCGGCGGTCAGGGTCATCAGGACCGGCGCGCTGATCGCGTAGCTCAGCGCGAAGGCCGTGACGAGCTGCCCGGCCATCGGCTCTGACACGTCCAGTTCACCGGCGATACGCGGAAGAATCCCGCTGATGACGAAGCCGTCCGTGCCGACGGCAAAGGAGCCGATTGCGAGAAGCGCCAGAATCACCTTGTGGGGCATGACGCCTCCCGGGGACCCTGCGCGGGATCACGCATGTCAGGATCGTGAATTTCCCAGCTCCCCTTTCAGGTCGAGCCGGTCTTGTGAACCGGCTTTGTGAACGGGGTTGTTCCGATCAACGTACCAGCAAGCATGTGCCTGAAAAAACGGCTCGGGCGTGAGGGCGATCACTCACGCCATTGGCCGAAATCAATCCCCTTACCCGCCCGCCCGGCGCGGAAGGAAAGTCGATTTCCGGTCAACCTCCCCCTCCCCGTCTTGCATGTGGCTTGAATCTTTTCGGCCGGTCGATATGTTCGGATCGCTTGTCAATACCCGATCACGACGAAGCGCCTGCAAAGGAACGGACCGTCAGGGAGGATTCCGTTTTCATGTCTTCTGCCGTGCCGCCCATGGACCCCCGACAGCTCCTCGCCCTCGACCGGGCCCACGTGTGGCACCCCTACGCCCCCATGCCCGGGCGCACCGACCCGGTGGTCGTGGAGTCCGCTTCCGGCGTACGCCTGCGGCTCGCCCGGCCCGTGGACGGCGTGGACGAGCTCGTCGACGGCATGTCCTCGTGGTGGGCCGCCGTCCACGGCTACCGGCACCCCGCCCTCGACGCGGCCGTGCGCGGCCAGCTCGACCGGATGAGCCACGTCATGTTCGGCGGCATCACCCACGAGCCCGCCGTACGGCTGGCCGCGAAGCTCGTCGAGATCACGCCGGAGCCGCTGCGGCACGTCTTCCTGTCCGACTCCGGATCGGTCTCGGTCGAGGTCGCGGTCAAGATGTGCCTGCAGTACTGGCGTTCACTCGGCCGCCCCGAGAAGCGCAGGCTGCTGACCTGGCGGGGCGGCTACCACGGCGACACCTTCCAGACGATGGCCGTCTGCGACCCGGACGGCGGCATGCACAGCGCCTGGTCGGGCCTGCTGCCGCAGCAGGTGTTCGCGGACCGCCCGCCGGCCGGGTTCGACGCGGGCGTGGACGAGGCGTACGCCCGCCACCTGACCGGCCTCTTCGAGCGGCACGCCCACGAACTGGCGGCCGTGATCGTGGAGCCGGTGGTGCAGGGCACGGGCGGGATGCGCTTCCACTCCCCCGGCTACCTCAAGCTGCTGCGCGAGGCCGCCGACGCCCACGACGTCCTGCTGGTCTTCGACGAGGTGGCGACCGGATTCGGCCGCACCGGCGAGCTGTTCGCCGCCGGCCACGCCTCGGTCGCACCGGATGTGATGTGCCTGGGCAAGGCCCTGACCGGCGGATACCTGTCGATGGCCGCCACGCTGTGCACGTCCGCGATCGCCGAGGGCATCTCGCGGGGCGAGCTCCCCGTGCTGGCGCACGGCCCGACCTTCATGGGCAACCCGCTGGCCGCCGCCGCGGCCAACGCCTCGATCGAACTGCTGGAGACGGGCGACTGGCGGGCACAGGTCAAGCGGATCGAGGCGGGACTGTCGGCGGCCCTGGAACCGGCGCGGGCGCTGCCCGGCGTGGTCGACGTCCGCGTGCTCGGAGCCATCGGCGTGGTCCAGCTCGACCACGACGTGGACCTGGCGGCGGCCACGCGCGCCGCGGTGCGCCAGGGGGTGTGGCTGCGCCCCTACCGCGACATGGTCTACTCCATGCCGCCCTACGTCACCGGCGACGCCGACCTGGCCAGGATCGCGGCCGGTGTTCTGGCGGCCGCGGCAGCGGGCTGATGGTCCCTCAATATCGGCTTGCGGAAACGGTGTCGGGATGTGACAACTGACTCGGGTCACACCTGCGGAAGTTACCGCGGGGCGCAGTGGGTTGAGTCACACCAGGATGCGTATTCGGCCCGGCATGACTAGCATCGAACGCTGGAACGGGCTTCCCGGAGCGCCGCAGGGCCGTCGACCAATGGCCATTTCTGCACATCCGGGAAGATCCAAACAGTGACAGACACAACGGGGGCTTGAAAACATGTCACTTTCATCCGCATCGCCATGCCCGGCTGCTGCCTGAGCGTGCCGTCGTGCGCCCGATTCGGCGCATTCGATTCATCGATGGATCATCACCGATAAAACGTCGGTCAGCCGGTTCACCGTGCCCAAAAGGCCGGTTCCGGTCGTCAAGGAGTTCGACCACATCGTGATAGACCTGCGGATCCTTCTCGTCGACAACTACGACTCCTACACGTGGAACCTCTTCCAGCTGATCTGGAAGGTGGCCGGAGTGCCGCCCGTCGTCGTGCGCAACGACGAGGCCACGGCGGACGAACTGCTCGCGCGGGACTTCACCCACGTCGTGATCTCCCCGGGCCCGGGCACCGCGGCCCGGGACGAGGACTTCGGGCTGTGCCGGGCCCTGCTGGAGCAGGCGTCCGTGCCCGTCCTCGGGGTGTGCCTGGGCCACCAGGGCCTCGCCCTCGCCTTCGGCGGCGACGTGCGCCACGCGCCGCAGACCGTGCACGGGCAGACCAGCGCGATCACCCACACCGGGACCGGTGTCTTCGCCGGTGTCCCGCAGGGCTTCCGCGCCGTGCGCTACCACTCCCTCGCCGTCATCGAACCGCTGCCGGACCACCTCGTGGCGACCGCCTGGTCCGAGGACGGCGTCCTGATGGGCCTGCAACACCGCGAACGTCCCCTGTACGGCGTGCAGTTCCACCCCGAGTCGGTGGACAGCGAGTACGGCGAGGAGATCATCGCGAACTTCCTGGGCATCACGCCCGCGCTGCGCTGGAGCGAACTGGAGGCGGACCTCGACGCCGAGGGCCTGTTCCTGCGCGCCTTCGCCGACAGCCCGTACAGCTTCTGGCTCGACAGCTCGCGCACCGCCTACGGCATGGGCCGCTACAGCTACCTCGGCTCCTGCGCCGGGGAGGGGCTGGAGGTCCTGCGGGCCTACGCGGGAGCGGGCGTCGTGGAACGCGAGACGGACCAGGCCGTGGAGCGCCTTGCCGGCACCGTCTTCGAGCACCTGCGGGCCGGTCTCGCCACCACGCCCGTGCCGGCCGGCGCGTCGCCGGTGCCCTTCGCCGGCGGCTACCTCGGCTATCTCGGCTACGGCGTCAAGGGGAGCGTCGGCATCGGCCGGGCCGGCAGCGGCGAGCGGCCGGACGCCGAGCTGCTGCGCGTCGACCGCTACGTGGCCTACGACCACGAGGCCGACCGGCGCTACCTCGTCACGGTGGGCCTGTCCGCCGAGCAGCACGACGCCTGGTGCGAGCATGTGCGGACGCTGGCGCGCCGCCCGCTGCTGCCCCGGCCGCGGCGCGAGAGCGCCCCGGCCGTGCTGGAGCCGGGCGTCGACCGGGAGACGTACCTGCGCCACTTCGACACCGTCCAGCAGTGGCTTCGCGACGGCGAGTCGTACGAGGCCTGCTACACCTACCAGATCAGCGGCACCAGCGACGCCGATCCCCTGGAGACCTACCTGCGGCTGCGGGCCACGAACCCGGCGCCCTACGCCGCGTACGTCCGGCTCGGCGAGCGCTCGCTGCTGAGCTCCTCGCCGGAGCGGTTCGTCACCGTCGCCGGCAACGGCGAGGTGGAGGCCAAGCCGATCAAGGGCACCGCCCCCCGGGACGCCGACCCGGTGGCCGACGAGGCCGCGCGCACCGCGCTGGAGACGGACCGCAAGATCCGCAGCGAGAACCTGATGATCGCGGACCTGCTGCGCAACGACCTCGGCCAGGTCTGCGACACCGGCACCGTCCACGTGCCCAAGCTGATGGCCGCGGAGTCCTACGCCACCGTGCACCAGCTCGTCACCACGGTGCGCGGGAAGCTGCGCGCCGACCGCGGGGCGGTCGACTGCGTGCAGGCGCTCTTCCCCGGCGGGTCGATGACCGGTGCCCCGAAGAAGCGGACGGTGGAGTTCCTTGACGACCTGGAACCGGAGGAGCGCGGGGTCTACTCCGGCAGCCTCGGCTGGTTCGGGTTCGACGGGGCGGCGGACCAGTCGATCGTGATCCGCACCATCGTCTGGGAGGGCAACCGCGTGCGCATCGGCGTGGGCGGTGCGCTGATCGTCCTCTCCGACGGCGAGGAGGAGTTCCAGGAGACGCGGCTGAAGGCCCGCGCGCTGCTGCGGGTCCTCGGCGTCGACGAACTGCAGGAAGCCACATCGGGAACGGCTGCGAGGTGCCGGGGATGAGCACGACGGAATTCGGGACGGGCTTCGAGACGGGTCCGGCGAAGCCCGAGGAGGCCGGTGCGGTGGCCGACGCCGTCACCGCGCTCCTGCGGGAGCTGCGCCAGGACCCCGCGCACACGATCCCGGGGCTGGGCGCCGCGGTGGCCGACGCCATCGCCGGCCGGGACGGCTCCGGGGTGCTGGTCGCACGGGACGGGCGGGGGCGCGTGGCCGGCGTACTGGGGTACACCACCCAGACCGCCCTGCGGCTCGCCGCGCCGTACCGGCACGTGCAGGAGCTGTGGGTGGAGCCGGGGCTGCGGTCGAAGGGGGTCGCGGCGCTGCTCCTGGCCGAACTGGACGCGGTGTGCGCCGCCGACGGGGTCCGGCGGGTGGAGGTCTGCCTGCCGGCCGAGCAGTTCCCCTCGTACCCGCGGACGCTGGCCTTCTACGAGCGTTCCGGCTTCCGCGCCATCGGCCCTCGGGTGATCAAGGATCTGTCATGACCCTGCGTGTGGTGGTGCCGGAGGAGTCCGAGGCCCTTCCGTTCACGGTCGAGCCGGGCGGCGCCCGGGTCGCCAGCAAGGAGATCCCCGAGCGGATCCACCGGATCCTGGAAGGGCTGCTCGACGGCGGTGCGGTCCTCGCCCCGCGCGGCACGGACGGCACGGACGACGCGGACCGGGCCGAGCGCCTCGCCGAGGCCGTCCACGGCAAGGAGCTGCTGGAGCACCTGCGCCACGGAGTCCCCGAGGGCGCGCAATCCGTCCTCGACGACGCCTTCGCCGCCCCCGGCCTGGCCCAGGAGACGCCCGTCACCCGCGGGGTCTGGCCCGCGGCGCTCGGCGCCGCGGCCGCCGCGGTCCGGGCGGCCGGGCTGACGGCCCGGCACGGGGAGAGCAGCTACGCGCTGGTGCGGCCCCCGGGCCACCACGCGGGTCCCGGCTGGTACGGCGGGTACTGCTTCCTGAACAACGCCGTCATCGCCGCCCGGACCCTCCAGGAGGAGGGCGCATCCCGGGTCGGCATCCTCGATGTCGACTACCACCTGGGCAACGGCACGCTCGCCTGCGTCCAGGGCGATCCCACGCTGCCGTTCGCCTCGGTGCACTCCGGCCGTCCCGAGGACTTCCCGTACGCCTTCGAGCCGGGGCCGGGACTGTTCGCGGTGGGCTCGGACCCGGGCCCGGAGGCCTACCTGGCGCTCGTCCGGAACGCCGTGTCCCACCTGCGCGGCCAGGACGTCGAGGCCCTGGTGGTCTCGGTCGGCTACGACGTGCTCGCGGGCGACCCGCACGGCTCCTGGAGCCTGGCGCCGGAGGCCTTCGGTCCCGTCGCCGCGCTCGTGGCGGAGCAGCGGCTGCCCACCGTCTTCGTCCAGGAGGGCGGATACGGACTCCCCTCGCTGCGCGGCGCGGCCCGCGCCCTGGCATTGGAGGCCTCGCGATGAACGCGACCCCCGAAGAGCTCTTACGGCCGTTCCGCGAGCGGCTGGAGGCACTGGACCGGCAGCTCGCGGAGCTCGTGGCGGCCCGGCTGGCGATCTGCTGCGAGGTGGCCGAGGTCAAGCGGGCCCACGGCATCCCGATGATGCAGCCGCACCGGGTCACCGCGGTCCGCGAGGCGTACGCGGCCCGGGGGGAGCGCCTCGACCTCTCCCCCGACTTCATGCGCTCCCTGGCGAGCCTGCTCATCGACGAGGCCTGCCGCCTGGAGGACGAGATCATCGACGCTCCCGCGGCGGCCGGCGCGGAGGCACTGCGATGACCCTGACCTTCACCACCCTCGGCCCCGAGGGCAGCTGCCACGAGAACGCCGTGCAGCACTACTTCGCCTTCCAGGGCATCGAGGACGACGCCGAGATCGACCTCACCATCGACCTGCACGAGGGACTGGAGCGGGTGCGCCGCGGCGAGTCCGACTACCTCGTCCAGTGCAGCGCGCACCCCGAGGTGCACCTGCTCACCGAGCGGTACTTCAGCGAGGTGCACGTGGTGGACACCTTCGTCTACCCGACGAAGGAACTGGTGCTGCTCAGCCGGGCCGACGTGGAGCGGCCCCGGTCCCTGGGGCTGGTCCCGGCGACCGCCGGATACGTCGACGTGTCGCAGTGGGAGGAGGTCGTACCCGTGGCCTCCAAGCCCGTGGTCGGCGCCGAACTCCTGGCCGGGGTCTACGAGTCCGGGCTGACCCACCTGGAGTACCTGGAGCAGTCGAAGGGGGCGCTGCGCCTGGACCGCTACATCGGCGCGGTGACCACCACCTGGGTGGTCTACGGGCGCCGCCCCCGGTTCTCCGGTGACGTCATCGGCACCAAGTGCCGCTCATACCTGCTGGGAGAGGAAGCATGAGCCAGGCCGCATCCCCGGCGCGGAGGATCCGCGTCTGCGACACCACGCTGCGCGACGGCGAGCAGACCTGCGCGGTGGCCTTCCAGGTCGAGGAGAAGGTGAAGATCGCCCGCCTCCTGGACGAGATGGGCGTCGACGTCATCGACGCGGGCTTCCCGGCCTCCTCGCAGGCCGACCAGGACGCCGTGCGCGGCATGGCCGAACTGGGCCTGAACGCCCGCGTGGTGGCCTTCTGCCGTCCCAACCGGACCGAGATCGACCTGGCCAGGGCGTGCGGGGCGGACTCCATCTACACCTTCGTGCCCACCTCCGACGTGCACATGCGGGTCAAGTTCGGCGGCACGGACAGCGCCGTGCGCGACCGGCTGAAGCGGGAGATGGCCGACGGCATCGCCTACGCCAAAAGCCTCGGCATGTACGTCGGCTGCGGGTCGGAGGACGCCACCCGGACCTCCTACGACTACCTGGAGGAGGTCCTCGTCCTCGCCCAGGAGAGCGGGGCGGACCTGGTCGGGGTCGCCGACACCGTCGGCTCCACCACCCCCGACGCCTTCCGCACCCTGATCTCGCGGCTGCGCTCGCAGATCCACGTGACGCTCTCCCTGCACTGCCACAACGACTTCGGCCTGGCCACCGCCAACACCGTCGCCGGCATCCTCGGCGGGGCGGACGAGGTCCAGTGCACCGTCAACGGCCTCGGCGAGCGGGCCGGGAACGCCTCCCTGGAGGAGGTGGTGGTGGCCCTCACCCAGCTGTACGGCTTCGAGACGGCCGTCGACCTGTCCCGGCTCAAGCCCATGTCGGACCTGATCGCGGACCTGTCCGGCATCGACGTCAGCCCGATGAAGCCGATCGTCGGCGGGAACGCCTTCTCGCACGAGTCCGGCCTGCACGTGTCGTCCGTGATGAGGGACTCCACCGCCTACGAGCCGCTGCGGCCCGAACTGGTGGGCCACACCCGGCGGATCGTCATGGGCAAGCACTCAGGGAAGGGGATCATCGCCCACGTCCTGGACAAGCACGGGCTCGCCTACGACGACGAGGTCCTCGGCGCGGTCCTGCGCCAGGTCAAGGCGGCGTCCGTGCTGACGAAGTCGAGCGTGACCGAGGCCCAGGTGATCGGCATCTACCACGAGCGAACGGCCACGGCGGTATGAGCGACGTGCACGACACGGGCGCCTGGTTCGCGGACCAGGCGTTCTGGCGGGACTTCTACCCGCACCTGTTCTCGGCGGAGCGCGCCGCGCAGGCCGCGCGGATCGTGGAGCGGTCCCCACTGTTCCGCTTCCCGGCCGGCGCCCGCGTCCTCGACCTGTGCTGCGGGCCGGGCCTGTTCACGGTGCCCCTCGCCCGCGCCGGCCACGCGGTCACGGGCGTGGACCTGAGCGCGCCGCTGCTGGAGCGGGCCCGGAGGGGGAGCCGGGAGGCGGGTGTCGGTGTGCGCCTCGTCGAGGCGGACATGCTCGCCTTCGCCGAGCCGGAGGCGTTCGACGCCGTGGTCAACATGTTCACCTCGTTCGGGTACCTGGACCGGCACGAGGACAACGTCCAGGTGCTGCGCAACGCGCACACCAGCCTCGTGCCGGGCGGGACGCTGCTCGTCGACGTCGTCGGCAAGGAGGTCCTGGCGCGGCGCGACGAGCGGGTCTCGCTCTCCGAGCTGGAGGGGAAGGTGCTGGTGCAGCGGGACACGGTGTTCGACGACTGGAGCCGGCTGCGCAGCGACTGGTACTCCATCGAGGGCACGCGCGCGGCCACCGCTTCGATGACCATCCACCTCTACAGCGCCGCCGAGCTGCGGGACATGCTGTGCGGTGCGGGCTTCACCGAGGTCCGCTTCCACGGGGACTACGAGGGCGGACCGTACGACCACCGGGCCGAGCGCCTGATCGCGGTCGCCACGAAGGGCGGGGACGTCCGTGGCCGCTGAGGTCGTCGTGATGCGGTCGGTGTCCGCCGTCGGCCGTGCGGAGTGGGACGCGCTCGTCCCGCCGACCCAGGTGTACCTCTCCCACGACTGGCTGCGCGCGGTCGAGGAGTGCTTCGGCCTGGAGCTGGTCCTCTTCCTGCTGCGCGACGGCGGGCGCACGGTGGCCGGGATACAGGGCCTGCTGGTCCGGGACCCGGACGCGTTCCCCTACCACGACCCGACGGGAGCCCTGTTCGGCGACTACGAGACGGACCACCTCCGGCAGGCGTTGGAGCGGGACCGGTCGCCGCAGGAGTCGGCCGAGGCGGGCGCGCTGCTCGCCGCGGTCGTGCGCGCCGAGGCCGGGCACACCCGAGCGGCCGGCTATCCGGCACTGGTGGTGACCAGCCCGTACGGGTACGCGAGCGACGTCCTGACCCTGCCGGGGACCGACCGGAGGGCCGCGATCGGTGAACTCCTCGTCGCCGTGGAGGCGTTCTGCCGGACCGAGGGGATCGCCTCGCAGTCCTTCCTATGGGAGTCCGGCGGGGACGCCGACCTGCACCGGGCGCTGACCGCACACGGCTATCTGGGGTTCCTCTCCGACCTGGAGCACGACCTGGACACCGGGTCCTGCGCCGGTCTGGAGGAGTACCTGAGGACCCTGGAGCGCAAGCGCCGCACGGTCGTGCGGGCCGAGATCCGCAAGTTCGAGGAGGCCGGGCTCCGCGTGGAGCGGATCGCGGACCCGGACCGGGCGGTGATCGCCCGCTGCGCCGAACTGTCCGAGGGACAGCAGAAGAAGTACGGGCTGCCCGTCGACCGCGGCGCGATGGAGCGGCTGTTCACCGCGCTGCTCGCCGCCCCGGCGCTGGGCCCCGCCCTGTACGTGGTGCGGCGGCGGGACGCGGACGGGCCGGACGTCTCGGGCTTCCTGCTGTGCCTGGAGGCCGGGGGCGTGCTGCACCCCAAGTTCCTCGGCTTCGACGCCGCGGCCGTGGAATCCGGCTACGCCTACTTCAACCTCGTCTTCTACCACCAGATCGAACGGGCGGTGGCCGGCGGCGCCCGCCGCATCGCGTACGGCATGGGCTCGGCGGACGCCAAGCGGCTGCGCGGCTGCCGCCCGACCCCGGTGCGCGGCTGGATCCGCTTCTCCTCGCAGGCGGCGCAGCGGCGGATCGAGCCGTACGTCGCCGTCTTCGACTGCCTCAAGAAACAGCTTCTCGGCGACCAGGATGGACGCGTTCTGCGATGACTCTCGTACGACAGCTCTTCGAGCACAAACTGGGCCGGCCCGTCAGCACCGGCGAGGTCGTGGACCTGCCGTTCGACCTGTGCTGGGGCAGCGAGATGACCGTCAAGTGGGCCCTGGACATCCTGCGCGACTCGGGGTTCGACGACGAGTACGTCGCGGCGGGCCTCGCCGCGCAGCGTGAGAGGACGGCGTTCGTCTTCGACCACGTCGTGCCCACCCACACCGCCTCGATGGCCTCGATCCTGGTCGAGCTGCGACGCTTCGCGCGCGAGCACGGGATCAGGGTGTTCGACGTCGGCTACGACGGCGGCATCCAGCACAAGATCCTCATCGAGCAGGGTCTGATCCGCCCCGGCGACGTCGCCGTCGGCGCCGACTCGCACAGCTGCACCGCGGGCGCGATCGGCTCGCTGGCCACCGGCATCGGCTCCACGGACCTGGCCATGGCCCTGGTCCGGGGCAGCTGCTGGATGCGGGTGCCCGAGGCGGCCCTGGTCCGCTTCCACGGGAGCCTGCGCCCGCACGTGCAGGGCAAGGACGTGGCGCTGTACCTGTGCGGCCTGATCGGCGTGCACGGCGCGGTCTACCGCAGTCTGGAGTTCGGCGGCCCCGGCCTCGCCTCCCTGGCCATCACCGACCGGCTGTCGTTGAGCAACATGGCGGTGGAGATGGGCGCCAAGTACGGGCTGTTCCCCACGGACGGGGTGCTCGCGGACTACCTCGGCGCCGACGTGGACCACCCGGACTTCACCGTCGACGAGGACGACGCCGAGTACGTCGACGTGATCGACGTCGACCTGGGCTCGATCGAGCCGACCGTCGCGCTGCCGTTCTCCCCGGACAACGCCGTGGGCACCCACCAGCTCCAGCACCTGCTGCGCAACTGGGGCGAGTACGAGGGCCGCGAGGACCTGATGACGGGCGTGGCGCCGCTGGCCCGCAGGGCCAACGGGAACGGCGAGATACCCGTCGACCAGGTCTTCATCGGCTCCTGCACCAACGGCCACCTGGAGGACCTGCGGGTCGTCGCGGACGTCCTGCGGGGCAGGCGCGTCCACGAAGGGGTCCGCACCATCGTCATCCCCGCCTCCCAGAAGGCCTACCGGGCGGCGATGAAGGAGGGCCTGATCGACGTGCTGATCGAGGCGGGCTGCTACGTGGAGTCCTCCAGCTGCGGTCCCTGCATCGGCATCAAGTCCGGTGTCCTGGGCAAGGGCGAGGTCGCGGTCTTCACCTCCAACCGGAACTTCCGCGGCCGGTGCGGGGACGTCGACGCCAGCGTCGTCCTGGCCAGCCCCGCCATCGCCGCCCGGGCCGCGCTGACCGGCGTACTCGCCCCGATCGGCGACCGCAGCGACTACTACGCCGACGAGGACGCGGTGCGCCGCGGCATCGAGGAGCTGTTCGCGCTCCACTCGGCACGCGAGGGCCGGGCCGCGCTCCCCGACTCCGAGGACCGGCTGCCCGCGACCGCGGCGTCGGACACGGCCGGGCGCGACGCGCACGCGGAGGGTGGCAGCCTCGCCTGGGTCTTCGGCGACCACGTCAACACCGACGTGATCCTGCCCGGCGTGTTCTGCCAGATCCCCGACCCGGCCGAGTACAAGAAGCACATCATGGCCCACGCGGGCAACCAGGCGTTCCTCGACCACTACGCGGGCACCGGGCACGACCTGACCGGCTCGGTGATCGTCGGCGGGGCGAACTTCGGCTGCGGGTCCTCCCGTGAGAACGCCCCCATGGGCATCAAGGCCTCCGGCGCGCCCTTCGTCGTCGCGCACAGCTTCGCCCGGATCTTCTTCCGCAACGCGCTCAACATCGGCCTGAGGCTGGTGGAGGTCGGGGACTTCGCCCACGGGATCAGGGAGGGCGACCGGCTCGTCGTCGACGACGAGCGCGGCGAGCTCGTCAACGTGACCCGGGGGACCTCCGCCCCCATCACCCCGCCGTCCGCCTTCGAGCGGGAGCTGCTCACCGCGGGCGGCCTCGTCGCCTACACGGGCGCGCGTGTACGGGCGCAGGCGGCGGCCGTATGAGCAGCCTCGCGGTCATCCCGGGAGACGGCATCGGCCCCGAGGTCATGGCCGAGGTGCTGAAGGTGCACGCGGTGGTCGAGGACGTCTTCGGCACCGGCCTGAAGACCGAGGTGCTGCCCTGGAGCGCCGACTGGTTCCTGGAGCACGGGGACGTCGGGATCGACGTCCTGGCGGTCCGGCGCGACCACGCCGCGGTGCTGCTCGGCGCGCTCGGTGACGCCCGGATCCCCGACAACCGGCACGCGATCCGGATCATCGGCGGGCTGCGCCAGCAGCTCGAACTGGGCGTGAACCTGCGCCCGGTGCGGCTGCGCGCCCTCGCTCACTGCCCCCTCAAGCACGTGACCGCCGTCGAGGACGTGGACCTGGTCGTGGTGCGGGAGAACACCGAGGACGTGTACGTGGGCGTCGGCGGCGCGGTCCGCGCCGGCAGCCCCGCACACGTGGCGATGGAGGTCGGCGTCCACAGCCGCTGGGCGGTCGACCGGGTGGTGACGGCCGCGTTCGAGCTGGCCCGCTCCCGCCGCCGCCGGCTCACCCTGGTGGACAAGAGCAACGCGATGCCCAGCGCCGGCCCGCTGTGGCAGGGCCGCTTCCGTGCGATCGCCGCGTCCTACCCGGAGGTGGAGTGCGACCACCTGTACGTCGACGCCGCGGCCATGGAGCTGATCCGCAACCCGGCCCGTTTCGACGTGATCGTGGCCGGCAACCTCTTCGGGGACATCCTCAGCGACGAGGCCTCCATGCTCGCCGGCGGCCTCGGGGTCGCGCCGTCCGCGTCCTACGACCCCGAGGACGGTTCGTTCGCCGGCGTGTTCGAGGCGGTACACGGCAGCGCGCCGGACCTCGTGGGCACGGGGCGCGCCAACCCGCTGGCCTCCGTGATGAGTTACTCGATGATGCTGGGCCGGCTGGGGCTGCGCGAGGCGCACGCGGCCGTGGAGCGCGCCGTCGACGAGGTGCTGTGCGGGGACCTGCTGACACCCGACCTGGGCGGCACGGCGCGCACCGGCGACGTGGGCGACCTGATTTGCCGGGCGGTCGCCCGGCACGACAAGGACTGAGAAGGATGAACGAACCAGCCAAGCTCATGTGGTGGCAGGGCAGCGTCGTCCCCGCCGGGGACACCGCCCTGACCCTCGCCAACCACAGCCTCCACTACGGGCTCTGCGTCTTCGAGGGCCTCTCCGCCTTCCCCTCCGGCCGGGAAGGCCACCACGTCTTCCGCCTGGAGGAGCACATGACCCGGTTCGCCGAGTCGTGCCGCCTGGTGGGACTGTCGCTCGCGCAGTCCCCCGCCGAACTGGCCGCCGCCTGCCACGAGACGCTGACCGCCAACGGCCTGCGCCGGGCCTACCTGCGGCCCGTCGCCTTCCTCGGCGACGGGGTGCTCGGCCTGGCGGCGCCCGGCAGCGAGGCCCAGGTGGCGGTGCTGGCCTTCGACGTGTCGTCCTTCGACGCGGTGATCCGGGCGCAGCAGCCGCGGCTGACGCTGTCGCCGGTCGCCCGGCTCAGCCCGCACGCCTTCCCGACGAAGGCGAAGGTGTCCGCCGGCTACCTGGGCTCCCGGATCGCGTGGATGGACGCGCAGCGGCGCGGCTACGACGACGCCCTGCTGCTGGACGACACCGGGTTCGTCGCCGAGTGCACCGTGCAGAACGTCTTCGGCGTGCGCGGCCGCACGCTGCTGGTGCCCGACTCCCCCGCCGCGCTCGACGGGATCACCGTGGCCTCCGTGATCGAGATCGCGGGCGGTCTCGGCTACGAGGTGGACCGCGGTCCGCTGACCGCGGCCGCCCTGTCGGCCTGCGACGCCGTGTGCGTGGCCAGCACGGCCGGCGGGGTGCGCCCCGTCCGGTGCCTGGACGACACCGCGTTCGACACGGGCAATGCCGTGGTCGCCGAGATCGTGCGCGCCTACGGACGGGCCGAACTGGGCCTGCTGCCCGGCCGCGAGCGGTGGGCGGCCCGCCCGTGAGCGACGTACGCGTGACCGACCTGTACGACACCCTCCCCGCGCAGGTGTGCGACCGGATCGACGCGCTCGGGCGGGAGCACTGGCGGCGCGGGCACGCCGGTGTGCCCCGCCCGGCGGACTCCTGGTGCCCCACCCGGCCGCTGCTGCTGGACGCCGACGCGTACGCGCTGGTCGGAGCGGTCGCGGACCGGGCGGCGGGCCTGGTGCTCGACGCCTGTCTGCGCCGGGTGTCGACGGCCGGGGAACTGCTCGACGCGCTCTCCATGGCCCGGACGCAGTTCCCGCTGCTCGACCCGGCCGAACCGCTCACCGAACGGCTGCTGACCTCGATACGCGCCGACGTGATGGTCGAGCGCGGCGTTCCCCGGGTCGTCGAGCTCAACATCGACGGCGCGATCGGCGGAGCCATCGAGGCCGACCTCGTCGCCCGACAGTTCCAGGAGGTCTACTCGGGCGCACCCGGCGGGCAGGACCCGTCGGGGTGGCCGCTGCGCACACCGCCGTCCGCGGTCGACGCGTTCTTCACCGAACTGGTCTCCTTCCTCGGCCTGAGCGAGGGCGACTGCCTTGTCGTGCCCGTCTTCCGCGAGGACGGCCTGGACCACCTCGCGGACCTGGACGACTTCATCTCCTTCCTCGCCCCCATGGCCGAACGGGGCAAGGCGCACGGCATCACCGTGACCGGGTACCCGCTGGACGGGCTGACCCTCGACGACGGCCGGCGGCTGCGGGCCGGCGAGCACGTCGCGCACGGGGTGTTCCGGCTCTTCCTGCCGGTCGAGCAGGCCGGTGCGGGGCTCGACGCCCTGGGCGGGGCCCTGCGGGCGGGCACGGCCCGCATGTACACCCCCGAGGCGACCAGCCCCGTCAGCGACAAGCGGGTGCTGGCCTGGATCTGGGAGGACCTCGACCTGCTCGATCCGGCCGACCGCGACTTCGTACGCCGGCACGTTCCGTACACCGTGATCGCCGGGGCCGGCGCTCTGGGCCGGGACCGGTCGTCCCTCGTGCTCAAGCCCGGGGACGGCTACGGCGGCGCCGGGGTGACCCTGGGCCGCTCGGTGGAGCGGGAGGTGTGGCGGGAACGGCTCGTGGCGGCCGCCGCATCGGGGGACCACGTCCTCCAGCAGGTGGTGGACGGCGACCTCGTCACCTTCGAGTTCGCCCACGACACCACCGGGGAGATCCGCAGCGCCGCCGTCCCCTGTGTCCTCGGCCCGATGATGTACGGCCGCCGGCTCTCGGGGATCTACGTCCGGCACGCCGGTCCCCGACCGGGCGACCTCATCAACACCCATCAGGGCGCTGCCTCCAACAGCGTGCTGATCGTGGACAGTCCGACGGCCGGGCGGTGAGCGCCGACGGGACGACCCGCGCCCCCACCCTGCTGGACCCGCTCCGGCAGCGGAACTTCCGCTGCCTGGCGGGCGGCCGCATGGCCACGTACTTCGCCAACGCCATGGCGCCGATCGTGCTCTCCTTCGCGGTGCTCGACCTGACCGGTTCGCTGATCGACCTCGGGATCGTGGTCGGGGCCCGGTCGGTGGCCAACGTGGCGCTGCTGCTGTTCGGCGGGGTGATCGCCGACCGGCTGCCGCGCAGGCTGGTGCTGCAGGGTTCGAGCGTGGCGGCCGGGCTGGCCCAGGCCGTGATCGCGGCGAGCGTGCTGTTCGGCTTCGCCTCGATCCCGGTGCTGGTCGTCATCAGCGTGATCAACGGCATGGTGTCGGCGGTGTCCCTGCCCGCCGCGGCCGCCCTCGTGCCGCAGACCGTCCCGCACCGGATGATCCGCCCGGCGAACGCGGTCGTGCGGATGGCCGTCAACGCCGGCATGGTCCTCGGCGCCTCCACCGGCGGCATCGTCGTGGGCCTCGCGGGACCCGGCTGGGGCATCGCCGTCAACGCGGCGGTGTTCCTGCTGGCGGGCCTGAGCTTCGCGGGCCTGCGGACGGCGGGGAAGCCCGCGGCGCCGGCCGGGACGGTCCGGCCGCTGGCCGAACTGCGCGAGGGCTGGTCGGAGTTCACCTCCCGCACCTGGGTGTGGGTGGTCGTGCTGCAGTTCCTCGTCATCAACGCGGTGGTCGCGGGCGGACTCCAGGTCCTCGGGCCGACCATCGCCGACCAGTCCTTCGGGCGGACGACCTGGGGGCTGCTGCTCGCCGCGCAGACGGCCGGCGCGTTCGCGGGCGGCTTCATCGCCGCCCGCACGCAGCCGCGCCACGCCCTGCGGATCGGCGCGGCCGTGGGCGCGTTCGAGGCGGTGCCGCTCCTCGCCCTCGGGACGACCTCGCACGTCGCCGTGCTGGTGGTCGCGATGTTCATCAACGGTGTGGCACTGGAACAACTGGCCGTCGCCTGGGACGTCTCCCTCCAGGAGAACATTCCGCAGGAGAAGCTGGCCCGGGTCTACTCCTACGACGCGCTCGGCTCGTTCGTGGCCATCCCCGTCGGGGAGGTGGCCGCCGGCCCGATCGCCCTGCACGCCGGCATCGACACCACCCTCGTCGCCGGCGCCGTCCTGGTCGTCGCGGCCACCGGCTTCGCCCTGTGCAGCTCCAGCGTGCGCCGCCTGACCGTCAAGCCGGCCGTGCCGCCGCACCGGCCGGCCGGGGAGGTGCCCGCATGAGACCGACCACCGCCACCAGGGGGACCGCCATGCCGCACGACCTGCCTCTACTCGACAAACCGGGCTGGTACGGAGGGAAACCGTACCCGGCCGACGCCCTGGAGCACATCACCGCACTGCCCGCCCCGCAGCAGCCCGACTGGGCCGCACACGAGGACCTTCCCGCCGCCGTCCGGGACCTGCGCTCGGCGCCGGGGCTCGTCGGCCCCGGCGATGTCGACCGGTTCGGCCTGCTCGTCGCGGAGGCGGCGCAGGGCAGCGTGAACATCCTCCAGGCCGGCGACTGCGCCGAGGACCCGGCGGACTGCACGCCCGGGGCGGTGCGGGCCAAGGTCCGCATGCTCGACGCCCTCGCCGCCGCGTTCTCCGAGGTCACCGGCAGGCCGACGGTACGGGTCGGCCGTATGGGCGGACAGTACGCCAAGCCCCGCTCCAGGCCCACCGAGCGCCATCGGGGCCGGGAACTCCCGGTGTTCCGGGGACACATGGTCAACGGCCCCGAGCCGGACGCCGCCGCCCGCCGCCACGATCCGCGCAGGCTGACGGACTGCTACCGGGCGGCCCTCTCGGTGCACGCGGCCCTGCGGCCGGACACCGGGTGGACCCGCGCCTCGACGTGGACCAGCCACGAGGCCCTCGTCCTGGACTACGAGCTGCCGCTGGTCCGCGGGGACGGATCGGGGCGGGCCCTGCTGTCCTCGACGCACTGGCCGTGGATCGGTGAGCGCACCCGCTCCCCCCGGGGCGCCCACGCCCGGCTGCTGGCCACGGTGGACAACCCGGTCGCCTGCAAGGTCGGGCCGACGACGACCCGCGCGGAGCTGATGGAGCTGTGCGGGTTGCTGGACCCGGAGCGCAGGCCGGGCCGGCTCACCCTCATCGCCCGCCAGGGGGCCGCCGCGGTGCGGCGCAGCCTCCCCCCGCTCGTGGAGTGCGTACGCCGGGCGGGGCATCCCGTGGTCTGGATGTGCGACCCGATGCACGGCAACACCGTCACCACCCCCGCCGGCCGCAAGACCCGCCTCGTCGAGGACGTCGTCCGCGAGGTCCGCGGCTTCCGGCGGGCCGTGGAGTCCGCCGGCGGGACCGCGGGCGGACTCCACCTGGAGGCCACCGCGGACGACGTGTTGGAGTGCGTGGCCGACGCCGGCGGCATCGCCGGGCTGGAGGGCCGCGCCAGGCCCCTGTGCGACCCCCGGCTGAACCTGGAACAGGCCCTCACGGCCGTGTCCGCCTGGCGCCTGTGAGCCTGCCGACCGGTTCAACCCGTCCGCGGGGCGGCCGGCTCCGGCCGGATTCCGGCGGGGCCGGCCGGCACGACCACCGCGGCCAGGAGCAGTTCGGGGCCGGCGGTCCAGCGTCCCTCGTAGACGAGGGGCGCGGGCGGCTCCTCCCCCGCCCCTTCCACGATCTCGGCACGGAAGGTCCCGCCCGCCGGATCGAACGTGACCGAGGCGTCCCGGAAGCCCAGCCGGCGCCCGGCCATCGGGAACCACGCCTTGTAGACGGCCTCCTTCGCGCAGAACAGCAGCCGGTCCCAGTGCACCCGGGGGAAGTCCGCGGCGAGCGCGGCCAGCCGCTCGCGCTCCTCGGGCCGGGTGACGGCGCCCAACGTCTCACCGGGCAGCGCCGCATGGGGTTCTGCGTCGATCCCCAGGGCCCGCACGTGGACGCTGCGCGCCACGGCCGCCGCCCGGTATCCGGCGCTGTGCGTCATGCTGCCGACCACCCCGGGCGGCCACACCGGCGCCCCGCGCTCCCCGGGCAGGACCGGGACGGGCGGTACGCCGATGTCCGCGAGGGCCCGCCGGGCACAGTGCCGCACCGTCGTGAACTCCCGTCGGCGCCCTTCGTGGCGGGCCGGCCCGAGCGCTTCCGATTCCTCGGGAAAAAGGGTGGATTCGGGTACGTCGGCAAAGCTCTCGGCGCATGCGACGACGGCCGGAAGGATCAGTTCGAGCACGTCGGGACCCTAGCGACCGGAACGGTTCTTCCGCCATTTCTGCGGGTCACCGCGGCTGCTAGCGTGAGTCGGGACCGGCAATTGCACGCGAACGAAACCCACGAGTTCGTTCACCGAGGGGGATTTCCGCGATGACCAGCGGTATCGATGATCTGCCCACTGCCTTATCGGCGCCCGTCACCGGTTCGACGAGGCGGCCGCCCGGCCCCCGACTGCCCGCTGTGGTCCAGACCCTGCTGTTCGCCCAGTACCGGCACCGGCTGTTCCCGTACCTCAAGCGCCGCCACGGGGACGTCTTCACGCTCCGCCTCACGGCCCCGACCCGCCATCTGGTGATCCTCACCAGGCAGGAGGACATCAGGACGGTCTTCGGCGGTCCGGTGGAGGTCCTGCACGCGGGCGAGGGCAACGCGATCATGGGGCCGGCCCTGGGCGAGCACTCGGTGCTCCTCACCGACGAGGCCGAGCACCGCCGGTCCCGCCGGCTCCTGATGCCGGCGTTCACCGGCGCCGCGCTCGCCGGCTACCGGGAGATGGTCGGCGAGCTGACCCGGGCGGAGGTGGAGAGCTGGCCCGAGGGGACGGTGTTCGGTTCCCACGAGCGGATGCAGGCGCTGACCCTGGAGGTGATCCTCCAGGTGGTGTTCGGGGTGACCGACGAGGCCCGGCTGAGGCGGATGCGCCCGCTCGTGCGCGGCATCGCGGACATCGGTCCGGTCACCCTGCTCGGACTGCCCTACCCGCTCCTTGCCCGCTTCGGGCCGTGGCGCCGCCACATCGGGCTCCAGCGGAGGCTGGACGAGCTGCTGTACGCGGAGATCGGCCGGCGGCGCCGGGCCGCGGACCTGCACAGCCGGACCGATGTGCTCTCGCGCCTGCTCCAGGCCGCTCAGACGGAGGAGGCGGGCGGCGGGTTCAGCGACGCGGAGCTGCGCGACCAGCTCATCACCCTCCTGCTGGCCGGGCACGAGACCACGGCCACGGGCCTGGCCTGGGCCCTGCACGAGCTGGTCCGCCGACCGGAGCAGCTGCGCCGGGCGCAGCGCGCCGCGGACGAGGGCGACGACGCGTACCTCACGGCCGTCGCCAAGGAGGCGCTGCGGCTCAAGCCGGTGGTGTACGAGGTGGCCCGGCAGCTCACGCAGCCGCTGACGGTCGGCGGCTACCGGCTGCCCGCCGGTGCCACGGTGATGCCCGCGATAGGCATGGTGCAGTCGGACCCGGCGTACCACGACCAGCCGGACCGGTTCCGTCCCGAGCGCTTCCTCGACGGCCAGCCGCCGGCCAACACCTGGATTCCGTTCGGCGGCGGCGCCCGTCGCTGCATCGGCGCCGGCTTCGCGCTGCTGGAGGCGACCGTGGCGCTGCGCGAGGTGCTCCGGCGCTACGAGATCCGGCCCGACCGGCCCGCTCCGGAGCGGCAGAAGGCCCACCACGTGACGCTGATCCCCTCCCGGGGCGCGCGCCTCGTGGTGAGCCGCCGCCGCTGAGCCTCCGCCGCCGAGCCGGCGGTCGAGCCGGCGGCCGGGCACCCGCGGCCGCCCCGCACACCCCGGGGCGGCCGCGGTCCCGCGTCAGCGTGCGACTTCGGCCAGGGCCTCCATGCGGCCCGTCAGGTACCGCTCCCGGCACAGGCTGCGCTGGACCTTGCCGGAGGAGGTGCGCGGGATCGCGCCCTTGTCCAGGGCCACGACCTTGTCGGGTGCGTGGCCGAGGTGCTCGCGCAGCCGCTTCATCACCCGGGCGGCCACCTCCTGGTGGTCCGCCACGCCCTTGGCGGACTCGAAGGCCACGATCATGCGCTCGGTGTCGGGCAGGGCGAAGGCCGCGCACACGGGCCGTACGCCCTCCACCTTGGCGGCCACGTGCTCGTAGTCCTCGGGGTACAGGTTGCGGCCCGAGACGATGATCATGTCCTTGATCCGGCCGCAGACGACCACGCCGCCGTCCTCGGTGAGGTAGCCGAGGTCGCCGGTGTGCAGCCGGCCGTCGCGCAGGACGGCCGCGGTCGCCTCCGGGTCCCGCCAGTAGCCCCGCATCAGGGAGGGGCTGCTCACGCAGATCTCGCCGACCTCCCGCTCGCCCCGCGGCGTGCCGTCCGCGTCCCTGATCTCGACGCGGACGCCGGGCACCGGCGGCCCGCAGACCGCCAGCGCGCGGGCGTCCGGGGCGTCGGCGGGCACCGGGCGGGCGACACCGCCCGCCTGCAGGCCGGCCCGGGAGACGTGGTCCCAGACCAGCGGCCGCGTCGCCTCCCCCATGGCGACGGCGAGCGTCGCCTCCGCCATCCCGTACATCGGGGTCATCGCCTGCGGCCTGAGCCCGTAGGCGGATCCGGCCTCGACGAACTGCTCCAGCGTGCCGGCGCGGATCGGCTCGGCCCCGTCCCCGCACACCTCCAGGTGCGACAGGTCCAGGTCGCGCGGACGCAGCCGCATGCCCTCGGCGGCGAGGCCGTAGGCGAAGTTGGGGGCCACCGTGCTGGTGGCCCTGAACCGCGACAGGGCGTCCACCCAGGAGTCGGGGCGGGCCAGGAAGTCCTCCGGCGGCTGCAGGACGAGCTTGATCCGGTAGGCCATGCCGGCGAGCACCGAGATCAGGCCCATGTCGTGGTAGAGCGGCAGCCAGCTCACGTGCACGCTGCGGTCCCGCTCCAGCCCCAGCCGCTCGCAGCACACGGCGGCGTTGGTGAGCATCTGCCGGTGGGTGAGCGCGACCGCGCGGGGCAGGCCGGTGGTGCCCGAGGTGAACTGGAGGTACGCGAGGTCGTCGGGCCGGGTCAGGACCGGCCCGCCGATCCCCTCGCGCTCCGCCGCCAGCTCACCGCAGGTCAGTACGGGCCGGTCACCGGTGATCCGGCCGGTCACGAAGTCCCCGAAGGCGTCGGCCACCACCACGCAGCGCGCGTCGACGTGGTCGAGCCGGCGGTTGACCTCGGCGACGAAGTCCGGCAGGTCCGACAGCCGGTGCGGCAGCGGCAGGATCACGGGTACGGCGCCCGCCCGCCAGGCGCCGAACAGGCTCAGCAGGAATCCCGGCGAGGTCGAGGAGACGATCGCGACGCGGTCGCCCCTGCCCACGCCCGCCCTGACCAGCCCTGCGGCCACCCGCCGTGCTCCGGCGGCGAGCAGTGCGTAGGGCAGCGGGCTCTGGTCGAGCTGCCGGCCCACGACGGTGATGCCGCGCGGGGTGGCGGCGGCGAGTTCCAGCGCCTCGGGCACGGTCACCGCGCCGAACATGTCCTCGGGACGCGGGTGGTCCATGGTCGTGTCGTCCCCGTTCATCCGGCGCTCCGCGCCAGCGTGTGCAGTTCGTCGGTGAAGCGGTCGGCCAGCGCCCGGACCGTCGTCTCCGTGTGCAGGTTTGTGCTGTAGGTCCACACCAGGCGCAGGGTTCCGTCCGAGGCCATCGCCATCAGGTCGAGGGTGCGGGTGCGGTGCCCGAGGTCGCTGCGGTGGTGCCCGAAGGAGTCCACGACCGGGCGGGCGTCGCCGGTGAAGTACTCGCTGACGTCGCCCCAGTAGTTGAAGCCGATCTCCGGGACGGGCACCCGGGCCATCCGGGCTCGTACCGCGGGGTCGGGGTGCAGGTGGCGCAGCAGGCCGTATCCGACGCCCTGGTGGGGCATCTCCCTGATCTGGTCGCGTACGTCGGCGAGCCCGCCCGGGCGCAGGACCAGCGGGGACAGCGTGGAGAAGCGGGCGACCGTACGGGAGACGTCCAGCGGGCCGAAGGCGGTCTGCCGGCCGTGCCCCTCGATCTCGACGACCAGTTCCGGCTGCCCGGTCCATGCGGTGACGGCCCGGGCCAGCGCGGTGAGCAGCACCTCGCGGATCTCGGCGCCCGTCGCGCGCGGCAGTCCGGTGACCACGGCGGCGGCACTCTCGCCGGTCACCTCGGTGAAGAGGCGGGCGGCGGAGGCCTGGGAGTTCGGGCCGAGGCGGTGGTCGACGGGCAGCGGCGGCGGTGCGAGGTCGGCGAGCCTGCTCCAGTAGGGCAGTTCCGCCTCGACCTGCTCGCTCGATGCGTGTGCGTGGAGTTGCGCGACGGCCTGCGGCAGCGGGGCCGTCTTGGGCGGCAGGACCGGGTCGTCACCCCGTTCGATCGCGAAGTAGGCGGTGCGCAGGTCCTCGTAGAAGATGCGGGAGGAGTAGTAGTCCATGACCAGCCAGTGCGCGCTGACCAGCAGCCGGGGCCTGCGGTGCGGGCCCAGGTCGAAGCGGGTGAGCCGGACGGTCGTGCCGGCGGCCAGGTCGAGGGCTCCGTTGCCGAGCGCGACGTGTCGGGCGATCTCCGCCTCGACGTCGGCGTCGGGGACGTCGCCGAGATCGACGTCCGTGACCAGGGAGGTGTCCGGTGTGCGCGCGGGGGGCAGTTCGGCGTACGGCCCGTGCTCGTCCGCGAGGAAGCGGGCGCGCAGTCCGTCGTGGTGGGCGAGCACGGCGGACAGCGCCCGGTGCAGCGCCCGGGGTTGCAGTGGCCGGTCCAGCTCGAAGACGGGCCACATGCCGTTCCAGTGGTCGGCGGCGGCGAAGTCCTGTGCGAAGAACCAGAGCTGGCTGGGCGACAGGCCGGACCGGCCGGTGATCTCCGACTGGTCCGCGGGGGCCGTGGGCCGGTCGGTGGCGCACGCGGCCTGTTCCGCGATGGTCGGGCGGGCGAAGAAGTCGGCGAGGGTGAGGTGGAGTCCTTGTTCGGCCGCCTTGGCCACGGCCCGTACGCCGAGGAGCGAATCGCCGCCGAGGGCGTAGAAGTTGTCGTGCCGACCGATCCGCTCCACCGGCAGTACGCACGCCCAGGCGCGGGCCAGCGCCTCCTCGACGCGGGTCGCGGGCGGCTCGTTCCCCGGGTTGAGGGCCTGCGGCACGGGCAGGGCGCGCCGGTCGAGTTTTCCGTTGGCGCCCGTCGGCAGCCGGTCCAGGGTCATGACGACGGCGGGGACCATGTACGCGGGCAGCTTGGCGGCGAGGTGCGTGCGCAGCTCGTCCTCGGCGAGGTCGGCCCCGCTCTCGGGGACGGCGTAGGCGATCAGCCGCTTGCCGTCCTGGGCGACGACGACGGCGCTGCGGACGCCGGGGTGTCCGCCGAGTACGGCCTCGATCTCGCCGAGCTCGATGCGGTGACCGCCGATCTTGACCTGGAAGTCGTCCCTGCCGAGGAGTTCGATGGTGCCGTCGGGCCGGTAGCGGCCCAGGTCGCCGGTCCGGTACAGGCGTTCGCCGGTGACCGGGTGGAGGAGGAACTGGGCGGCGGTGCGCTCGGGATCGCCCCAGTACCCCTGGGCGACGCCCAGGCCGCCGATGTGGAGGTCGCCGGTGACGTGGTCGGGCTTGTCGGTGAGGTCGGCGTCCAGGACGTGCCAGGTCTGGTTGCGCAGCGGGGTGCCGTACGGGATGCTCCGCCACTCGGGGTCGATGCCGTCGATCGGGTGCCAGATCGACCAGATCGACGCCTCCGTGGCGCCGCCCAGGCTGATCAGTTCGGGGCCTGGGCAGGAGACGGCCCGGACCCGCCCGGGCAGGCTCAGCGGGATCCAATCCCCGCTGAGCAGTGCCGTGCGCACCGTTCGCGGGAAGTCGGCGCCCTGGTGTTCGCAGTGTTCCACGAGCAGTTCGAGCAGCGCCGGGACGGTGTTCCACAGCGTCACGCGGTGCTGGTCCGCCAGGGCGGCCCAGCGGCCGGGGTCGCGGGCCTCGCCGGGCGCGGGCAGGACCAGTGCCCCGCCCGCTCCGAGCACCCCGAAGACGTCGTACACGGACAGGTCGAAGCTGAGCGAGGACAGTCCGAGGACGCGGTCCTCGCGGCCCACGGCCAAGCGGGTGCTGATGTCGTCGACCGTGTTCACCGCGGCGCGGTGGCTGATCATCACGCCCTTGGGCCGGCCCGTCGAGCCGGAGGTGAAGATGACGTAGGCGAGATCGTCGGGACCGGTGGCCGCGGCCGGGACCGGTCCGTCCGGCGCGTCCGGCGCCGGCTCGCGGTCCACGGTCAGGGCGGTGACTCCCTCGGGGACGTGGGCGCCCGGCTGGGTGACCGCGACGGTCACGCCGCCCGCCTCCAGGAGCCGGTCGACGCGGTCGCGCGGCAGGCCGGCGTCCACGGGCAGGTAGGCCGCTCCGGCGCGGAGGACGCCCAGTACGGCCGGGACCTGCTCCCACCCCTTGTGCATGAGGACGGCGACCAGGGTGTTGGGCGCCGCGCCCAGTGCGCGCAGCCGGTGGGCGATCGCGTCGGCGCGGCGGTCGAGTTCGCGGTAGGTGAGGGTGGTGTCGGCGCTGATCACGGCCGGCGCGTCGGGCTGTGCGGCGGCCTGCCGGCCGATCGCGGAGTGCAGGAGTTCGCCCGGCTGCGGTCCCGCTGTGTCGTTCACGGCGCGACGGACGGCGAGCTGCCGCTCCGGCGGGGTGACCGGTGCGGGCTCGTCCTGTTCCGCGATGCGCTCGACGAGGTCGGCGTAGGCGGTGAACATGTCGTCGAGGACGCCCTCGGGGAAGACCTCCTCGACGGCGTCCCAGCTGATCAGCAGGTCGCTGCCGCGGGCCACGACCTGGTTGTCCAGGTAGACCTGCGGGGTCTGCGAGACGGCGTACCCGGTCTCGAAGACCAGGCCTTCGAGGGCGCCGAGGCTGTCCTGCTCGCGCAGCAGGCTGGTGAAGACGACGGGCATGCGGGCCTGGGTGCCGTCGCCGCGGCGGGCGAGCTCGCGCTGCACCTCGACACCGCTGAAACGGGCGTGGGCCAGGTCCCGGCGCAGCTGTTCCTGGATCCGGTGCGCTGCCGTGGCCAGGTCGGGGGCGCCGGTGAGGTCGCATTCGAGGAGGACCGTGCTGGTGAAGTCGCCGATCAGCCGGTCGATGTCGGCGTGCCAGCGCGGCCGGTCGGCCAGGGTCAGGTTGAGGGTGAAGCGGGACGAGCGGCTCCAGGTGCGCAGCACCTGCGCGTACGCGGCGCACAGCAGCACGGAGGGGGTGACGCCCCGGGCGGTCGCGCGGTCCCGGATCTGCCGCCAGAGGCGGCCGGGCAGTCGCCGCTCGCGGCGTGTGAAGGCGGGGGCCTGGGTGTGGGCGACGGGCCGGACGGGCAGTTCGGGGGCCTGCGGCAGCGTGTCGACGCGGTCCAGCCAGTACGCGCGGGCCCGCTCGTGGCCGGGCTGCCTGCGGTACGCGGCGAGGCCGTCGAGGTAGTCGCGGAAGGTGGCCGCGGGGGCCGGGGCGAGGGAGTCCGGGTCGAGGATCAGGCGGATCCACTCGGCCAGCAGGACCTGGATGCTGCCCGCGTCGACGAAGAGCAGGTCGATACCGATGTGGAGGCGGAGCCGGGCTGCGTCGAGCCGGTGGGTGCGTATCTCGTACAGGGGCCAGGTGTGCGGGTCGAAGACCTGGGCGGCCATCTCCTCGCGGGTCTCTTCGAGACGACATCGGCCGTCGGCCTCCGGGAGCCCGCTGAGGTCGCGGTGGCGGAAGCGGTAGTACGGAACCTCCTGCGCCACCTGCTGGCGGCCGTCGGGCAGCAGCGTGGCGCGCAGCATGCCGTGGCGGCCGATCAGGGTGTTGAAGGCCTCCTCGACGCGTTCGTGGTCGGCGGCGAACAGGTCGACCTCGACGTAGAAGTGGGCGGAGCGCCCGCCGAGGTCGAAGCCCCGGCTGCCCAGCCAGTAGGCCTGCTGGACGTCGGTGAGTCCGAAGGGCTCGTGGTCGCGCTCGGGTGCCGGGACCAGCTGCGGGGCCGGACCCCCGTCCGTACCGTGGTTGAGCAGTGCCGCGGCGAGTGTCTCGAGCGTGCAGGGGCCGAAGAGGACCTCCAGGGGGAGGTCGGTCGCGCAGGCGGTGTCGATCGCGGACTTGAACCGTACGGCGTCCAGCGAGTCCAGGATCAGGGGCTCCTGCGGATCGACCGGGCGGTCGTAGTCGGTGTTGATCCCGGCCAGCAGGTCCCGGAGGCGGTTGAGGGCCTGGCCCCGGTCGGGAGCGGGCACAGCGGAAGGGTCGGACATCGGTTCCCCCGTATCAGCCGGCGGGTCAGGCCGGTTCAGAGTGCTGTTGCGAACGTGTCTGTGCGTCGGCGACCCGGCGCAGGTACCTGTAGATGCCGCCGTTTCGGGCGATCCAGGCGGTGAGCCGCGGGGAGAGGGCGCTGACCACGTCGGCGGCCTTCTCCATGACGGGAGCCACGGTGATCTCCACCCTGTCCTCCCGGATGCACCTCAGCACCGCGCGGGCGACCTCGTCGGGCCCGACCCTGCCGAGCAGCGGCGGGCGCCGGCCCGCCTGCCAGCCGGCGGAGATGCCCACGTCGGCGATCAGCGTCGGGTACACGGCCGACACCCCCACACCGGTCCCGCGCAGTTCCTCGCGCAGGGACCAGGTGAAGCCGACGAGACCGTGCTTGGCCGAGGAGTTGATCGTGGCGTACGGATAGGCCGTGCGCCCGCCCACGGAGCCGATGTTGACCACGTGCCCGCGCCGGGCTTGGAGCATGTCCGGCAGCACCAGCCTGGTCATGGCCTCGGCCCCGAACAGGTTCACCAGCAGGACCCTCCGGATGCTCTCGACCGAGGCGTCCTGGAAGCGGGTGATGTGCTCGATCCCGGCATTGTTGACCAGGATCGCGGCCGGTCCGAGTTCGCGGCGGACCGTTTCCACGATCCTGCGCTGCGCCTCTTCGTCGGAGACGTCGGCGGGCACCACCAGCGGCTCGGGGCCGAGGCGTCCCAACCTTTCCGCGGTGGCCCGCAGATCGTCCTCCGATCGGGCGACGAGTGCCGATCGGACTCCCGCCCGGGCCAGTTCCGCAGCGATGTGCGGGCCGACACCGCGCGACGCCCCGGTGACGATTGCCACTGCGTTCTTCACTTCGCGCACGGAGATGGTCCTTTGCCGAGAGGGACGGATTTTCAGGGTGCCGGCTGCAGGGCGGCACGCCTGCCGGAGAACACCTGGATCAGGGCCGCCACCGCGCACAGCAGGGCCCCTGTCAGGGCCACCGCGGCGATGCCGGCGTGGTCGAGCACCGCGCCCCCGACGACCCCGGACAGGCCGATGCCCAGGTACAGGGCGGACGCGTTGAGCGCGAGCAGGAGGCCGCCGGCGTCCGGGGACAGTTCGAGCAGCCTGCGCTGGACGGGCGGGTTGAAGCCCCAGCTCGACACGCCCCACAGGAACAGCAGCACCGCCGCCACCGCGGTGCTGTGCACCGCGGACAGCGCGGACAGGGCCACCACGCTGCCGGAGACGGCCACCAGCAGCGGCGTGCGGTGGCCGAACCGGTCGGCCGCGAAGCCGCCGGCCGCGTTGCCGACGGCACCGCCGATCCCGTAGCCGAAGAGCAGCAGGCTCAGCCCCGTGCCGTGCGCGCCGACGGTCTCGGCCAGCACCGGGGCCGCGTACGTGTACACGGTGAACACCCCGAGGCTGGCCGCGAGGGTGATCCCGAGGACGGTGACGACCCGGCTGTCGGCGGCGACCGCGACCCGTCGGCGCAGTGTCACCCGCGGGGGTGCGGCGACCGGGGGCACGGCCACCGCGACGGCCGCGGCGGACAGCGCGCAGAGGCCCGCGACGAGCCAGAAGACGCCCCGGTGTCCGAGGGGGCCGACGAGCAGCGTCCCGGCCGGCACTCCGACGATGGTCGCGGTCACCAGCCCCCCGAAGACCCAGGCGGCCGCACGCGCCCGGCGCTGCGGGCCGCTCAGCTCGGCGGCGACCGCGGTGGCGGCCGGCGTGAACACCGCGGCGCCCACGGCCGTGACGATCCGGGCGGCGGTCAGGACGGCGAAATCCGATGCCAGCGCGGCGAGCGCGTTGCCCGCCGCGGCCACCAGCAGGGCGGTGATGATCAGCGGTCGGCGGCGCCACCCGCCGAGGGCCACGGCCAGCAGCGGCGAGCCGATCGCGTAGGCCACGGCGAAGGACGTGGTCAGCAGTCCCGCCGTGGACAGTGAGACGGACAGCTCCTCGCTCAGCTGGGGCAGCACACCGGTGACGACGTAGCCGCTCGTCCCCACTGCGAACGCTCCGAGCGCGAGCGCGAAGATCTTGCGTAACACGAAACGAACCCCCTGCCCCCCGGCTGGTCGGTGCCGAACGTGATCATGGCACGGGTCGCGAAGGCCGCGCGAACCGGAGTCACCACCACACTCCCACAACAGAAGTTGCAGGCCAACGGAGGTTTTACGCCATGATCACCCTGCCGGACGCGGACATGCGCGAGCCGCCCGCCGCGGGAAGTCCCCTCGCTGCGGGCGGGTCACGTGCCCGGCGGCGGAGCCGGGTTCACTCCCCGTCGGAGGCCGGCGGATTCGCAGTTGTCACGCCCAGGCGGCGCGCCTTCTCGATGTCCGCGGCGGAGGGCTTGACGCGGGTGAACTCGTCATGGCCGAGGAAGGTCGACTTCCACTGGTCGGCGGGGGCCGTGCCGTAGCTCAGCAGCCACTGGGTCACGATGCGCTCCTGGCCGCCGCCGACGTACTGGCCGCTCCAGGTGGCGACGGAGTGGGCGTTGCGGTGGGCGTTGCGGTAGGCGACGGTCCATCCGACGGCGGTCCCGGTGCCGTCGGCGGGCGCGCTGTCGTAGCGGCCGGTCATGACGTACCGCTTCTCGGCGTTGCCGACCGCGGACTCGTAGGTGCCGACGAAACCGCCGTCCGCGGCCCGCGTCACGACCATGGTCGAGCCGAGCTGGTTGTACCAGGTGCCCAGGATGCCGGGGCGGGACTCCGTCCCGGCGCCGGTGTCCGCGGCTGCCGCGGACACGGTCCCCCGGGTGTCCGCGGAAGCGCTCGCGGATACGGTGACGAAGGTCAAGGACAGGGCGCACAGTGCGACTGAGGCTTGGCGTACACGCGTCACGAGATGATTCCCCCTGTGAGGGCCCGCGGGGCCCGTCGGTCGCCCGGGACGGTGGAAGGTCACGGGCTCTTCCGGGGAAAATCGTAGGGTTGTGACCGGCGGTAGGCCGGGTTCGTCCCCGCGGATTGTCGGACTTCATACGCAGACTCGGCGCGATGTGTTCGCCCGCCGGCCTCCGGGCGGTTGCGGAGGCCGGCGGTCCGTCGAGGTCAGCGGTCGCGGACGGCGACGATGCCGTTGAAGACTCCGACGTACGCGGTGCCGTCGGGGCCGAGCGTGATGGGGGCCCAGTTGTTGTCGTAGAGCGGGCCGGTGCCGGTCAGCTGCCGCCAGCGCCGCTCACCGGTGCGGAAGTCCACGGCCGTCAGGTACCAGCCGTCGATCCCCCAGGCGTTGGGCTCCTTCTCGTAGAAGTAGAGCAGCCCGTTCGCGGTGGAGAGCTTCGGTACCACGGACGGCGCGCGCACGGCGCTCTCCCACACCGTGTCGCAGCCGCTGCCGTCGGCGCGGACGTCGATACGGGCCACCCCGCCCACGACGGACCTGCCCAGCAGCACACTGGTGGGGTTCTCGTAGCCGTAGTTGTTCTCGACGACGATGCTGTTGCCCCAGGTGATCAGGGAGTTGTCGGTGGTCGAGGCGCCGGAGCCGAAGACGGGCACCTTGCAGACCAGCCGCCGGTCCGCGGGGACGTCCGCGCCCCGCCGGTGGACCAGGACGTTCATCCGGTCGTCGGCGTTGTCGGTGATGGCGACGTATCCGTCGCCGAAGAGGTCCGGTGTCGTGCCCGAACCCTGGTTGACGGAGCCGGGCTTGGCGGCGGTCCCGCGGTCGTAGGTCTGGCGCCACTGCACCACGGGCGTACCGTCGGGGGCGGCCCGGAAGCTGTACAGCGCGTGGTCGGAGACGATGGAGACGCCGTCCTCGGCGACCGAGAAGGAGTTCTGGATCTCCTCGCCCGCCAGCCGCACGGAGCGGATCTGCCCGGTGGCCGGATCCACGGTGCCGACCCGGCCCTGGCGGGTCACCCACCAGATGCGTCCCTCCCAGTCGGGCATGACGGAGGTGACGGGGTCGCAGCCGCCGGTGGGCCGCAGATTGGTCCAGGTCACGCAGTCGTGCGGAACGTGGCCGGTGAGGTCCCAGTCGTCGTCGACGGTGAACTTCCAGCTGCCGTCGGGGTTCTGGGAGTGCGCGAGGCGCAGCACGTGCTGGCGGGAGTCGGCGAGGACGGCGCGGTCCTGGTCGTCCAGGTAGAAGTAGGCGCCGCCCGAGGTGTCCTTGAAGATCTTCGCGAAGTCGAGCGAGGTGATCGCCTCGACGGTGGAGGAGCGCTGCGGGAGCTGGTACTCGGCGAGCGTGGCCAGCGTACGCGGCTCCAGGAGCTTGACCTTGAAGCCCGAGAAGGTGCCGCACACCGTGACGAGGCGGCCGCCCGCGTCGAAGGTGGCGGTGGCGCACTCGCCGCCGAGCGCCGCGATCTTCTCGCTGGTCACCTGGAGGTTCTTGCCGAGCGGCCCCGCCCAGGGCGAGGTCGCGCTGCCGGCCGCGTCGGAGTGCATGCCGTTGCGGCCGTTGGGCGCGAGGTACGGGTGCTGCGGCGGGGCCTGGCCCGGCAGCGGCGCGGCGGTCGCGGGGGCGCCCTCGTAGTGGGCGATCAGCCGGTGGCCCGGCGCCTTGGGTATCTCCTCGGACTGGGCCGGGGAGCCGCCGTGGAGCACCGTGAAGGCGGCCACGGCGGGCACTACGGCGCAGTTCAGCGCTCTTCGGAACATCCGGACTTCCTCCGTGTCGCAACCGTTGTGTTGACATTGCGTCTGACATCGCGCCGCGGCCAGACGCTAGGTCGCGGTGCCGGAGGAGTCCATGCATGCGCCGGATGATTCACGAAGGCGCAACAGTCGATCAGGGATTGAGGCTGGAGACCGCGTTCGCGGTGGCCGTCAGGCCGCTGTGGATGGTCGCGGCCATGCTGCTGCTCGCGAGGTAGAAGCCCAGGAGCACGCAGACGAGTGCGTGCGAGAACTTCAGCCCGCCGCTGCGCAGGAAGATCCAGGCGAGGATGAGGAGAAGGACGACCACGGAGAGGGAAAGCACCATCGAGACCTCCTGAGTCACCGTCATGGTGGCGCAGGGCGGGGTGCTCACGGGCGAAGGACGTGTCCGCCGTACGGGTGTTGACGGTCCGTGACGGGCGGTCGGTCCTTGACGATCTCGTTCCAGTGGGCGGTGCGCCCGCACCAGCGCTCCAGCAGCACCGGGTCGTGCCCCACCGCGAGCAGCCCGGCCCCCGTCTCGGCGCGGTAGTCCTCCACGACCGCGACCAGGGCGGCCGTGGTGGAGGCGTCGAGCATCGCGGTCATCTCGTCGCAGACCAGCCAGCGCGGGCACAGCACCAGGGCCCGGGCCAGGCAGGCCCGTTGCAGCTGTCCGTCGCTGACCTCGTGGGGCCGGCGGGCGAGCAGATCAGCGCCGAGCCCCACACGCTGCGCCAACTCGGCCACCCGCGCCGCCGCTTCGCTGCGCCGGCCGGTCGCGCGCAGGGGTTCCGCGACGAGGTCGCGCAGCCGCAGGCGCGGGTCTGCGGCCAGCCGCGGCTGCTGGAAGACGACGCCGACCGCGGTGCGCAGGGAGCGCGGGGCCCGGTGGGAGAAGCCGGTCACGGCGTGGCCGTCGAGGGTGACGGTCCCCCGGTCGGGCCGGTGCAGCAGGGCGGCGACGCGGGCCAGGGTGGACTTGCCGCAGCCGCTCGGCCCGAGCAGGCCGAGGGACTCCCCCGGGCGCAGGCTCAGGTGCGCGCCGCGAACCGCTGGGGTGCGGCGGTCGTAGCCGGCGGTGATGTCCTTGAGCTCAAGCATGGTGGCAGGCCACTCCTTCGGTGAGCGCGGGCCGCCGGGTGCGGCAGAGCGGGTCGGCGGCCGCGCAGCGGGCGGCGAAGGCGCAGCCCGGGGGGAGGGCGCCGAGCTCCGGCGGGGCCCCGGGCACGGGGATGAAGGCGCGTTCGGGGAGGGCGTCGAGGAGGCCCCGGGCGTAGGGGTGGCGGGGGCCGGGGCTGCCGAAGAAGGCCCCGGCCGGGGCGATTTCGACGATCCGGCCCGCGTACATGACCGCGACGGTGTCGGCGATCCGCTCGGCCGCGGCCAGGTCGTGCGTGATCAGCAGCAGCGCCCGGCCGTCGGCTCGGGTGTGGGCGCGCAGCTCGTCGGCGGTGCGCAGGACGAGGTCGCGGTCGAGGCCGGTGGTCGGCTCGTCGGCCAGCAGCAGCGGGGCGTCGCCCACCAGGGCGAGGGCGGTGGCCGCGCGCTGGGCGAGGCCGCCGGAGAGCTCGTGGGGGTGGCGGTCGAGGTGGGAGGCGGGGAAGGCGGCGCGGCCGGCGGCCGCCTCCGCCGCCGCGCGCAGGGCGGCGAGCCGGTGCCGGCGTCCGCGGCGGGCGGGCCGGTCGGATCCGCCGGAGGCGGGAGGCGGGCCGGCCTGCGTGGTGTGGCCGGCGTCTGCGGTGCCGGCCAGTTCACGCACGGTCTCCTCCAGCTGGGAGCGGACGGTGCGGACCGGGGTGAGGTGGGCGGCGGGGCTCTGCGGGACCAGTCCGACCCGCCGGCCGCGCACGGTACGGGCGAGGGTGCGCTCGTCGGCGGCGAGCAGGTCGAGGCCGTCGGCCAGCAGGGCCGATCCGGCGGTCTCGGCGTTGGCCGGGAGCAGGCCGAGGAGGGCGGAGGCGAGCACGGACTTGCCGCAGCCGCTCTCCCCGACGAGGGCGAGGCTCTCGCCGGGGGCCAGGGCGAAGGCGGCTTCGGTGACGGCCTCCACATACCGGCCGGCGGCCATGCGGAAGCGGACGGAGAGGCCTTCGACACGCAGGACGGGCTCGACCCCGCCGGGGCGGGAAGCGTCGGCTCCGGCGGCGGCTGGGACGTGGGGCGAGGGGGTCACAGGGTCAGCTCCGAGCGGCGGCGCGGGTTGAGGCGGTCGCGCCAGGCGCCCGCGAGGCCGGCGATGGCCAGGGTCGGGACGATCAGGAGGAGGCCGGGGAAGAGGGTCGGCCACCAGTGCCCGGCGAGCAGCGAGCCGCGCGCGCCCTGCACGAGGTTGCCCAGGCTCGCCTGGTGGGCCGGGAGCCCCAGGCCCAGGAAGGACAGGGCGGACTCGTGCCACATCGCGTGCGGGATCATCAGTACGGCGGCGAGGCCGGCCTGCGGCAGGATGCCGGGCACCAGGTGCCGTACGGCGACCCGCCACCGCGAGGCCCCGCCGGAGACGGCCGCGTCCACGTAGGGCCGGCCGCGCAGCGACAGCACCTCCGCCCGGACGATCCGGGCCGTCGAGAGCCAGTGCGTGACCGCGACCGAGGCCACGACGGGCCACAGCCCCGGCCGGAACACGGCCACGACGAAGATGCCCAGGAGCAGGTGCGGGATGGCGGAGAGGGTGTCCACGACCCGCATCGCGATCCGGTCGGCCCAGCCGCCGAGCGCGCCCGCGGCGGCGCCCACCGCCGTGCCGATGACGGTGGCGACCAGTGCGGCCACCAGGCCGACGAGCAGGGACACCCGCAGTCCGTGGACGCACCGCAGCAGCAGGTCGCGTCCCACGTCGTCGGTGCCGAAGGGGTGGGCCCACGAGGGGGGTTGCAGCTTCGCCGCCAGGTCCACCGCCTGCTGGTCCAGTTGCGCCAGCGGGGGCACGACCAGGACGGCCAGCACGACCACCGCCATGACGGCGGCGCAGGCGCGGACCCGCAGGGTGCGCGTGGAGCGCCGGGCGCCGCCCCGGGTGCGCCAGACCTGCTCAGCCATCGAAGCCCACCCTCGGGTCGGCCAGCCCGTACAGCAGGTCGGACAGCAGGTTCCCGGCGAGTACCGCCCCGGTGGCCAGCACGGTCAGTGCCGCCAGCAGTGGGAAGTCGACCGAGGTGGCCGCCTGCACGGTCGCCGCGGCGACGCCCGGCCAGCTGAAGACGGTCTCCACGAGCAGGGCGCCGGTGATGAGTTCGGGTACCCGGGAGCCGATCAGTGTCAGCATCGGCAGCATGCCGGAGCGCAGGGCGTGGCCGAGCAGGACCCTGCGTTCGGCCAGGCCGCGCGCGCGGGCGCCGCGTACGGGGTCTTCCGCGAGGGCGTCGGCCACGCCCTGGCGGACGTACAGGAAGAACCAGGGCAGTTGGGAGACGCCCAGCACCAGTGCGGGCAGCACGAGGTGGGAGGCGACCTGCGCGAAGGTGACCGTGTCGCTGCCCGCGTCGGTGAGGCCGCCCGAGGGCAGCGCGCCGAGCCGTACGGAGAAGAACCAGATGGCGAGCAGCGCCAGCCAGAAGGCCGGCGCGGCCTCCAGGGTGTAGGCGAGCGCGGACACGGTGCGGTCAAGCGGGCCGCCCGTCCGGCGTGCGGCCAGCACCCCGAGCACGGTGCCCGCGAGGACGGCCGCGGTGAAGGCGCAGGCCGCGAGCAGCGCCGACCAGCCCACCCGCTCCGCGATGACGTCGGCGACGGGCTGGCGCATGACGGCGGAGGTGCCGAGGTCGCCGGTCAGCGCCGAGGTCAGCCAGTCCCACCAGCGTGCGACCAGGGGCCGGTCGACGCCGAGGTTGATCCGCAGCTGGTCGAGTTCGGCCTGCGAGGCGGTGAGGCCGGCGGTGCCGGCGTAGGCCTTGACCGGGTCGAAGGGGGACAGCGCGGCGAGGGCGAAGACGCCGAAGGTGACGGCGAGCAGGACGGGGGCGGCGGACAGGGTCCGCCGCCCCGCCATGCGGGCCATCGGCCTCCAGGGGAGGCGGACGGAGCGGGTGGTCACTGCGCGCGGCTCACTTCTGCTTGGGCTTCCAGGTCTCGACGTTCCACCAGGGGCCCGCGCCCAGGCCGTGGTCGTGCGGCTCCACCTGTGTGCCGAGTCCGTCCCACTTGTCGTTCACGACGTAGAGGTGGTCGATGTGGGTGAGGAAGACATAGCCGGGGTTGTCGGCGAGGCGGCGCTGCACCGTGTCGTAGGCGGCCTTGCGGACGGCCGGGTCGGCGCTGCGGCGCCCTTCGGCGAGGGCCGCGTCCACGGCGGGATCGTCGTACCAGGCCATGTTGTTGAAGCCGTCTCCGCCGTGCGAGGAGGTCAGCAGCAGGTACTGGTCGAAGTCGGGGTCGGCCGGTGAGCCGCCGCCCGCGAGGACGGCCTCGGTCTTCATCCGGGGTTCGATGACCTCCCAGGTGCCGGCCTCGGTCCTGACCTCGATGCCGGCCTTCTTGGCGTCGGAGGCGAAGGCGAGGGCGTGGTCCTGGCGGATCTTGTCGCCGGAGGTGTACCAGAGCGGGAAGGAGGCGCGGACCCCGTCCTTGGTGCGGATACCGTCCGCGCCGGCCTTCCAGCCGGCGTCGTCGAGGATCCTGCGGGCCCGGTCGAGGTCGTGGCGGCGCTCGGTGCCGGCCGCGAACCACGGGCTGTCGGTCGGCACCGGCCCGAAGGCGGGCTTGCCCGCGCCGTCGAGCAGCTTGTCGACCATGGCCGTCCGGTCCACGGCGATGTCCAGTGCCCGGCGGACGGCGAGGTCGCCGGTGACCTCGTGGTGCGTCGGGAGGGTCACGGTGCGGTAGTCGAAGGTCTTGGCGGCGTAGGTGCGCCGCGCGGTGTCCTTCGCGAAGCCCTCGGCCAGGTTGGGCGGCAGGATGGCGCCGTCCAGCTCGCCGGAGCGCAGCCGGGTGGCGCGTACGTCGTCGTCCTTGATCACGGCCATCGTGAACTTCTTGACGGCGGGCTCGCCGCCCCAGTGGTGGGGGTTGGCCTTGAAGCTGAGCTTCTCGCCCTTGGACCAGCCGGTGAGCACGTAGGGGCCGGTGCCGACGGGGTGTGTGGTGAAGTCGCCGCTGTTGACGTCCTGCTTGCCCGCGATGTGCTCCGGGGCGATGGGCAGCACGGTCCGCTCGGCGAAGGGCGCGTAGGGGTACTTCAGGGTGAAGACGACGGTGTCCTCGCCCTTCGCCTCGACGGTCTCGATCGCGTCCAGCTCGGTCTTGGAGGGGTTGTTCGTCCCCGCGGCGAGGATCGTCCGGTAGGTGAAGACGACGTCCTTGGCGGAGAAGGGCGCCCCGTCGCTGAACTTCACGCCCCGGCGAAGGGTGAAGGAGTAGGTGCGCCCGTCGGCGGACACCTCCGGGAGGGCCTGGGCCAGGGCGGGCTTCAGCTTCATGTCCGCGTCGCGCGTCAGCAGCCCGTCGAAGATCTTGGAGTTGCCGTCCTTGCCGTAGCCGAGCAGCGGGCTGAGGCTGTCCGGCTCGGTGGCTGCGGCGACCACGACCGAGTCCGCGCCGGCGGCGCCGCCGGCCCCGCCCGCGGGGGCGGAGCAGGCCGCCACGCCCGTGATGAGTGCGCCGGCCAGTGCCACCCTGGCCGCTCCCCGTACTGTCCGGGCCGTCATGCTCTGCACATCCCTGTTCACGTTCATCCGTTATTGCAAAGAGCTGGCAATAATGCCAGATGTGATCAGAAGTCGACGACTCGGGTCACATCCTCGGTCGGTAGCGCACAGGTCTTGTCGCTCCCCCGCCTTCCGTGCCATATATGTCTAGACCTTTACGGAAGCCGAGGAAGGCCCCCCGTGCGACGCAGCGCCCCCACGCTCGCCCTCTTCCTGACCCTGACCGGCCTGACCGGCCTCACCGCCTGCACCGCGCCCGACACCGTGCCGCCGTCCGCCCCCACCGGACTCACCGCCCAGGCCGGCAGCGCCACCTCCGTGCACGTCATGTGGAACGCGGCCGCGGCCCGGGACGGGGTGACGCACTATCAGGTGTTCGAGGGCGATCGACCGGTGCGGGAACTCCCGGCCGAGAAGACCATGGTGGACATCACCGGCCTCACCCCGCAGACCGCCTACTCCTTCACGGTGCGGGCCCGGGACTCCGCCGGGAACCTGTCCCCGGCCGCTCCGGCCGCGCGCGTCACCACCCCGGCGGCCAAGGCCGAGGACCGCACCCCGCCCTCCGCGCCGGCCACCACCACCGGCGGCGCGACGGGCCCCCGGTCCGCCCGGGTGTCGTGGACCCCCTCGGCGGACGACACGGGCGTCACCGCCTACGACGTCTACCAGGGCGGCGTACGCATCCACACCGCCGGCCCCGGCGACAGCACGACCACGCTGACCGGCCTGCGACCCGACACCGTCTACACCTTCACCGTCCGGGCCCGCGACGGCGCCGACAACTCCTCCCCCGACGGCCCGGCCGTGGACGTGAGCACACCCCCCGCCTCCGGTGACGGACCGGGCACCGCCCCCGCCGATCTCACCGCGACGGCCTCACCGGGCGCCGTCACCCTCACCTGGACCGCCCCCGACACCGGCCGCCCGACCGCCGAGTACGAGCTGTACGTCAACGGACGGCCCACCACCGTCATCCAGTTCGGTGCGGGCGCGGTGCCCGCGGGCCGGGTGGAGCACCGCCTCACCGTGGCCGAGCCCGTCGGCACCGAGTGGGCCGTGAAAGTGCGGGCCAGGCTCCCCGACGGCAACTGGGGCGCCTTCTCCGCGGAGCGGCGGATCACGCTCGTCGCCTGATCCGGGGAACCGGATCCGGCATTGACGGCACGGTGGGATAAGAAGATCGCGCACAATACTCCCGTGTTCGGTGAGTACTCGGTCAATGACAATCAGCCAGATTCCACGGACGGCGTCCCCGAGCCGGGGGCCGGGACACCACCGGGGAATCTACCGCCGGAGCCCGCGAGCTTCATCGGCCGGCAGCGCGAACTGCACCTGCTCGGGCGGCTGTTGCGCGAACGAAGACTGATCACCTTGACCGGCGTGGGAGGCGTCGGCAAGTCCCGGCTCGCCCTGCGCGCCGTCACCGACGCCTGCCGGACCCGCCGCGACGGCGTCTGGTGGGTGGAGCTGTCACCGCTGCGCGATCCCGCCCTGCTGACGGCGACGGTCGCGCACGCCGTCGGACTCGCCGACCACTCCCCGCGCCCGCTCGACGAGGAGCTGTGCGCCTGGATGGCCGACCGGGAGCTGCTGCTCGTCCTGGACACCTGCGAGCACCTGGTCCCCGACTGCCGGCACCTTGCGGGCGAACTCCTGCAGTCCGCACCCGGGTTGACCATCCTCATCACCTCCCGGGAACCGCTGCGCAGCGCGATCGAGGCGGTCGTCGAGGTCCGCCCGCTGCCCTGCGAGGGCCCCGACAGCGACGCCCTCGCCCTCTTCCGCGCCCGTGCCCTCGCCGCGACCCCGCGCGCCGCGGCCGTCTTCGCCGACCCGGAGCGGACCGCGCTGGCCGCCGAGGTGTGCCGGCGCCTGGACGGGATCCCGCTCGCCCTGGAACTCGCCGGCGCCCGGCTGCGGTTGTGGACCGTCGAGCAGATGGCCGAGCGGATCGGTGAGCGCTTCGAGATGCTCTCGGACGTCCGCGTCCCGCGGCCGCCCCGGCACCGGACGATGCGGACCACGATCGGCTGGAGCCACGAGCTGTGCGAGCCGCTGGAACGGCTGTTGTGGGCCCGGCTCTCGGTGTTCACCGGTGACTTCGACATCGCCGCGGCCCGCGCCGTGTGCGCGGGCGGGCCGCTGCCCGCCGCCCGGGTGGAACGCGTACTGTCCGGCCTCGCCGCCAAGTCCGTGGTCCTGCGGACCGAGGAGCGCGGCGCCGGCGCCCGCTACCGGCTGCTGGACACGATCCGCGAGTACGGGCACGACTGGCTGGGCGAGCTCGGCGAGACGCACCTGGTCACCGATCGGCACGCCCACTGGTACGCGGCGCTCTCGCACGCCGCCGACCGCGGCTGGATGGGCCCCGGGCAGGTGGACTGGTACCGCAGGATCACCGCCGAGCACGCGCAGTTGCGCACCGCCCTGGAGCACCTGCTCACCGCCGACCCGACGGCCGCGCTGGAGATGGCCGGCGCCCTGTGGTTCTACTGGTTCGCGTGCGGGCACGTGCACGAGGGACGGGCCTTCCTCGAACGGGCCTTGGCGGTCGCCCCGCGCGCGGAACTCGCGTACAACCAGGCCCTGTGGTCCCTCGGGCTCACGATGGTGCTCCAGGGCGACATGGACGAAGCCCGGCGCGTCGGCGAGCAGTGCGCACGGGACGCCGCCCATCTGGCCGACCCCGAACGGGAACTGCGCGCCGCCTACCTGCACGCGGCGTCCGTGCTGATGCCCGGCGATCCGCTGCGGGCCCTGGAGCTGGCCGGGCCGCGGGCGCGGGCCGCCCACGGCGGGCGGACCACCGGACCGGGCTGGCTGCTGTGCAAGCTGTCCACCAGCTACTCCCTGTGCGCCCTGGGGCGTTTCGAGGAAGCGACCGAGGAGGCGCGGTCCCTGCGGGAGGTGTGTGCGGAGCTGGGCGAGCGCTGGATGCGGGCGTACGCGGACTACATCCTGGCGGTGGCCGCGCTGAGCATGGGCGACCACGGGGAGGCCGCACGCCACGTCCGGGCCATGCTCTCCGGGAAGCGGCTGCTCGGCGACCGGCTGGGCATCGCGCTGGGCCTGGACCTGCTGGCCGCGGCGGTGGCCGGGCTGGGCGACGGCGAGCTCGCGGCTCGCCTGCTGGGCACCGGGCACGCGTGGTGGCGGACCGTGGGCCGGCCGCAGATGGGCTCGCCCTCACTGAAGGCCGTACGGGACCAGGGGGAACGGCAGGCGCGGGCGGCCATCGGGGACGCGGCCTTCGAGGCGGCGTTCCGCGGCGGGGCGGCGGCGCCCACGGGCTGAACCCAGCCCGCGGACGGCCCGCTGCACCACCGCACCGGGGCTCCCGTCAGTACGGGAGGGGTCTGCCCGACGGTGTGCGCAGGTCCAGGTCTCGGGGGGCGGGCTTGGGGACGGGCTTTCGGATCAGCTGCTGGCGCATGCTGCCTCCTCGCTCAGACCAGGGCCGGGCGGCGGGGTTCGACCGCACGGCTGTCGGGGAGCAGTTCACCGGTGTCGTCGAAGATCACGACTCCGTTGCAGAGCAGGCTCCATCCCTGTTCGGGATGGGGAGCCACGATGCGGGCGGCGTCGTGGTCGGCGCTGTCGGCGGCTGGGCAGGGGGGCTGGTGGGAGCACATGGCGCACCTCCTCGCGATGTGGGGCGGGAGGGCCGGTGGTCACCCGGTCGAATCCGCGATCCACGGTGGCGGCGAGTATTACTGATCGCCACCCCCGGACGGAACCCATGTTCGCCGTCCAGTTCACGGTGTGTATGCCCGATTACCATGCGCTCATGCCCGTTTTCCGGATCATTCACCGTACGCCCGCGCCCGTCGCCGAGGCGTGGTCGAGGCTCACGGACTGGCAGCGCCACGGGGCGCAGGTCCCCCTCACGCGGACGATCATCGAGACCGCGCCCCCGACACGCGCAGGAACGATCTTCACGGCCCGTACGGGTGTGGGCAGGATCACATTCGACGACCGGATGGAGGTCGTCGTCTGGCGGCCGCCCGCGGCGGACTCGGCGGGGCTCGTCCGGCTGGAGAAGCGCGGCCGGGCGGTGACGGGCTGGGCGGAGATCGAGATCCGTCCCCTCGCCGAGGGCGGTGCGGAGATCCACTGGCGCGAGGAAGTGCGCCTGCGCGGGCTCCCCCGCGCCCTGGACCCGGTGGTGGCGGCCGCCGGGCGCCTCCTCTTCGGCCGCGCGATCGCCCGGCTGCTGGCCCGCTGATCGCGCGGGCTACTGTGCCGTGATCACCGCGCCGGTGATGACGGCACAGTAGGAGGAGACGATCCGTGGCCAGTCCGCCACCGCCGCAGCAGCAGGGGCCCGGCCCGTACGGCGGCCCCGTGTTCACGGGCCCGCAGCAGCCGTACGGCGCGTACGCCGCCCACCCGCAGCCGGGGCGCTACGGCTGCAGCGTGTGCGGGGCCTGGCCGGCCGCGCCCGCCACCGTACGGGGCCACCAGGGCCTGATCGTGCTGGCGCGGTTCCTGAGCCGCCGGGGCCCGTTCTGCCGGGACTGCGGGCTCGCCACCTACCGCGGCATGTCGGCGGACACCCTGTGGCAGGGCTGGTGGAGCCCGCTGTCCCTCTTCATCACCCCGGTGACCCTGCTGATGAACCTCGGCCCGCGGGCCGCCTTCCGCAGGCTCGCTCCGCCGTCCGGCGGCCACCGTCCGGCGCTCGACCCGGGCCGGCCGCTGTGGCGCCGCCCCCCGGCCCTGCTCTTCCTCATGCCGGTGCTGCTCGTCGCGCTGGCGGTCCAGGCGCTCCTCGTGATCGGCGTGGTGGTCGACGGCCCGCCGCAGCTGCACGTGGGGCAGTGCGTGCGCAACGAGGGCACCTGGGTCGAGCAGGACCTCGAGGTCGTCTCCTGCGACTCGTCCCGCGCCGCGTACAGGGTCACGGCCCTGCTGGACGCCCCCGGTGCGCACTGCGCCCCGCTGGACTACGTCGCCGACCCGAAGTACGGTCCGGACGAGTTCACCAGCGCCTGCCTGACGCCGCTGCGCTGAGGCGCCGCAGGAGGGGGTGCGGGGCCGGCGCCGCACCCCGTCCGCCGAGGCAGCGCCTAGTGCTGTGACCGGCGAGGTTCACCGGGTCGCGACGCCCGGCACAGCACCTCGCCGCGTTGTCGGACCGCGCACGTACGTCCAGTAGGAGCCGCGGCCCTCCGCCTTGCGATGCACCGCACCGGACGCCGCGCCCCGGCAAACCGCTCCGGCCACAGCACTAGCGGATCGGCATGCCGGAGATCGTGCGCGCGATCACCAGCCGCTGGATCTCGCTGGTGCCCTCGAAGATCGTGTAGATCGCGCTGTCCCGGTGCATCCGCTCGACCGGGTACTCGCGGGTGTAGCCGTTGCCGCCGAGGATCTGCACGGCCTGGGCGGTGACCTTCTTGGAGACCTCGCTCGCGAAGAGCTTGGACATCGAGCCCTCGGCCGATTCGAACGGCCGGCCCGCGACCGCCATCCACGAGGCCCGCCACACCAGCAGCCGGGCGGCGTCGATCTGCGTGCGCATGTCGGCGAGCTGGAAGGCCACTCCCTGGTTGTCGATGATCGGGCGGCCGAACTGCGTGCGGGTCTTCGCGTAGTCGAGGGCGACCTCGTACGCGGCGCGCGCAGTGCCCACCGCCATCGCGCCGACGGCCGGCCGGGAGGCCTCGAAGGTGGCCATGGCCGCGTTCTTGACCCGCTCGCCCCCGCCGCTGCGGGCACGCTCGCGGGCGCGGGCGAGGCGCTCGTCCAGCTTCTCCTTGCCGCCGAGCAGGCAGTTTCCGGGGATCCGCACGTCCTCCAGGACCACCTCGGCGGTGTGGGAGGCGCGGATTCCGTGCTTCTTGAACTTCTGGCCCTGGGACAGCCCGGGCGTGCCCGGCGGCACGATGAAGGACGCGTGCCCCTTGGTGCCGAGCTCCGGGTCGACGACGGCCACGACGATGTGGACGTTGGCGATACCGCCGTTGGTGGCCCATGTCTTGGTGCCGTTGAGGACCCATTCGTCCTTGGCCTGGTCGTAGACCGCGCGGGTGCGCATCGAGCCGACGTCCGAGCCGGCGTCGGGCTCGGAGGAGCAGAAGGCGGCGACCTTCACGTCGTCGGGAGTGCCGTACATCTGGGGGATCCAGGTGCCGATCTGCTCCTCGGTGCCGTTGGCCACGACGCCGATCGCCGCGAGCCCGGTGCCGACGATGGACAGCGCGATGCCGGCGTCGCCCCAGAAGAGCTCCTCCATGGCCATCGGGATGCCGAGTCCGGTCGGGTCGAAGAACTGCTGGGCGTAGAAGTCCAGCGAGTAGATGCCGACCTTGGCGGCCTCCTGGATGACGGGCCAGGGAGTCTCTTCCCGCTCGTCCCATTCCGCGGCGGCGGGGCGCATCACGTCGGCCGCGAAGCCGTGGATCCAGTCCCGCACCTGCTTCTGGTCGTCGTTCAGCTCCATGGTGAACTCCGCCATGTTCCCTCCACCTGTCCGCACTCGTCGCTCCGGAGGTTACTTGCGGTAACCTACGTGAGGGCCACAGTCTGTTACCGGCGAGTAAGCACTGTCAAGCACGAGCGATGTCCCCGCCGGCCCTCCGTCCGGGTCCGCCGATTCGATCGCCGGGGTGCCACGGGTGTTACGTTGCGTGTGCGTCAGGCACATCGCAAGGGCGGGGAGAGAACACGTCATGGAGACCACGCAGCAGACGGGCGAACCGGGAGCGGCCGAACGCCGCCGGCGGGAGCTCCTCGAAGCCGCCGACCGGGTCGTGCTCAGGGACGGCCCCAAGGCCTCCATGAACGCCATCGCGGCCGAGGCCGGCATCACCAAGCCCATCCTCTACCGGCACTTCGGGGACAAGGCGGGCCTCTACCAGGCCCTCGCCGTCCGGCACACCGATGCCCTCCTCGACTCGCTGCGGGCCGCGCTCGACGCCCCCGCCGAGCGCCGCCGGCGGGTGGAGGCGACCCTCGACACCTACCTGGCCGCCATCGAGGCCCGCCCGCAGGTGTACCGCTTCCTGATGCACCCCGCGGAGGACTCCCACACCGCCGAACGGGGCTTCGACGTCGGCCTGCACTCGGCGCCGCTGCTGCGCAGGCTCGGCGAGGAACTGGCCCAGGTGATCAGCGAGCGGGTGGACCTCGGCCCCGGCGGGGAGCAGCTGGCCCGGGTCTGGGGCCACGGCATCGTCGGCATGATGCACGCGGCCGGCGACTGGTGGCTGGGCGAACGCCCCTGCGACCGCGCGGATCTGGTCACCGGCCTCACCGACCTCCTCTGGGGCCGCCTCGCCACCGCCGGCAACCGCCAGGACGGCCCGGGCTTCTGACCCCTCCACCCCCGCCGGGGCCAGCTCCAGCCCCGCCGGTCACCTTCAGCCCCGCCGGGGCCAACTCCAGCCCCGCCGGCGTTTGAGGC
>NZ_MQUR01000173.1 GCF_001953875.1 Streptomyces amritsarensis
GCCGTGCCGGGGCGAGCCGGACTCAGTGGAAGAAGTGGCGGGTGCCGGTGAAGTACATCGTCACGCCGGCCTTCTGCGCGGCCTCGACGACCTGCTCGTCACGGACCGAACCGCCCGGCTGGACCACGGCCTTGATGCCTGCGGCGGTCAGGATCTCCAGACCGTCCGGGAAGGGGAAGAAGGCGTCGGAGGCGGCGTACGAGCCCTGCGCGCGCTCGGCGCCGGCCCGCTCGACGGCGAGCTTCGCCGAGTCGACGCGGTTGACCTGGCCCATGCCGACGCCGACCGAGGCGCCGTCCTTGGCGAGCAGGATCGCGTTGGACTTGACGGCCCGGCAGGCCCGCCACGCGAAGGCCAGCTCGGCGAGCTCCGCCGGGGACAGGGCGTCGCCGGTGGCGAGCGTCCAGTTGGCCGGGTCGTCGCCCTCGGCCTGGAAGAGGTCGCTCTGCTGGAGCAGCGCACCGCCGCTGACGGGCTTGAGGTCACCCGGCTGGTGCGGGGTGCCGTCGACCTTCAGGACGCGGATGTTCTTCTTCTTGGCGAGGATCTCCACCGCGCCGTCCTCGTAGCCGGGGGCGGCGATGACCTCGGTGAAGATCTCCGCGACCTGCTCGGCGAGCTCGACGGTCACCGGGCGGTTGACGGCGATGACACCGCCGAACGCCGACAGCGGGTCGCAGGCGTGCGCCTTGCGGTGCGCCTCGGCGACGTCCGCGCCGACGGCGATGCCGCACGGGTTGGCGTGCTTGATGATCGCGACGCAGGGGCCCTCGTGGTCGTAGGCGGCCCGGCGGGCGGCCTCGGTGTCCACGTAGTTGTTGAAGGACATCTCCTTGCCGTGCAGCTGCTCGGCGTTGGCGAGCCCGCCCGGCTGCCCGTCGGTGTAGAGCGCGGCCGCCTGGTGCGGGTTCTCGCCGTAGCGGAGGGTGGACTTGCGCTCCCAGGCGCCGGCGAGGAACTCGGGCAGCGCGCCCTCCCCGCCCTCCGGGGCGTACGCGTTCGTGAACCAGGAGGCGACGGCCACGTCGTAGGCGGCGGTGTGCTGGAAGGCCTCGGCCGCCAGCCGCTTGCGGGCGGTGAGGTCGAAGCCTCCGCCCTGGGCCGCGGCGATGACGTCGGCGTACCGGTCGGGGCTGGTGACCACGGCGACCGACGGGTGGTTCTTGGCGGCCGCGCGGACCATCGACGGACCGCCGATGTCGATCTGCTCGACGCACTCGTCCTCGGTGGCACCCGACCGGACGGTGGCCTGGAACGGGTACAGGTTGACGACGACGAGGTCGAAGGGCTCCACGCCCAGCTCGGCGAGCTGGTTGCGGTGGTCCTCCAGGCGCAGGTCGGCGAGGATGCCGGCGTGCACGCGCGGGTGCAGGGTCTTGACCCGGCCGTCGAGGCACTCGGGGAAGCCGGTCAGCTCCTCCACCTTGGTGACGGGCACCCCGGCGGCGGCGATCTTCGAGGCGGTGGAGCCGGTGGAGACGAGCGCGACGCCCGCCTCGTGCAGGCCGCGGGCCAGCTCTTCCAGTCCCGTCTTGTCGTAGACGCTGATGAGCGCACGCCGGATCGGCCGCCGGGTCGTGGTCGGGTCGTTGCTCGCTGCGGTGTCTGCGGCGGTCACTGGATTGTTACCTTTCGTCCCTCAATGCGGTAGCCGTGCCGGGCCAGACGCCCCACGACATCGACGAGCAGCTGTCGCTCGACTTCCTTGATGCGCTCATGGAGAGCGGCTTCGTCGTCCTCGTCCCGGACCTCGACCACACCCTGGGCGATGATCGGACCGGTGTCCACGCCGCTGTCCACGAAGTGGACCGTGCAGCCGGTGACCTTCGCGCCGTAGGCGAGCGCGTCCCGCACGCCGTGCGCCCCGGGGAAGGAGGGGAGGAGGGCGGGGTGGGTGTTGATGAACCGGCCGCCGAAGCGGTCGATGAACTCCTTGCCCACGATCTTCATGAAACCGGCCGACACGACGAGGTCGGGCGCGTGCGCGTCGGTCGCCGCGGTGAGGGCGGCGTCCCACTCGGCGCGGCTCCCGTAGTCCTTCACCGGGCAGACGAAGGTGGGGATCCCGGCCTTCTCCGCCCGCTCCAGGCCGGCGATGTTCGCCCGGTCGGCCCCCACGGCGACGACTTCGGCACCGAAGCCCTCGGATCCGCCGGGATGGGCGTCGATGGCGTCGAGCAGGGCCTGGAGGTTGGTGCCGGAACCGGAGACCAGCACGACCAGGCGGGAGGCGGCCATGGGAGGCCCTTTCTCGCGGAATTGCGGTGTTCGTCTTTGTGCGGTCATACGAAACTTCGGGGTACCGATATACGGGGAACCATACGAAGCCGCCGACCGCCTGCAACGATACCGGCACACCGGACGGCCCCCGAGGGACGGGGGCACGGGCGGGCGGTAGCGTCTGCGTACAAGCCGCAAACTGGCCTCACCTCGCCTCGACGTCCTCGTGACGTCCATGACACAGGGGAAGTAACACACCCGATGCCGGACCGCCGTCAGCCCGACTCCCCCACCGACGACAACCCCTTCGCGGCCCCGCCGGAAGGCCGGCCCGACCAACCGTGGCAGCCGCGCAGCGGTGGTGGTGGCGGCGGTGACGGCGACGGGAGCGGCCCGGGGGACTCGGGCGGGCAGCGCGGCCCGGCGCGCTGGGACCCGACGGACCCGATCCAGCGCCGCGCCCGCTACGCGCTGCTGGCGGGCATGTGGGGCTTCTTCTTCGGCATCTTCGGCATCCCGTCGGTCGGCCTCCTGCTGGGCGCGCTCGCCCTGTACTGGGGTATCAGCGCGCTCCGCGGCAAGCCGGTCGCGGCGACCGGCGAGCCGGGCGCCCCGGCGGGCCTGGACGCCCTGGGCCCGGCGGCGCGACCGCAGCGCACGGCGGCGGTGAGCGGCCTGGTCACCGCCTCGCTGGCGATCCTGCTGGCCATGAGCTCGTACGCACTGCAGCTCGTGTACAAGGACTTCTACGTCTGCCGCGACGACGCCCTCACCAAGTCGGCGGAGCTCCAGTGCAACACCCTCCTCCCGGACAACTTCGTGGGCGAGGTCCTGCAGGTCCGCCGGTAACCGCCGCCGCCCCGCCGCCGCCCGCCCCGCCGGCGTGTCGATGCGCGAGGCCCGGGGCGGAGCCCCGCTCTTTTCAGCCCCGCCGGCGTTTGAGGCGCGGGGGCCCGGGGGCAGCGGCGCCGCACCCGGCAACGCACCGGACGGTCTAGGCAGGCGGCTTCCGCCGGGCAAGCACCCGCACCCCGACCACCGGCGGAGCCACGGGCGGAACCGGCGCCGCCACGGGCGGAGCCACCGCCCCCAGGTCCAGCCCGGACACCACGGTCACCGCCCGCCGCATCCGCACCGCAGGTGCCGCAGCCGCCGCGGGCACAGGAGCCACCACGACCGGCGGAGCCACCGGCTCGGCGACGATTTCCGGCACCAGCGTCCCCGACGCCCTCCGCATCGCCTCCCACCGCAGCTCCCGCACCCCGCTGTCGTGCCAGCCGTCGTCCAACGGGACGTCCGCGTCGCCCGTGACCGGGCCCTCCGCCGGGCGGTAGCGCCACGCGTGCACCCCCACCGCCACCGGCACGGCCAGCGCCAGCGTCCACGCGAAGGCCGCCGCGCCCGTGGCCCACCACACCGGCCCGAACTCGGCCAGCCGCCGTGAGCCGAGCGGTCCCGCCGCGGCCGCCGCGAGCCCGGCCATCGCCAGGCCGCAGACCAGTGCGCCGAGGGCCGCCGTGAGCGCGGTCTCCCCGTACGAGACCTCCCGTGCCCGGCGCACCGCGAACCAGCCCACCGCCAGCCCGGCGACCACCGGCACTCCGGCGGCGGCCCAGGTCAGCGGGGTGCCCGCCCCCGCGGCCGGGAGCGCTTCCAGCAGCGGGAACCGGGGCAGGGCGGGCGCGCCGGCGAAGCCCAGCGGGGTGGCCGTGACCTCGGCGCCGAGGGAGAAGCCGGGGCCGAGCGCGTAGGCCGCTCCCCAGACCATGGCGTTCGGGATCAGGGCGAGCGCGAGCAGCAGGACCGCGAACCGGCCCGACCACACCCCCGTCAGCGACAGGAACGAGGCCTGGACCTGCGCGCCGTGCCAGGCGAGCGAGGCACCGACGAGCAGCGCTCCGCCGCCCAGGAGCACCAGGGCGCCACCCGCGCCCGCCCGCAGCGCCAGCGCGTACCGAGGGCGTGCGAACCCCCTCCGTACGCCCTCCGGCAGCCATTTCGGCAGCGGCCCGAGCGGCCGGCCCTTGGCCCCCCACACCCCGCCGGCCGCGGCCGGCACGGCAACCAGCGGGACGTGCCAGGCGGCGCTGATGGGGTCGGCCGGCATCGGCCCGCCGGCGGCGTACACCGTGGCGAGCGCCCCGACGGCGAGGTATCCGCAGAGCACGGCCGAGAACACGGCGGTCGCGGGCAGCACGTCCTCGTCCTCCTCGTCGGAGGCGCCGCCCAGGCGGGCGGCCCGCCGAACGAGCAGGACGGGCAGCAGGGCGAGCAGCAGCGGTGTCACACCGACGGGTGCCGGGACGCCGGAAAGCGTGTCGTAGCGCAGCAGTTCGGTCCCGTGGGCGAGCAGCCACAGCCCGGCGGCGAGGTGCAGGGCCCCGCCGGGACCGCTGTCGGGGTAGGGGGAGCTGATCCACAGGACGATGACGAGCACGGCGAGGAAGCCGAGCCCGAGTCCGGCCGCCACGGCGCCGCCCACCACGCATGCGGCGGCGGCCGGCGAGCGCCGTCGCACGCCGGTTCGCGGGGACGCCGGCAACCGGGTCCCGCGTTCGGTCACTTGGGTCACCCCGCCATGGTGCCAACGACACGCGCTATGGGCGGGTAACAGGCGAATGTCCGTGGTGTCGCCCAATATACGTTTATGTACTTTATTGCTCAGGGCTGCCGGGTTGCGGGGAGTGTGGCATGACACGAAACGTCGAGGGCCTGCCCGCCCCGCACGAGCGCCGAAGTCTGCGCGAAGCCGCGGAGCTGACGCTCGATGAGGTCGCGGCGGCCATGGGTGTCTCCGCGGCGACGGTCCGCCACTGGGAGTCCGGACGCACGAACCCGCGCGGGCGCAAGCACGCCGCGTACGCGCGGTTCCTCGACGGCCTCACCGCCCCGCCGGCGGCCGCGGACGCGGACGCGGCCGGGCCGCCGGGCCGGACCGACCCGGCTGCTCCGGCCCAACCGGCCGAACCGGCCGAACCGGCCGAACCGGCCGAACCGGCCGAACCGGCCGAACCGGCCGAACCGGTCCTGGTGGCGGTGGCACCCGGGGCCGGGGCCGGCGCCGAGGGCGGTCCGACCGCCCCGGAGGGCCCCGCGGTCGCCACCGACACCGCCGACACGCCCGTCGGCGACACCGGCGACACCGGCGGCGGCGCGGCCGGAGCCGTCGCCCGACCGGCCGTACGCCCCCTCCTCGGGCCGGCGGATGCCTTCGACACCCTCTACGACCGGGCCGCGCCCGCCCTCGCCCTGCAGAGCTACCTGCTCTCCGGGCGTCGCGCCCTCGCCCTGGAGGCCGTGGACCGGGCCTTTACCCGGGCCTGGGACCAGTGGCCCGAAGTGGCCACCGACCCGGACCCCGAGGGCTGGGTGCGCGCGATCGCCTACGAGCACGCGCTCTCCCCCTGGCACCGGTTCCGGCGCGCCCACCGCAGACCCGACCCGCCCCCGGCCGATCCCGCCGACCGGATCCTGCTCGACGCCCTGCTCGCGCTGTCCCCCGTTCACCGGCGCACCGTCCTGCTCTACGACGGCGTCGGCCTCGACCTGCCCGACACCGCCGCCGAGACGGAGGCCACGACCCTCGCCGCCGGCAACCGCATCCTGCACGCGCACGCCGAACTCGCCGCCCGGATCCCGGAACTGGCCGACGTACCGGTCGAGAAGCAGTCCGCGGCGCTGCGGGAGCGGCTCGTCGCGCTGCGGCCGCCGTTCGCGCTCACCCCGCGCCCGGCGGCTGCGGTCCGCGGCGGCGGCGAGCGGCGCGGCCGGCAGTGGACCCGGGCGACGCTCGGCCTGACCGCGGTGATCACGGCCGCTACCGCCTACACGGTGGCGACCGCGCCCACCCGCTACGACCCTCCGCCGGCACCCGGCGAGAGCGTGACCGGGGTGCCGCCGCTCAGCGGCCCGCAACAGCTCACCGAACGGAGCAGGCAGCTCCAGGACAAGCTGCGCACGGATCCGCAGGCGGGACCGGCGCGCATCACCCCGAAGATCGAGTGAGACCCGGGTACGCGAACGGGCGTGGCCCGCACCCCGAGGGGTGCGGGCCACGCCCG
>NZ_MQUR01000139.1 GCF_001953875.1 Streptomyces amritsarensis
CCGGCCCGCGGGCCGGCGCACGCGGGGCCCCACCTGCCCGCCGGCTACCCCGTGGGGCCCAGGCGCGGGGGAGTCGGGCGGCAGCGCGCCGGAGGACCGGGGGCCGGGGCCGGCAGTGCCGCCGCGGCTGCCGTGCGCAGGAGGCGCTCCACGGCCCGGGAGCGGTGGGTGAGCCTGAGGCGGCGTCCCTGCCGGGGCCACCAGTCGAGGGCGGCCAGGAAGCCGGAGTCGCAGAAGGTGACCCGCGAGCAGTCCAGCACCAGGCCGGTATGGCCGTTGTCGGCCGCCGAGGCGAGGAACGCCCGCAGCGGAGCCGCGCTGAAGTGGTCGATCTCACCCGCGAGATGGACGACCAGGGTGGTGCCGAGGGTCGTGCAGGAGTGGATGAGTATGACACCGGGCGCGCTGTCCGCGCCCGAGTCGTACACGGTGAGCGGCGCCTCGGTCGCGAGAGGGGCGGACAGTATCGGGGCGGTGCTTGAGGTATTCACGTCCCCATCAACGCCTCCCGCGGGGGGTCGGGAAACGAAGGGCGCGTCCCATTCACCCCATGCGACCAGCGGGGATCCCCGGTCGGGGGAAAGATTCCACCCGGACGGGGCAGGCGGGCTCGCTCGGACTGCCGCCGACCCGCGCCGCCGCGTACGTGCCGCTGTCGACGTCGACCAGCTGCCATGCGGCCAACGCCGCGTGGCAGCACATCGTCCACAACCGCATGGGGAGACGCCCGTGTCGTCGGTGACCCGGGCCGCGTCCATGGACGGGCGCAGGCCGCTGGACCGGTTGCGGATCGACTGCACGGGCCCGGTCGGGCCGTACGGGCCCTGCCGCACGAGCGTCTCGGCGTCCTCCACCGGGCGACCGGGACACCGCCGCCGTGCCGCCCCGCGGCCGCCACCGTCGCTGACCGCGGACCGTCTCCCGGCCCCGGGGCCGGGAGACGGCCGGGCTCGCCGCCCCGGCGCACCGGCCCGGCCGGTTGAGCAGGGCCCTGGGCCGCTCACCCGGTTGACCTGGGGCGACAGGGTGCGTTGTGCCGCCCGCCACAACCACCGGCGTTCCAGGCGGTGTTCATAACGGACGGAATATGCGCCTCCGCAGGCGGGTGGCCGCGGATGAAGGTTTTCGGTCAGGGTGCGGACGGTTACTCAGGGTAAGAGAAGTCGCCCGCCGTCCGGCCGTGTCCCCTGTTCCCCCTTGCCCCACGTGCCGCCCGCCGTGGCGCAAGTGCCAGGAATTCACGCCGCCTTACCCCGAGTAGTTCGAAAAATTTCCCGATCCATGTCCGAGGAGCCGCAAAACAAGTCCGAAAGTGACAGGTTTACTTTGACTCTTGATCGAGGAATCCGTGAATGTCGTTCACATGTCCGACACATCCGGAGCTGCCGCCGGTAGCCCCATGCGCTTGCGCGACTTCCGACTGCTGCTCGCGGGAGCCGCCACGGGACAGTTCGGTGCCCAGGTGACGCTGGTGGCGCTGCCCCTCGTGGCCGTTCTCGTACTCGACGCCCCCGCCTTCCAGGTGGGGCTCCTGACCGCCGCCGAGACCGCCGCCTTCCTGCTCGTCGGGCTGCCCGCCGGGGCGCTCACCGACCGCATGCGCAAACGACCCCTGATGATCCGCGCGGACCTGGTGCGCGCAGCGGCCATGGCGAGCATCCCCGCCGCCGCGCTCGGCGGTGTCCTGACCATGGCCCAGCTGTACGCCGTCGCACTCGTGACCGGGGTGGCGACCGTGTTCTTCGACGTCGCCCATCAGAGCTATCTGCCGCAGATCCTGCCGCGCGAGCAACTCGTGGCGGGCAACGGCGCGCTGGAGACCGTCCGGTCCACCGCCCACGTGACCGGCCCCGGCATCGGCGGCGGACTGGTACAGCTCGTCGGCGCGCAGTTCGCGGTCATCGTCGACGCCGTCGGCTACGTACTCTCCGCCCTGTTCCTCCTCCGCATCGACAAGACCGAGGAAGTACCCGAACGCGCCGCCGGGGCCTCCCTGCGCAAGGAGATCGGCGAGGGCGTCCGCTTCATCCTCGGCCACCCGCTGCTCCGCGTCATAGCCCTCACCACCGGCCTCGCCAACTTCTGCACGGCCGTCCTGATGGCGACGCAGACCGTGCACCTCGTCCGCGTCGTCGGCCTGGAGGCCGGCGGACTCGGCCTGGTGCTGTCCGCGTCGGCCGTGGGAGGCCTCCTGGGCGCCCTGGCCGCCGGACCCATCGCCGCGCGGCTGGGCCAGGCCCGGGTCATCCTCCTGTCCCTCCTCGTGACCGGGCCGTTCGCACTGCTGTGGCCCCTGTCCGGGCACGGCCTCGCCGGGGCGGTCCTCTTCGCCGCCGGATCGGCGGTCGTCTCCTTCGGCGCCGTCGTCTACAACGTCGCCCAGGTCAGCTTCCGCCAGGGGATGTGCCCGCCCCGCCTGCTCGGCCGGATGAACGCCACCCTGCGCTTCCTCATGTGGGGCACCCTGCCGCTCGGCGCGCTCCTCGGCGGAGCCCTCGCCCAGTCGTACGGGTCGCGCACGGCGCTCGCCTGGTGCGCCGCCGGCATCCTCGCCGTCCCCCTGCCGCTGCTGCTCTCGCCGCTGCGCCGGATGCGGGACCTGCCCGCTCCGCAGGACGACGACGGCACGGACGCCGCCCACGGGACACCCCGGGACACGACCCCGGTCGAAGACGACGAACGGCCGGCTCCCACACCCGCCGTCTGACCACCGCACGACGGCGCCCGGGGGAGCGCCGCCACAGCCGCCGCACCGTTCCACGCGACCGCGGCCACGACGAAGAGGACCACGTGCTCAGCATCACCAGCCAGTACCTGGCCCGTTACCGGCGTCTCGCCGGCGACCGGTCCGACACCCTCCTCCCGGTCACCGGGGCGCAGCGCCGCTTCGTGCTGGTGCGTTCGCTGGACCCGACGGGGCGCCCCGACCTGGTGCCGATGTTCTTCGCGTTCCCGTCCGCCACCATCGACCCCGAACGCCTGCGGGCCGCCGCCCGCAGACTCGCGTCCCGGCACACCGCCCTGCGCTCCCGCCCCACCGTGGTCCGCGGCACTCCCGTCCTGAGCGTCGCCGCCGATCCGGACATCGGCCTGACCCGCCCTGCGCGCGTACCGGGGGAGTCGCCCGCCGACGCGCTCCGGCGCGAGCTGGCCTCCTGGGATGCGCACGGGCCGGCCCTGCGCCTCTTCCTCGTGCACGACGAGGAGCGCGAGGAGGACGTCCTCGCCGTCGTCCTGGACCACGCCGTCTGCGACGGCCGCTCGCTCGCCCGGATCGTCGACGAACTCGGTGCCGCCTACGCCGAGGAAGCCGGCGGATCCCTCCCCGCACCGGGGGAGACGGAAGCCGAACTCGCCGCCTACCGGGATGCGGTCCTCGGCCAACTCGCCGCCGAGGAGAAGGCGGAGACACCCCGGGCGGCCGCCTACTGGGCGGACCGGCTGCGCGCACTGCGCACCCACGCACCGGCACCCCGCCCGGCACGCGTGCCCGACGGCGCGAGGCCCAGCGGCGCCGCGCAGGCCCGGCTGCCCGCGCACGACGGCGGCGTGTCCTTCCCCGGACTGCTCGACGCCTGCCGCTCCGCCGCCCGCGAGCTGTACGGCCCCGACCGCACGGTTCCGCTCGGCTACCCGTGGGGCGGCCGGCCCGCGGGAGCCGAGCCGGTGGTCGGCTGCTTCCTCAACACCCTCGTCTTCCCGGTCGACACCGGCCACGCCTCCGCTTCCGGCTCCGGTACCGGCCCTGGCACCGGAGCGGAGGCGACGGCCGACGCCTGGTGGGACGACCTCGACCGGGCCGACGTACCGTTCGACGCGGTCGTGGCCGCCGTACGGTCCGCGGGCTCGGGCTGGACCGGAGGCCTCGACGGCCTGCTCACCGTGGACGACGACACGCGCCGCCCGCCACTCGTACTGGACGGGGTCGAGGGCCGTGAGGTCCACGTCGACGGCAGGCCGGTCCGCGGTCCCTTCGCCGTCTCCGTCACCCAGGGGGCGGAGATCCGCCTGCGGATGGTGTGGGACCGGACGGTACTCGACGACGAGACCGCGCACCGGGCGTTCGACGCCCTCACCCAGGCGCTGCGCCCCTCGGACCATCCCGTGCCGTGACCTCGATACGCCGGGCGGGCCGCCGCCCGGCCACCCCGCCCGCCCCGCCGCCCATCCGCCCTTCCGCCGCCGAAGGACCGAACGGACGGCGGTCCCGCCCGACGGGAGCGACGCGCACACGTCCTCCCCGCCCACCCGATCCGGCCGCGCGTCGCAGGCCCCCGGGCACCCCCGCCGCCCCGCCCGACCGCGATCACCGCGCCGCCCCGCCGGCGCCCACCGGCGCGCCGCACCTGACGCCCGCCGCCCGGGCGTCCGCCGCCGCGCACCCCGAGCCTCCCCCCACGGCAATCCCCCCACGCCGAAAACGGCATCGCGCGACCCGCGGAGCCGCCCGCACGACCACCGGACACGACCGTGGCCGGCACCGGAGAACGACCCGACTACCTCAGGGATCGCCCATGCTTCCCCTCTCCTCCTCGCAGGAGATCGTCTGGCTGCACGAGCAGATGCAGCCCGGCAGTCGCGCCTACAACTTCACCGCATCACTCGACCTGTGGGGCACGCTCGACACCGAGGCACTGCACAAGGGGCTCGCCGCCACCCTGGCGCGCCACCCCGGGCTGCGGCTCGAACTCGTCGCCTCCACCGGATCCGTACCCGCGCAGCGGGTCGCGCCGCAGTGCGCGCCCAGGCTGCACACGAGCGACCTCAGCACGGAGGAGGACCCCGAGGCGGCTTTCGCCCGCCTCCTGCGCACCGAGGCCGAGACACCGCTCGACACCTTCGAGGCACCGCTGATCCGCTGGACCCTCGTACGGCTGGCCGAGCGCCACCACCGGCTGGTCCACGTCGAGCACCACCTGATCCACGACGGGCACTCCTTCGCGATCCTGCTCGACGACGTCTTCCGCGTCTACCGCGCCCACGTCCTCGGCGAGAGCCTCGAACTTCCGCCCGCCTCCTCGTACGCGGACCACGTCCGCGACCGGGCCGAAGCCGGCTACGCCGCCGAATCGCTCGACTTCTGGCGCGCCGAACTCCGCGACCAGCAGCACGACATGCCGCTGCCGGGCCTGACCCGCCCCGGCGCCCGACGACGCCACCACGGCGGACAGCTGCGCCAGACCATCGGCGCCGACCTCGCCGAACGCCTGCGCGGGCACGCCCGTTCCCGCGGCCTCACGCCCTTCGCCACGCTCCTCGGACTGTTCGCCGAGCTCCTGCGCCGGCACAGCGGACGCTCCCGGATGGTCATCGGCACCGCCGTCGGCAACCGCCCCGTCGGATACGAGGACGCCGTGGGCATGTTCGTCAACACCATCCCGCTGCCGCTCTCCCTGGACGGTGCCGTCCCCGCCCAGGACACCATGGACGAGGTCACCGACACCCTCATCCGGGCCCTGCCGCACCAGGACGTGCCCGTCCAGGAGCTGACCCGGGCGCTCGGCATGCACACCTCCGGCGCCGACAACCCGCTCTTCTCCGTGATGTTCAGCGCCCACGACGCGCCGCTGCCCGAGATCGACGTACCCGGCCTCGACATCACCCTCTTCGAGGGCTTCAACACCGGCACCACCCGCTTCGACCTCGACGTGGTCCTGCTCCCCGACGACCGGCGCGGGGTCACCACGCGCCACGGCGCGCCCGGCATGACGCTGGTGTGGGACTACGACATGGACCTCTTCGGCGAAGACGTCGCCCGTCTCGTCTCGGGCCGCTTCCTGGACCTGCTGCGCGCCTATCTCGACAGCCCCGAGACGCCGCTGGCCGACCTGGACCCGACCGCCGCGGAGCCGGCCGCCCAGGCCCCCGCCGTGCCCGCCGACCGCGATCCGCTGGACCCGGTGGCCGCACACCACCCGTCGCTGCCCGCCCTGCTGTGCGGCGCCCGCCGGCTCACCTACGGCGAACTCGACGCACGCGTCGCCTCGCTCGCCGAACGGCTGGAGACCGCCGGTGTGACCGCCGGCCGGCCCGTGGCCGCGGTGCTGCCGAGGGGGACCGACTCGGTCGTCGCCCTGCTCGCCTGCCTGCGCACCGGCGCCGTCTACTGCCCGCTGTCCCCGTCCGACCCGCCGGCCCGCCTCGGCCTGCTGCTGCAACGGCTCGCCCCGGCCCTCGTCCTCACCGGCGACGGCGCCCCGGACCTGCCGGAAGGCCTGCCGACCGCCCGGATCGACGCCCCCGTGCTGCCGCCCGCGCACGGAACCGCCGAACTTCCCGGTACCGCGTACGTCATCCACACCTCCGGCTCCACCGGGACACCGAAGCCGGTCGCCGTCGGCCACGCGGCGCTGGCGCACCATCTGACGGCCACGGCCGACCGGTTCGCCCTCACCACCTCGGACCGGGTCCTGATGTTCGCCCAGCCGTCCTTCGACGTGGCCCTGGAGGAGGTGCTGCCGACCCTGTACGCCGGCGCGTGCCTGGTCCTGCCCGAGTACGAGGTGCCCACGGGCGCGGAGCTCGCCGAACTGCTCGCATCGGCCCGGGTGACCGTCGCCAACCTGCCCACCAGCTACTTCCTCGCCACCCGCGAGGACCTGCGCCCCGCACTGCGTGACGAGAGCTGGGCGCCCAGGCTCCTGGTCCTCGGCGGTGAGCGCCTCCCCGCGCAGGCGCTGCGCGGCGTGCTCGCCGACACCGACGCCACCGTGCTCAACGTGTACGGCGTCACGGAGGCGGCCATCAGCTCGACCGTCCACGAGATCTCCCGGGACGCCCTCGCCGAAGGCGCCGAGATCCCCCTGGGCACCGAACTCCCGGGTGAGCGGGTCCACGTCCTGGACGCCCACCACCGCCCGCTGCCGTCCGGTGCGGTCGGTGAACTCGCCATCGCCGGACCCGGTCTCGCCGAGGGCTACGCGGGCAACACGGAGGCGACGGCCGCCCGGTTCGTCACCGTCGACGCCCTCGGCGGACAGCGCGTCTACCTCACCGGCGACCTCGGCTACCGCGGCCTGGACGGCCTGCTGTACTTCCTCGGGCGGCGCGACAACCAGATCAAGCTGCGCGGCCACCGCATCGAACTGGAGGAGATCGAGGCGGCGGTGTCCGCGGTGCTCGGCGGCCGCTCCTGCGCCGTCGTACTGGACCGGGAGAGCTCCGGCGGGCCCCGGCTCGTCGGCTTCCTCGAAGACGGGGCCGACGGCGCCGCCTTCGACGAGAAGGCGCTGCACGCCGAGCTGAGCCGCCGCCTGCCCGGCCCCCTCGTGCCGGCCCGGTGGGCACGGCTCGACAGCATGCCGACCCTCGCGGGCGGCAAGCCCGACCGTACGGCCCTGTCCCGCCGTGCGGCGGCGCTCGACCCCGACGACACCCCGACGGCCGCGTCCGCCACCGCCGCCGCCGAGCCCGAACCGGCGGCCGAAGCCGAGGCCGCCGCCGACGCCGCTTCCGGCGATCCGATGACGGCTCTGCTCACCGAAGGCTGGCGCAAGGTCCTCGGCCACAGCCGCTTCGACGCCCGCTCCCACTTCTTCCACAGCGGCGGCCACTCCCTGCTCGCCGCCGAGCTGGCCGCCTGGCTGGAGCCCCGGCTGGGTGAGCGCCCGCCGCTGAAGGTGCTCTTCCGCAACCCGGTGCTCGCCGACCAGGCCGCCGCCCTCGCCCCCACCGCCCCCTCCACGGAGTCGTGATGAGCCAGTCCCCGACCGCAGTCGCCGTTCCCCCCACGCCCCACGACGCCGGCCTCGACACCGCGCCGAGCATCGCCCACGGGCCCGCCGCCGAACCGAGCAGCGTGCTCGCCCGCTTCGAGGAATGGGCCCGGCGCACCCCCCAGGCCCTGGCCGTGATCGACTCCACCCGCACGTGGACGTACCAGGACCTCGACACGGCCGCCGCGCAGCTCGCCGACGCCCTGCGCGACCGCGTCCGGCCCGGTGACCTCGTCGGCGTCTGCCTCGACCGCTCCGCCGCCCTCGTGGTGGCCGCCGTGGCCCTCGCCCGGATCGGTGCCGTCTACCTGCCGCTCGGACCCCGCCCCGGCGAACGCCGTACCCAGGCCGTCACCGAGGACCTCGACGTCGCCTGCCTCATCGGCGACCCCGGCGTCCTGCCCGCGGACCACCGCGGCGGGGAACACACCCCGCTGCCGCTGCCCACCGACGGGGTCAACGCCCCCGCCACCGCCGTGGCGGCCTTCACCGACGCCGTCCGCGGCACCCGGCGCGCACCCGAGGGCGCCCTGTACGCCGTCCTCACCTCCGGTTCCACCGGCCGGCCCAAGGCGGTGGCCGTGGCCGAGGCCTCGCTCTCCGTCGCCCTGGACTGGTACCGGGCCGAGACCGGCCTCGCACCGGGCGACCGCCAGTCCCTGCTCATCGGTGTCGCGTTCGACCCGCACCTGCTGGAACTGTGGGCCGCCCTGACCTCGGGAGCCGCCCTTGTCCCCGCCCCGGACGACACCCGCTGGGACAGCCGCGTCCTCACCGACTGGTGGCGTGAGACCGCCCTCACCCACGCCGTGGCGGCCACCCCCACCGTCGAGCCGCTCCTGGACCGGCCCTGGCCGCCCGGCCTGAAACTGCGCCACCTCGTCGTCGGCGGCGACCGGATGCGCCGCCGCCCCGGCGCCGACGTGACCGCCACCGTCCACAACGCCTACGGTCCGGCGGAAGCCACCGTCCTCGCCACCGCCCACACCATGCACGCCACCGACCCGCAGGCCGGCGACCAGGCCCCGCCGCCCATCGGCACCGCACTGCCCGGCGTCACCCTCGTCGTCACCGACGACGAGGGCCGCCCCGTCGCCCGCGGGCAGGAAGGCGAACTGCGCGTCGGCGGCCACTGCCTGGCACTGGGCTACCTCGACCCCGAACTCACCGCCCGCCGGTTCACCGCGCCCCCGCGCGAGCCGGCGCTGCCCGCCATCGACCGCGTCTACCGCACCGGCGACCGCGTACGGATGAACGCCGACGGCAGCCTGGACTTCCTCGGCCGCCTGGACGACCAGGTGAAGATCAGCGGAGTGCGGATCGAACCGGCCGAGGTGGAGGCCGCCTTCGAGCAGCACCCCCGTGTGCGCACCGCCGTCGTGACGGTACTGCGCGACAGCTCCGGCCACGGCCGCCTCGTCGCGCACGTACGGCCCGCCGACGGCGTCGCCCCGGCGCCCGCGGAGCTCCTCGACGGGGTCCGTTCCTGGCTCCCCGAGCAGGCCGTCCCCGCCGCCGTCCGGATCGTGGACGGCTTCCCGCTCGACGCCAACGGCAAGGTGGACCGATCCGCCCTGGCCGCCCTGGCGGCCGAGGCCGCGTCCGCCCCCGCGGACGACCCGGCCGGCACCCGCACCGACACCGACGACGCCACCGCCACGGCTACCGAGCTGCTCGTCCTGACGACCGTGCGCGACCTCCTCGGCCGGCCCGGCACCGGCCTCGGTGACAACTTCACGGACGCCGGCGGCACCTCCATCATCGCCGCCCGGCTGCTGGCCGCCCTCGAACGCGAGACCGGGGTGCGGCTGCGCGCCCCCGAGCTGCTGCGCAGCACCGACCTGAGGGCCTTCGCCGCCCTCGTCGACAACCGCCGGACCCCGCGCCCGGAAGGAGCCTGACATGACGACGTTCGACACGACCCCGGCAACCCCGCACCCGGCGACCACCCTGCCGGCGACCCCGCACGCGGCGACCACCCTGCCCGCACTCGTCGCGCGGCACGCCGCGCTGAACCCCGACGCCCTCGCCGTCGTGGACGGCGACACCAGCCTCACCTACGGCCGCCTCCTCCAGGCCGGCCACGCCCTCGCCGCACGCCTGCGCGGACACGGAGTGGCCCACGGCGACCGGGTGGCGCTGCTGACGGCGCGTTCCCACCGCACGGTCGTCGCGCAGCTCGGGCTCTGGCTGTCCGGAGCGGTGTGCGTACCCCTCGACCCGGCCCAGCCTCGTCCGCGGACGGAGGCGGTGATCGCCGACGCGGAGGTGACGCTCACCGTCGGCGACGCGAAGCTGCTGGACGCCGCCGCCTTCCCCGGCCCCGTCCTGGCCCTCCCCGAGGAGCCGCTCGCCGGCGGCCGACCGGTCGACGGGTCCGACCCGGACAGCCCGGCGTTCATCATGTTCACCTCCGGCTCGACCGGCCGCCCCAAGGGCGTCCTCGTGCCGCACCGGGCCATCGCCGAGCTGGTCACCGCGCCCGACTACGTCACGCTGGGCGGCCGCGACCGCGTCCTGTTCCACTCGCCGATGACCTTCGACGCCTCGACGTTCGAGGTCTGGGTCGCGCTCGCCAACGGAGCCGCGGTCGTCGTCTGCACCGAGCAGCGGCCCTCCCTGGAAGACCTCGCCCGGCACGTCGAACGACACGGTGTGACGGTGGCGTTCTTCACCACCGCCCTCTTCCACCAGCTCGCCGCGCGCCGCTCCCGGGTCTTCGGACAGCTCCGCACCGTCGTCGTGGGCGGCGAGGCGATGGCCGCCGCACAGGCCCGCGAAGTGCTCACCGCCTTCCCCTGGCTGGAACTCGTCAACGGCTACGGACCGACCGAGACGACCACCTTCGCGACCGCCCACCGGGTCACCGCACAGGACTGCGAGGCGCAGATACCGATCGGCAGGCCCATCTGCGGAGCCACGGCGCACGTCCTGGACGCCGCCGGGCACCCGGTGGCCGACGGCGAACGGGGCGAACTGTGGATCGGCGGCAGCAGGCTCGCCCACGGATACACCGGCCTGCCCGAACTCACCGCCGAGAAGTTCGTCGAGCATGCCTCCATCGGCGGCCGCCTCTACCGTACGGGCGACATCGCCTCCCGCCGCCCCGACGGCGTCCTCCACTTCCACGGCCGCAACGACGACCAGGTGAAGGTCCGCGGCTTCCGCATCGAGCCCGCCGAGGTCGAACACGCCCTCCGCGAGCAGCCGGACGTCGACGACGCCGCCGTCACCGTCGACGGCGCCGGCACCCCCGAGGCGCGCCTCGTCGCGTTCGTCGTCGCCGCGCCCGGCCCCGTGCCCGCCGGCGCGGCGCTGCGCGAGCGCCTCACCGCGGTCCTGCCCGCCCACCTCGTCCCCGACGCGGTCACCGTGCTGGACAGGCTGCCCCTCACCCCGGCCGGGAAGGTCGACCGGCGCGCCCTGACCGCACGCGCGCACACCGCCGGCAGCGGGCCCGCCGACGGGCCGGCGGAACGGATGACACCGCTGGAGCAGGCCGTCGCCGAGGTGTGGGGCCAGGCCCTGGGCATCGAGGTCACCAGCGCCGACGCCGAGTTCCTCCTCCTCGGCGGCCATTCCCTGCTCGCCCTCGTCGTCACCGAGGACCTGCGCGAGGAACTCGGCGTGGAGATCCCCCTCGCCGACTTCTTCGCCGCCCCGACCGTCGCGGCACAGGCCGCGCTGGTCGAGCGTGCCCTCCTGGCCGCCCACCGGGACCTCCACCCCGAGACCCCGGAGCACAGCGATGCCCACTGACGCCGACTCCGCGCCCCGCGACCGGCAGCAGCTCCAGCGGGAACTGCTGCGCCGGGCCCGCGCCGGAACAACCCGGCGCACGACGGCCGAGCCCGCCGTCTCCGCCGGCACCACCGCCGAGGCCACGGGCACGGACCGCGACGGCCACGTCCCTCAGGCGGGCCGCGTCCCCCTCTCCCGTGCCCAGCGCCGCATGTGGCTGATGGAGCGGCTCGGCGGCGCGGGCGACTCCTACCACGTCCCGTTCGCCACCCGCGTGCGCGGACCGTTCGACGTGGCCGCGTTCGCCACCGCCCTCACCTCGCTGGTGGCCCGGCACGCCATCCTGCGCACCCGCTACGCGGAGCACGAGGGCGAGCCCTGCCAGGAGGTGCTCCCGACGCCCCGCACGGTTCCCGTCCACGTCGTCGACACCGACGAGGAGCACGCCGCGACGCTGCTGCGGCGCGAGACGACCCGACCGTTCGACCTCGCCGCCGGCGACGCCGTACGCGCACTCGTACTGCGCCACGGCCCGCAGGACCACACCGTGTTGCTGACGTTCCACCACATCGCGATGGACGGGGCCTCGCTGGACATCGTCGCCGCCGAACTCGCCGTCCTCTACGCGGCGGCCGCCGACGGAACCCACCCGCACCAGCTCACGGCGGCACCCCAGTACGCCGACCACGCACGCCGCGAACACGAGGACCTGCCCGGCTTCGCGGCGGAACTGAAGCACTGGGGCGACCTGCTGGCCGACGCCGCCCCACCGCGCCTTCCCCGGCCGGTGGCCGTGGAGCCGCCCGCCGCCGTGCGTCCCGCAGCCGTGCGCAGCGTACCTCTCGGACCCGCCGTGCCCGAGGCCCTGCGGGCCCTGGGCGCCCAGCGGCAGGCCACGCTCTTCGCGGTGTCCCTCACCGCGGCCTTCGCCGCGCTGCACCGCCTCACCGGCGACGACGACCTCGTCATCGGCGTGGCCGGCACCCACCGCAGCGGCACCGCCATGCGCGGCCTCGTCGGCCTGTGCGTCAACACCCTGCCGGTACGGGTGGACGTCTCCGGCGCCCCGTCCTTCACCCGACTGCTGCGGCGCGTGAACGACGCGCTCCTCGAAGCGCAGCGCCACCGGCACATCCCCTTCGACCTCGTCCTCGAACGCCTAGGTGCCGGGGCGCGCGGCGCGGACGGCACCGCGCTGGTCCGCGTCACCTCCGACGTACTCGGCGAGCCGACGGTCCTCCGGCTGCCGGGCACCTCGGCCGAGTACGTCGACGTGCCCTCCGACGGCGCGAAGTTCAGCCTGTCGTACGGCCTGGGCCTGGGCGACCCCGATCGGCCCGAGGCGCTGGTCCAGTACGACGCGAACATGCTGGACGACACCGTGGCGGAAGCAGCGGTACGCGACTTCGCGGCCCTCCTCCAGGCGGTCGCGGCGGACCCGGAACTCGTCCTGGGCGAGCTTCCCCCTGCCGACCCGGACCACGGCGCGGGCACCCCGGACGGCACCGCCGAGGCGCACGACGAGGGCCACGGCGGTGACGGCGGTGACGACGGCGGCGGTGACGGCGGCGATCCGGAGGCCGGCAGCCGGGCCGGCTCCGCCCCGCAAGGCGACCCCCACCCGGCCGCGCAGGCCCTGCGCGCCCACCCGGTGGTCGCCGATGCCGTGGTGGTCCAGCTTGAGCAGGGGCCGCCTGTGGCCTACGCCGTCCTCCACGACAGCGCCGGCCCGTCCGGTCACGAACTGCTCGCCCTGCTGCGCCGAACGCTCGCCCCCGAGGCCCTCCCCGCGGCGGTCACCCTGCTCGACGCCCTGCCGCGCACGGCCGACGGCGCGCTCGCCCCCGACCGGCTCCCCGGGGCGCCCGCACCGAGCGCCCCGGCCTCCCCCCGGGCCGGCGCGGTCACCGGGACCTTCGCCGCCGTGCTCGGTGTCCGGCCGTCGCCGGACGACGACTTCTTCACCCTCGGCGGCCACTCCCTCAAGGCCGTTCAGCTCGCGGAGCGGCTGCGTACGGACCTTGGGCTGCCGCTCACGGGCCTCGACGTACTCCAGGCCCGCACCCCCCGGGCGCTGACCGCGCTCCTCGACGAACGGGCGGCGCGGCAGAGCGCCGCGAAGACCGCGAGCAGGCCGGCACCCCGCTCCCGGGCCGGCCGCCCGGGCACGGTGCTGGTGACCGGCGCGACCGGCGGCGTGGGCGCGTACGTCGTACGCGAACTCGCAGCCCAGGGACGGCCCGTGCTGGCCCTGGCCCGGCCCGAGTCCGCCCACCTGATCGCCGCCGAGGGCGTGGACGTCATCGAGGGCGACCTCCGCGACCTCGCAGGCCTGCGGGACGCCGTCGCGCAGGCGGACGCGGTCGTCCACGCCGCCTGCACCTTCACCCGGCACGACGTGGACCTGGCGGCGATGGAGGCGATGGTCGACGCCTGGCGGCGCGGCCCGTTCGTCTTCGTCAGCAGCGTCGACGCCTACGGGCACCCCGACACGGACCGGGTCGCCGAGGAGGCGCCGCCCCACGAGCCCGTCAGCCCGTACGGGCAGGCCAAGCTCGACTGCGAGGCCATGGTGCTGCGCGCCGCGGGAACGGCGGGCCGCGGCGGCGCGAGCGCGGTGCGCTCGCCGATCGTCTGGGGGGCGCACGACCGGCTGCGCGAACAGCTGCGCTGGGGCGCCATCGGCACGCTCTACCAGGCCGCCGACCGGGGCCTGCCCATCGAACTGCCGCGTCCCGGCACCGCCGGACACGCCTGGTACGGCGCCGCCTGGGTGCACGCGGCGGCCCTGGCCCGCGCGGTGACCGAATGCCTGGACCGGCCCGTGCACGGAGTCGCCAACGCGTGCAGCGGCCACGTCTCGTGGCGTGACCTCGCACAGGACCTCACGGAACTGCTCGGCACCCGGCCGGCCGTCCACGAGAGCGGGACCGTCCCCCGCGACCTGGACCACCGCTGGCACTACGACAGCGCCCGCCTGGCCCGCGCCCTGCGCCCCAGGCCCGGAGAGGACCGCCGGACAGTGCTGGCGGAGATGATCGCCCCCATGGCCGGGGGCACCGCCTGACGCACCCGCCGTGCCCGGAGCCACGCAGG
>NZ_MQUR01000178.1 GCF_001953875.1 Streptomyces amritsarensis
CCGCAGCGGTGGCTCCGCTGCGGCACCCGCCCCGGCCACGGGTCAGAAGGCCCGCAGGAGGTACTTGGTGCGGAAGCCGCCGCTGGTCGAGCAGTCGAGGGTGTTCTGCGTGCTCGTGTAGGTGAAGCCGGAGGGGACGGTGCACGCCCAGAGTCCGGTCTTCGGGGTGCGCAGCAGGTACTTGGTGCGGAAGCCGCCGCCCGTGGAGCAGTCGAGGGTGTTCTGGGTGGAGGAGTAGGTGAAGCCGTCGGACACGGTGCAGGCCCACAGGTTGTCGGCGGGCGGCTGGACGAAGTAGTAGGTGCGGAAGCCGCTGCCCCCGCAGTTCAGCGTGTTCTGGGTGGCGGAGTAGGTGTAGCCGGGCGGGACGGTACAGGACCAGAAGCCGGCGGCCGCGCCCGCCGCGTCCCGGGCCTCGGGAGCGGGTGAGGCGGACGCCGTGGCGGGGACGAGGGCGGTGGCCAGCATGACGGCCGCACTGCCGCCACCGAGCAGCAGCGTACGCAGTTTCGATCGGATCACGGGATGCACTCCAGGCTCGTTGTTCACCGGGCGGAACGTACGGGGGAGGCGTCGGGACCTGCTCTTCCCCGGGCCTTCCGTGGGGCGCGCGCTGGAATGCTGGCAGCCGCATAGGCCGGGGGCAAGGGCGGCCCACCCCTCCCCACCCACATCCGGCCGCCTCGGGCAGGGCCCTGACCTGCGTGATCGTCAAGGAGTAAGGGAGGGGTGCGGCCTCAGCTCGGCCGGAAAGCTACACGGGCAGGGGCGGCAGGGGCACCTCGTACAGCCAGGCCGAGTACAGGTCGTCGAGCGGATCGGCCGTGTACCGGGCGGCGTGGGAGGTGAACGCGGCAGTGCTCACGACGCCGTGGCGGTGCACGGTGGTCCAGTCGCGCAGCATGCGGAAGAAGGCTTCCTCGCCCAGGGCGCGGCGGATGGCGTGGACGGCCAGGCCTCCGCGCTGGTACAGGCGGTCGTCGAACATCAGTTTCCGGCCGGGGTCGACCAGGCGCAGGTCCTGCGGCCGGGAGGTCAGGGACCGGTGCGCGGCGGCGGCCTGGACGTGCGCGGTGCGGCCTCCGGAGCGCTCCGACCAGAGCCATTCGGCGTACTTCGCGAAGCCCTCGTTGAGCCAGATGTGGCGCCAGTCGGCGATCGTCACGCTGTTGCCGAACCACTGGTGCGCGAGCTCGTGGGCGATGAGGCGCTCCGATCCGCGTGCGCCGTCGACGTGGTTGGCCCCGAAGAGGGAGAGCCCCTGGGCCTCCACCGGTACGTCCAGTTCCTCGTCGGCGACGACCACGGCGTACTCGCCGAAGGGGTAGGGCCCGAACAGCTCCTCGAAGAGCTGCATCATGGCGGGCTGCCGGGCGAAGTCACGGGCGAAGCGCGACAGCAGGTGGGCGGGCACGTGCGCGCTCTGCGTCACGCCGCCGAGCCCGGGGTCTCCCAGCAGCACGGTCTGGTACATGCCGATGGACAGGCCGACCAGATAGCTGGAGGTCGGCGCGGGCTGCTCGTACACCCAGGTGGTGGTGCTGGCTTTGGTGGTACGGGTGAGCAGCCGGCCGCCGGCGACGACGGTGTAGGCGGACGGCGTGTTGACGGAGATCTGGTAGGAGGCCTTGTCGGCGGGGCGGTCGTTGCACGGGTACCAGGAGGGGGCGCCGACCGGCTGGCTGGCCACGAGTGCGCCGTCGGTCAGTTCCTCCCAGCCGAGGCCGCCCCAGGGGCTGCTCACCGGCTTGGGGTTGCCCGACCAGGCCACGTCGACGGTGAAGGCGGCTCCGGCGGGCAGCGGCTTGGCCGGGCGGATGCGCAGCCGGCCGCCGCGGTGGGTGTAGTGCGGCGCCCGCCCGTTGACCAGGACACGGCCTGTCTTGAAGTCGGCCAGGTTCAGGTGGAACTCGGTGAGCGGTGCCCGTCCGGCGATCGCGCTGAGGCGGCCGGTGCCGGCCAGCCGGTTGGGTCCGGGACGGTAGTCCAGGGCGATCTCGTACCGGTGCACGCGGTATCGGGAGTCGCCGTTGGCCGGAAAGTACGGATCCGATACCGCTGTCGTCTGGCCGCTCACTGCCGCTTCCGCTCCCTGCGCGTGCTCGTACGACGTGCTGGTGTGCCCCTGCCGTGGCTGCCGCCGCCTGCGTCCCGGCCGGAGGGACCGCCTCTCAGGACCGCCACGCCTCGATCGGGTTGCCCAGCCAGCGGGTGTCGGCGGGGACGGACTCCCCGGCCATCACGAGGGAGGCGGGGCCCAGGGTGCTGCGCGCCCCGACCGTGCTGCCGGGCAGGACGATTCCGCCGGGGCCCAGGGTGGCGCCCTCACCGAGGATCACAGTATCCGTCCTCAAGATCCGGTCGTGGAAGAGGTGTGTCTGCAATACACAGCCGCGGTTCACGCTGACGCCGTCGCCCAGCGTGACCAGGTCGGTCTCGGGGAGCCAGTAGCTCTCGCACCACACGCCGCGGCCGATCCGGGCGCCGAGCCCGCGCAGCCACAGGGACATCAGCGGCGTCCCGGGCACCGATCCGGCCGGCCAGGGCACCGCCAGGACCTCGACGAAGGTGTCGGCGAGCTCGTTGCGCCAGACGAAGGCGCTCCACAGCGGATGCTCCCCGGGCCGGTGCCGGCCCACCAGGAGCCACTTCGCGGTGACCGCCACGCAGCACGCGGTCGCTCCGGCGGCCAGCAGGACGACCCCCGACAGCAGTGCGGCGCCCCAGACGCCGAGGCCGCTCCACGCGGTCAGCGCGCACAGGGCCGCAACGGTCAGCACGGCCAGGGCCGCGGAGCAGAACACCGGGACGAGGCGGCACAGCTCCACCAGGCCGCGCGCCCACAGCAGGTGCGCGGGCGGGTCGTAGGTCCGGCTCCGGTCGGCGGCGGCCGCGGACCGGGGCAGCTTGACGGGCGGCAGGCCCAGGTACGAGCTGCCCTTCTTGGCCTTCTTCGGGGCGGCGGACAGGACGCCGACCAGGCCGTCGTCGGGCACGGTGCGGCCGGGAGCGGCCATGCCGGAGTTGCCGAGGAAGGCCCGGCGGCCGATCGCGGAGCGCCCGATCCGCACCCAGCCGCCGCCCAGCTCGAAGGGTGCGGTGAGGGTGTCGTCGGCGAGGAAGGCGCCTTCGCCCACGGTGGTGAGGGTGGGCAGCGCCAGTACGGTCGAGACCTCGGCCCCTCGGCCGATCTTCATGCCGAGCAGGCGCAGCCAGACCGGGGTGATCAGTCCGGCGTAGAGCGGGAAGAGGGTCTCCCTGGCCAGGTCCATCAGCTGGGTGACGGTCCATGCCTGCCAGCCGATCCGGCTGTGCGTCGGATGGTTGCCGGCGCGCAGGCCGAGGCTGAGCAGGCGTACGGCGGCCAGCAGGAGCAGCGCGTAGGCGAGGCCGAAGGCGAGTGCTGCGGGCACCACGGCGGCCAGCGCTCCGCGCAGGGCCTCGGCGAGCCCGGCGTCCGCGGGGACGAACCGGCTCAGCACGAGCAGGGCGGGGACGGCGGCGAGGACGGGCAGCACGGTGAGGCAGAAGCCGGTGGTGCCGTACATGGCCCGCCAGTGGGCAGCGCGCGGTGGGCGGTCCTCGGGCCAGTTGTGTTTGGCCTTGCCGAGTTTGACGGCGGGCGCGCCGGCCCAGCGCTGGCCGGTCGGGACGGTGCCGACCACGGCGGAGCCGGGGGCGACCTCGGCCCGCTTGCCGATGCGTGCGCCGGGGAAGAGCGTGCTGCGGGTGCCGACCACGGCTCCGGCTCCGATCCGGACCGGTCCGATCTCGAGCTGGTCGCCGTCGAGCCAGTGCCCGCAGAGGTCGACCTCGGACTCGACGGCGCAGCCGCGGCCGAGCTTGAGCATGCCGGTGACGGGGGGCAGCGCGTGCAGGTCGACCTCGGGGCCGACCTTGGCGCCGAGCGCTCGCGCGTAGCGTTCGAGCCAGGTGCCGGTCAGGGAGGTCGCCCCCGCGTACTCGGCCAGCCGCTCGGCCGTCCAGAGGCGAAGGTGCACGCTGCCGCCCCGCGGGTGCCGTCCGGCTTTCACCCCCCGCAGGAGCAGGCGTGCGCCGCCGGCGGCGATGGCGAGGCGGCCCGGGGGACTGAAGAACAGGACGGCGCCGGCGGCGACGAGCCACCAGGAGGCGGTCGGCGCCCACGGATAGGGCCCGAACCGGTGCAGCACGTTGCCCAGCGCCAGCAGTGCGACCGTCCAGCGCAGGCCCAGCACGGTGAGCAGCGGCAGCAGCAGGAGCGACTGGACGGCCTGGGAGCGCAGCGGCACCGGCGCGACGGAGCGGACGGCGCCCTCGTCGGGTACGGACTTCTCCAGGCGGCGGGCCAGCTTGCGCAGCGTGGGCTGCTGGTAGATGTCGAGGACGGCGGCGCTCGGGTAGCGGCTGCGCAGCCGGGTGGTGAGCTGGGCGGCGGCGAGGCTGTTGCCGCCGATCGCGAAGAAGTCGTCGCAGGGGCTGGTGACGCCCGCTCCGAGGGTCTCTCGCCACTGCTCGGCGAGCCAGGCCTCGGTGCCGTGGAGCTCTTCTGCGGGCTCGGCGGTGTCCAGGTCGGGCAGCGGCCAGGGCAGTGCGTCGCGGTCCACCTTGCCGGAGGTGCGGGTGGGCAGTTCGGCGACGGGGGCGAGGAGGGGTACGAGGGCCGCGGGCAGCTCGGCGCGCAGCCGTGTCACGGCCGCCGCGCGGTCCCAGCCGTCCTGGGTGACCAGGTATCCGACGAGGAGCTGGTTGCCGCTGCGCGCGGTGCGGACGGCGGCCGCCGCGCCGGCCACGTGCGGCAGGGCCTGGAGGGCGGCGTCGACCTCGCCGAGTTCGATGCGGCGGCCGCCGAGTTTGACCTGTTCGTCGGCTCGGCCGAGGAAGACGAGTCCTTCGGGCTCGGCGCGGACGAGGTCGCCGCTGCGGTAGGCGCGCTGCCATCCGAGGGACGGCAGGGGGGCGTACTTCTCGGCGTCCTTGTCGGGGTCGAGGTAGCGTGCCAGGCCGACGCCGCCGATGACGAGCTCGCCGCTGCCGCCCATGGGCACCGGCTCTCCCGACCCGTCGACGACGGCGAGTTCCCAGCCGTTGAGGGGAAGGCCGATGCGGATGGGTTCCGCGCCGGTCAGGAGTGCGGCGCAGGCGACCACGGTGGCTTCGGTGGGGCCGTAGGTGTTCCAGACCTCGCGGCCCTCGGTGACCAGGCGCTGCGCCAGTTCGGGCGGGCAGGCCTCCCCGCCGAAGATCAGCAGGCGGACCTCGCCGAGGGCCTCGGGCTCCCAGAGGGCGGCCAGGGTCGGCACCGTGGACACCACGGTGATCTCCTGCACCACCAGCCAGGGGCCGAGGTCGGCGCCGCTGCGGACCTGGCTGCGCGGGACGGGTACGAGGCAGGCGCCGTAGCGCCAGGCCAGCCACATCTCCTCGCAGGAGGCGTCGAAGGCGACGGAGAGTCCGGCCATGACCCGGTCGCCGGGACCGATCGGTTCCTCGGCGAGGAAGAGGGCGGCCTCGGCGTCGACGAAGGCGGCGGCGCTGCGGTGGGTGACGGCGACGCCCTTGGGCCTGCCGGTGGAGCCGGAGGTGAAGATGATCCACGCGTCGTGTTCGGGGCCGGGGCGCACGGGGCGGTCGCCGGGCGCCGCGGGGCCTGTGGGGCCCCCGGTGCCGATGACGTCGATGCGCCGGCCGGCGCCGACGACCGCCCGTACGCCGGCCTCGCCGAAGACCAGGTCGGCCCGTTCGTCCGGGTCCTCGGCGTCGACGGGCACGTAGGCGGCCCCCGCGGCGAGGGCGGCGAGGATCGCCACGTACAGCTCGTTCGTGCCGGAGGGGACGCGTACGCCGACCCGGTCGCCGGGACCGACTCCGGCGGCGGCGAGGGCGCGGCGGCCGCGGTCGACCTGGGCCGCCAGTGCCCGGTAGCTGAGGCGGG
>NZ_MQUR01000201.1 GCF_001953875.1 Streptomyces amritsarensis
AGGTGGGTGTTGGTGGTCACGTTGCGCTCGTAGGCGACGACCACCCCCGGCTCGACGGCGAGCACGTTGCACCCGTCGTCCCACTGTTCGCGCTGGGCCGAGTGCACGTCCTGGGTCGCGGTCAGCACCCGGATCGAGTCGAGCGAGAGCGCCGCCGCGATGGCCCGGTGCATGTGCTCGGCGGGGTGGTCGGTCACCTTCAGCTCGTTGCCCCCGTCGCCCGGCTCGATCGTGTAGGAGGGGAGCATGCCGAGCCCCGCGTACTGAGTGAACGTATCTCCGTCGACCATCGTCATCACCGTGTCCAGATGCATGAAGGCCCGGTGCTTGGGCATGTCGAGGGCCACGATGGACGTCGCGGACCCGGCGGCGAACAGGCCCCGCGCCAGCATCTCCACCGCCTGCGGAGTGGTCCGCTCGCTCATCCCGATCAGCACCGCGCCGTTGCCGATGACCAGGACGTCCCCGCCCTCGATCGTCGAGGGGTAGTCCGCCTGCCCCTGCGACCAGTAGTGGAAGGCGCCGGAGGCGGTGAAGAGCGGATGGTGCCGGTAGATCGCCTCGAAGTGGACGGTCTCGCGCTGCCGGGCGGGCCAGCGCATCGCGTTGATCGACACGCCGTCGTAGATCCAGGCGGAGGTGTCGCGGGTGAAGAGGTGGTTGGGCAGCGGCCCCAGCAGGAAGTCGTCCAGGTCCAGGGCGTGGAAGCGCACGGACACCGGCTCGGTGTGCCGCTCCAGGAACTCCCGCTTGGTCATCCCGCCGACCAGTGCCTCCGCCAGGTCCGCGCAGGACAGCCCGTCGAAGGCCTGCCGCAGGTGGTCGGTGGCGAGCGGCCCGTACTCCTTCTCGTCGAACACCCGGTCCAGGACGAGGCGCCTGGCCTCGGGGACCCCCAGGACCTCCCGCAGCAGGTCCCCGAAGAGGTGGACCTCCACGCCGCGGTCCCGCAGCACGTCCGCGAAGCCGTCGTGCTCCTGGCGGGCCCTGCGCACCCACAGCACGTCGTCGAAGAGGAGTGCGTCCTTGTTGCTCGGTGTGAGCCGCTTCAGCTCCAGGTCGGGCCGGTGGAGGATGACGCGGCGAAGCCGCCCGGTCTCGGAGTCGACATGGAATCCCATGCCCTACACGTTCGCAGACCGGGCGGCCTTTTGAGGTGGCGTCGGCTCAGCGGGGCAGGGCGACACCCAGAAGTGCTTGCGGCGCTCCCGTGATCTCCGGCGTGAGGAGGCCCAGCTTGGGCGTGGTCAGGTTCGGCAGCCCGAAGTTGGACCCGTCGGGCATCGTGAGCGGGGAGCCGAGGACCGCGCCCGGGGTGCGGGTGCGCACGGTGGTGGCGGGCGACTCCAGGGAGCCCTCGCCGTCCGTCTCGGGCCGGCCCGCCAGGTTCGGCAGTGGGGAGGTGACCAGGGTCTCGCCGAGCTCGGTGGCGATCGGGACCGCCGGGAGCAGCGGCGTGGGAAGCATGTCCCCCTTGTGCATGCGGGGGGCCTCGGGCGCTCCGACGACCGGCAGCGGGACCGCGGTGGCGATCCGCGGCACGTCCAGGCCCGTCGTCGTCTCCACACCTTCGAGCGGCACACCCACCGGCACCCCGTCGGCCGCGGCCGGGGTGGCCACACCGGCCGCGGCCATACAGGTAAGGAGCGCCGCAATGCTTCCGCGCGCGGTCATCTTCATAGGTGGTGTTCCGTCCTTCCAGGGTCACGGTCGTTCCGCTGCCCTGGATGAACGATCCCGCCGGTGGTTTTCCCGGAGTTCTCCGCGAAAGTTCCCCCATACGACCTAATTCGGGGCCGTACGGGGGCTCCGCCTTTACGCCGCGGCCGTCACAGCGGCCGTCGCCGCGGCCTTCACAGCCGCGGGTCGACGGGCTCCGACTCCAGCGCGAGGACCGCGAAGACCGGCTCGTGGACCCGCCACAGCGGCTC
>NZ_MQUR01000137.1 GCF_001953875.1 Streptomyces amritsarensis
CGCGCGGCCGGAGGGGAGCCGCGCGGCGGGCATCGGCCTGACGGCCGCCCGCCGGGCCCTCGTCGTCACCGGCTCGGCGGGCCCGCTGACCGGCCCGTACGTCGCGACCCTGACCCCGGTCGCGAACATCGCCGTCGGCGACGAGACCCCGTGGGGCCCGGCCGCCGAACTGGCCGAGCTGCTGCCCTCCACCACCGCGGACCTCTACCCGCAGGGCGCCACGGCCGGGGAGATCCTGGCGGCGGCGGGGGAGCGCACCGTGGTCGCGGTGGTCCGGGACGCGCACCGCCACCCGTGGATGACCGAGGTACTGGACGCCCTGGTCGAGGCCCGGCCGGACACGGTCGTGGTCGAGATGGGGCTGCCCCGCGCCGAGCCGCGCGGGGCCCTGCACATCGCGACGCACGGCGCCGCGCGCGTCTGCGGACGCGCCGCCGCCGAGGTCGTCGCGGGGGCCGTCACAGGGGTGTGACGCCGCGGTACCGGAGCCGGGCACCCGTCACAGGGGTGGTGCCCGGCTCCGCCGCCCACGGCGAAGGGCCGGGCTCCGCGAGCCCGGCCCTTCGTCCGTCGCGGTGCTACAGCCCCTGCCAGGACGGCTTGTTGGCGTAGGTGTGGCGGAAGTAGTCGGCCAGCTTGAGCTTCGAGGCGGCGGCCTCGTCCACGACGACGGTCGCGTGCCGGTGCAACTGCAGCGCGGACGCCGGCACGAGGGCCGACAGCGGACCCTCGACGCTCTGCGCGACGGCCTCGGCCTTGCCCTCGCCGGTGGCCAGCAGCACCAGGTGGCGGGCGTCGAGGATGGTGCCGATGCCCTGGGTGATGACGTGGTGCGGCACCTGCTCCAGGTCGTCGTCGAAGAAGCGCGCGTTGTCCACGCGGGTCTGCTCCGTCAGCGTCTTGATGCGGGTGCGCGAGGCCAGGGACGAACAGGGCTCGTTGAAGCCGATGTGCCCGTCCGTGCCGATCCCCAGCAGCTGGAGGTCGACGCCGCCGGCCTCGGCCAGGGCGCGGTCGTAGGCCTCGCACGCGGCGACGATGTCCTCGGCGGAACCGTCGGGGCCCATGAAGGCGGCCTCCGCCAGACCGAGCGGCTCGACGACCTCGCGCAGGACGACGGCGCGGTAGGACTCGGGGTGCCCGGCCGGCAGGCCGACGTACTCGTCGAGCTGGCATATCCGGGCCGCGGAGACGTCGACCTCACCGGCTCCGACCTTGCGCGCGAGGGCCTCGTAGACGGGCAGCGGGGTAGAGCCGGTCGCCACGCCGAGCAGGGCGTCGGGCTTGCGGCGCACCAGGGCCGCCATGGCCTCCGCGATGAGCTCGCCGCCTGCCTTGGCGTCCGGGACGATGACAACTTCCACGCGGGGCCTGCCGATCTGGAGTGGGTGATGTGGTATAGACCAATCTAGCAGAGGGAGCCGGCTGCGGCGGGGCTCCCGCCGCTTTCCATGGTGCTGCCGATCCCGCCGTCCGGCCTCCCGTGGGCTCACCCGGGAGGCCGATGCGGTGCACGGTGCTACAGCCGGTCTGACCTGGGATTGGTTGCCCTGTCTACAACTCCTTTGTCGCATAAGGTGGCTTTGGTAGGTGAATCGTGCTATGTGCGATTGGAGTGGTAGTCATGGCCAGGAATCCCACCTACGCCTTCGAGAGTTACAAAGCCGTGGCGAGTGCCACGCGCGCCGCCGAGCTGGCGGAGACCACCTCCCCGTTCCAGATCGAGGTCCGCTTCGTCGGAGGGCTGTCGACAAGCCAGCAGGACGTCTTCGCCGCGGCGGCCGAGCGCTGGGCGCGGGTCATCGTCGGCGACCTGGAGACCGCGATCGTCCGCGACTTCAGCGGCGAGGTGATCGTCGACGACATCCTGATCGACGCGGAAGGAGCCTCCCTCGACGGCCTCGGCGGCACCCTCGGAGAAGCCGGTCCGACGGTCCTGCGGCCGCAGACGGCGCTCGCCGGGGCGGGCCTCCCGGCGAAGGCCATCATGCGGTTCGACAAGGCCGACCTCGGCCAGATGGAGGACGACGGCTCGCTGCTCGACGTCATCACCCACGAGATGGGCCACTGCCTGGGGATCAGCGGATTCATCTGGAGCACCTTCGACCTGCTGAAGGACTGGCCGCCCGTCATCCGTCCCGGCAACCCCACCTTCGTCGGCCCGGGCGCCATGGCGGAGTTCGGGATCCTCCGCGGCGCGGGGCAGCCCCTCCCGGTCCCGGTCGCGAACGTCGGCGGCCCGGGCAGCGCGGGCAGCCACTGGCGCGAGAGGGTCTTCGGACACGAGCTGATGTCGCCGAACATCGCCGCCGCCGGCAATCCGCTGAGCCGGCTGACGGCCGCGAGCCTCGGCGACATCGGCTATGAGGTCGACCTCGACGGCGCGGAGCCCTACGAGCTGCCCGACCTCATGGCGATCGCGGCCGCGGGCGAAGAACCCGAGGTCCGGCGGGGCGTCGTGCTCCCGACCGTTCCCAGCAGCATCCCCTCCGAGCGGCCGTAGCCCCGACCGCCCCCGGGTGTGTCGTGCCGGTCCAGGCCGTGCCCGCGCGCCCGGCCTGAACCGGCCTCATCCGGCCTCGTCCGGCCCGATCCGTCAGGCGGGCCCTAGATCAGCGCCAGCTGCAGGCCGCCCGTGGCGTCCAGGTGCTGGCCCGTGACCCAGCGGGAGTCCGCCGAGGCCAGGAAGGCCACCACGTCCGCCACCTCCTGCGCCGTCCCCACCCGGTGGAAGACCGAGCGGGCGGCCAGGTGGGCCCGGGTCGCGGGATCGGCGAGCAGGGCCGCGTTCAGGTCCGTCTCGGTGATCCCCGGCCCCACCGAGTTCACGGTGATCCCGCGCGGGGCGAGCTCGGCGGCCAGCGAGCGCGTCATGGCGTTGGCCGCTCCCTTGGCCATGACCGTGGCGAGGATCGCCGGCAGCGCGAGGTCCGGGGTGCCGGTCACGTTCACGATCCGGCCCCCGTCCCGCAGCCGCGCCAGGCCGTGCTTGATCACGAAGAACGGCGCCTTGGCGTTCAGCGCGTGCGCCCGGTCGTACGCCTCCTCGTCGGTGTCCCCGATCCCCGCGAAGGCCGCGGCGCCGGCGTTGTTGACGAGGATGTCCACCGCCTCGGTGTGCGCGGGATGGGCCCCGTACGCCGCCCAGAGGGCCTCCGCGTCCCCCGGAACGCCCAGCTCGGCCCCGATCGCGAAGGCACGCCCGCCGGCCGCCCCGATGGCCGCCACGGTCTCCTCGGCCGCTTCCGCGTTGCGCCCGTAGTGCACCGCCACCAGCGCGCCGTCCCGCGCCAGCCGCTCCGCCACGGCCCGGCCGATGCCCCGGCTGCCGCCCGTGACCAGTGCCGTCTTCCCCTTGAGCACGCCCATGACGCGCCCCCCTCCGAAATCATTAGTGGTCGCTACAGAAAGAGACCGTACCAGATTCCCTAGCGGCCGCTATAGAATCTGTGCATGGTGACCGGACAGCGCGGCAGGCCCCGCTCCTTCGACCGTGACGCCGCCCTCGACAAGGCGATGACGGCCTTCTGGGAGCGCGGCTACGAGGCGACCTCGATCTCCGACCTGACCGCCTCGATCGGCATCAGCGCACCCAGCCTCTACGCGGCCTTCGGCGACAAGCGCAAGCTCTTCGACGAGGTCGTCGGGGTCTACGGCAGCCGGTACGGCGACTTCGCCGGCGTGGCGCTGGCCGAGGAGCCCACCGCCCGCGCCGCCGTGGAGCGCATCCTGCGCGAGGCGGCCGAGATCTACACCGACCCGGCCCACCCGCCGGGCTGCATGGTGATCAGTGCGGCGACCAACACCACCTCCGACGAGGTGGCCCAGGCGCTGCGCGAGCGGCGCAACGCCAACCTGGACCTCTTCGAGAGCCGGATCCGGGCCGACGTCGCCACCGGCGCCCTGCCCGCGGACACCGACGCGCGGGCGCTGGCCCGGTACGCCGGGGCCGTGCTGCAGGGAATGTCCCAGCAGTCGCGCGACGGGGCGACCCGGGAGGAGCTGGAGGCGGTGGCGGAGCGGGCCCTGCTGGCCTGGCCGTGAAAGGCCCCGGACATTCCTCTGGGCCACGGTGCAGGACGGGACCCTCAACCCGTCCGGCACCGTAGCCCGGAGTACTTACGGCCGTCAGGTGTGCGGTTCCCGGCGGCCGGTGAGAGGTGCCTGCGCGGTCAGGGCAGAGCGCGCGGCTACCTCGATCCGTCCTCCTGTGCGGGGAGGGCGGAGACTCTAAGTCAATTCTGGACTAGACCATTCTGTTCTGTCCATCCAATGACGGTAGCTGGAAACCCGTCACTTCCTCCAACAGTACGCGGCCCGCGCCCCTCCTGGATACTCCTGAGTACCGGCGTGGGGAAAGTCATCGTGCGTACCCGGGGTACGCTCGCCACGTGCCCTCCATGAACGACCTCGTACGCCAGCACACCGCTCTCGGAGAAACCGACCTGGAGTGGCTCCACCTGCTGGTCTCGGAGTGGCAGCTGCTCTCCGACCTGTCCTTCGCCGACCTGGTGCTGTGGGTGCCCACCCTCGACGGCACCCGGTACGTCTCGGTCGCCCAGATGCGCCCCAACACCGGCCCCACCTCGTACCAGGACGACATGGTCGGCCACCTGGTGCCGCGCGGCCGGCGCCCGCTGCTGGACGCGGCGCTCGACGAGGGCCGCATCGTGCGCGAGGGCGACCCGGAGTGGCGCGAGGAGGTGCCGGTCCGCGTCGAGTCGATCCCCGTCCGCCGTGAAGGACGGGTACTGGGAGTGATCGCCCGCAACACCAACCTGCTCACTGTGCGTACACCCAGCCGGCTGGAGCTGACCTACCTCCAGTCCGCCTCCGACCTCGCACAGATGATCGCGGCGGGCGCCTTCCCCTTCCCCGGACAGCAGGTCGACATGGACGCCTCCCCGCGCGTCGGTGACGGCCTGATCCGGCTCGACGCCGACGGCGTGGTCACCTACGCCTCCCCGAACGCGCTCTCCGCCTACCACCGCCTCGGCCTCGCCTCCGACCTGGTCGGCCAGGACCTCGGCGCCACCACCGCCGAACTCGCCCCCTCCCGCGGCCCGGTCGACGAGGCGCTGGTCAAACTCGCCAGCGGCTGGGCCCCCCGCGAGACCGAGGTCGAGGGCAACGGCGGCGTCATCCAGCTGCGCGCCATCCCGCTCAAGCCGAAGGGGACCCGGATCGGCTCCCTGGTGCTCTGCCGCGACGTCACCGAACTGCGCCGTCGCGAACGTGAACTCATCACCAAGGACGCGACCATCCGGGAAATCCACCACCGGGTGAAGAACAACCTCCAGACCGTGGCGGCCCTGCTGCGGCTCCAGGCCCGCCGCATGGATTCGCCCCAGGGCCGCGAAGCGCTCAACGAAGCCGTGCGCCGCGTGGGTTCGATCGCGATCGTGCACGAGACGCTCTCTCAGAACCTCGACGAGCGGGTCGAGTTCGACGAGATCGCCGACCGGGTCATCGCGATGGTCTCGGAGATCTCGCCGGGCCGGGTCGACTGCCGGCGCACCGGCCGCTTCGGGATCCTGGACGCGGAGGTCGCCACCCCGCTGTCGATGGTGCTCACCGAGATCCTGCAGAACGCCTTGGAGCACGCCTTCACCCAGGGGGAGCGGGGCACCGTGGAGGTGTCCGCGCTGCGCAGCGGAACCGGCCGCAAGGACGGGCGGCTGCTGATCACCGTGCTCGACGACGGCAACGGCCTGCCCGAGGGATTCGACCCCCAGCGGGCCGGCAACCTCGGACTGCAGATCGTACGGACCCTCGTGGAGGGAGAGCTCGGCGGCACCTTCGACATGGTCCGGGCCGAGCCGCGCGGCACCAAGGTCGTCCTCGACCTGCCGTCCAGCCCCCAGAAATAGCAGCCGAACAGTGACTCACCGTGAGCGCCGGGCCGCGGGCCGCGCGCACGCAGCGTAGTCGCGGCACAGCACTGAGCCCCGGACCGAATGCTTCGGTCCGGGGCTCAAGAGCACGTTGCTGAGCGCTTCTTCGGTACTGCGCGCTGCGCGTCGAGGCTCGAAAGTCGTTTGTCAGGCGCTGGCGTTGCGCGCCCGGTTGCGAGCGGCGCGGCGCTTCATGGCGCGGCGCTCGTCCTCGCTGAGACCGCCCCAGACGCCGGAGTCCTGACCGGACTCGAGCGCCCACTGCAGGCACTGCTCCATGACGGGGCAACGGCGGCAGACGGCCTTGGCTTCCTCGATCTGCAGCAGCGCAGGACCGGTGTTGCCGATGGGGAAGAAGAGTTCCGGGTCTTCCTCGCGGCAAACGGCGTTGTGACGCCAGTCCATGGCTGCTCCATCTCCTTGTATTGCGGGCACTTTGCTTGTGAATGTGAACGCTTTCACGAATCCCCCCGTGAGGGAAGGGCGACCGCCCGGTTTCACGCGGGTGATCAGTCAGAGATTCGTGGAGGGGTTCTGGCGGTCTGTGTGGGTGCCGGTTCTGCGGGCTGTCCCGATCGCCATGAAGAGATTCGCAAACCTCGGACGGGGATACAACCCCTTCCGGAAAGTTTTTTTTGATTCGTCGGTGTCTACTAGGTCACAGCCCTACATCGTGAGGGTGGACCGGCGTGTAAACGTTCGAGTGAAAGGCCTGTGGGCCCTTCTACTCACACAATCACACGCAGTGCACGGCGTACGCCTGTGAACCGAACGCTGGTGCGCAGTCCGAGGTGATCACCGTCCATCTGGAACGGGAGGGGAACCTTCGAATGCAAGGTGAAGTCGGTCAGATCGTGCAGAGACACCGCATGCTTGCCGCGCGGACCCCGCTCAGGAGTGGAGGTCAGGAGCTGTGTCGCGTAGCGGGCGACGGCCGGAGTTGACAAACGGTTGAGCGCCAATACGTCAAGTGCGGTATCGAACGACGCCTCCGGCGAGGCGTAAAGCGGACGATTCCCCAGATACGTCCACGGTGAGGTGTTGCACACTATGGACAGCACCAGGCCCGTCACCGGATCCGCCCCGGGCCGCTCCAGCGTGACCGTCCCCTGCCGCCGGTTGGGCTCCTCCCAGAACTGCCGCATCAGCTGTCGTACATACAGGGCGTGCGTCGAACGCTTGCCCCGCTCGCGCTGCTGCTCGACCCGCCCCACGACGCCCGCGTCGAAACCGAAGCCGGCGCAGAAGGTGAACCAGCGCGCAGGAACCGACTCGTCCCCCGTGCCGGGGGTGCCCGCCGCCAGACCCAGGCCGACCGTCCGCTCGCGCCTTTCGCGCAGCGCGTCCAGCAGCGCGCCCGTCGCCTCGACCGCGTCGTTCGGCAGCCCCAGGGCCCGGGCGAACACGTTGGTGGAGCCGCCGGGGACCACCGCCAGGCGGGGCAGCCGGTCCGGATCGGGGCCGTCGTGCAGGAGCCCGTTCACCACCTCGTTGACGGTGCCGTCGCCGCCCAGGGCGACCACCAGGTCCAGCCCCTCGTGCGCGGCCCTGCGCCCCAGGTCCCGGGCGTGCCCGCGGTACTCGGTGGTGACCGCCTCCAGCTTCATCTCGCTGGCCAGGGCATGGATCAGGACGTCGCGCGTGCGCGCACTGGTGGTCGTCGCTGCTGGGTTGGCCACGAGAAGTGCACGCATGAGCGCCAGACTACCCACCCCTCCGCGGGCCGACCCTACTGCCCGTCCCCTCCGGCCTCCGCCGGGGCGCCGCTACCCTGCATGGGTGAGTAAGAAGCAGCCCGCGAAGGCACCCGCCCCCACCGTCGAAGCGCCCACCGCGCTGCCCCGCCGGCTGACCGCCGCGGCCGCGCTCACCGCCCTGGAGGGGCTGGCACTCGCCGGCCTCGGCGTGTACATGCTCTTCGTCGGCATCGCCGGCGACCCCGACTCCCCGCAGCAGGCCGAGACGGGCGGCATCACCCTGCTCGCGCTCGCCGCGCTGCCGCTGATCGCCGCCCGCGGACTGCGCCTGGGCCGCCGCTGGAGCCGCGGCCCGGCACTGATCACCCAGCTGATGGCGCTGCCGGTGGCCTGGACGCTCTACACCACCGGCGGTGCCATGACCGCCGCGGCCGCGGCCCTCGCGGCGGCCGCGGTGGCCGTCGTCGCACTCCTGGTGAACCCGACGGCGACCGAGGCCCTCGGCATCGGAGGGCCGTCCTCCTCCTGAGCCCGGCGCACGGCCGGGCCCGGCTCACTCCTCGACGAGCAGCTTCTCGCGGAGCTGGGCCAGGGTGCGGGCCAGCAGGCGGGAGACGTGCATCTGGGAGATGCCGACCTCCTGCGCGATCTGCGACTGCGTCATGTTGCCGAAGAACCGAAGCAGCAGGATCCGCTTCTCCCGCGGCGGCAGGCCCTCCAACAGCGGCTTGAGGGACTCGCGGTACTCGACGCCCTCCAGGGCCTCGTCCTCCGCCCCCAGGGTGTCCGCGACCGCCGGCGACTCGTCGTCGGTGTCCGGAACATCCAGGGAGAGCGTGCTGTAGGCATTGGCCGATTCCAGCCCCTCCAACACCTCCTCCTCGGAGATGCCCAGCCGCTCGGCCAGCTCGTGCACCGTCGGGGAGCGCCCGTGCTGCTGGGACAGCTCGGCCGTGGCCGTAGTCAGCGAGAGCCGCAGCTCCTGCAGGCGCCGGGGCACCCGTACCGCCCAGCCCTTGTCCCGGAAGTGGCGCTTGATCTCGCCGACCACGGTGGGCGTGGCGTACGTGGAGAACTCGACCCCGCGGTCCGGGTCGAACCGGTCCACCGACTTGATCAGGCCGATCGTCGCGACCTGGGTCAGGTCGTCCAACGGCTCACCGCGGTTGCGGAAACGCCGCGCCAGGTGCTCGACCAGGGGCAGGTGCATCCGTACGAGCCGGTTGCGCAGCTCCGCCTTCTCCGGCGAGCCGTCGGGCAGCGCCCGCAGCTCGACGAACAGGGCCCGCGCGCTGCTGCGGTCGCGCGGATCGGGCAGCGCCGCAGGCGCCGAAGACACCGGGAACCCCGCCACCGGGGCCGGCGCAGCGGCCTCCGATGGCTGTGCCGGCTGTGATGGGTCGTGCTGGTTCTCGCTCATAGGGCCCGCCCGTCGCTCCGCCGAGTCCAAAAAGCCGTCTTCCGCATCCGCGTCAGCCGGGTGCGGCCGGGCGTGCTGCTGCTCCGGGATGCCGCCGTCGACCTCGTGCCGTACCCGGGGCCGATCCCCGCCCCGCACCGGGATCTCCCCGCCGCTCACGCCGGGCCTGGCCCCGCGCCGCGTTGTTTGTAGAGGCTGATGCTCACCGTCCGGTTCTCCTCGACCGTGGCCTCGACCTTGCCGGCCAGCGCCGACAGGACCGTCCAGGCGAACGTGTCGCGCTCCGGTGCGCGCCCGTCCGTGGTCGGCGCCGAGACGGTCACCTCCAGCGAATCGTCGATCAGCCGGAAGACGCAGCTCAGGACGGAGCCCGGCACGGCCTGCTGGAGCAGGATCGCGCAGGCCTCGTCCACCGCGATGCGGAGATCCTCGATCTCGTCGAGGGTGAAGTCCAAACGTGCCGCGAGGCCGGCCGTGGCCGTCCGCAGCACCGACAGGTAGGCACCCGCAGCGGGCAGCCGGACTTCCACGAAGTCCTGAGTCCCGGGCTCGCCTGCGATCTGGGACACCCTCACCTCCAAGGTGGTACGAGCTCTTTTCGCCGGTGACGCTACCGCGATCCGGGCGATCGTGTCGCGGCACCCCTCGTGACGCCCGCCCTGAGCACCCTGCCCTGCGGTCAGTGACTGATGGTAAGCCCACATGTACGCACAGTGGCTAGGGGTCTGCGGGGGTCAAATCGGGGGAACCGGCGGAGGGTTGAACTACCCCGCCTCAGACGATCGAACCGTCCACGAAACACCATCGCCAGGTCTCGCCCGGCTCGAAGCTCCGCACGATCGGATGGCCGGTCTCGTGGTGGTGCGCCGTCGCGTGCCGGAACGGCGAGGAATCGCAGCACGCCACGTGCCCGCACCCCAGACAGATCCGCAGCTGCACCGGGTGGCTGCCGACCGCCAGACATTCGGCGCAGGTCTGTGCAGACGGGACCGGCTCGGGGCGCGGCAGTTCGGCAACGTGGGTGCACTCGCTCATGATGGCCAGCGTACGGCCAGGGTGCGGGTGCGCGACGACGGAGGATGGATCTTCGATGGACGTATTGCAGCTGGTGGCGCTCGTCGCGGGCAGCGCGGCCGTCGCGGGACTCGCCCGCCGCACGCCGGTGCCCGCGCCGCTCCTGCTCGTCGCCGCCGGGCTGGCGGCCTCGTACATCCCCGGCGTGCCCTCCTACGCCCTCGATCCGCACATCGTGCTGCCGCTGCTCCTCCCGCCGCTGCTGTACACGGCCGCGGTGGACAGCTCGTACCTGGACCTGCGGGCCAACATCAGGCCGATCGCGATGCTGTCGGTCGGCTACGTGCTCTTCGCGACGGTCGTCGTCGGGTACGCGGCGTACCTGCTGGTGCCCGGCCTGTCCCTGCCGGTGGCCCTGGTGCTGGGCGCGGTGATCGCGCCGCCCGACGCGGTCGCCGCCACCGCGATCGCCCGCAAGCTGCGGCTGCCGAACCGGCTGACGACCATCCTTCAGGGTGAGTCCCTGGTCAACGACGCCACCGCGATCACCGCGTACAAGGTGGCGCTGGCGGCGGCGGTCGGGGTGAGCGCCGGCTGGGCGGGCGGCATCGCGGAGTTCCTGCTGGCGTCGGTGGGCGGGGTCGGCGTGGGCCTGCTGCTGATGGTGCCGATCCACCAACTGCGCAAACGGATGCGGGAGCCGCTGCTCCAGAACACCCTGTCGCTGCTGATCCCCTTCGTGGCGTACGCGGCGGCCGAGCGGGTGCACGCGTCCGGTGTGCTGGCCGTCGTCGTGGTCGCCCTCTACCTCGGGCACCGCAACTGGCAGGTCGACTTCGCCACCCGGCTCCAGGAGGAGGCGGTGTGGAAGATGGTCGCCTTCATCCTGGAGTCGGTCGTCTTCGCGCTGATCGGCCTCCAGCTGGCGGTGGTGCTCACCGGTCTGGGGGAGTACGAGGGCATGGACGCGGCCTGGTACGCGATCGCCGTCTTCCTCGTGGTGGTGGTGGCCCGCTTCGTGTGGGTGTTCCCGGCGACCTTCGTGCCGCGCGGGATGTCGCGGCGGATCCGCGAGCGGGAGCCGGACACCGACTGGAAGTCCCCGGTGATCGTGGGCTGGGCCGGTATGCGGGGCGTGGTGTCGCTGGCCATCGCCTTCTCCGTGCCGATCTCGGTGCCGCACCGCAACCTGATCCTCTTCCTGACCTTCACGACGGTCATCGGGACGCTGGTGGTGCAGGGGCTGACGCTGCCGCCGCTGATCAGGGCGCTGAAGCTGCCGCCGAAGGACGTGCAGGCCGAGACGCTGGCCGAGGCGCAGGCACAGAGCGAGGCCTCGCGGGCGGCGGAGGAGCGGCTGGCGGAGCTGCTGGAGGAACCGGAGAACTCCACGCTGCCGCCACCGCTCGCGGACCGGCTGCGGACGGTGCTGGAACGGCGGCGCAACGCGGTGTGGGAACGGCTGGGCGAGGTCAATCCGCTGACGGGGGAGTCCGCGGACGACATCTACCGGCGGCTCGCGGGGGAGATGATCGAGGCGGAGCGGGAGGTCTTCGTCGCGCTGCGGGACAGCCGGCGGATCGACGACGAGATGCTGCGGGTGCTGCTGCGCAGGCTGGACCTGGAGGAGGCGGCGGCGTACCGCGAGGCCACCTGACCCGTGCCGGGCCCCTGCGGGGGGCTCGGCGGGGGGCTCGGTGGGGCGGGCCCCGGGACCCCGGCGGGGGTCGGTGCCGGCACCCTGCGGGGTGCTCGGCGGGCGGCGGTGGGGCCGGCCCCGGGGCCCCGGCGGGGGTCGGTGCCGGGGTGTCCGGCGGGCGGGGGTGGGGCTGGTCCCGGGACTTCCGCTGCGGGGGTCGGGGCCGGTGCCGCGGCGGGGGTGACGTCCGGTACTCATGATGTGGGCGCCCGCTTACGGGCCGGCGGTACGGCCGATGCCGCGCCAACACATCACGTTCCACGTCCCGGACATCACCCCCACCCCGCCTCCGTCCCCCGCCCCCCTCTCCGGCGGCTCCGGCTACGGACGGCCGGTGATGATCGCGGTGACGGTCGTGCCGGGTGGGAAGGCGTCGGACCGGGTCAGGGCGGTCAGGGCCCAGAGGAGTTTGGCCACGTAGATCCGTTCCACCGGGAGGCCGTGGCGGGAGGCGAAGTCGGCGGCGAAGGACTCCAGGGCGGCCGGGACGCGGGCGTACCCGCCGTGGTGGAAGTCCTCCGCCAGGGACCAGTCACCGGCCGGGCCGCCGTACGCCTCGGCCTGGAGGGAACGTATCTCCGCCGGCAGGAAGCCCCCGGCCAGGACGGGAACGCCCAGCGCCCGCTGCCCGGGGGCGAGGCCGGCAGCCAGACCGGCCAGGGTCCCGCCGGTGCCGCAGGCCACCGCGGCCACGTCGGTGACGCCGTGGAGTTCGCGGCCGAGCTCGGCGCAGCCGGAGAGCGCGAGGGCGTTGCTCCCGCCCTCCGGGACGACGTACGCCCCGCTCGCGCCCGCCTCGTCCAGCAGCAGGGCCTGTGCCTGTGGATCGGCCTTGGCGCGGTAGCGCGAGCGGGAGACGAAGTGCAGGCGCATGCCGTCCGCCGCACACCGGGCGAGGGAGTCGTTCAGGGGCCGGCCGGCCAGCTCGTCGCCGCGCACGATGCCGATCGTCCCCAGGCCCAGCAGGCGACCGGCGGCCGCGGTGGCCCGCAGATGGTTCGAGTACGCCCCGCCGAAGGTGACGAGCCGGTCGTGCCCCGCCTCCAGGGCCGCGCGCAGGTTCGGCGCGAGCTTGCGCCACTTGTTGCCGGGCAGCTCGGGATGGACGAGGTCGTCCCGCTTCAGCAGCAGCCGCACCCCGTGCGCGGCGAACCGCTCGTCCACCGCCTCGACGAGCGGAGACGGCGGCCGAGACTGCAGTTCGGGATGGTCCACCCGTCCATTGTGAGCCGCCCCGCGTCGTCGCACGGGCGGGGGCTACGTCTCGCGGGTGACGCGGGCGTGATCGGTGAACACTCGCCGGAACAGGTCGTGACCGGTCCGCCCGGCATGCCGGAGCGCCCAGTCCTGCGCGTCCGTCTGTTCGTCGTGAGCGCCGGACTCGGCTCCACAGCCGCCGGCGACGCAGACGTGCCGGATGGTGTGGGGGACGTAGCGCAGCACGGCGCGGCTCATCGGCTCACCTCCGTGTGGGGGTGCTGACGGATCTCGACGTTGCAGTCCACGACCCCTGACAGGTCCCGCAGCCGGTAGCACTCCGCGCGCTGAACGACCAGGGCCGCACACACGTCGCACGTCGGGTCCGTCTGATCGGGATCGGCCACCGGATTCGACCTGCTGCCACAGTCCCCGCATTTCGGGACGTCCTACGGCCTGTAGAACCTCCCTATGCAGACCGAGCGGTTAAAGGCCCTGAAGGCATCCGGCGGCTGGACTCATGCATCGCCGGCGAGCGCTACGGGCGTCGATCCGAAGAGCGTGGAACGCTGGGTCAACCTCGGACGCACCCCACGACGGACAACGGCGCTGCTGGCTGCCGAGACACTGGGCGGGGACGTCCACGCACTGTGGTCGACGCTGAGACAGGCCCGTGCCGCGCGGGCCGTCAGCCCCGAACTGGTGGCGTTGTACGACCAGCGTGCTGACCTACCCGTCTCCGTGTTCGTGGACCTGCTGACGACAGCTCGCGCCCGGATCGACGTGCTGGTCTATGCGGCGGTGTTCCTGCACGAGGCGTATCCCCGCCTGAACGAACTCCTTCGGGAACGTGCGGCGGACGGATTCCCGGCATCGAGCTTCGAACGCACGGCACGACCCTCTACAACAGCCTGTACCGGCCGGACGACGAAGCCCTGGTCAATGCCCACGTCTGGGGTGTGAACGCGTACGGTGCGCCCGTGTGGCACCTTCGCCGCCACGAAGCCGGGGGCATCTTCGACACATACGCCGAGAGCTTCGACGCGGTGTGGGAGACGGCCCGTCCCGTGGAGGAGTGACCCGATGGCACGGACCGAGTACTACGACGATCCCCACGCGCCCGCGCCGAACAGCATGGTCGTGGCGGCCTCCGCCGTCGTCACGGACGACCAAGGGCGCATCCTGCTGCAACGCCGCCGCGACAACGACCTGTGGGCCCTCCCCGGCGGAGGGATGGACCTGGACGACTCCCTCCCCGGAACGGCCGTCCGGGAGGTCAAGGAGGAGACGGGGCTCGACGTGGAGATCACGGGACTGGTCGGCACCTACACGGACCCGAAGCACATCATCGAATACAGCGACGGCGAGGTCCGCCGCCAGTTCAACGTCTGCTTCACGGCCCGCATCACCGGGGGCGTGCTGGCGATCTCGGACGAGAGCACGGAACTCCGCTTCGTGGAGCCGGCCGAGCTGGGGGCCTTGCCCATGCACCGCACCCAACGCCTGCGAGTACAGCACTTTTTGGAGAACCGCCCCTCCCCATACCTCGGGTGATGCTGCATGCGCGCTCAAGCAGGCCTTGGTGGAGGTCGGCTCGGCGCTCGTAGCGGATGCGTAGGCACTGGAACCGGTGCAGCCAGGCGAAGGTGCGCCGGCTACCTCTCGGGTGGCGAAGTGGCGGTGGGCCGCCACTTCG
>NZ_MQUR01000189.1 GCF_001953875.1 Streptomyces amritsarensis
GCCCTCGAGGTCGCCACCGGCAAGGTGATCGGCTCACTCCACCGACGCCACCGGGCTGAGGAGTTCAAGAAGTTCCTCATCAAACTCGACAAGGAAGTACCGACAGGTCTCGAGGTCCACCTGGTGCTGGACAAGTACGCCACCCACAAGACCCCGGCGATCAAGACTTGGCTGCTGGCCCACCCCCGGTTCCACCTGCACTTCACGCCGACCGGATCGTCCTGGCCCAACCTGGTGGAACGCCGGTTCGCCGAGCTGACAAACAAGCAGATACGGCGAGGCGTCCACAAGAGCGTCCAGGCCCTGGAACAAGACATCCGGGCCTGGATCGCAGCATGGAACACCGACCCCAAGCCCTATATCTGGACCAAGACCGCGGACGAGATCCTCGAACGCCTCGCCTCATATCTGAACAGAATGCCCGACTCAGAAGACTAGCGGGTGGTCCAGAGTTGCGTCGCCTCGCCCGTGCAAGGGAGTTGGCGGACTTCGCGGCGGCTGCCGTTGGGCATTCCGGCGTCCGCGAGGCAGAGTTGCGTGGCCTTGTTCTTGATCAAGGCGCCACCGTTCTGCCAGATCTTCTCCCACTTCTGGCCGTCGGTGTAGTTGCAGGACCTCTGCACGACCGTGGCGCCGGCGCCGTCGCTCGTCGGCTGCAGGCACATGCGGGGCGCGTGCTGGGGGGTGATGAAGGTGTGCGCTTCACCGATGAGGGGTTCCATCCAAAACTTCTGGTTCTGCTCGTCCTTGCAGGAGAACTGCTGGACAATCGCCGCGTCCGAGATCGATGCCGCCCGTACATCAAGGCACTTGCCGGTACCGATGTTCATCCATCGGCTGGGCAACGCCAGGGCCGCGGTGGTGGTCGGATTCCCGGAATCGGCCTGTGCCGGTGCGGCCACCAGTGTGGCCGTGGACAGCACCGCGCCGATGACGAGCCCGCCGCGAAGTGCTAACGAGTGTATGGAGGGCATGAGATCTCTCCTCGTGGGGTTGGGCGAGCCGTGAATTCGGCTCGTTACGACAGGCTAGAGCGCGGCGATCATACGCGAGCCGAGTACCGGCCACCGCAAAAGCGCAAGCGGGCGGCTATCCGCCCCCTACTGACAGACCAAACGGAAGAAGAACTCACGACGTGCAGGCATGACGTGCGTGCCTTGCCCCACGAACCGGAACACACTCCTTGCCGCGCGACCTGTCCTGCCGGCCCGCGGAGAATGACCGGAACCAGCGAGGATGATCGGCCGCGAGACTGGCAAGCACGCATAGGTGTCGCGTATTCGCCAGCCGCGGCGTGTTCACGGCCTGATGAGTGACAGACCGTGATGCTCTGAGGTCTCGCTCTCTGCCGTCGACCTCGTCTTGCGAGCGCGAGGTTCCGTTCACTCCAGTTAGAGCGCTGCCAAGCGGGGCAGTCGGCGAGTCATTGCGTCGTGGTCATCGAAATCGAAGTTCCAGGTGGGGTACAGCTCCTGGTAGCGGATGGTGGGTGGGTTCGCGGGCCGTTCACGAGCTGCGGCCGGGCTGCAGCGCGCAGACGATCGAGTGCGGCCAGCCAGGGACGGGGGGATTGGTTGGAGCACATGATCAGACGAGGCCGCACCTTCGACACGCCGCAGGCAGTAGGTCATGTCCCTGGTGTGGTGTAGCTGATAATTCGGACGTGCCGGGCAGGCAGGCGGTGTTGTCCGGATAGAGGCTGTCCATGCTCTTGTTGGAGAGATAGCGCCGGGGGAAGGCGATCCACTCGTCGTGGAGCTCGATTAGGACGGCGGTGGCCAGACAGGCGGCTGTGGCGGTGTTCGGGAAGTTGTATGATCGCGTGGTTTTATATCGCTAAAAGAGCTGCTGCTTTTCCTCGAAGGCACGCTGTTTCTCATCGCGGGATCGATTCATTTCTTCGCGTGTGTCATCGCGTACGCTCTGGGCGTTCTTCTTGGCGGGCCAAGAATTTTGCTGACGCTGCCACGCTTCATCGCGGACCCGCCCAAGGCGTTCAAGTTCAGGGTTCGCATCTGTTTACCCCAGCCCTCGGCCAGCACCGACCTTCCTCTTCCAGCCTACGCGGGCGCGTTGGTGGCGACATCGGGCAATGCGCGCCCTAGATCCCAGGTGAGAACACAGTCTCCGTCCGGCTTCGGTCGAAGCTTCGCATCCGAGATGAACACAGCGGTAATCAAACGGATGCAGTACGGCGATCATTGCGGCGGACCACCCTCGGTCGGCAACGCTCCGTATCCCCCGCAGGAGTGAATCCGGCCCTCGCATACGCGTCGGCGGCTTGTGCGGCGTGTTCGCGACTCGCCCCCGATTGCGGCTATTAACACGCGGCCCGACCGTCGGGCCGTCTGTTGTGCGATCGGAGTGCTATTCATGGCGCGTTCGGCACGTGAGAGCTACGACGAGGGGCAGGCTGCGGGTTTCGGTGGCTGCCTGGCGGTGGGCTACCGGTTCGAGCCTCGTCCAGTCGGCGGACGCCGGGCCGGGACGGTGGTCGCGGGTGGTGGTGGAGGCCGCAGACGCGGAGCAGGGGGCCCGATGGGTGCCGGGGTGGCGGCGGACCGGTTGACGGACGCCTTGGGCATGCCGCTCCCGACCTTGGCGGGGCCCCGAAGTTCCCCGACGTCCATCCGGACCAGGTGGCTGCCCTCGGCCGCCGCCGGGACCTGCCCGCCCTCCTCGACCGGCACGTGCCCCTCGGCCCGGACCAGGCCGCGGTGCGCCTCGGCGTCCGCCGTACCGACTTCGACCATGTGGTGCGCCTGGGTTGGCCGGCCCCGGTCGGCTCGGTGGCGACTACAAGCGGCAGGGCGGGGTGATCACGTTCCCCCTGCACTCAGCCGAGGACGTCGTGCTCCTGGAGATGGTCCGGCCGTCGGTGGACTGGCGGGCGGTGGGCACCGTGGCGGCGGGCCGCCGCTCCCC
>NZ_MQUR01000197.1 GCF_001953875.1 Streptomyces amritsarensis
CCGCGGGTGGCGACGAGTTTGCAGGCGTCGTCGAGGGAGAGGACCCCGGCGACGTGCGCGGCGGTGAGTTCGCCGAGGGAGTGTCCGAGCAGGTGGTCGGGGGTGAGTCCGTAGTGCTCCACCAGCCGGAACAGCGCCACCTCCGTGGCGAACAGCGCCGCCTGGGTCCACATGGTCTGGTGCAGGGGCGATGCGGGGTCCTCCTCGGCGAAGAGCAGGTCCTTGAGGGGAGTGGACTCCTGGAGGTGCCGGTCCAGGTGGGCGCAGACCTCGTCGAGGGCGCGGGCGTAGACGGGGTGGGTGGCGTACAGCTCCCGGCCCATGCCGGCACGCTGGCTGCCCTGCCCCGTGAACAGGAACGCGGTCCTGCCCCCGTCGCGTCCGCCCCGCGGGCCGCTGATCACGTCCGGGGACTCGTCGCCGGCGGCCAGCGCGGCGAGCGCCCGAAGGTACCCCTCCCGGTCCTCCGCCACGACCGCCGCCGCATGGGCCGGAAGGGCGGGCACTTCGGCCAGTGACCGGCCGATGTCCGCGAGGGCGACCCGGCTGCGCTCCTGACCCCGCACCCCCTCGGGCTGCGCCGTGCGCTCGGAGACGAAGGCCAGCAGCCGCCCCGCCTGGGCCCGCAGGGCCGCCTCCGTGTGGCCCGACAGCAGCCAGGGAGCCATCGGCACAGCCTCGGGCGCCGCTTCGCGGGCCGGCTGGGGTGCGGTGGCGGGGGCCTGTTCGAGGATGACGTGGGCGTTGGTGCCGCTGATGCCGAAGGAGGAGACCGCGGATCGGCGGGGCCGGTCCGTCTGCGGCCACGGGGTCGCCTCCGTCAGGAGGGACACCGCCCCCCTGCTCCAGTCCACGTGCGAGGTCGGCCGGTCCACGTGCAGGGTGCGGGGGAGGGTGCCGTGGTGCATGGCCATGACNNACCAGCGAGGAGGAGCAGGCCGTGTCGACGGTGATGGCCGGGCCCTGCAGACCCAGCGTGTACGAGACCCGGCCGGACGCCACGCTGAGCGTGTTGCCGGTCGTACGGTAGGCCTCCACCGCCTCCGGCGCATTGCGCAGGTGGGAGGCGTACTCGCTGTACATCGCACCGCTGAACACACCGGTGCGGGTCCCGCGCAGAGTGGCCGGCGCGATGCCCGCGCTCTCCACCGCCTCCCAGCTGGTCTCCAGCAGCAGACGCTGCTGCGGATCCATCGCGGCGGCCTCGCGCGGACTGATCCCGAAGAACTCGGCGTCGAAACGGTCCGCGTCGTGGAGGAAGCCGCCGGTGCGGGCGTACGAGTGGCCCGCACGGTCGGGGTCGCCGTCGAAGAGCCGGTCCAGCGCCCAGCCGCGGTTGGTGGGGAAGGGGCCGATGGCGTCGGTGCCGTCGGCGACGAGCCGCCACAGGTCGTCGGGGGAGCGGGTGTCGCCGGGGTAGCGGCAGGCCATGCCGACGATCACGACCGGGTCCTCGTGATCCGATGTGCCGCGCACCGCGACCTGCTGCCCGGTACGCACCACCACGCCCTCGCCGGCCAGCTTGGCGAGCTCGCCCGCCAGGAAGTCGGCCAGGGCCGTGGGAGTGGGGTGGTCGAAGACGGCCGTCGCCGGCAGCGTGATCCCGCTGACGGCCACGACACGCCGCCGCAGCTCCAAGCCGGTCAGCGAGTCCATGCCGAGGGTCTTGAACGCAGTGTCCTCGTCGACCGCGTCCGGACCCGCGAGGCCGAGGACGGCGGCGACCGTCGTCCGGACGAGCTCACCGACGGCACGCAGCCGGTCGGCCGGCGCGAGCGCGGCCGTGCGCTCGGCCCAGGAGGCACCGTCCGTCCCGGACGAGCCGGTGGCCGCGGCCGCCCGGCGGCGCGGCGCGCGCACCAGCGTGCGCAGCAGGGCCGGCGCGGACCGGTCGGGGGAGCGCAGGGTCGCCAGGTCCAGGTCGGCCGCGGCGAGCAGCGGCTCCGCCGAGGTGAGCGCCGCGTCGAAGATCTCCATGCCGCGCTCGGCGGATATCGGCAGTACGCCCTTGCGGGCCCACCGCGCGACGTCGAGCTCGCTCAGCCCGCTGGTCATGGCACTGGCCGTGTCCCAGAGTCCCCAGGCGAGGCTGGTGGCGGGGAGGTTGT
>NZ_MQUR01000154.1 GCF_001953875.1 Streptomyces amritsarensis
CTTTCGAACATCGTCAAGGCGTATGACGTGCGTGGCGTTGTGCCGGACGAGTGGGACGAGTCGCTGGCGGAGCTGTTCGGTGGTGCTTTCGTCGAGGTCGTGGGCGGGTCGGCGATCGTGGTGGGGCATGACATGCGTCCTTCGTCGCCGGGTCTGTCGGCGGCGTTCGCGCGGGGTGCCGCGGCGCGTGGTGTGGATGTGACGCTGATCGGTCTGTGTTCGACGGACCAGCTGTACTACGCGTCGGGTTCGCTGGGTCTGCCGGGTGCGATGTTCACGGCGTCGCACAATCCCGCGCAGTACAACGGGATCAAGATGTGCCGTGCGGGTGCGGCGCCGGTGGGCCAGGACACGGGTCTGTCGCAGATCCGCTCCCTGGTGGAGGGCTGGCTGGAGGAGGGCGTCCCGGAGGTCCCGGCGGGCACGGTGCCGGGAACGATCACGGAGCAGGACACCCTCAAGGGCTACGCGGAGCACCTGCGGTCGTTGGTGGACCTGTCGTCGGTGCGTCCGCTGAAGGTGGTCGTGGACGCGGGCAACGGCATGGGCGGGCACACCGTCCCGACCGTCTTCGAGGGCCTCCCGCTGGAGGTGACGCAGATGTACTTCGAGCTGGACGGCACGTTCCCCAACCATGAGGCGAACCCGCTGGACCCGAAGAACATCGTGGATCTGCAGGCGCGGGTGCTGGCGGAGGGCGCGGATCTGGGGATCGCCTTCGACGGGGACGCGGACCGGTGTTTCATCGTGGACGAGCGGGGCGTGGGGGTGTCTCCGTCGGCGATCACGGCGTTGGTGGCTTCGCGTGAGCTGGCCCGTGCCGGCGGGTCGGGCACGGTGATCCACAACCTGATCACCTCCTGGTCGGTGCCGGAGGTGGTCCGGGAGAACGGCGGCACGCCGGTGCGGACGCGGGTGGGTCATTCCTTCATCAAGGAGGAGATGGCGCGGACGGGTGCGATCTTCGGTGGTGAGCACTCGGCGCACTACTACTTCAAGGATTTCTGGAACGCGGACACGGGCATGCTGGCGGCGCTGCACGTGCTGGCGGCCCTGGGCGGTCAGGACGGCCCGCTGTCGGCCCTGGTGGCCTCCTACGACCGGTACGCCGGGTCGGGGGAGATCAACTCCACGGTCGGGGACCAGGCGGCCCGTCTGGCGGCGGTGAAGGAGTCCTTCGGCGGCCGTGAGGGTGTGGAGCTGGACGAGTTGGACGGTCTGACGGTGACGGGTGCGGACTGGTGGTTCAACGTCCGGGCCTCGAACACGGAGCCGCTGCTGCGGCTGAACGTGGAGGCCCGTGACCCGGAAACCCTGGCCCGCATCCGCGACGAGGCCCTGGCCCTCATCCGGGCCTGAGATCCGGTCCCGAGGGGGCTGGTCCCCAGCCCCCTCCCCCCGCACCTCCAGCTCCGCCGGCACTCTCGGCACGGGCCCGCAATTTCAGCCTCGCCAGGGGGCACCTCCCGGCGGTAGCCGGGGGAGTTCGAGGCGCGGGCCCGGGCGGAGCCCGGTACCCGGCGGAGCCGGGGTTCCCCTCAGCCGGGCCCCGGCGGCCCCAGCGCCCCGGCGGAGCCGCCGATCACCGCCGCCCGCCCCAGGCCGCACCGGCGGAGCCCCAGCGGTACGCTGACCACGCCCCACCCGCATCCCCGAAGGGAACCCACCCCATGCCGCTCGAAGCCGGCCTCCTGCAGATCCTCGCCTGCCCCGCCTGCCACGCGCCGCTCGAGGACAAGTCGGCCGACGAGACCCCCGAGCTGCTCTGCACCGGCCAGGACTGCGCTCTCGCCTACCCGGTCCGCGACGGCATCCCGGTCCTCCTCGTGGACGAGGCCCGCCGCCCCGCCTGACCCCGCCCGACCCGCACCACCCGCAGAACACCGCACCGCACCGCATCACGCGCAGACAGGTTCCCGTCACCCAACAGCCGGAGGCCGCCATGCTCGACGAGTCGCTCCTCGACGCACCGGACGATCTCGCCCGCGTCGACCGACGGGGCCTGCTCCGCGGTGCGGCCGAAGCCGGAGCCAGAGTCCGTACCGCGGCCCGGCACGCGAGCGAGGCGGGCATTGCCACCCTGCGCCCCGACGGCCGCCCGCGCGCGGTCCTGATCGCCGGGCCCGGCACCGCCGCCACCGGCGTCGCCGACCTGCTCGGCGCCCTCGCCGGCGCCTCCGCGCCGGTGATCCGGCTCGACCCCACCGGGGTCGCCCACGCCTCCGGGGCACTGCGCTGGGCCCTGCCCGGCTGGGCCGGCTCCGTCGACCTGCTGCTCGTGGCCACCACCGACGGCACCGAGCCCGGGCTCGCCCTGCTCGCCGAGCAGGCCTACCGGCGCGGCTGCACCGTCGTCGCGGTCGCCCCCGAACGCTCACCGCTGAGCGAGGCGGTGGACGGCGCGCACGGGCTCCTCGTACCGATGGCCAAGGCCCCGTACCAGGAGTTCGACGAGTCCGCCGCCGCGGGCCCGGGCGCCCTGTGGGCCCTGCTGACGCCCCTGCTGCTGCTCCTCGACAAGGTCGGCCTGATCACCGCGGCCCCCGACACCCTCCAGCTCGTCGCCGACCGGCTCGACCGGACGGCCGAACGCTGCGGGCCCGCCATCGCCACCTACTCCAACCCGGCCAAGACCCTCGCCGCCGAGCTGGCCGACTCACTGCCGCTCATCTGGAGCGAGGGCACCGGCGCCGGCCCCGCCGGCCGCCGCTTCGCCGCCACCCTCGCCGAGCTCGCCGGCCGCCCCGCACTGGCGGCCGCGCTCCCCGAGGCACTGCCCGCCCACGGCGTCCTGCTCGCCGGCGACTTCGCCGCCGGAGCCGACCCCGACGACTTCTTCCGCGACCGGGTCGAAGAGCCCCAGGCCCTTCGCGCCCGCGTCGTCCTGCTCCGGGACCGGCCGGCCGGCGGCCTCACCGCCGCCCCCGCCGCACGCGAGCTCGCCCTCAGCCACGACACGGCGATCAGCGAGCTCGAACCGGAGGAAGGCGCCGAGCTGGAGCAGCTCGCCGAACTGCTCGCCGTCACGGATTTCGCCACCGCCTACCTGGCGTTGGCGTCCGGGGGACAGAGCTGAAGCTCGCGCACGCACCCGGATCTATCCAGGAAGACGACGATGGACCGCCTCACCAACACGATCCGCCCCTACGCCTGGGGATCCACCACGGCCCTGCCCGCGCTCCTCGGTGTCGAACCCACCGGTGAGCCGCAGGCCGAGCTGTGGATGGGAGCCCACCCCGGAGCGCCGTCCCGCGTCGACCGCGGCGCCGGCGAGAGGTCGCTCGCGGAGGTCATCGCCGCCGACCCCGAGGGGGAGCTCGGCGCGCCCACCGTGGCCAAGTTCGGCCCCGGACTGCCCTTCCTCTTCAAGATCCTCGCCGCCGGCGCCCCGCTCTCCCTCCAGGTCCACCCCGACCTGGCCCAGGCGAAGGCGGGGTTCGAGGACGAGGAGCGGCGCGGCATCCCGATCGACGCGGGGCACCGCAACTACAAGGACCCCAACCACAAGCCCGAGATGATCTGCGCGATCACGACGTTCGACGGGCTGTGCGGCTTCCGCTCCCCGCAGGCGTCCGCGGACCTCTTCGACGGACTGGGCGTGGACTCCCTGAAGCCGTACGCCGACCTGCTGCGCGCCCACCCCGAAGAGGCCGCGCTCCGCGAGGTCCTGACGGCCGTACTGACCGCGGACCGCGAGCAGATGGCCCGTACGGTCGCCGAGACCGCTGCCGCCGCCGCCCACCTGGGCGGCGAGTACGCCACGTACGCCGCCCTGGCCCACGAGTACCCGGGGGACCCCGGCGTGCTCGCGGCCATGCTGCTCAACCACGTCCGACTCCAGCCCGGCGAGGCGCTGTTCCTCGGCGCGGGCGTCCCGCACGCCTACTTCGACGGCCTGGGCGTCGAGCTGCTGGCCAACTCGGACAACGTGCTGCGCGCCGGGCTCACCCCCAAGCACGTGGACGTCCCCGAGCTGCTGAAGATCGTGCGGTTCGAGCCGAGCGACCCGACCGTCATGCGGCCCGAGGGCGACGGCGGCGAGGAGGTCTACGAGACCCCCATCGACGAGTTCCGGCTCTCCCGCTTCCTCCTCGCACCCGGCGGCGCCCCCCACGTCCTCCCGGCCGGCGCCCCGCAGATCCTGCTCTGCACGGCAGGCTCCGTACAGGCCGGCGAACTGGCCCTCTCGCCCGGCGGATCGGCCTTCGTACCGGCGGGCGAAAAGGTCGAACTGTCCGGAAACGGCACGGTCTTCCGGGCCACCGTGGTCGTCTGACGCGGCGTCCGGCCCAGGGGCTGCAACAATGTGCGGCCGTAGTCACTGGCCCAGGAAGGACACCCTGCACCCATGAGCGCGTCGGGCGGTACCAAGGCGATCGTGGCGGCACTCGCCGCCAACCTCGCCATCGCTGTAGCCAAATTCGTGGCGTTCCTCTTCAGCGGCTCGTCGTCGATGCTCGCGGAAAGCGTCCACTCGGTCGCGGACTCCGGGAATCAGGGCCTGCTCCTCCTCGGGGGGAAGAAGGCCCAGCGGGAGGCCACGCCGCAACACCCCTTCGGATACGGGCGCGAGCGGTACATCTACGCCTTCCTCGTCTCCATCGTGCTGTTCACCGTCGGTGGCATGTTCGCCATCTACGAGGGCTACGAGAAGATCCACGACCCGCACCCGATCGAGGCCTGGTACTGGCCGGTCGGCGTCCTGGTCTTCGCGATCATCGCCGAGTCCTTCTCCTTCCGCACCGCGATCAGGGAGTCGAACGAGATCCGCGGCAAGCTGTCGTGGACCCAGTTCGTGAAGCGGGCCAAGGCCCCCGAACTGCCCGTCGTGCTGCTGGAGGACCTCGGCGCGCTCGTCGGCCTCGTCCTGGCGCTCGGCGGTGTCGGCCTCGCCCTGCTGACCGGCAACGGTGTCTGGGACGGTATCGGCACCCTGTGCATCGGCGTCCTGCTCATCGCCATCGCGATCGTCCTGGCCGCGGAGACCAAGTCCCTGCTGCTCGGTGAGGCCGCCGGCGTCGAAGAGGTCGAGAAGATCAAGGCCGCGGCCGTCGACGGGACCGTCGTCACCCGCGTCATCCACATGCGCACCCTGCACCTGGGCCCCGAGGAGCTCCTCGTCGCCGCGAAGATCGCCGTCGAGGGCAACGACACCGCGACCGAGGTGGCCGACGCGATCAACGCCGCCGAGGCCCGCATCCGCGAGGCCGTCCCGATCGCCCGCGTGATCTACCTGGAGCCGGACATCTACCGCCCCGAAGCCGCCGAGTAGTCCCGTACACCGCATGCGTACAGCCGAAGGCCCCCGCGAGCAGCAGCCCGCGGGGGCCTTCGGCGTACGTGCAGGGACCGGGGACTACGGCGCGTCCACCCGCGTGGCGCCCCAGACGGGCCCCTGCGCCTCGACCGGCCCGCGCCGGCGCGCCACGAGCGAGGCGATCCCCAGCCCGAGCCCCGCGAGCAGGAGCCAGGTCCCCGCGAACGAGACCAGACCGAGAACCGCCACCAGCGGGGCGTCCCGGTCGAGGCCGGAGTCGACCCCGGTCACCGCGGACACCGGCAGCGTTCCCGCATGGACCTCCGGGTGGAACCGGGAGTCCGCCGAATTGCCGCGGTTGTCGCCCAGCACGAACATCCGGCCCTGCGGAACCGACACGGCGAAGCTCACCCCGCCCGCCCCCGCGTCGCCGTCGCGCACGTACGGCTCGTCGAGCGGCTTCCCGTTGAGGGTCAGCGCCGGGTCGCCCGCCGCGTAGGCGATGTGGTCCCCGCCCAACGCCACGACCCGCCCGAGGAACGGGCCGTCGAGTCCCCACGCGGACGGGTCGTAGGTGATCACGTCACCGCGCCGGACCTCGCCCGGATCCTTCTCCATCGCGAGCACGTCCCCCACGGGGAGCGTGGGCAGCATGTTCTCGCTGAACTGCTTCACCGGGGTGAACCGGCCGAACATGTAGACCAGCGGTCCCACGGCCAGCGTGACGCCGAGCACCAGCAGCGCGATCGCCGCGATCCCCCGTCTCCTCCCAGGCCTGCGTGCCATGCCTCTCCAACCCCTCCCACCAGTGCGAATGGCCGGAAGACTACGGTCTGGCCGAAAAACCGCAGCGGGCAGGGGTCACGCCGGACGGCCGGAAACCCGAACCCCGCCAGTTCTCCGTCCGACTGGGGCCGCCGCCGCCGATCGGTGTAGATTCGTGGGCAGTGTCAGGCGTCGCTGCTGATGGCGGGTCGGGCGGTCCCTGCGACCGGCCGAGGGGAGAGAGGACCCCCGACGGACTGTGCTCGGTGTCCCGTCCCCAGGACGGCGCACGGACCAGCCGTACCCACCTCTCGAACCATGAGGAGCAGCACCCATGGACTTCAAGGTCGCAGACCTCTCCCTGGCCGCCTTCGGCCGCAAGGAGATCACCCTGGCGGAGCACGAGATGCCGGGTCTGATGTCGATCCGCCGCGAGTACGCGGAGGCCCAGCCCCTGGCCGGCGCCCGCATCACCGGCTCCCTGCACATGACCGTGCAGACGGCCGTGCTCATCGAGACCCTCGTCGCCCTCGGCGCCGACGTCCGCTGGGCCTCCTGCAACATCTTCTCCACCCAGGACCACGCTGCCGCCGCCATCGCGGTGGGCCCGAACGGCACCCCGGAGAACCCGCAGGGCGTCCCGGTCTTCGCCTGGAAGGGCGAGACGCTGGAGGAGTACTGGTGGTGCACCGAGCAGGCGCTGACCTGGCCGAACACCCCCACCGGCGGCCCGAACATGATCCTCGACGACGGTGGTGACGCCACCCTCCTCGTCCACAAGGGCGTCGAGTTCGAGAAGGCCGGCGAGGCCCCGGACCCGTCCACCGCGGACTCCGAGGAATACGCGCACATCCTGACGCTCCTGGGCCGCACCCTCGGCGAGAACCCGCAGAAGTGGACCCAGCTCGCGTCCGAGATCCGCGGCGTGACCGAGGAGACCACCACCGGTGTGCACCGCCTCTACGAGATGATGCAGGCCGGCGACCTCCTCTTCCCGGCGATCAACGTGAACGACGCCGTCACCAAGTCGAAGTTCGACAACAAGTACGGCTGCCGCCACTCCCTGATCGACGGCATCAACCGCGCCACCGACGTCCTCATCGGCGGCAAGGTCGCGGTCGTCTTCGGCTACGGCGACGTCGGCAAGGGCTGCGCCGAGTCCCTCCGCGGCCAGGGCGCGCGCGTCATCGTCACCGAGATCGACCCGATCTGCGCCCTCCAGGCGGCGATGGACGGCTACCAGGTCGCCACGCTGGACGACGTCGTCGAGACCGCCGACATCTTCATCACCACCACCGGCAACAAGGACATCATCATGGCCGCCGACATGGCCAAGATGAAGCACCAGGCCATCGTCGGCAACATCGGCCACTTCGACAACGAGATCGACATGGCCGGCCTGGCCAAGGTCGAGGGCATCGTCAAGGACGAGGTCAAGCCGCAGGTCCACACCTGGACGTTCCCCGACGGCAAGGTCCTGATCGTCCTCTCCGAGGGCCGCCTGCTCAACCTCGGCAACGCGACCGGCCACCCGTCCTTCGTCATGTCGAACTCCTTCGCGGACCAGACCCTGGCCCAGATCGAGCTCTTCACCAAGCCGCAGGAGTACCCGACCGACGTCTACGTGCTGCCCAAGCACCTCGACGAGAAGGTCGCCCGCCTCCACCTCGACGCCCTCGGCGTCAAGCTCACCACCCTCCGCCCGGAGCAGGCCGCCTACATCGGCGTCAAGGTCGAGGGCCCGTACAAGCCGGACCACTACCGCTACTGATCAGCCCCTGATCAACCGCGGACGGACCTGAAGCAGGCCCCCGGCACCATGCCGGGGGCCTGCCCCGTACCCCCCGATCCGAAGAAGTGTGCGCACCATGCCCCGCGGCCGATACTCGCTCCACGACCCGCACGACCACACCCCCCTCGGCGAGGAGCACTTCCACTGCGCCCCCGGCCCCTCCGGCTGGCGCTACGTCTCCCAGCTGACCACCCCGGCCGGCGACCACCGCGGCTCCGTCGACCTCGCCATCGACGAACTCGGCCGCCCCATCCGCCTGGAGGTCAACGCCGCGAGCTGGCAGGTCCGCGGAGCCGCCCTCGACGGCGTCACCTGGGTCCGTACCGACCCCACCGGCACCGAGGCCACCGAGGGCAACATCGCCGCCCCCGGCTTCACCGGCACCTCCCCGGCCTTCCTGATCGCCACGGCCCGTCTGCTGCGCCCGGCCCCCGGCGCACCCGCGACCCGCGTCCGCCTGCTCGCCCTCACCGACCCGGTGCTGGCCCCGCGTACGGTCGACCAGGCCTGGGCCCTGGTGGGCCGCGAGGAGCACCCCACGGACAGCGGCCCGCTCCTGGTGGACGAGTACCGGGTCACCGCCCTGGACACGGGCGAGGTCCACACCGTCCACATCGCGGGCGACGTCGTCCTCTCGGCCCCCGGCATCGAACTGGAACACCTGGAGACCCCGCCCTCGGCCTTCGAGGAGCAGTGACCCCCGAATTGCCCCCCGCCCTCAGGCGGGCGGAGCGAACCCGCCGGCGCGCGGAGCCTGCGCGGGGCCGACATACGGGGCAGGGGCAGGGGCAGGGGCGGGCGCCGAGGCCGGCACCGGCCCGAAGCCGGACGTGACGGGCGGAATGGACGGTACGGGTACGACCGGCGGGACGGGAGAGGCCGCGGCCGCTGCGTTGAAGGCCCGGGCGGCATCGCGCGACTGGCGCTCGTGGACCACGGCCATGAGGTAGGCCGCGGCCGGCACCCCCGCCGGCGGCGGGGCGCCCGTACGCGCCACGAGATCGTCCGCGAGCCGCGCCGCCATCGCCGCACCCACCTGCGGGTCCAGCTGGTTCATCCGCGTCAGGTACTGGCGGATCGCCAGCCACAGCCCGTCCGGCACGGCCGACAGGTCCAGCTGCGTGAACCGCCCGGCCAGCCACGGCGGCGGCGCCGGCACCGGCATCACCCGCGTCCCCGGCACCCGCTCCCGGACCACCAGGGTCCCCGCGAAGACGTCTCCGAGCCGCCGCCCGCGCGCCGACACCAGCGAGGCGATGGCCGCGACCGTGCCGAAGGTCAGCAGCAGCTCCACGACCCCGAGGGCACCGCGCACCAGCGCGTGCCGGAACCGGATCGGCCCGCCGTCGTCGCGCACCACCCGCAGCCCGCAGGCGAGCTTGCCCAGGGAGCGGCCGTGGGAGAGGGTCTCCACCGCGATCGGGATCCCGACCAGCAGCAACAGGAAGCTCGCCACCGCGATGGCGGCCTGGGCGGCCGGATCCAGCGAGGCCGTCGCGAGCGTCAGCCCGACCCCGATGAGCACGTACGCGGTGACGTAGACGGCCAGGTCCAGGAGGATCGCCAGCGCACGGCTCGGCAGCCTCGCCGGCCGCAGCCCCAGGACGACCGCGTCCCCCGTCACCAGATCGCTCACCGCAGCACCTCTCATGTGACCTGCTCCGCCCCTGCTGCATCAAGTCTGCCAAGCTGACCACACTAGGAACAGGCAGCGGCCAGGGGACCCTGGGCAGGGGAGCGCACCGGATGGATCTCGACGTCTTCGTCACGGCACACCGCGCGGAATGGGACCGCCTGGAGCAGCTCCTGGGCCGCGGCCGCAAGCTGACGGGCGAGGAGGCCGACGAGCTCGTCACGCTCTACCAGCGCACCTCGACCCACTTGTCCCTCATCCAGTCCACCGCGCCCGACCCCATGCTCACCGGGCGACTGACCCAGCTCGTCGCCCGCGCCCGCGCCACGGTCACGGGCACCCGCCGCGCGGCCTGGCGCGACGCCGCGCTCTTCTTCACCGTCGGCTTCCCCGCCGCGGTGTACCGCAGCCGCCGCTGGTGGATACCGACGGCCCTGCTCTCCACGGCGCTCGGCGTACTCATCGGCTGGTGGATAGCGACGCACCCCGAGGTGCAGGGCGCCATCGCCGCCCCGGAGCACCTGAAGGAACTCACGAAGCCGGGCGGCGAGTACGAGACGTACTACTCCAGCAACCCCGCGGGATCCTTCGCCGCCCAGGTCTGGACGAACAACGCCCAAGCGGCCGCGATCTGCCTCGTCCTCGGCGCCTTCCTGGGGATCCCGGTGCTGTGGATCCTCTTCCTGAACATGGCCAACCTCGGGGTGGGCCTCGGCCTGATGGCCTCGGCGGGCCGGCTCGACGTCTTCCTCGGCCTGATCCTTCCGCACGGCCTGCTCGAACTGACGGCCGTCTTCGTGGCGGCGGGCACCGGCCTTCGCCTGGGCTGGACGGTCATCGACCCGGGCCCGCGCACCCGCCGCACCGCCCTCGCCGAACAGGGCCGGGCGGCCCTCGGCATGGCCCTCGGCCTCGCGGTGGTGCTGTTCGTCTCCGGCCTGATCGAAGGCTTCGTCACCCCCTCCGGCCTCCCCACCTGGGCACGCATCACGATCGGCGTGGTCGCCGAGGCGGCGTTCCTGCTCTACGTCTTCGTCCTGGGCGGCAGGGCCGCCCGCGCCGGCGAACTCGGCGACGTGGAGGCGGCGGACCGGACGGCAACGCTCCCGACCGCGGCCTGATGTGCGTACAAGCCTGCTGAGCTGCTAGTCTCCTCGTCGTCCCGCAAACGCCGTTGACACGGATCGAGCGGGGAGGTAGATTCGAACGGTTGCCTCGAACTGGACAAGTTCGGCAGCGACGGTTTAAACTCTCTCTCACCCCACATGGACATCAAGATCCGATCGGGGTACAACCGACTTTCCATTTCAGGAATTCGAAGCCGGGGAAATCCGGTGGAAAACTTCTGATAGAGTCGGA
>NZ_MQUR01000187.1 GCF_001953875.1 Streptomyces amritsarensis
CCCCGCCCGCCACCCCGCCCGCCACCCCGCCCATCGTGCCGCCCGCCGTGCCGCCCGCGGAGGAACCCCACCGCGCCACGACCGCCCCCGCCCCTTGAGAACACCCCGGTGCCCGATCCCGAACGCCCACCCGCCCCCCACCGTTCAGGAGTTGATGCCACTCCAGGCCGCAGACCGCCACCGGTGAAGGAAAGACCTGACCGGACCCGGTGGAGCCCGATGATGACAGCGTTGCCATCTCGTTAAGGATTCACTTCTTGACGACAGCGGTGCGGGCACGTTGACTGCCTCACCTCGGCCGTACCGACGGCCCCGTCAGGGAGGCTCACCTCGTGAACGCGTATCTGGGGCGTGCCCCCGTTGCTCTCGCCGTCGCGGCACTCGCCGTCACGCTCACCGCCTGCGGCACCACCGACGCCAGCAGCGCCGGCAGCAGCGGCGGCGGCGGTGCGGACGGGGCGGTCCGGATCGGCCTGCTGCTCCCGGAGAACGAGACCGCGCGGTACGAGAAGTTCGACAAGCCGCTGATGGAGAAGAAGGTCGCCCTGCTGACCCTCGGCAAGGGCAAGGTCCTCTACGCCAACGCGGCCGGGGACGCGGTCAGACAGAACACCCAGGCCGAAGCGATGATCAAGGACAAGGTGGACGTCCTGGTCATCGACGCGGTGGACTCCAAGGCCATCGCCGGCGCGGTGACGAAGGCCAAGGAGGCGGGCATCGCGGTGGTCGCCTACGACCGCCTGGCCGAGGGCCCGATCGACGCCTACACCTCNNGCTGCCCCCGGTCACCGGCCAGGACGCCGAACTCGCCGGCGTGCGGCGCATCGTCGCCGGCGAGCAGTACATGACCGTGTACAAGCCCTACGCCCGCGAGGCCGAGGCCGCCGCCGAACTCGCCGTCCTCCTCGCCCAGGGCGAGAAGATCGACGGGATCATCAACCAGATGGTCAGCAGCCCGACCACCAAGCGCATCCCGGCCGTCCTCATCCCCGGCATGTCGGTGACCCGCGAGAACATCCGCAGCACCGTGGTCCTCGACGGCGTCTACACCATCGACGAGATCTGCACCGACGCCCTCAAGGCCGCCTGCCAGGACATCGGCCTGAAGTGACACCGGCCCGGGCAGGCCCGGGCAGGCGTACGAGGGCCCAGCCGGCCCAGGCCGGCGTAGCAGGGCCCAGGCGGCGGCGCGGACCGAAAGGGGGACCCCGCCGCCCCCGGCCCCTGCAACGCCCCTACGCCCGCAGCGGCCCACGTGACAGGGTGAACGAGCCTGCCCGCCCACGCCGTTGAAGGCCGAACCGCACACCGGGGCCGCCCCCCGAACCCCGCACCACCCCCGTGCCGCCACCGGCCGACCCGGGGGAGCGGAGCGCCGGCGGCCGAGCATCTGGAGCACCCGCGCCCGGCCCCGCAGAGGCCGCCGGCCCCGGCCACCGACACCGGGCCCCGCAGAGGCCGCCGGCCCCGGCCGCTGCCAAAGGCCGTCGGCTCCGGCCGCCGGCAGGGCCCGACGCGGTGGACACCGCAGCCCCTCTCCGCCGGCGGCCCCGAGGCCCGGCGTGCCGGCCCGGGACACGTCCTGCGCCGCGGGGACTCCTGCCCCCCGGGGCAGCCGGCTCCGCAACGCCCCGGGGGTGGGGTGGGTCGGCTTCGAGCAGGCCCGTCCGGGCGGCGCCCTGACGGAGCGGGCCCGTCGGCGCATCGGCTTCCTCGCCCGCCGGTGCGTCACCCCGCGCCCCCGTGGCACTTCCGCAGCGGACGGGCAAACGCCCACCGCGTCCTGTGGCGCGGCAGAACCGGCCCCGGCCGCCCCGAGCGGGCCCGAGGACCTGGCGGCCGGCCCGGCCGGCGCGGGCGGGCCCGCGGCGAGAGCCCTGCTCCGCGGGGACTCCTGCCCCCGGGCAGCCGGCTCCGCAGCGCTCCGGGGGTGGGGTGTGTCGGCTTAGCGGGCTCGCCCGGGCGGCGCCCTGACGGAGCGGGCCCGTCGGCGCATCGGTTTCCCCGCCCGCCGGTGCGTCCCCCCGCGCCCCCGTGGCACTTCCGCGGCGGACGGGGAAACGCCCACGCGTCCGGTGGCGCGGCAGAACCGGCCCTGGCCGCCCTGGCCGCCCTGGCCGCCTGGCCGCACCGGCCGCACCGGCCGCACCGGCCGCACCGGCCGCTCCGGCCGTACCAGGCGTACCGGGTGTACCGGGCGCCGGTGGGGCCCGCGGCGGCAACCCTGCTCTGAGGACTCCCGCCTCGGGCCGCGTCTCCGCGCCGCCCCGGGGACGGGGTGTGTCAGCTTCGAGCAGGCCCGTCCGGGCGGCGCCCTGGCGGGGCGGGCCCGTCGGCGTATCGGCTTCCCCGCCCGGCGGGTCATACCGCCCAAGGCGCTGCCGGGGCGGGCGGAGGCGGGTGCCGGTCCTACCGCGCCCGTGGCGCGGGGCCGGCATCCGCCTCCCGGCGCGGGCGCCGACGCGATGTGGCTGCCCCGCGCCGCCCCACCGCTTGCGGCGGGTCCGCCACGACGGCAGCAGCCGCCCGGCGCGGGCCGTGCGCCGGAACCGGGCACGGAGCACCGCGCACCGCCCGCCGGCTCGGCGGAGCGGCCCCCACATGCTCCGCAAGAGACGGCTCGGTCCACCGGCCCACCCTCGCCGCCGCGGTGGCCCGCCCGCTGCCCACTCCCCGTCGCGGTGATGGCCGCCTGCCGTCCGCTGCCGTCGCCGAATGGCCGCCTGCCTGCCGTCCGCGGCCGTCGCTCTGATGACTGTCCGCTGTTCTCTGTCCACGACCGTCGCTGTGGTGGCCGCCCACCGGTCCGCTGCCGTCGGCCGATGACCCGCCCACCGCCCACGGTCGTCGACGCGGCGGCTGCCCGCCGGCCCACCCCCGTCGCCGAATGGCCACCGGCCCGTCCGCCGATGGAGCCGCCCCCGCCCCCGCCGCCGCCGACCACCCGCCACCCCCCACGCGCCCCCGCCGCCGACCACCC
>NZ_MQUR01000191.1 GCF_001953875.1 Streptomyces amritsarensis
CCCACGCGCAGGCAAGATCACCCAACGTAACGAAGCACTACTAGGTTGATTGACCACGAGCGTTGTCGACGGTGATCTCGATCCGACCAAGCGCTCCCGGCCTCCGCGTAGAGGTCGTGGACAGGCGGAGGTCAGGGCCCGGCGCCGTCCTCTCCTGAGGGTCGCTGTGCTGCCTTCACGGTTCCGGTGAGCCGTCGGTGTGGTGAGCGTCCTGCCGAACGCTGCTCGTCCTACCGGGGGAGCGCTCGGCCGGCGCGGGGACGTGGTCGGCGGCCCAGCTGGCCAGGATGCGCAGCGCGTCTTCGGAGTCGCTGCCCGGCTCGGCGCCGTAGGCGAACAGGATGAGGCCGTCGGCGGGCAGGTCGAGGGACTCGTAGGTCAGGTGAAGGGTGCCGACCACGGGGTGGTGGATGGCTTTGGCGCCCTGGTGGTACTGGCGCACGTCATGGCCGGCCCAGCGGGTACGGAAATCGTCACTGCGGGTGGACAGCTCACCGATGAGGTCGGTGAGGTCCTTGTCGTAGGGGTCGCGGCCGGCCTGGGCGTGCAGGAGGGCGACCAGGTTGTCGGCGGCGCTTTCCCAGTCGCCCCAGAACTGGCGGGAGCGGGGGTCCAGGAATATGAACCGGCCGTGGTTGGGGGTGGCGCCCCCGGCAGCTTCGATCATGGGGGCGTACAGGGCACGACCGAGGCTGTTGGCGGCCAGGACGTCACCACGGCCGTTCAGGACGAACGCCGGGCAGGCCATGGAGTCCAGCAGACGCTGCAGGTTCGGCCGCACCGAGGCGGCGGCGGCCCGGCGTCGGCGTCGACGTCCCGGACCGGCGGCGCGGGCCAGATCCTCCAGATGGGTGCGGTCGTCCTCACTCAGCCGCAGCGCCCGAGCGAGGGCGTCAAGGACCTGGTCCGACACTCCGGACAGGTCACCGCGCTCCAGCCGCGAGTAGTACTCGACGCTGACCCCGGCGAGCTGTGCGACCTCTGCGCGCCGCAGTCCCGGTACCCGACGGCGGCCATGGGCGGGCAACCCCACCTGCTGCGGGCTGATCCTGGCGCGGCGGGAGGTCAGAAACTCCCGGGTCTCGGCTGCGTTGTCCACGGTTTCCAGGTTAGGGCGACGTCTCGCAGCCATCCCGGAAGGAGGGGTGCCCTGGCAGTACACCTTTCACCAGTGGCTTCTCCCCAGCCCGAAAGTTACGTTCTTATGGCCGAAGGAGATATCAGACGATCTCACCACGAAACAGAAAGAGAAAGAGATACTGTCATGGCGGATATTTCGGAGATGGTCAAGGGTCTGGCGAAGGGCCTCAGCAGCCCGGTGCGTGCGCCGATCCTGCACACGCCGGACGAGTACGGGATGGCGTACGAGGACGTCACGTTCCCGTCCCTGGATGGCACCCCGCTGGAAGCGTGGTGGATCCCCTGCCCGGGCTCGGACAAGCTGATCATCGCCAACCACCCGATGCCCATGAACCGCTACGGCTTCCCCTCGCACCTGCCCCCGTGGCAGTTCGTCCCCGGCAACACCATCGAGGTCAACTACATGCGGGAGTACCAGCACCTGCATGAGGCCGGTTACAACGTGCTGACCTACGACGCACGCAACCACGGCCAGAGCGGCGACGCCAACGGCTTCATCTTCACCTGGGGCCGGTTCGAGTCCCGTGACGTGGCCGGCTCGCTGCGGTACGCCAGATCCCGCCCCGACACGGCCACCATGAAGGTGGGCCTGCTCAGCCGCTGCATGGGCGCCAACGCCACGTTCATGGCGATGACCCGGCATCCGGAGCTCTTCGCGGACGTGCACGCCCTGGTCGCCATCCAGCCGATCTCGATGCGCGCGATGGTCGAGCGCAACCTTGAGGCGATGGGGATCGCGGACCAGTTCGAGGCCGTGGACCGGGAGGTGGAACTGAACCTCAGCTTCACCATCGACGAGGTGTCGCCGATCGAGTACGCCAAGAACTGCCAGGTGCCCACCTTCATCACCCAGGTGCATGACGACGCACTGACCAAGCCCTCCGACGTGCAGGCGATCTTCGACGCCGTTCCCGTCGGCGACAAGAAGCTGTTCTGGATCGAGGGCAGCACCCGGCGCTGGGACGGCTACAACTACTTCTCCGAGTACCCCGAACAGCTGGTCGAGTGGTTCGACAAGCACGTGAACTGAACCCTAGCCCCGGGGCCGGCATCAGCGTCGAGCGAGTCCTCACCGACAACGGCTCCTGCCACGGGTCCAGGCGGTTCCGCAGGTCGGGAGCGAGGCCGGCATCATGCGCGAACGCACCCGCCCCTACCGGAAGATGAGCGCACGCGGCGGGCCGGTGAGGTTCACCTGCGGGAAGAAGTGACACAGCCGAGCTTGATGTCACTTAACGTGTTTAAAGCGGTCGACAGTGGAAACGCTGAGTAGCCACAAGGTGTAAAGGTCAAGGCGAAAGGCGGGATTCATGTCCGTGAGCATTGCAATCATCCTCGTCGTGGTGGCGGCGTCCATCGCTGCGATCGCGCTCGTCCCGGCGGTTGCGCCCGCGCAACCCGACCAGACCGCAGCCCGATCCGGTGACGAGGACCCACGCAGGACCGACCCGGGTCGGCCCCCTGCCCGCCGACTGCGCGACATCCCGGCGCAGCAGACCAGGGAACACCGGCGAAGCTTCGGGTGATTGGACGGCCCGCCCCGCCCGGCCCGCCGCCGCCCGGGGGCCGGGTGGAGCGGACCGTCACCGGCCGGCCCGACCCGGCAGCCCCGCATCCGGGCGTACCGGTGACGGTGGTCCGCACCCGGTGAAGCTCCGCGCGTGGACGGACAGCCGATCCGGGGCTCCACCCGCGTGCGCCGGCCCGCGGGCCGGCGCAC
>NZ_MQUR01000002.1 GCF_001953875.1 Streptomyces amritsarensis
CCCCGGGGGCCGGGGCGGGAGCGCTCGTGCGCGCCCGCCCCGGCCCGCCGGGGGCGGTCAGCCCTTGCCGAGGAGCTTGTTCATCTGCGCGATCTCGGCGGACTGGGAGGTGACGATCGCGTCGGCCATCGCCTTGGCCGCGGGGAAGGCGCCCTGGGCCTGCTCCGTCTTCGCCATCGCCACCGCGCCCTCGTGGTGCTCGACCATCAGCTCCATGAAGGCGGTGTCGAACGCCGCGCCCGAGGCGCTCTTGAGCCTGTCCATCTGTTCCGCCGTCATCATCCCGGACATGCCGTGCGCGGAGTGGTCCATGGCCCCCTCGGCGGGCACCTGCTCACCCCAGGAGGCCAGCCACCCGGACAGGGTCTTGATCTCGGGGTCCTGCGCCTTCCTGATGTCCTCGGCGAGCTTCTTCACTTCCGCGGAGCGGGCTCGGGAGGGTGCCAGATCGGCCATCTCCACGGCCTGGCGGTGGTGGGGGATCATGCCCTTGGCGAAGGCGGCGTCGGCCGCGTTGTGCTGCCCCTGGGCGGCCGGGGCCTGGGCCTGGGCCGAGGCGGTGGCCGACGGGGACGCCGCAGCGGACGCGGCGCCGTGGCCGCCGTCGTGCGCGCTCGTGCTGTCGGCGCCGCCGCAGGCGGCGAGGACGGCGGCGGCCGCGCCGGCCGTGACGGCGGCGGCGGCGCGACGGAAGAGGGAACGCTTACTGGTCATGGTGGTGCTGCTCCTTGATCCGCAGCCCGGTTCGGGCATGCGGGAAGAACGGATGAAGAGGGGCCCGGAGCACGGCCGTTCGCGCCCGGCGGGTGCCGGACGGGACGGGCCGCGCGGGCTGCTCTAGATCCGCAGCAGCTGCAGTTCGGCCAGATCGGGCGGAGCCCGGGCACCGGCCGCGGCCACCGGTTCGGCGGGCTCCCACGAGGACGTCCCGGGGAAGCCGAGGAGCGCCTCGGCGAGTGCCGGCGGCGAGTACGCCGAGGCGACACCGGCTGCGGCGCAGGTGGCGTCGGCGTGCTCGGCATGGCCCGAGCCGCCGGCGGGGTGCGAGCAGTCCCCGCCGGCCTGCTCGGCGGCGGGAGGCGTCTGCTCGGCGGCGGGAGCTGCGTGGTCCCCGGCCGCCGTGTGATGGGCGCCGGCGGACACGGCGGCGGATGCCGGGGCGGGGCCCAGGGCGTGCATGCCGAGGATCCCGGTCAGCACCGCCAGCACCAGCACCGCCAAGGCCGCACCGGGCGCCGAAGGGCGCCGGTTCGTCGGGCGGCAGGTGCGGGTCACGGGATCATCGTACGGCCATCGCGCACCGCCAAGCCCCCACCGCTTTCGAGCCATTCGTGCGAGCGGGCCTGCCGTCGCCCGCGAAGGGGTGGCTAGGATCACGACATGATCACGGCTCGGTCGTCCTCCGGCGTGCCGCGGATCCGGGGAAACCGGAGTCCGCTGGTGCTCCTCTGGCTGACCCTGCTCCTTGTCGGTCTGCTGAACGCGCACGGGACCGGCGCGGGCGGCGACATGCACCACGCCCCTTCCGGCCGCTCCGCTTCCGCCGTCGCCGCCTCGGCGCAGGCGCGCGCGTTCGACGCGGACCGTTCCACGCATCCGTCCGAGCAGTGCATGCCCGGCCGCTCCGACCGCGGCACCGCTCCCGCGGGCCATCCGCAGACGGTCGCCGGTCCGGCCACGCCCGCCCTGCGCACGGAGGGACGCCCCGCCCCCGGCGCGGCCCCGCAGACCTGCGGCACTCCGGCTCGGCCCGCGCACGGAGTCCTGCGTATCTAGCCCTCCGGCCGACCCGCGCCCATGCCCGGGCTCGTGTCCGTGTCCGCCCCCGCCCGTGTCCGTGCCCCCACGCATGTCCGTGCTCCCGCCCGTGTCCGTGCTCCCGCCCGTGTCCGTGTCCGTGTCCGCTGTCGGCGGTCCGGTGGGCCACGCGGCGCATGCGGTTCACCCTTCCCGGGTGTTCGGGGCCCGCTCCGACCGGGCCCGGCGGGCATCGGCGGAAGACTCGGCATGACCCGCGGACCATCCGCCCGCCCCTACCGGGCTCCCCCGCCCCCGCCCACGGTCCGAAGCACCTCCCCGGAGGAGCCGTGTCGTTGCACCCTTCCACCGCCGCGCGCCGCGCGGGCGTCCTCGTGCGGCCGCTGCTCGCGCTGTCCGCTTTCCTCGCGCTGTCCGCGTTCACCGCGGCCCTCATCGGCTGTCTGGTCCACGACGGCCAGCCGGCCCCACGGCAGGCTTCCGCGCGTTCCGCACCGGTCCACCACCACGAGAGCGCCGCCCCCGACTCCCCGGGGGTCCCCCACCCCGACGACCCCTGCGTCCTGCACCTCGCGCCCCGCGGCGTCCAGGAATCCGCGGCGCAGCGCCCGGCCGCGTTCCCGGTGCTCCTCGCGGTGCTCCTCGCGGTGCTCCTCGCGGTGCTCGCCACCGCGTCGCCCGGCCCCGTACGGCGCCGCGCCTCCCGGTCTCCCGACACCGCGCTCGCGGGCCGCAGAACCAGGACCCGCATCTGCTGCTGGCGGATCTAGAAGCCGTTCGTGCGGCCTGTCCCCACGGCCGCCGTCCCCCGCCGTCGCGTACGGGCCGACACCCCTGCGCCACGGAGGCGGACGAGACGTGCACGGAAACATCCGTCTACGAACGAGAGCAGAGGAAGATGTCCTCTCCGTCCACACGAACCACCCCGCCCGCCCGCGGCGCCGCCCTGTCCGGGCTCGTCGGCAACACCCCGCTCCTGCGCGTGTCCGAGCCGTTCGCCCCCCAGGGCCACGGCTTCTGGGCGAAGCTGGAGGGCTTCAACCCCGGTGGCATCAAGGACCGGCCGGGCCTGCACATGGTCGAACGGGCCCGCGCCCGCGGCGACCTGCTGCCCGGCGCCCGGATCATCGAGTCCACGAGCGGCACCCTGGGCCTGGGGCTCGCCCTGGCCGGCCTGGTCCACGGGCATCCGGTCACGCTGGTCACCGACCCGGGCCTGGAGCCGTCCATGACGAAACTGCTGACCGCCTACGGAGCCCAGGTCAACGTGGTGGCCGAGCCGCACCCCTCCGGCGGATGGCAGGAGGCCCGCCGCGAGCGGGTACGGCAGCTCATGGCCCGCGATCCCGGATCCTGGTGCCCCGACCAGTACAACAACCCCGACAACACCGGCGCCTACACGCCCCTCGCCCTCGAACTGGCCACCGAACTGCGGCACATCGACGTCCTGGTGTGCAGCGTCGGCACCGGCGGGCACTCCGCGGGTGTCTCCCGCGTGCTGCGGCAGCTCTACCCGCAGCTGGAGCTGGTCGGCGTGGACACGATCGGCTCGACGATCTTCGGCCAGCCCGCCCGGCCCCGCCTGATGCGGGGACTCGGATCGAGCATCTACCCCCGCAACGTCGCCTACGGCGACTTCGGCGAGGTGCACTGGGTGGCGCCCGCCGAGGCGGTCTGGGCCTGCCGGCAGCTCGCCGCCTCGCACTACGCCACGGGCGGCTGGAGCGTGGGCGCCGTCGCGCTGGTCGCGGGCTGGCTGGCCCGGACCCGGCCGGCGGACACCCGTATCGCCGCGGTCTTCCCCGACGGGCCCCAGCGGTACCTCGGCACCGTCTACGACGACGACTACTGCGCGGCGCACGGGCTCCTCGACGGCCCGCCCTCCGCCGAACCGGAGGTCGTCGGACGCGTCGACGAGAAGGAGGTCACGCGCTGGACCCGGTGTGCGGCCGTCGTCGATCCGCTGTCCCTGGAGGAGCGGGCCGGCGGCTCCCCCGAACGGGCGGAGGGCTCCGACCGGTGAAGGGCACCCTCGCGCAGTTCCGCTCCTACGACCGCGGCGTCCGCCTGCTGATGGTGAACCAGTTCACCATCAACCTCGGCTTCTACATGCTGATGCCGTACCTCGCCGCGCACCTGTCCGGCTCGCTGGGTCTCGCAGGCTGGCTCGTCGGCCTGGTCCTCGGCGTACGCAACTTCAGCCAGCAGGGCATGTTCCTGATCGGCGGCACCCTCGCCGACCGGCTCGGCTGCAAACCCATGATCATCGCGGGGCTGGTGCTGCGCGTCGCCGGCTTCGCCGCCCTCGGACTCGTCGAGTCCGTGCCCGCCCTGCTGGCGGCGTCCGCCGCCACCGGGCTGGCGGGGGCTCTGTTCAACCCGGCGACCCGGGCGTACCTGGCAGCGGACGCGGGCGACCGGCGGGTGGAGGCGTTCGCCCTGTTCAACGTCTTCTACCAGGCCGGCATCCTGCTCGGGCCGCTGGTGGGGATGGTCCTCACCGGGGCCGGCTTCCGCGTCACCTGCCTCACGGCGGCCGGGATCTTCGCCGTACTGAGCGTCGTACAGATCCGCGGCCTGCCCGCCCGCCGGGCGCAGGGGGCGGCCACGGCGCCGGGCGGGGCGCGGGAGACGGTGCCGGCCCAGTGGCGGGGGATCCTCGCCAACCGGCCGTTCCTGCTCTTCGCCGCCGCGATGACCGGGTCGTACGTCCTGACCTTCCAGGTGTACCTGGCGCTGCCGCTGGAGGTCCGCCGCCTCGGCGGGGAGGGGCCCTTCGCGGGGGCGGCGACGGCCGCGCTGTTCGCCGTGTCGGGGCTGAGCACCGTCCTGTTCCAGACGCGGGTGACCGCGTGGTGCAAGGCGCGCACGACGCCGGGCGGGGCCCTGACCGGGGGGCTGCTGGTGATGGGCGGCGCGTTCGTGCCGCTGCTCCTGGCGGCGGCCGTGCCGGTGCCGGACGGGGGTCCGGGGCGGTGGCTCCTGGCGGCCGGGCCGGCGACGCTGGCGGCGCTGCTGCTCGCCGTCGGCACGATGATCGCGTATCCGTTCGAGATGGACACCATCGTCCGGCTCTCCGGGGACCGGCTCGTCGCGACGCACTACGGGCTGTACAACACGGTCTGCGGGATCGGCATCACGGCGGGCAACCTGCTCACCGGTGCGGCCCTCGACGCGGCCGGGGCCTCGGGTGCGGCGGCGCTGCCGTGGCTGTCGCTGGCCGCCCTGGGAGCCCTGTGCGCCGCCGCCGTCCGGTGGCTGCACCGCAGCGGGCGCCTCCCGGATCCCGTCCCGACGGGGCGGGCGGAGCCGGCCGCCGCCTGACCGGCCCCTCCCCCGGCGCGGGCCGTACACGGGTCAGGTCCGGTGCGGCCCCGCCGGCGGGAGGCCGGCCAGCAGCTCGCGGGCCAGGCGCAGATGGCGGTGGCCCGGCTCCAGCAGGGGGCGGGCGTCGCGGAGGGTCCGGGTCAGCAGGGTGCGGGCCTGCTCGGGGCGGTCCGAGGAGGCGAGCGCGCGGGCCCATTCCAGCCGGGCGTAGATCGTGTGCGGGTGGTCGGGGCCCATGACCCGGGTGCGGTCGGCCACCAGCGACTCCCAGGCGGCCGCGGCCTCGGCGGTCCGGCCCGCCCGGGCCGCGAAGGCGGCGAGGCTGCTGCGGACGGCGAGGGTGTGCGGGTCTCCGGGGCCGAGGCAGCGTTCGGCGTCGGCCAGCAGCTCGGCCAACTGCTGCTGCGTACGGGCCGGTTCGTCGGCCCGGTACCAGATCAGGCTGCGCCGGGTGGCGAGCACCTGGGGGTCGTCCGGGCCTTGGACCCGCAGCCGGTCGGCGAGCAGCCGGGCCAGCTGCCGGGCCGCCTCGGCCGGGGCGCCCGCCTCGCCGGTGAAGTAGGCCAGTTCGTGCCGGGCGGCCAGGGTGTCGGGGTGGTCGGCGCCGAGGACGGCCGCGGTGTGGGCGGCCAGGGCGGCGAACCGGCCGGCCGCGGCGTGCGGGTTGCCCGCCTCTCCGGTGAAGAAGGCCAGCTGGTGGCGGGCGGCCAGGGTGTCCGGGTGGGCGGGGCCCAGCCGGTCCTCGCGCCGCCGGGTGATCCCGGCGAGGTCTGCGGCGGCCCGGCGCGGCCGCCCCGCGTCGCCGACCGTGATCGCGAGCAGGAAGTCGGCGCCGGGGACCCCGCCCAGCCGGGCCCGGGACAGCGCTTCGGCGGCCCGCCTCGGTCTCCCCTCCTGGTGGGCCAGCAGGCCCATGTCGTAGGCCTCGGTCGGCGTGACCCTGGTGACGAGGGTCTGCCACAGGTGTTCCGGCACCGGGGGCAGGCCGGGCGCGCCCAGGAGGTAGTCGAAGGCCGTGTACCCCTGGGTGTAGTTGCCGATGAGCAGGCCGCTGGTGGCGTAGACCGCCGTGCAGGCCCAGTTCATCGCGTCGTCGAAGGGTTCCGGCTGGAGGTCGCCGCCGCCGCGTTCCAGCAGGTAGGGCCGGTGCAGTTCGCGCAGGCGGTCCCGGCTCACCGGGGTTCGCAGCCCGGCCCGCCGACAGTCCACGGCTGCCGCGACCACGGCCGCACCGCGCGGATTGCCGCCCGGTGTCCAGGCGTTGTGCCAGGCCGCCAGCAACTCCGGCCCGGCGGCCAGGACTTCCGCGATGCCGAAGCGGTCGCCCGCGCGCAGCGCCGCCCTGATCCGGGGGTCCTGCCCGTGGGCGGCGGCCCGCCTGCGCTCCTCGGGTGACCAGTGCCGGGCCAGCCGGACCACCTCCGCCTGCCGGAGCACGTCCCGCTGGGTGCGCCAGGCGTCGCGGTCGGATCCCGTCAGCCGGCTCTCCTCGCGGGCGTCGAAGCGCCGGAACTCCTGGGTGCGCATGGTCGCCAGCACCAACCGGCGCCCCGGCGCCGGTGCCGAGAGGGCGGTCAGCATCGCGGTCGTGAGCCCTCCCGCGCCGAGGAACTCCTCCAGGTCGTCGAGCCACAGCACGGCCCGCCGCCGCTTGCCGGCCACGCGCAGCGCCTGCGGGAGCGCGGCCCTGCCCAGAGGGCGGACGAAGGCGTGGCGGGGGAAGAGCGCGCGGGCCGTCTCGTGTGCCAGTCGGGATTTGCCGGCGGTGGACTCCCCCACCACCAGGACGAATCCGGCCCGGCGGAGAGCGTCGCGCAACTGGGGTTCCACGTCGCGGCGGATGTACGCGGGGGGCGCGGCCGGGGTCCGGCTCCCGTCGGCGGGATGTCCGTCCGCGTGGTGGGCGCCGGCGGGCTCGGGGCGGTCCACCTGCCGCAGTAGGGGGATGCGGCCCGCCGCGGTGCGCAGCAGTGCGTCCGCTCCGGTTCCTGTCGCTGTTCCCGCGGCCCCGCCGGGCCCCGTACCCCGCGGGGGCTGCAGCCGCTCGGCCGCCAGGCCCGAGAAGGCGGTGACGGCGGCGCCGATTCCGGTGGCCCACGCCCCGCTGGTCCACAGCGAGGCCAGGGCCAGGGCCGCCGCGCCCAGGCCGACCGCCCCGACATAGGCCGGCCAGCCGCGCACGCGGCCGTTCTCCCGTACGAGCAACACCGGCATGCCGCCCCCCACACGTCCGTGGCCGGCCCCCATTTTCACCCGTGCGGGTGAATTCGGAACCCGGGGCGGCAGGGTGAAGGCCCCGCCTGACCGGATGTCAGCGGTCGGACGGGGCCTCGACACCCCTGTCGGGGGGCGGCGGTTGCGGGATCACCCCTCCTTGACGAGCACGGTGATGTTCCGGTTGCGGATGAGGACCCGTTCGACCTCGTCGCCGATGTCGAACTCGCCTTCCACGTCCGTGGGCGTGATGACCGCGGCGGTCGTCTCGGTCGGCGGGACCTCGGTCAGTTCCAGGTGGAGTTCCTCGGGGACCGGGACGATCGGTGGAGACGCCAGTGCCAGCTTGAGAGCGAAGCCGGGGGTCCGGCACTGGCAGGTGCCCTTCACCGTGACCTTGCGCCCGCCCTTGCCCGTCCTGTGGGCCGTGGCGGTGAAGTCCTCGGCGCCGGCTGCGCAGGCGAATCCGTTTCCGTATCCAGACATGTCTTCTCCCGTCGTCCTTCGGCTGGTGGCTGATGGCTGATCACACGCGGATCCAGTCTCGGCGCGGTCGGTGGGGGCCGCAAACAGAAGGGGGCCGTCAGGCCGGATGGCCGGGCGTGAGGTCGGCGACGCGGCTCAGGAGCAGGAGCGGCGGCCGCTCGGGGCCCGGGCGGCTCGCCTCGACGGGCGCGAGCAGGAATCCGACGTGGTCTCCGCCGTCCGTGTGCCCTTCGATCCGGCCGAGGAACCACGCGGCGGCGTCCTGCAGGATCGGCGTGGGGGCGTGGGGCGACCGCTGCCAGGCGAGGTTCTCGAACTTGTCGGTGTCGTCGCCGGTCCGGCCGCCGAACAGCTCGGCCGTCGGCTTCTGGTCGTCCCGCAGGGCGTGCACGGCGAGGTGCGAGGCCGTCCGGGCGACCGTGTAGGTGTGGTTGGCCTTGGAGAGCCACACCATGAACCGGGGCGGGTCGATGGAGCACTGGGAGGCGAAGCCCACCAGACACCCGGCGCGCCGGTCCCCGGCCGCCGCCGTCACCACGTACACCGGGTGGTCGAGCACGTCGGTGAACGCGTCCAGCTCCGCCACGGTGACACTCCCCCTCTCGGACCTTCTCGTCAGCACTCCGCCGCTCACGGCCGCCTGAGGCACCCCATCGTGCCACCGGGCGTCCTGGTGGTCACTTCGGCCCCGGAGGGATCGGCGGGTCGCGTTTGCCACCGGGGATCGGGGTCAGACGCGAGTTGTACGACGCATCCGTACGCCGAATCTCCAGGGAGTGATCAGTCGTGTCCGACAAGGAGAAGAGCCGGGCCAAGGCCGAACAGGTCAAGGGCAAGGTCAAGGAGACCGCCGGCCGCGCGGTGGGCAACGAACGCCTGACCGCCGAGGGGCATGCCGAGAAGACCAAGGGCAACGCCCGGCAGGCCAAGGAGAAGATCAAGGACACCTTCAAGGAGTGACCCGGCCGCGCATGCCGCCGAGGTTCCGGAGGAGGTCGCCCTTGCCGTCGTCGGCCAGGTCGTACAGCAGCCCGGCGTCGCCGGTGATGCCGCCCGCCGGCACGGAGGTCCACGGGGTCCAGCAGACGTAGCCGCCGCCTCCGTCGTCGGCGTTGACGGCGTTCTTGTAGTTGCAGACGGCGCCGGCCTTCATGACGTCGTTCTTCTCCAGCCGCGTGCTCAGCAGCAGCTTGTTGAACTTGCCGCCGCCGCCCTCCTGCCAGCTGAAGGACGCGGAAGCCCGAACCTTGCCGCTGAAGTTCCGCCAGACGCACACGCGACTGGTGATGTCGGTGTTGAACCCGCTGGTCGGGAGTTCGATGTGCTGATAGGCGGTACAGCGGTACTCGTCGGATGCGGATGCCGGGCCGGACAGGCCGATGACGACGGTCAGCGCGACGGCCGACACCCCGGCGAGACGCAGGCGTGATACCACAGGTCCCCCTCACACGGATCGCTACTGCGAAGACCCTAGGGGCCACCGAACACCACAGCAAGCCAATTGCCGTGGAATTCGCCCGATATGGGGGTACGAGACCTTGCCTTCCGGTGCTTTGCACGGGCCACGGGGCTGGCGGGCGGTCAGGTCAGGTCAGGTCAGGGCGATCACGACCGGGCCGCCTTCGGGGTCCACGCGGGCCGTCCACCGGGGTGGGAGGCGCAGGGAGCGGGACGGGGAGGCCGGGAGCGGGAGCCGCCGCCGCCACAGCGGTCGGCCGTCCTGGGTCACCGTCACCACGGGGGCGGTCACGGCTTCCGCGGAGCGCAGCAGCAGCGGTCGCCGGGCGATGCCCGTGAGCCGGTTCGGCGTCACCCACACGAGCGGGGCGCGGACCTGTAGCGGCGGGCCGGGCTGCGGCCAGGGGGCGCCGGCGAGGTGGGCGAGTACGCCGGCCGCCGCGGCGGCGCCCTCCGCGGCGGCGGTGGCCGCGCGTTCGATGCCGTGGAGGGCGTTGCCGACCGCGAAGACGCCGGGCACCGCCGTGCGGAAGGAGGCGTCCACGCCGGGGCCCCGGGTGCCGGGGTCCAGGGGGATGCCGCCGCGGCGGGCCAGTTCGTGGTCGGGAATGAAGTCGCCGGTGAAGACGACCGTGTCGCAGGCGAGGAGGCCCGTACGGCCGTCCCGGTGGTGGATCAGCACGCCGGTCGGCCGGCCGCGCCCGCGCAGTTCGCCGACCGTCGTCGCCGTGAGCAGGGGGATCCCCGGTACGGCGGCGACGCCGCGCGGGCGCTCGGTGATCATCGCCACCACCTCCGCGCCCGCCTGCCGCAGCGTGGCCGCCGCACGGCGGGCCACGGGCTCGGCGCCCACCACCACGGCCCGCCGGCCGACGGGCAGTCCGTGGGCGTGGACCGCCTGGAACAGTTCGCCGCTGGTCATCACCCCCTGCGGGCGTGTGCCGGGAACCAGCCGGGCGCTGCGCGGGCGCTCCCGGGCGCCGGTGGCCAGGACGACGGCCCGGGCCGTGATCCGGGCCAGGCCGGCCGGGCCGGTGGTCTCCAGGCACAGCGGGCCTGCCCAGCCGGTGGCGGTGACGCCGGTACGGACCGAGGCCCCGGCGGCGAGCGCCGCCCCGACCGAGCGCCGCGCGTACTCGGGGCCCCGCAGCCAGGGGAGCGGCGGTCGGCCGAAGCCGCCGTGGTGGAGGTGGCGCGGCAGGCCGCCCGGCTCCTGGTCGCGTTCCAGGACCTCGACCCGGCCGGCTCCCGATCGGGCCAGTCGGGCGGCCAGGGCCAGTCCGGCGGGGCCGGCGCCGACGACCACCACATCGGCCTGCACATCGGTGCGGTCCGTACGGCCGGGGCGGTCCGTGCGATCGGGGCGGTCCGTGTCGGTCACCGGCGGGCCTCCTCGAAGAGGGCGCGGACGGCGGCTCCGCAGTGGAAGCCCTGGCAGCGGCCGCCGCGGGCGCGGGTGCGCCGCCGCAGGCCGTCCGGCGAGGCGGGCGGTACGGTCGCGGCGAGCGCGTCGCGGATCTCCCCGCGGGTGACGCGTTCGCAGTGGCAGACGATCCGGCCGTACTCCGGGTCCGCGGCGATCATCGCCGCGTCGCGGTACGGGCGGGGGAACGCCTCGCCGAGGTTGGGCATCCGCACCGGTTCCGGCTCGCGGGCACCGGTGACGGGCAGACCGCCTTCGGCGAGCAGTTCCACCACGTGGGCGGCGATCGCCATCGAGGCGGTCAGGCCCGTGGAGCGGATCCCGCCCACGGTGACGTACCGCTGCGCGGGACGGGCTCGGATCGCGTAGTCCTCCTGGCCGGTGGCCGCGCGCAGCCCGGCGTACACGGCGGTGACCTCCTCGTCGAGGAGCGCCGGCAGGATCCGCCGGCCCTTCTCCCGCAGCAGCGCGAGTCCTTCGGCGGTCGAGCCGGTGGCCGTCTTGTCGTCCAGGTCCTCGGCGGTAGGTCCGAGCATCACGTTCCCGTACACGGTCGGGGTGACGAGCACTCCCTTGCCGCGGGCGTCGGGCACCGGCAGCAGGATGTGGCGGACGAGGCCGCGGGCGAGTTCGTCGAAGACGATCAGCTGGCCGCGGCGGGGGGTGACGGTGAAGTCCGCGTGCCCGAGGAGCCGGTCGATCTCGTCGGCGTACAGGCCGGCCGCGTTGACCAGGTGCCGGGTGCGCAGCGGACCCCGGCCGGTGGCGAGGGTGTGCGGTTCGCCCGGGGTGACCGCCCGCACCGGGCAGTTGAGGTGGAGGTCGACGCCGGCGCGCACGGCCTGGGTGGCGTAGGCGAGGGTGGTCGTCCAGGGGCAGATGAGGGACTCGCCCGGTACGTGGAGGGCACCCAGCACGCCGGGGCCGAGTTCGGGTTCGCGGGCCCGTACCTCGCCCGCGGGGAGGATGCGGGCCTGGTGGTAGCCGTTGCGCACGGCCTTGTCGGCGAGGCCCGGCAGGGCGGCGAGCTGCTCGTCGTTCCAGGCCACGAGCAGGGCGCCGACCGGTTCCACCGGGATGCCGCTGTCGGCGGCGTACGCGGCGAGCAGCCGCCGCCCGTCGCGGACGAGCCGGGCCTCCAGGGAGCCGGGCACGGCGTCGAAACCGGTGTGCAGGATGGCGGTGTTGGCCTTGGAGGTGCCGTCGCCGACGTCGTCGGCGGCATCGACCAGGGCGATCCGCAGGGGGAGGCGGGACAGTTCGCGGGCGATGGCGGAGCCCACCACGCCGGCACCGACGACCGTCACGTCGTACGGGTCGCCGTCGGGCAGCGGGCCGCGCCGGGTCAGGGTCATGCGGGGCCCCCGAGCAGGGCGGACACCGCCGTCCGGAACCGTGCGCGGCGCTCGGCGGCCTGCCCGGGGCCTGCCTTCGGTTCGTAGACGGCGGACGGCTTCCACGGCGGTACGGCCTCGTGCACGGCGAGGGAGGCATCGAGGCCGAGCCGGGCGGCGGCGCCGACGCCGAGGGCGGTGGCGTCCGGGAGCGCGGACACCTCGACGGGGATCTGGAGCAGGTCGGCCTGTGTCTGCATGAGCAGGGCGGACCGGGTCAGTCCGCCGTCGACGCGCAGGGCGGTCAGCGGCGCGCCGAGATCGGCGGCGACGGCGTCGGCGAGTTCGGCGACCTGTGCGGCTATGCCGTCGCACAGCGCGTGGACGAGGTGTCCCGCGGTCGTGTCGAGGCCGAGTCCGGTGACCGATCCGCGCAGGTCCCCCCGCCACCACGGGGCGGCGAGCCCGGCGAGGGCGGGGACGAAGGTGACGCCGCCGGCGTCGGGGGCGGTCCCGCCCACGGTGTCGAGGTCGTGGGCGCCGGAGATCACTCCGAGGTCGGTGAGCCAGCGGACGGCGGACGCGGCCGTGTAGACCTGGCCGTCCAGGCAGTAGCTGGTCTCGCCGCCCAGGCGCCAGGCGACGCAGCCGGCGAGTCCGGTGGTGCTGCGGCGGGGGCTCGGGCCGCTCTGTGCGAGGAGGAACGCCCCGGTGCCGTAGGTGCACTTGGCGGTTCCGGGCTCGGTGACGCGCTGGGCGAGGAGTGCGGCCTGCTGGTCGACGAGCAGCCCCGTCAGCGGGAGCGGGGGTCCGAAGGCGGTGGTGGTGCCGACGCGGGTGTCCGCGTCGACGATCTCGGGCAGTGCTTCGCCGGTGAGGCCGAAGGCGTCGAGTGCGGCCGGCGACCAGTCGACGGTGTCGAGGTCGAGCAGCTGGGTGCGGCCGGCGGTCGCCGCGTCGGTGACGAAGGCACCGGTGAGCCGGTGCACCAGCCAGGCGTCGCTGGTCGTCACGACGCCCTGCCGGGTGAGGTGGCGACGTATCCAGGCCATCTTGGGCGCGGCGAAATACGGGTCGAGGGGCAGTCCCGTGCGGTGCAGCAACGCCTCCGCGTGCGGGGCCAGTTCGGCGCAGAGCTGCTCGGCGCGGCGGTCCTGCCAGACGATCGCCTCGGTCAGCGGCTCACCGCTCGCCGGGTCCCAGGCCAGGACGGTCTCGCCCTGGTTGGCCAGGCCCACCGCGGCGACCGGTTCGCCGGCCGCGGCCAGGGCGGCGCGCCCCGCGTCGACGACCGATTCCAGCAGCTCGCGGGGGTCCACCTCCACCCGGCCGCCCGGCAGGTGGCGGGGCCGTACGGGCGCGGATGCGGAACCGATGACTCCTCGCACGGGGCACACGACGAGGGCCTTGGTTCCCGAGGTGCCCTGGTCCACAGCGAGCACCGGGCCCGTCATCACCACTCCGTCCCTGTGGTCGGCATGCGCGATCGTCTCCGGGAAGCCTTCACCAGCGGACGCCGCCCCGTCAAGATCCGTCCGCGCGGCCGGCCGGCCTCCTGACGCGAATTCATATCTTGTATGTGGCTTGATACTTGCATTCGAAAAAGTTTCATGACTCGAACGCTCATAGTCACTCTATAGTGATCGCCGATCACCAGGCGCGAAGGCCATGCGATGCGAGGACCGATGACCACGACCACCGCAAGACGCGCCCGTCCCGACTACCCGTCGACCGGGGCGAGGTGATGGCGGGCGGCGACTTCCGGCCCGTCTACCACCCCGCCGGCCACGACAACGACCTGCGGGTGGCCGTGCAGGACCTGCGCACCGGACGCTGGCTGGCGATGGCGCACTTACTGGACCGGACGGACGGCTGGGGGCTGTGGACCCAGCGCACCCAGGTGCTGGCCGCGGTCGCCGCCGGATCCGACGTGGTCCAGGCCTGGCGGGCCGAGGACCCGCGCAGCGTCGCGGCGTCCGTCATGCACACCCGCGTCGTCGTCGAGCGCGCCGTCCGCGCCCACCGGGCGCGCCACCCCCGTACGCGCGAACTGTGGCAGGAGGCGTGGGCCGCCTGCCGCGATTCCGCCGAGCTCAGCCCCGCCGACCCGGTGCCCTGGGTCTGCCTCCTCGCGCTGGCCCTCCTCGACGAGCACCGTTCGATGGACGAGCACCGGCAGCCGCCGCCCGCCCTGATGCTGCCCCGCGGCCCCTGGGGCATCCTCGCCCAGGTCGACAAGCGCGACCCGCACAACCGCGAGGCGTACCACCGGATGCTCCAGTTCGTGTGCGCAGCCACGCCCGGACCGCTGACCGAGGCCGCCAACTTCGTGCACTGGGCGTCCGGTTCGGCGCCGCCCGAGTCCGCCGTCCACCTCCTGCCGCTCTACCTGAGCGTCGAGCGCTACCGCCGCGAGCGCGGCCAGGAGAAGGCGCTCGACCTCCACTGGGTCGCCGAGGACGCCGTCCGCGACGCCGGCCACGCCCTGACCACCTGGTTCCGCCACAGCGACCTGCGCCGTGCCTCCCAGCTCGACCTGAACCACCTCGCGCACGCGCTGTGGGGAGCCCACCTGTTCGGCGCGGCGGCGCAGGTCTTCGACGCGATCGACCGGTACTGGACCACCCTGCCGTGGGCCCACCGCACGCGCGACCCCGCCGACCAGGAACTGGCCATGGAGGTCTTCCTGCGGGCCCGTGCCCGCAGCCTGACGGCCCGGAGCTGACCGCGCGGGGCCCCCGCCCCGCGCCCCCGCCGGTCCCCCCTCTGCCCCACCCCCGCTCCTCACGACCCCCGGAGGTACTCCCCCATGTCCCGAACCGCGCCGACCGTCCGCCAGGACAGCAAGGCCCCGCCCCGGCGGGACGAGGAGGAACGGCTCAGGGAGCTCGGCTACCAGCCCGTCCTCGCCCGCCGGATGGGCGGCTTCGGCAACTTCGCCATCAGCTTCTCGGTGATCTCCGTCCTGTCCGGCTGCATGACCCTCTACGGCTTCGGCCTGGGCACCGGCGGTCCGGCCGTGATGCTGTGGGGCTGGGTGGGCGTCGGCCTGTTCGTGCTCTGCGTGGGTCTCGCCCTGGCCGAGGTGACCAGCGCCTACCCCACCTCGGGAGCGCTCTACTACATGGCCGACCGGCTCGGCGGGCGCCGGTGGGGCTGGTACACGGGCTGGCTGAACCTGCTCGGCCTGCTCGGCGCCATCGCCGGCATCGACTACGGCGCCGCCCTGTTCACGGGTGCCTTCCTCAACCTCCAGTACGGCGTCGAGCCCACCCCCGGCCTGACGTTCGTGATCTTCCTGTGCATCCTGCTGCTGCACGCCGCGCTCAACCTGTTCGGCGTCCGCCTCGTCAGCGTGCTGAACTCGGTCAGCGTCTGGTGGCACCTGGGCGGCGTCGCCCTGATCGTGGGCGCCCTGGCCTTCATACCCGACCAGCACCAGTCGCCCTCGTTCGTCTTCACCGAGTTCGTCAACGACACCGGCTGGGCCAACCCCTTCTACGTGGCGGCGGTCGGCCTGCTGCTCGCGCAGTACACCTTCTCCGGGTACGACGCCTCCGCGCACCTCTCGGAGGAGACCTCCAACGCGTCGGTCTCCGCGGCCAGGGGCATCGTCCGGGCCATCTGGGTGTCCTGGATCGCCGGCTTCGCCCTGCTCGCGGGCCTGACCTTCGCCATCCAGGACTACGCGGCCGTCCAGGGCACCGCCACCGGTGTCCCGCCGGCCCAGATCTTCATCGACGCCCTGGGCTCCGGCGGCGCCACCGCCCTGCTCCTCGTCGTCATCGTCGCACAGCTCTTCTGCGGCAACGCCGAGGTCGCCGCAGCGAGCCGGATGGTCTTCGCCTTCAGCCGCGACAACGCTCTCCCCGGCTCCGCCCTGTGGCGCAAGGTGAGCAGCCGTACGCAGACGCCGGTCCCGGCCGTGTGGCTCTCCGTGGCCGTCGCGGCCGTGCTGGCGCTCCCCTCGCTCTACTCCGCCACCGCCTACGGGGCGGTGACCGCCATCAACGTCATCGGCATCACCCCGGCCTACGCGATCCCGATCTACCTGCGGCTGCGCGCCGGGAACCGGTTCCAGCCCGGCCCGTGGAGCCTGGGCCGCTGGAGCAAGCCGATCGGCTGGACCGCCGTCGTATGGGTGGCCGTCGTCACCGTGCTGTTCTGCCTGCCGCAGAAGTCGCCGGTGACCATCGACTCGATGAACTACGCGGTGATCGCCTTGGCCGTCGTCCTGGTCCTGGCCAGCGCCTGGTGGTACGCCGCCCGGCGCTCGTACGGGACCCCGTCGGCCTACGGCAACGCCCGGGAGCAGGCCGAGATCGCCGAGGGCATCGTCTGACCCGGCCGTCCGGCCGTCCGCGCGCGCCCCGCCGCACCGGGGCGCGCGCGGTGTCGTCTCAGACCAGTTCGGGCTGCTGTTCGCGCCGCTGCTGCGGTACGTGCGCCGCCGCCGCGGCCAGGCGGTCCCACCGCTTGGTGAGCCGGACGTAGCCATGAATCACCGAGACCATCGACAGGACGAGCAGCGGCCCGAACACCCACGGGTGTGCCGCCATCTCCATCGAGAGGTAGCGGTACGACAGCAGCATGGCGACGAAGACGGCGGTGCCGTAGGCGACCAGCTGGATCCCCTTGCGGTCCCGGCCGTGGTCGAGGGTGCGCAGTCCGGCATCGATCGTGAGGGTGAAGACGACGCCGGCGACGATGTCGGCGCCGTAGTGGTAGCCGAATCCCAGCGTCGCCCCGAGCGTCGCGATCAGCCAGAACGTTCCTGCCCAGCGCAGGGCCCGCGGGGCCTTGCGGGAGTGGATGAAGATCGCGGTGGCCCACGCCGTGTGCAGGCTGGGCATGCAGTTGCGCGGGGTGAACTCGTCGAACGGCATCGGCTGCGGGGTCGTGATCGGCGGCGGCGTGTTCGGCCAGAGCTCGGCCAGCGCCCACTGGCCGCCGTCGGCGCCGTACGCGAAGATCGGCCCGACCACCGGGAAGACCATGTAGATGCCCGGTCCGAGCAGGCCGATGGCCAGGAAGGTGCGCACCAGGTGATGGCGCGGGAAGCGGCGCTCGACCGCCACCTTGCGCAGCTGGTACAGCGAGACGACGACCGCCATCACCGCGAGCTGGATGTAGACGAATTCGAGGACGCGGAAGCCGACGACCCCGGTGGCCTCGACGATCCGGCCCGCCACCCAGGACGGGTTGCCCAGCGCCTGGTCGGCGGTCGCCACGTACGGGTCGAGCACGTTCGGGCGGGTCTTGGACGTGATCAGTAGCCAGGTGTATCCGGTCTTGCGGCCCGTGACCAGGAGCAGGGCCAGTCCGACGCCCTGGAGCAGCAGCATCCGTTCACGGCCGGTGCGGCGCGTGAGCGCGATGACGGCGCAGGCGAGGGTGACCAGCAGGGCGCCGTTGCCGTACATCATCTCGGCGCCGACCGCCCGGCGCACGAGCCAGAAGACGAGGTCGATGCCGACGGCCGCGCCGATCGCGATGAACCGCTGCCGCCAGGTGAGCACGACCAGCATCAGGGCCATACTGGCGTAGAGCACCGTCCCGGACTTGGGGGCGAACACCACCTCCCGCGCCTGGTCGGTGATCGGCCCCCGCACGCCGTAACCGCGCGCGGCGATCTCCAGTGCGATGAGGAATCCGAGGGCCACCGCACCCACCGCGACCCACAGCACGACGCTCGGGCGACGCCATGCAGCGGACTCGGCTCCGCCGCCCTTTCGCGAAATCGCTCGCTTTTCCGCAGATATCAATTTTTCAGCCGATGTTCATATGTCAACCTGATCATTGTTCGCTCGAACATGTTAGCGGAGCTGGTGGGCCGGTTCGGAAAAGTAGTGAAGGCCACAGCGGTGAAACCGGAGATCTGCCGGGCGCACCGGGCGGAATGCTGAATTCCCCCACATCAGCAGAGGCCCTCGTCGTGACGACCATGGCCTCGGACTCGCACACCTTGGGTGGATGTCCGGGGGGCTGGCCCGCCCGGCCGTGGACAGAACGCTAGGGAGGTTCCGGGCGCCGGACCGGCAGCTCGCCCGGCAGGATTCGGGCAGTATCGGCCCAGGCGGGAGGCGCGCAGCGGGGGCGCGGACCGGGGCCACAGGGCGCGCGGACCGGGCCCGTAGCCGGGGGCGTGGAACGGGTTCGCCGCCCCGCGTCAGCCCGCCGCCGCGAGCTCCCCGTACACACCGGTGCCGCACAGGCGCCGGCAGAGGTTCAGCACGGTGAACCGGACGCCGTCGCGGGACGGGACGCTGCGGATCAGGCCGCTCGCCAGCAGCTCGTGCACCGCCGCCAGGCACTCCTGCGCCGGCCGGCCGCTCAGTTCCACGGCGTCCTCGCCCGACCAGTCCCCCGGCGCTGCGGCGAGCCGCTCCAGCAGGTCCCGCTGGCCGAGCGTGAGCCGGTCCAGCGCGGCGCCGAGCGCCGCCCCCACCTCGGCCCGGCCGCCGAAGCCGGCCGGGGGCGGCGCCAGCGGGAACGGCCCGTCCGTGAGGCGCGCCGCCAGCTGGCGCGGGGAGAGCACCGTCGACCAGCCGGCCACCAGCTCCAGCGCTCCGGGCAGTCCGTCGAGCTGGCGGCAGATCGAGGCCACGGCCGGCGCCTCCTCGGCCTCCAGGCTGAATCCGGGCCGCAGTCGGCGCAGGTGCGAGAGCAGCAGCCGTACGGCGCCCACCTCGGCCAGCGCCACCGGGTCGTGGTCGAGTTCCGGCCCGGGCGCGGGCAGCGGGGCGAGCGGGATACCCTGCCCGCCGGGCAGCGGCTGCGGCACCCGGGCGGTGATCAGCACCCGCAGGTCGGGGCAGCGGTGGAACAGTTCGTCCAGCAGGGCCGTGTCCACGCCCGCGTCGGCTCCGTCCAGCACCAGCAGGGTGGGCCGCTCCCCCACCGTGCGCGCCTGCACGGCGACCGACCGGCGGCCGCAGTCGATCCAGCGCACCGACCACCGTGGGGCGAGGTGCAGCCGTCTCGCGACCTCCAGGACCAGCCGGGTCTTGCCGACTCCGCCGAGGCCCGCCACGGTCACCAGCCGGTCGCCGTGCACGGCGAGGGCGTCGGTCAGCACCTCGACCTCCAGCTCCCGGCCGACGATCGCCCCGCGGGCGGCGCGGTCGGCTCGTCGCGCGGCTCCTCGGCGCGTGCCTGCCGGCGCGCGGCCGCCTCGAAGCTCGTCCGGTGCTGGCCCTCCAGCCGCAGCGCGTCGGCCAGCAGCCGGACCGTCTCCTGCCGGGGGCGCTGGACCCGCCCGCTCTCCATGTCCCGGATGGCCCGGACGCTCAGCGTCGCGTGATCGGCGAGCACCTGCTGGGTGAGTCCGACACGCTCGCGCCGGACCCGGAGCAGCTCTCCGAAGCCTGTCGTCGTCGACTGCAGCGACGTAACACCGTGCATGCCTGGTCCACCTTCCGTGGGTTGGCCAAGTACCGGGGACCGAGGGGCCCGGAGGCCGTGCGGCCCGCCGGGGGCGGCTGCGACCGGTGGTGACCTCGGAGCCGTCGTTCCCCTTGGCGCCGATGGTCGCCGCCCCTGCTCTACGGCCGATCAACGACGGATCACCACACACCCGCGCGGTCGCCCCGCGCAAGCGCGCCGGAAAACGCCCGAGGGGCCGTTGCCGGATCGCTCCGGAAACGGCCCCTCGGTGCAGGGTGTGGACTCGGTCAGTGCTCGCAGAGGGAGAACTCCCGCTCGTAGAGCTGCTCGTTGTGCTCGTCGACGAAGAACTTGCGTTCCTGCATGAGCTGTTCGCGGTAGGTCTCGGCCTGCTCGCGCGTCATCGTCGCGGTGTCGGCCCACGGTTGCTGCGGTGGCACATCGGAGGTCGAGACGATCGTCTCCGACGGGTCGACCAGGAAGAACGCCAAGATCTTGCGGTGCCCCGGACGAGTGGGGTCCGCGAGGCGGAAGTCGCCCACGCGGTGTTGCAGGATGTTGGGAAAGGCCAGGCAGCGGCCCGCCGGCGTCGAGGCCGATCCCAGCACCTGGTTGAGCGCGTCCTCGTCCTCCAGGCCGTAGACCTCGCGCAGGCCTGCGCCGTCGTTCTGCTCGTAGTCCGGGTCGTCGAGTGCCGCCCGGAAGCTCAGCCGGCTCTCGGTGATGTTCTCGCTGTCCCAGTAGTAGATGCCGGTCGAGACGATCCGCTCGTTCAGCATCCCCTCGACGTGCCAGGAACCGCCGGCGTACGCGGGCTTGTCCGGGGTGAGGTGGATGGTGGCGAGCTTGACGATCACCTGGAGGCGGCGGCCGCGCAGGTCGACCCGGTCGGACGCGCCGGGCGTCTCGGGCGGGGTGAAGTCCGGTGCCTCCGGGATGACCGGGCGGCGGTTCTCCCACCACTCGTCATGGGCCGCGGACCACGCGCGGAGGGCTTCCTCGTGCGCCGCGGGGTCGCTGTAGGAGGACTTGTGCGGGTACTCCGGTTCCGAGTCGTACCACCCGTAGGGGTCGGCCTCGATCCGCAGGGGCCGCGGATGGCGCAGATCGGTGAGCACGTTCTCCCACAGCGGGAGCATCCTCGCGAACAGGTCCGGCAGGACGCAGGCCAGTTCGCGATGGGCCTCGGGGTGGACGTTGTTGACGTACGAGCGGAAGGCGGCCTGGCCGTCGTCGGTGACGTCCACGTCCGTGGGCAGCCACTGGAACCTCTCCGAGAACTCGTGCTTCGAGTAGCGGGTCGTCGGATTCTGCCAGGCCCGCGCGGGGGCGCCGCTCACCTCGCTCACCAGGCAGAACAGCGAGGGGTGCACCAGATCCAGCACCTGGCCGTCCGATCCGGGGTGCCAGTCGAGTTCCGCCTCGGGTACCTCTTCCAGCACCCGGACCGCCTCGCGCAGCCGGGACCTGAGCCGGTCGTCGACGAGGGTGTCCGACTGCCACACGCCGTCGACGGCGGACACCTCGATGCCGGTTCGTGCGTCCCGCAGCGCGGCGTAGTGCTCGAGTTCGGCGAGGACGTAGCGCACCTGCGCCTCACCGAGGCCCTGGGCGAGCGCCTCCTGCGTCCACCGGGCGGCGATGTCGGCGTCCTTCATCTTCTCGAACCATCCCGGCTTCGCCCGGAGGTGCGCGCTGCACTGCATGATCTCGAGTTCCCGCAGCGTTCGGGGTTTCGCGAACGATAGGGAACGGGACGCGGTGAAGGGCAGCGGGAAAGCAGACAGGCCGGTCAATTCTTCGGGTCCCTACGGTCGGTGTGCGGTGGCCGGAAGAATAGCCCGGCGCACTGACAGCGCCGCCGTGGTCCCGGTAGCCGCCGGCGAACGCCCTCGATGCGCAGCGGCAGGCCGCTGCGGACCGCTCGGTGAGGGCCCGGCCGGTAAGGGAGCCGCCGCACGCTTGCCTTAGGGTGACCTCATGGTGGGGCATTCGAGTACACGGCAGCGGCTCGTCGTCGCCTTCGTCTCCTTCGTCCTGGCGACCGCCGCGACGGTCGTGGCGGCGGCGTCGTCGACAGGGCCTGCGTCCGACGCGGGCGCGCGGCCCGCCGGCGGGTTCCCGCGGCCGCCCGAGCCGCCCAAGGAGCACGCCCTGCGACTCGGCGTCTCCTACGGCGACACCCTCACCTGGAAGTCCGACGACGGCCTGGCCGCCGCCCTCAACGACGCGGTGGGGCTGGGCACCACCTGGATCCGGGTGGACCTGTCCTGGAACAACATCCAGCCGGACAGCCCGCGCACCTACCAGTGGCAGCGCTTCGACCGGATCGTGAAGGCGGCCCGCGAACGCAACCTCGACATCCTCGCCACGGTCGCCTACACCCCCGCGTGGGCGCGGGCCGAATCCTGCACGGGGCACCGTCCCACGTGTCCGCCGGCCGACCCCAGGAAGTTCGCCGCGTTCGCGAAGCTCGCCGCCCTGCGCTACGCGCCCCAGGGCGTGCACACGTGGGAGGTCTGGAACGAGCCCAACCTCCCCCAGTTCTGGTACCCCAAGCCCGACGCGAAGGCGTACACCACCCTGCTCGGCTCCACCGCGGCCGCGCTGCGCGAAGCCGACCCGACGGCTTACGTGCTGATGGGCGGCCTGGCCGCCGTCGGCACCTGGGAATCCATCAAATACGTCTCCCACCTGGACTTCCTGGACCAGGTCTGCCGACTTGGCGGCAACAAGGTGGTGGACGCGCTCAGCTACCACCCCTACGCCTGGCCCCAGCTCCCGCACGACGGCAAGGTCTTCACGGAGATCAGCAGCGCCGGGGAGAACCTGGTCGGCGTCGCCGAGCGGCACGGGACACCCGGCATGCCGGTGTGGCTGACGGAGACGGGCGCGCCGACCAACGGTCCCGGCAACCCGGCCGCCGACGAGAAGTCCCGGGCGGAGAACATCACGCACGTCAGCGAGGAGTTCCAGGCGCGGATCGCCACCGACACCGTGCCGACCGCCGCCAAGGACAAATACGTGGCCGCCGCCTTCTGGTTCGCCCATCAGGACACGGCCACCGGCAGCGACAAGAGCCATTCCAAGTACTACGGGCTGCGCCGCTACGACGGTTCCGCGAAGCCCGCCTTCGCCGCGCTGCGGGCCGCCATCGAGGAGTACGCGAAGAAGCAGCCCCGCTAGCGGCGTGCCCTGCCGGGCGGCCGGCCGGCGCTCACAGCGTGCGGAACAGGTCCACGTACCGGGCCAGGAGGCCGTCCCAGGCGAACCGTTCGCGTGCGGCGCGCAGCCCCGCCTCGCCCAGCCGGTCCGCCAGCGCACCGTCCTGAAGGAGCCGCCGGCAGGCGCCCGCCAGGGCGCCGGGGTCGCCGGGCGGCACCAGCAGACCGGTCCGCCCGTCCTCGACGACGTACGGGATGCCGCCGACCCGCGAACCCACCACCGGGGTGCCGCAGGCCATCGCCTCGACGAGCACCATGCCGAACGATTCGGCCTCGGTGAGGGACGGCAGGACCAGCACCGCCGCCTCGCGGACCGCCCGGACCAGGTCGGGCCCGGTCAGTTCACCGGAGGCGGTGACCCGGTCCGCGACGCCGAGGGACGCGGCCAGGGCGAGCTGGTCGGCGACCGCGTCGCCGCCGCCGACCAGGCGCAGCCGGGCACCGGGTACCTCGGCCAGGGAGCGGACGAGGACGTCGACCCCCTTCCACGCCGAGGACCGGTCGATGCGGCCGACGTAGAGGAGCGTCGGCGGGCGGGTGGAGGGCGGCGGGCCGGGCGTGAAACGGCCGGTGTCGACGCCGGGGCTGATCTCCAGGGCCCCCGGCCGCCCGGCGGCCAGGGAGACGGGCGACACGGCGACGAGCGCCCGGGCCCGGCCGAACACCCGGGGCAGGACCCGGCGTTCGTAGAGGCCGATGAGGCGGTCCGCGGCGCCGGTGCCGGGGCCGCCCTTGAGCATCGAGCCGGCGTGGTAGGTGAACACGGCGGGCCGGCGGCCCGCGACGGCCACGGCGATGTCGCCGAGTCCCGGCACGGGGCCGTGGGCGTGGACCACGTCGGCGCCCGTACGGCGCAACCAGTACCGCAGCTGGAACGGCCACAGCGGGCTCAAGGGGGTGTTGGAGAGCCGGAACCAGGAGCCGAGCCGGACGACCCGCACGCCGTCCTCCACGCTCGTACGGGTGCGCAGCCCGGGCCCGCTGGTCAGGACGACGGCGTCGAGGCCGGGTGCGTCGTGCACGGCCCGGGCGACCCGGGCCGCGTACTGCTCGACGCCCCCGAGGTGCGGCGGGTAGTAGGGGGTGACGACGGCCACCGTGCGGGGGTTCACAGCGCGGCCCGCAGCAGGCCGGGGAAGCCTTCCGCCTCGGTGATGTAGCCGGGCAGGCGGCGTCGCAGCTGCTCGCGGTAGTCGGAGTCGTCCTGGAGCAGCGGTGCGACCAGCTCCCACAGCCGGGGATGGGTGACGTCCTCGATGGCCAGCACGTGGGCCCCGAGGCCGAGGTCGGCCATGATGCCGCGGGTCTTGTGCTCGTACTCGATGGCCACGCAGGGCACGCCGCTGGTCAGGGAGAAGATCACCGAATGGAAGCGGGTGCCGATCAGCAGGGCGCACTCGCCGTAGACGCCCTTGAGATCGCGGTAGTCCACCCGGTCCTCGATCAGCAGCGGCGCCGCGGTGCAGTGGGCGGCGATCCGGCGCTCCACGATGCGGTCGTCGTCGCTCAGGTAGTCGGTGCTGACCTGCGGGATCAGCACGACACGCGCTCCGGTGGCCTGGACGGCGTCGATCGTGGCGGCCAGGGCCCGTTCGTACGCGTCCTGGGCGGCCGGGGCCAGCCAGCGCCTTGCCGTGACCCCGACCAGCCGCTGCCGTGGTGCGACGCCGAGCCGGGCCCGCCAGTCGGAGGACGGCGGCGGGTCGAACGCGAAGCCCGAGTCGACGCCCCGGGTGACGGCCGTGTCGGGCAGGCCGCAGCCGCGCAGCTGGGCCACGCTGACGTCCTCGCGGGCCAGGACGAGCGGGGACCGGCCGAGGGCGCGGGCGACCAGGCGCCGCTGGAGGGACGAGGGGAACGGGCCGTAGGACTGCGGGGCGAAGACGACGGGCACGCCGGCGCGCTGGGCGAGCAGCACCGGCAACAGGACGAAGAAGACGTTCTGGTGGCCGTCGAGCCCGGGGCGGGCCAGGACGTACCCGCCTCCGGTGGACACCACCAGGTCGGCGCCGGCCAGGGCGTCCGCCTCGCGCCGGGCCTCGGCGGGCAGGACCCTGCGCAGGACGCCGGCGGCGGACCGGGGCAGCAGCAGAAGGCCGGCGCAGGCCGCTGCGACGTACAGCTTCCGCAGGATCCGGCGGGAGCGCGAAGCGGTGCCGTCGGCGACGTGGCGGCGGATCGAGCCGAGGTTCGGGGCGTCCTCGAACGCGGGGTGGACGGCGGGGTCCTCCATGCCGGCGACGCGGACCTCGGCGCCGGGGTACGCCTCGCGGACCTGTCGCAGGCAGACGGAGAGCAGCGCGGCGTCGCCCGCGTTCTCCCGGACGTAGGCGTTGATCACCACGATCTTCACGGGCGGTACCTCTCGGCAGGTGTGGCGGCGGACGGCGCGGCGGCGGAAGGCGGATCCGGGGCCGTCGGCCCGGGCAGGCGCACGGCGCGCAGTTGGAGGGTGTCGACGGGGGACCAGCCCGGTCCGGGGTCGAGGTCCGGCTCCGGCGGGCGGGGGGCGGAGGGCCGGCCGCGCAGCAGGGCGACCGTGGCGAACAGGCCGGCGGCCAGGTTGCCGATGCCCCAGGCGCAGCCGACCCAGACCAGCCCGTGCGGCGCCCACCACACGGCCAGGCCGATGGTGGTGCACGCGAGGACGGTGTTGGCGGCGATGAGCTGCTTCATCCGCTGGGCCAGCTTCAGCCCGAAACACGCCCAGGTGTTGAGGGCGACGGCGAGGGCGGCGACGGCGAGCACCGTGAGCAGCCCGCTCGCGGCGGCGGTGTAGCCGCCGCCGAACAGCAGCAGGAGCAGCCCGCTGCCGGCCGCGACGACGGCGACGGCGGGGACCTGCACCGCGGCGATGATCTTCGCGGAGCGGCGCAGGAGTTCACCGAACCGGGACGGGTCGGAGGAGACCTCGGCGAAGACGGCCTCGCCGACGGCGGTGGAGACGGAGTTCAGGAGGGCGGCGATCTGGAAGGCGACGAAGTAGTAGCCGGCTTCGGCGGCTCCCAGCTTCTGGAGCACGATCAGCGGAGTGACCAGGACGGGCGCCAGGTTGATCAGGCTGGAGACGTAGCTGGCGACGGAGAAGCGCAGTTGTTCGCGCAGCCGGGTGCCGCGGGTGCGGAAGTCGAAGCGGAAGCCGAGGCGGCGCCGGAGCAGAATCAGGGCCGCGGCGCCGGCGACCGCGTAGCCGATGCCCGCCGAGCCGAGGATTCCGGCCGCGCCGAACCCGACCAGGGCGACGGGCGCGGCGAGTTTGGCGAGGCCTTGGAGGAGCCCGTCGGACAGCACGTTGTACTGCGCCATGCGGGCGCTGATGAAGACGGACTTGGCCAGGAGGTTCAGCGAGGCACAGGCGCAGGACAGGACGAAGAGGGCGGCGAGGTGTGCGTGGTCGCGGACGAACAGCAGCTTGTGCCCGTACCAGGGCAGCCCCAGCAGGTAGAGCCCGGCGGCGGCGCAGGAGACCAGCAGCACCAAGGTGGTGGACTGGGTGATCTGGCCGTTGCGGGCCCTGCCCTCGGCGGGGAAGCGGATCAGGGTGCTGTTGAGGCCGAGCATGCTCAGGTAGGAGAGCAGCGAGGTCGCGGAGATCAGCGAGGTGGCCAGCCCGACCTGCTCGGGCGGGTAGAAGCGGGCCACGACCACCCAGAAGAGGAAGCTCAGCCCGGCGGTCGTGAGCGTGGACGCCAGCAGGAAGAACGAGCTGCGGAACATCTGGTCCGCGGGCCGGGCGTGCCTACCCACGGCCGGCGTCCCCGTAGTGCCCGAGCAGCGCCGTCACGTGCCGGTCCCAGCCGAAGGAGGCCTCGGCGAACGCGCGGGCGGCGGCTCCCGTCGCCGCCCGGCCGGCGGGGTCCGCGACGAGCCCGTGGAGCGCGGCGCGCAGCGCGGGGACGCTCCGGGGCACGAGCAGGGCGACCTCGCGGTCCAGGCCGTACGGGGCGTATCCGGGGTCGTCGGTCGTGACGACCGGCAGGCCCGAGGCCATGGCCTCCTGGACGGTCAGCGGGAAGCCCTCGGCGGTGGAGGGCAGGGCGAACACGTCGCACGCGCGGTAGGCGTCGGCGAGGTCCTCGGCCGACAGGGAGCCGAGGTGGTGGACGCCGGAGCGTCCGGCGAGGGCCGCGGCGTCCCCGTCACCGGCGAAGACGAGGTCGTATGCGGCGTCGCCGGCGTGGGCGTCGAGGAGGAGGTCGTACCCCTTCTTGGGGACGAGCCGGCCCGCGAACAGCACGAGGGTGCGTCCGGCGGGCAGGCCGAGCCGCGCCCGGGCCGCGGCGCGCTCCGCGGCGTCGGCGGCCGGCCGGAACAGGCCGGTGTCCACACCGTTGGCGAGGTGGTGGCGGGCTTCGGCGCGGGCGCCGAGCCTGCGGACGAACGCGGCGACGTCGGCGTTGACGGTGAGCACCCGGCGGGCGCGGCGGAGCTGGGGCCGGCCCGCGACGGCGTAGACGGCCCGCTGGACGGCGCGTACGAGGGCCGAGGGGTGCGCCACCATGCCGACGTGCTGGGTCACCACGGTGGGGGTGCGGGTGACGGCCGCGGCGAGTCCGGCCGCCCAGGAGGAGGCGTAGAGGCAGTCGTGGACGTGGACGACGTCGGCGTGCCGGGCCCAGCGCAGGGCTGCGGGCAGCAGGGCCGGGGAGAACAGCGGGAAGGGGACGCCCGACCGGCGCTCCACCACGTTGGACGCGGCGACGCGGACGACGCGGACGCCGTCCTCGTGGTGGATGCCGGCGTGGTCGCCGCTGGTGAGGACGGTGACGTCGGCGCCGTGCCGGGCGAGGTGGAGCGCTTCGTTGCGGACGACGTTCTCGATGCCGCCCAGGTGCGGCGGGTAGTAGTGGCTGACGAGCAGGACCCGGGGCCGGCGCCGGACGTGGTTCATCGGTAGACCACCGCCCCTTCGTTGCTGTAGATCAGGTTGCGTGTGGTGTCGAGGAGGTCGCGCGGATACCGGTACGTCACGAGGTCGCCCCGGAAGAACACGGTGACCTCGTCCTTGCGGGTCGGCGTGGACCCGAGCAGCACGTAGGACTGGGACCGCAGCAGCGCGGGGTGGACGCTGTCCTGTGTGCGGACGGTGAGGAGGGTCTGCAGACGGCTGAAGGAGTACCGGTCGGTCTGTACGACGAGGTCGTCGCCCGCAGCCCGCTGGTTGAGCCACATGGCGGCCCGGCGGTCCTCGGCGTGCGGGTAGTAGATGTCGTAGGCGGGGCCGGAGTTGCTGAGGGCGAGCTGCGCGGGGTAGCCGCCGAGTACCTTGGGGACGGCCCCGGTCAGGTCGAGCAGCAGCCCGGCGACGAGGACGCACAGCACGGGGACGGCGCGGCGGCCCGCCCGGCGCACCGCCCACAGGGCTCCGGCGGCGATGAACGGGGCGAAGAACAACAGGCCCTGCTGGAAGGCACGGAGCACGCTGTAGTCGACCGACAGCTGCGGCACCAGGGTGAACAGGCCCATCATCGCGAGGGCGCCCACGGTCAGGGTGATCTGGTCGCGGACGGGCGTGAACGGGCTGCCGCGGCCGCGCAGGGCGATCACGAACCCGACCAGGACCAGGGCCTGGAGCAGCAGGGCGGCGGCCTGCCGGAGCACCCCGTTGAGGGCGGGCACGCTCAGGCCGACGGTGTCCAGCGCCCGGCCGGCGGGGGTGAGCGGCAGGTTCTCCTTCTCGGCCACGGGCGTGGGGTACTTCGCGAGGGCCTCCAGCGGCAGGTACTTGCCGTCGGCCCGGTCGGCCGCGGTGTAGCCGATGGTGTCCTCGCGGTATTCGGCGAGCCGCTCCTCGGGGGTGACCCCGGCGCCGCCGAAGAGGCTGTAGCGGGTGTCGGAGGAGCCTGCGCGGGCGTCGCCGGACCCGAACAGGTCGCTCGCGACGACGCGCAGGGTGCTTTCGAGCTGGCCGCCGGTGTGGGTGAGGGGGCCGGCCCAGAGCAGGGCGAGAACGGCCGGTACGGCCACGGTCCACCAGGTCAGGAACGTCCGCGTCCGGCCCTTGCCGACGGCGCGGTGCGTACGGGCGCGGCCCGGCCGGGAGGCCAGCCGCCAGACCTTGTCCACGGTGAACGCGGTCGCCAGGGTGCCGACGATCACGTAGATCGTCGAGTAGTGGGACAGGACCACTCCGGCGAGGAGCACGGTGAACACCGCGCGCCGCAGGGGCAGCGGGCGCCGGGAATCCGTCAGGACGAGCATCGCGCAGGCCAGGAGCAGGAAGGCGATGGCCTGCCGGCCCAGGAACGGCATGTCGGTGAAGAAGGTCGGGAACGCCATGAAGAACACGGCGGACAGCAGCGCCACGAGCGGGGACGCCACATTGCGCACCGCGCGGTGGACCAGCACCGGGGTCAGCGCGAAGAGCAGCGGCAGGACGGCCTTGAAGACGTAGATGTCCTCGATGCCCGTGAGCCGGAAGATGCTCACCGGGAGCAGGGTGATGCTCAGGCACGCGTTGTACGGGTCGGTGTAGGCGGAGATGTCCCAGAAGCCGCCGCCGAGGGTGAGCCGGAAGTAGAGGTACTCGCGCTGGATGTCGTGCCCGGTGATGTACCAGCCGCGCAGGGAGGTGAGCAGCAGCAGGGTGGCGGAGGCGGCGTAGATGCCGGCCTCCACGACGGTCGGGGAGCAGCGTGCGTGGCGAAGCAGCAGGAGCACGATCAGCGCCGTGACGACGACAAGGGCGGCCGTGCTGACGGCGCCGCCCAGGCCGTTGTTGAGCCTGATCGGGCCGGCCACGGACAGCAGCAGCGCGGCTCCGGCCGCCCAGGCCACCGGGCGGGCGCCGGTCAGGGGTGTGCCGCGCAGGAGGGGCCGTGGCGACTGGGGGGCGAGGACTCCGAGGACGAGCAGCACGAGGGTGGTCGCCGAGGCCAGCACCAGCCGGGTCAGGGGCCGTTCCACGCCGAGCGGCGGAAGCACGGTGTTGACGGCCAGCGCCACGAGGATGTCGAGGAGCACGGCGAGGCCGGCCGCCAGCAGGAGGGAGCCGCTGCGGGTGGAGACGACTTTGTCGGTGAGGCCGCGCAGCAGCAGGACGGGCGCGGCGAAGAGCAGCCACAGTCCGACGGGCGCGAGCAGGAGGGCGGGGACGCCGGGCAGCGTCTCGACGGCGCAGGCGGGGCCGAGGCTCAGCAGGACGCCGAGCCGTCCGCGCAGCCAGGTGGGCGCCTTCATATCCCTGCCTTCCGGTACACGAGCTCCACCTGTCGGGTGACTTCCTCCCAGGTGTGGCGGCGGGCCCGCTCGGCGCTGCGGCCGGCCAGCCGGCCGCGCAGGGCGGGGTCGGACGCCAGGCGGTCCACGGCGGCGGCCAGCGACGCCGGGTCCGGTGCGGCCAGGAGGCCGACGCCGTGCAGCAGTTCCGTGTTGCCGGGGACATCGGTGGCCAGGACGGGCAGGGCCGCGGCCATGGCCTCCAGCGCGGCGAGGGGCATGCCCTCGCGGTCGGAGGGCAGGACGAAGACGTCGGCGTCCGCGTAGGCGGCGAGGAGGTCCTCGTCGTACAGGGGCCCGGTGAACTCCACGCGCTCGCCGAGGCCGAGTGCGGCGGCGCGGGCCCGCAGGTCGGCGTCGAGCTCGCCGCCGCCGACGATGCGGAGCCTGAGCGGGGAGGCGGCCAGGCTGATCGCGTCGAGCAGGCGCGCGATGTTCTTCTGGGCGCTGAGCCGGCCGACGTAGAGCAGCCGCAGGGGCCGGGGGGTGGCGGTCTCGGTGGCCGCGACGACCGGAGCGGCGGCAGGGGCGGGCGCGGGACGGAAGAACTCCGGGCCGACTCCGTTGGGCACCACGTGCACGCGCGCGGGCGGCACCCGGTAGGCCTCCTCGACGAAGCGGGCCTGCTGTTCGGTCAGCACGATGACCGCCGCGGCGGCGCGGGCGACGCGTCCGAAGACGTGCTTCTTGTAGGCGGGCAGGAGTCCGCCGAGGCGCCCGCTGGCGTCCACGTCGAGGTGGAAGTGGAGTACGAACTCCTGCCGGCGCAGCCGGGCGGCGAGTGCCACGGTCTCCGGCAGCAGGGCGTGCGCGCAGTGCGCGTGCAGCACGGCGCCGCGCGGCGCGGCCAGGAGCGAGCCGAGGAGTCCGGGCGCGATGGCGGTGTGGGCGAACTCGGCGGCACGGTGCCTGCGCACGGTGACGCCGTCCTCCCGGGCCCGCCGCGGTGCGCCGCCGGAGTCCAGGGTGGTGGTGACGACGCGGACGTCGTGGCGTTGGGCGAGGCAGCGCGACAGGTGCAGCACGACGCGCTCGAGGCCGCCGAGGTGCGGGGGGTAGTACGGGGTGATCTGGACAACGGTGCGCATCACAGTTCCGGGGGCCGGCCGAAGCGGAAGTGGAGGGTCTGGGGGTGCCCGGTGAGCGAGACCCGGACCAGGGCGACGTCGGTCCCCTTGGCGCGGATCCGCGCCGTGACCGGGACCGCGGCGCCCTGGTGGGGTTCGACGGGGTAGGTCTCGGTCGCCAGCACCGTGCCGTTCGTAGCCTCCACGGTGAGCGTCGCGACCAGCGACCGGGCTCCGGAACCGTGGTCGTTCACCGCGAAGGGAACGAGGACGCTCGCTCCGTCGAAGCGCGGGTTCTCGGTGAAGTACAGCTCGATGTAGGCGGCTTGCCGGCGGGTGAACGAGTCCAGCAGGACCGTCCGCACGGGCGGCAGCGACCACGCTCCCGCGCACAGGACGGCCACCACCGCGGACACCAGCGCCGCTCGGATCAGACGCTTCCTCATGCCGGGGTGTGCCGCCGTTCGTAGCGGGCGGAACGCTCCTCGCCGGACCGGCGGAAGCGGTGCTCGAAGAGCTGGCGCAGGTTGGCCATCCCGTCGGGCAGCGCGTTGAGCTTCACCTCGCCCTGGCGATTGCGGTACTCGATGGGCACTTCGAGGTAGCGGTAGCCGGCCCGGGTCGCGGCGTTCTTGATCTCCTGGGAGAAGGCCATGCCGGTCGACTTCACGTCCACGCCGTCCCATACGTAGCGCCGGAAGACCCACATGCCGGACTGCGAGTCCCGCAGTCCGTTGCGGAACAGGGCGCGGCTCAGAGCGCTCAGCGCATGGTTGGCGATGGTGTGGGACCGCTTCATCGCCGAGCGGTTCTCGCGGCGCAGCCGGTTGGTCGTCATGAACTCGACGTCGGCCTCCGTCAAGGTGCCCAGCAGCTCGGGCAGGGAGTCGAAGGGGTAGGTGCAGTCGGCGTCGCCGGTCGCTATGACGTCGCCCTTCGCCGCGCGGAACCCGGCATGGTAGGCGTTGCCGTACCCCCGCTCCGGCTGGGAGACGACGGTGGCGCCGAGCGCGGCGGCCACCGCGGCGGTGTCGTCGGTGGAAGCGTTGTCGACGACTATGACCTCGGTCTCCCAGCCCAGGGCACGCAGCGCGCTCGTGGGCACCGAGTTGACCACGGTGGGCAGGTTGGGCGCTTCGTTGAGCGCCGGAATCACGACGGAAAGCGTATTCAATTCATCCCCCGGTACCGGACCAGAACGGCGGCCGTGCAAGCACCGCGGCAACTGAGGGCCTTCACATCGTGGAGTCTCGGCCGCACACGTCGAGCCGGGCGGTCTGTTGGGTGTTTCTGCTGCGGACGTCAACCCGGCATCCGGGCCAGCGGCGACCCTATCGGACGCGTGAGACGCCGATCCACCAGGGTGACCTGCCAGCCATGCTCAGATCGCAGCAAATTCGGTCGTAAAGGGTTAACCGACCAGCCACGAACCGACAGGCTTGATCTCCTTGTCGAGCTTGCCGCCCTTCAGCGCGAGAACCTGATCCGCAGTCAGCGGCTTGTCCCACACCAGCACGTGTCCGATGACGCCGGCCCAGGGACCGCTCCAGATCCCGTGGTGGCGGGAGCGGCCCAGCTGCAGCGGCCCCTGGCCCGCCCAGGCGGCCGCCACCGGGGCACGGCCGGCCTCCTTGCCGTCGACGTACAGCGTCAGCGTCTTGCCCTGGGCGTCGTACACCCCCGTCAGCAGGGCCCAGGTGCGGACCGTGTTGAGGCCGTCCGAGGTGGCGGCCACGGCGGTGGAGGCCGCACCCTTCTCGTCGGTCTGCATCCGGAACACCCAGGACTTCTTGCCGTTGCTGTCCTCGCGGCCCAACTCGAACGAGTACGAGGTGCCGTCGCCCTGGCTGATGGCGAACCGCGAACCCCCGTCGGCCTCGTTGTAGACCCAGGCGGAGACGGTGAAGCTCTTGGACGCGTCGACGACCGGCTCGGCGGCCTGCGCGTAGGAGTTGCCGTTGCTGCGCAGGCGCAGCACGTTGCCGTTGTCCACCTTGCCGAGAACCGCGTCGGGGCTGAGCGCGATGTTGACCTGGCCGGAGCGGTCGCGCAGCAGGTTCGGCTCGCCGGGGACGGTGGGCGCGTTGGGGTCCTGGCCGGGCGCGGCCGTCGCCGACTGCGAGGCGCCGCCGGGGCCCGGAGCCTTCCCCCCCTTGTCGTCCCTGTCCAGGATGAAGAGCCCGGCGCCGACGCCGAGGGCGCACGCCACCACCGTGATGCCGGCCAGCAGCATCCGCTTGCGTCTGCGCTGCTGCGCCTCCGTACGGTCGGCCATCGCCTGCCAGTCGGGCTGAGGCGGCGGCGTGAAACCGGCCAACTGCGGCTCCGGGTGGGGCTCCAGGGGCGGCTGCTGCATCTGGGGTGCCTGGGGTGCCTGGGGGTGGTGCGGCGGCTCTCCGGCAGCGCCCGGCTGGGGCACCGGCTGCTGGTACGGATTGGGCTGCCAGGCCTGCGGGAATCCGTAACCGCCGGGCGTCCCTTGGGGGTAGCCGTAGCCCGCCTGCCCCGCAGTGGGGTCCGGCTGGGGTGTGCTCGGGCGATCCGTACCGTCAGTCATGGGACGGATCGTAAAACATGACAGGCGCACCGCCACCAGACGGTACGGCACGAGCTCCCACGGGCTGCCGCCGGCGGAGCACCAGGCCGCCGACCGCGTCACGGGATCGCCGGACCACCCGGCGCCAAGACCCCTGAAACGGCCGAAGGACCGCTTCGGATGATGCTGAAGCGATCCTTAGACCTACGACTTCGAAAAGTCGGGACGACAGGATTTGAACCTGCGACCCCTTGACCCCCAGTCAAGTGCGCTACCAAGCTGCGCCACGTCCCGATGTACCTTCGACCTGCGGGTTTCCCCGTGCTCGGCGGCACATGCAGAACATTACCCCACGCAGAGGGGTGTGCATGCACAGGTGATCGGCGCGAGGGAGGATGGGGTGGTGAACACACGGGACCGTGACGGTGAGGGGCGGGCGAGGAGCGCCCGCCCGAGGGATGGGCTGGGGCGGCCGCTGGCCTACGGAGCGGCCGGGGTGGAGCGCCAACCCGAGGGGGTCGTGCGCTCGCCGTCGGAAACGGTGCGGGAGGCGCAGCGGCTGCTGGACGCGGGGATGCCCTTCCACGCGCACGAGGTCTTCGAGGACGCCTGGAAGTCCGGGCCCGAGGCCTCGGCCCCGCTGTGGCGGGGGCTGGCGCAGCTCGCCGTCGGGCTGACGCACGCCGCCCGCGGCAACGCGGTGGGCGGGGCGCGGCTGCTGCGGCGCGGGGCCGCCGGGATCGAGGGGCTGCGCGCGGACCCGTACGGGATCGACGTGCCGGGCCTGGTCCGGTGGGCCCGGGAGCTGGCCGGCCGGGTGGAGCGGGCCGGCCCGGCCGTCGACGCGGCGGCGGAGGCTCCGCGGCTGAGCGGCGACAGCGGTGGGCGGTAGCCGCAGCGGCGGCTAGTGCTGTGGCCGGAGAGGTTTGCCGGGGCGCGGCGTCCGGTGCGGTGCATCGCAAGGCGNNCGACAACGCGGCGAGGTGCCGTGCCGGGCGTCGCGACCCGGTGAGCCTTGCCGGTCACGGCACTACCGCAGGGCCGGCTGGAGGAGGTCCCAGCGGTTGCCGTACAGGTCCTCGAAGACGGCGACGGAGCCGTAGGGCTCGTGGCGCGGGGCCTCCAGGAAGCGGACGCCCTCGGCGGTCATCCGGGCGTGGTCTCGGGCGAAGTCGTCCGTGTGGAGGAAGAAGCCGACGCGGCCGCCGGTCTGGTCGCCGACGCGGGAGCGCTGTGCGTCGTCCTTGGCGCGGGCCAGCAGCAGGGCGGACTCGGTCGCGCCGGGCGGACGGACGACGACCCAGCGGGACCCGTCCGGGCGGGCGGTGTCCTCGGCCAGGTCGAAGCCGAGGGCGCGCGTGTAGAAGTCGATGGCCTCGTCGTAGTCGTGGACCACGAGGGCGGTCAGGGCGATGTGGGATGACATGGCCCTATTGTGTCCCCGGCCGCGGGTCCGGGTCCGGCCGCGGGTCGGGGGCTGCCACGAGGACCACGTCCAGTGTGCGGGGGCCGTGGACGCCCTCCACCCGTTCCAGCTCGATGTCGCTGGTCGCCGAGGGGCCGGAGATCCAGGTCAGCGGGCGCCCCGGGTCCAGGAGCGGCAGCGCCTCGGGGACGGAGTCCACGACCTGCCCGGGGACGCGTACGAGGCAGATGTGGTGGTCGGGGACGAGGGTGATGCGGCGGCGGCCCTGGCTGGGGCCCCCGTCGAGGACGATCGTGCCGGTCTCGGCGATCGCGAGGGCGCAGCCGGTCACGACGGCGTCGACCCGGTCCAGGTCCCGGGGCGTCTGCGCCGCGTGGTCGGTCACGAAGGTGAGCGACGGGTCGGACGGCAGGCCGAAGCCGAGGTCGGGCGGGAGCTGCACCGTGGCGGCGTCCGCGAGGAGGCGGCCCAGCAGGTCGCGCAGGCCGTCCTCGTCGGTGCGGTGGACCCGCGCCCGGTACTCGGCGAGGTGTGCCGCGAGCAGGTCCACGCGCTCCTGCGGGGTGCGCGTGGCGTGGACGCGCAGGTAGTCCCGCGGGATGTCGGCATCGGGACCGGGCCCCGTCTGCGCGGCCGGTTGCTGCACGGCCCGGCGGATGCGGGCCAGGATGCGGTCCTTGCTGGTCACTGCGGGGTTCCCCGTTCTCGGGTCCACCAGTCGCGGAACGACTCGGCGGGTACGGAGGGCAGCTCGCGGGTGTCGGTCCAGGCCCGGCCGGGGCCGGGCAGCCGGCGCGGGGTTAGCCTGCGGGCGCGGGCCAGCAGGCGCTCCCCCGCGCGCAGGGCCCCGGGGCGGTCCAGGAGCAGCCGGGCGGCGCGCACGGCGGCGCGTTCGGCGGTGTGCCCGTGTGCGGGGCGGATCCGTACGCGGATGCCGTGCCGGGTCACCGGCCCGCCCTGGGCCACCCGTTCGCGCAGGTGGACGAGGATCTCGGGGATGTCGATGGCGACCGGGCAGACGTCGTAGCAGGCCCCGCACAGGGTGGAGGCGTAGGGCAGCGACGCGTCGATCGCGCTGCCGGTGCCTCGCAGTTGGGGGCTGAGGACGGCGCCGATGGGGCCGGGGTAGACGGATCCGTAGGCGTGGCCGCCGGCCCGCTCGTAGACGGGGCAGACGTTGAGGCAGGCGGAGCACCGGATGCAGCGCAGGGCCTGGCGGCCGGTCTCGTCGGCGAGGGTGTCGGTGCGGCCGTTGTCGAGGAGGACGAGGTGGAAGGCGGAGGGCCCGTCGCCGTCCGCACCTCTCGAAGGGCCCAGGCCGGTCCACATGGTCGTGTACGGGTTCATCCGCTCGGCCGTCGAGGAGCGCGGCAGGGTCTGGAGGAAGATCTCCAGGTCGCGGAAGGTGGGGACGACCTTCTCGATGCCCACGACCGAGATCAGGGTCTCGGGGAGGGTCAGGCACATCCGGCCGTTGCCCTCGGATTCGAGGACGACCATGGTGCCCGTCTCGGCGACCATGAAGTTGGCGCCGGAGACGGCGACCTTGGCGCGCAGGAACTTCTCGCGCAGGTGCAGGCGCGCCGCCTCGGCCAGTTCCCGCGGGTCGTCGCCGAGCGCGTCGGGCGCGGGGCGGCCCCAGCGGCCCATCTCGGCGCGGAAGATGTCGCGGATCTCGGCCCGGTTGCGGTGGATGGCGGGCACCAGGATGTGGGAGGGCCGGTCGCGGCCGAGCTGCACGATGAGTTCGGCGAGGTCGGTCTCGTAGGCCGCGATCCCCGCTGCTTCCAGGGCCTCGTTGAGGCCGATCTCCTGGGTGGCCATCGACTTGACCTTGACGACCTCGCGCTCGCCGGTCGCGCGGACGAGTTCCGTGACGATCCGGTTGGCCTCGTCCGCGTCGACGGCCCAGTGGACGGTGCCGCCCGCGGCGGTCACCGCCGCCTCCAACCGGAGAAGGTGGCGGTCGAGGTGGCGCAGGGTGTGGTCCTTGACGGCCTTGCCGGCGGCGCGCAGCCGGTCCCAGTCCGCCAGCTCGGCGACGGCCCGCGCCCGCTTGTCGCGGATGGTGTGCGTGGCGTGCCGGAGGTTGGCGCGCAGCACACCGTCGCGTACGGCTTCGCGGGCCGCTTCGGGGAAGGCGGGCATGCCGAGGTCGGTGCGGGTCATGTCGGCGGTTCCTCCTCGGTCGAGGCCAGGATCTCGGCGAGGTGCAGGGTCCGCAGCGGGCTGTCCGCGCGGCGCAGGAGTCCGCCCAGGTGGGCGAGGCAGGAGTTGTCGGCGGCGCACAGCACCTCGGCTCCGGTGCCGGCGGCGGAGGCGATCTTGTCGGTGCCCATGGCGGCGGAGACGTCGGGGTTCTTGACGGCGAAGGTGCCCCCGAAGCCGCAGCACTCCTGCGCGCCCGACAGCTCGACCAGGTCCAGGCCCTTCACCGCGGCGAGCAGCCGGCGGGGCCGGTCCCCCAGTCCCAGGCCGCGCAGGCCGTGGCAGGAGGGGTGGTAGGTGACGGTGTGCGGGAAGTACGCGCCGACGTCGGTCACCCCGAGCACGTCGACGAGGAACTCGGTGAGCTCGTACACGCGCGGCGCGAGCGATGTGGCCGCGTCCGCCAGGTCCGTGCCGCGCCCCTCCCGCTCGGCCTTCCGTCCGATCCGCGGGTAGTGCTCGCGGATCATCGCGGCGCAGGAACCGGAGGGGGTGACCACGTAGGCGTGGCCGGCGAAGGCCGCGGCGGTGCGCAGCAGCAGCGGTTCGGTCTCGTGCCGGTAGCCCGTGTTGTACAGCGGCTGCCCGCAGCAGCTCTGGGCGGCGGGGAAGTCCACGGCGACGCCGAGCCGCTCCAGGAGGCGGACGACGGCGATGCCGGTCTGCGGGTACAGCGCGTCGTTGACGCAGGTGACGAACAGGGCGACACGCATGGTGGGCACAATAGCCGGGTGAAGAAGTTCTCAGTGATCGGCATAGGCGCGGGCGACCCGGACCATCTGACCCTCCAGGCGGTCAGGGCGATCGGCGCGGCGGACGCATTCCTCATTCTGGAGAAGGGCGAGGAGAAGGCGGATCTGACCGGGCTGCGGCGCGCGATGCTCGACGCGCACGCCCGCTCCGGCCACCGGCTGGTGGAGGGCCGCGACCCGGACCGGGACCGGACGCCCGCCGACTACGCCCCGACGGTGGACGGCTGGCGCAGCGCGCGGGCCGAGCTCTTCGAGCGGTTCATCGCCGAGGACCTGGCGGACGGGGAGACCGGTGCGTTCCTGGTGTGGGGCGATCCGTCGCTCTACGATTCCACGCTCGCGATCCTCGACGAGGTGCTGGAGCGCGGCCGGGTGGCCTTCGAGCACGAGGTCGTGCCCGGCATCAGCAGCATCTCCGCGCTGCTGGCCCGGCACCGGACGAATCTGAACCGGGTCGGGCGGCCGGTCCAGATCACCACCGGGCGGCGGCTGGCCGAGGGCTGGCCGGCCGACGTGGACGACGTGGTGGTGATGCTGGACGCGCGGCACGCCTTCACCGCCCACCTGGACCAGGACCTGTACATCTACTGGGGGGCCTACGTGGGCACCCCGGACGAGATCCTGGTGCAGGGCAGGCTGGCGGAGGTCGCGGGGCGGATCGAGGAGCTGCGGACCGAGGCCCGCGCCCGCAAGGGCTGGATCATGGACACCTATCTGCTCAGGCGTTCCTGAGCAGTTGGTCGGGCAGGGCGGCGGCGAGGCGTGCGTACTCCTCGGGCCGGTTGTAGATCTGTCCGCAGATCCGGATGCCTCCGCCGCCCGGCCAGGGCCAGATCAGCACCCGGATGCGCAGCCGCGCCGCGATCTCCTCGCGCAGTGCGCGGGCGGCGTCCGGGGTCTGCGCGATGCCGGGCGGCAGGCGCAGGGTGCGCATGGCGAGGCCGTCGGTGTGCGGGAGCGGTGTGAGGCCGGGGATCTCGGCGAGCAGCGCGGCGCCGTGGGCGGCGAGGGTGCTGTTGTGGGCGCGTACCTTGGCCGCGTCGAGGGCCTCGATGAGGTCGAGTCCTTCGGGGGCGGCGAGCCAGCCGGTGTAGTCGGCGGTGGCGCGGTTCTCGACGGAGCGCGGGAAGCCGTGGCCGTCCTCCCAGGAGGGTACGAGCGCCCGGATGCGGTGGCGGTGCTGCGGGGCGACTGCGAGCAGGGCGGTGCCGGACGGGGCGTAGCCCCATTTGTGGAGGTTGCCGAACCAGAAGTCGGCGCCTGTGGCCAGGGGGTCCGCGAGCATGCCCGGGGCGTGGGCGCCGTCGACGACGGTGGTGACGCCGCGCTCGCGCAGCTCGGCGATCAGCCGGGGCGAGGCGATGATCCGGGCGGTGGGCGAGCTGACGTGGTCGAGTACGGCGACCCGGGTACGGGGTGTCACCGCGGCGAGCACGGTCTCCCGTACGGCGTCCTCGTCGGGCAGGGCGGGGTCCAGGGCGACGGTGGTGACCGGGGCGCGGCGGGCGGCGGCCGCGGTGACGGTGCCGTAGCCGTGGTCGGTCACCAGGATCTCCTCGCCGTCGGCGAGCGGGACGGCGTCGAGCGCGAGGTTGGCGCCCTCGGTGGCGTTGGCGATGAAGGCGAGGCCGTCGGGGTCGGCGGCGAGGTGCGCGGCGATCTTTGTGCGGGCCTGTTCGAGGCGGTCCGGCAGGGTGGTGAAGAAGGCGTCGGGATCGGCGTGGACCTCGGCGCGGAGCGCGGCCTGGGCCTCCTGGACGGGCACGGGGACCGCGCCGAAGGAGCCGTGGTTGAGGTGGGCGACGCGCGGGTCGAGGCGGAAGAGGGCGGGCCCGCCGGGGAATTCGCCCGGCCGTTCCCCTGCGGGGGGCTCGGCGGGGCGGCGGTCTGGGCGGTGGTCGGGGCGTGTCGTCTCGGTCACGGGACCTCCGGGGTGCGGGCGGCGCGGCTGTCGCCCGGATCATCCCCCGCCGCCGCACCCCTGGGAAAGCCCGCCTCCGGCCACCCGCGGGGTCCCCGGACGGAGTGCGGTGGACGAGGTGCGGTGCCGGGCGCCGCGGGGCGGGCGGGACTTCTCGGGCAGCCTCTACGGTTCGCGGCCGCTGGTCGCCGCGTAGTACTGGAGGTCCTGGACGTCGACCGCGTGGTCGACGCGGTAGGGCAGGTCGACCTCGGCGGTCGCCTTTCCGCCCCGGACGACGTGTGCCCCGCTGGTGCCCGCCTTCAGCGGCAGCAGCTCGGCGTGGATCCCGGCGGGGGCGTCGTGGCTGCTCCGGGTCGTGCCGACGGTCGTGCTCACGGCCGCGGGAGAGGTGAGGAAGCTGAGCACCTCCACCGTGTCGCGGGCCGGGGCGCTCCCCTTGCGCAGCGACATCAGCAGTGACTGGTCGCCGGTCGGGTCGGCGTCCGCGAACTGCGTGCGCGCGGTGAGGTACAGGGTGTCCCGGACGATCTTCGGCCAGTCGCCCGTCTTGAACCGGGTCAGGTAGTACGAGGTGAGGTCGAGGTAGGCGTGGCCGTTGTGCAGGGACGGCGCGAACTGGCTGCCCTCGGAGTAGTCGTTCCAGGTGGTGAGCTGGACCCAGTCGGCGCCGTCCTCGATGGCGCGGGTCCATGTGGCGCGCAGGGTGGCCGTGTTGCCGGCCTCGTCGTAGATGCCCTGGTTGGGGCGGGCGTCCTGGACCGACACGGGCTGCATCCAGATCTTGCCCATGCCGTGGGCCCGCCGGACGTCGCGGGTGGAGCTCTCCTGGCCGACGTAGCTGCGGCTGCCCCACTCGGAGAAGCCGTGGCTGATCGGCGCGAACTCGCCGCTGTGGGCGCCGAAGTCGAGGAAGAGCGGGACGAAGGCGGTGCGGATGCCGTGGTCGGCCCGGAGGATCCGGATGACTTCGGTCCACCAGGCCACGTTCTTCGCCTCCGCCTTGAAGGGGGAGACGACGAGCCGGCCGTCGGGGAGCCGGTGCGCGGCGGAGGCGTCGGCGAGCGTGGCGAGCGCCTCGGCGAGCACGCGGGGGTCGTCGGTCTTCAGGGAGGTCATGTCCGGCATCAACATGATCTTGAAGGCGGGGTCCACCGAACGGGCCGCCGCCATCAGCAGGTTGGAGCGGTCCCAGTTCTTGCCGGAGAGGGAGAGCAGGTCGAGGGTGAATCCGTCGATGCCGGCGGCCCGGGCCGTGCGCACCTCCTGCTGGAGGTTGGCGTACTCCCAGTCGCCGCTCTTGGGTGCGACGGGCAGCGGGCGGTCGCGGAGCAGGCCGCCGTACCGGCCGTGTTTGCCGCTCTCCCCGTCGGGGTTCAGGTAGTTGCGGGTGTAGTAGTCACGGTCCGCGTCCGCGTTGTCGAGGGAGAGCGGGTACGGGGTGAAGTAGTGGGCGAACACCAGCTTCCCGCCCGCTTCGCCGGAGCGCAGGGCGGCCGGCTGGGGCATGTCGAAGGGCAGGGCGCCCGCGGGGCGCCCTGCCCCGGAGTCCGCCGCCCCCTGGGGGTTGCCCTTGGCCGCCGCGCCCTTGGTGGGCGGCGGGCTCTGCTCCGGCTGCGGGGCGCCCGGGTCGCCGGCGCCGGGCGCGGAGCCGGGCCCGGTGGGCTGCGCGGGCAAGGCGCCCCGGGCCGTGGCGTTCTGCGCGGGTGTCCCGCCGAGCGGGTCCCAGGCGATGCCGGTGGCCGCGCAGACGCCGACGAGGAGGAAGCCGGAGAGCAGCAGGGCCAGGAGCGGCCTGCCGCCCCGGACGGCCGGCCGGCGCCGGTGCGACACGGGTCGTGCCGCCCGGTCCGCGCCGCGCTTTCCCCGTCGTGCTCGCCGGTCCGTGCGCCGGTCCGCTGTCATCGTGGCCCCTCCCGCGAATGCGCCCCGGTGGGGGCTGGACAGCAGTAGAGCCCATTACCGGCGTCCGGACAACCGTTCCCGGGGCGGCGGCCCGGAGGGTTGCCGCGGCGCGCGGTCGGTCGCCCCCTCTCCTTCGGGGACGACCCGCCGGGTCGAGGGGCGGGGCGGCGCTGACCTGGGCGGCAGCGGACCCACAGATCGGAATGCGACATTCCCCTAGCGATATGGCGCAAGTGGCGCATAATCGACGTCACACGGCCGAAAGATCCCTGTGGGCACGGCCGCGCTTGGTCACGCATGCGATGGGGGGCATCGTGCCGATGAGGGAATCAGGGTCGACCGCCAGGCTCCCGGCGACGTCCGCCGAGATGTCCAGGCTGCTCACCGCCGTCCGGCGGGGGCGGGTGCTGACCGTGGCGGGCGGCTTCCGCGAGCCGCGGAGCCTGCTGGTGCGGGAGATCGCACGGCGGCTGGCGTCCAACTTCTACGACGGAGTGGCGGTCGTCGAGCTCGGCCCGCTCGAGGGCGGCTACGGCGTCCGCGAACTCACCGCCGAACTGGGCTCCGTGCCCGGCGTACCCGCACCGCCCTGCGGGACGACGACGTACGCCGCGTCCTGGCTGGCCGAGCGGGACATGCTGCTGGTCCTGGACGGCACCGAGCAGCTCGGCCAGGACGCCCTGGCCTGGCTGCGCAAGCTGCTGGCCGTGGCCCCGGGGCTGCGGATCCTGGCCGCCGGACGGTCCCCGCTGGCGTTCGACCAGGAGCGCATCCACCGGCTCTGACCGGTGCCCGGGGCTGCGCGGCGCAGCCGGAGCACGCCGGCCCACTTCTCGGCGAGCCGCACGGGTGCGCCCCGGGGAGGCCGGTCCGCACACGGGTCCGCCCCGGGATGGCGGGTCCGCACACGGGTCCGCCCCGGCCGGGCACGGGGCCGGCCGGGGCGGAGCGCGTCAGCGGGTGTCAGCCGAGGAGGCCGAGCGCCTCGTTGAGGGTCGCGGACGGGCGCATGATCGCCGCGGCCTTCGCGGCGTCGGGCCGGTAGTAGCCGCCGATGTCGGCCGGGGAGCCCTGCACCGCGATGAGCTCGCCGACGATGGCCTCCTCGCGCTCGGCGAGGGTCTTGGCGAGCGGCTCGAACGCCGCGGCCAGCTTCGGGTCGTCGATCTGACGGGACAGCTCCTGCGCCCAGTACAGGGCGAGGTAGAAGTGGCTGCCGCGGTTGTCGATGCCGCCCAGCTTGCGGCTCGGCGACTTGTCCTCGTTGAGGAAGGTGCCGGTCGCGCGGTCCAGCGTGTCGGCCAGCACCTGGGCGCGGGCGTTGCCCGTGGTGGTGGCGAGGTGCTCGAAGCTGGCCGCCAGCGCGAAGAACTCGCCCAGGCTGTCCCAGCGCAGGTAGTTCTCCTTGACCAGCTGCTGGACGTGCTTGGGGGCGGAGCCGCCGGCGCCCGTCTCGAAGAGGCCGCCGCCGTTCATGAGCGGCACGACCGACAGCATCTTGGCGCTGGTGCCCAGTTCCAGGATCGGGAAGAGGTCGGTCAGGTAGTCGCGCAGCACGTTGCCGGTCACCGAGATGGTGTCCTCGCCCCGGCGGATGCGCTCCAGGGAGTACTTCGTGGCCTCGACCGGGGAGAGGATCTCGATGGTCAGGCCCTCGGTGTCGTGGTCCGCGAGGTACGTCTTGACCTTGGCGATGAGCTGCGCGTCGTGGGCGCGGGTCTCGTCGAGCCAGAAGACGGCCGGGACGCCGGTGGCGCGGGCGCGGGTGACGGCGAGCTTGACCCAGTCCTGGATCGGCAGGTCCTTGGTCTGGCAGGCGCGGAAGATGTCGCCGGCGGCGACCTCCTGCTCGATGATCGCGTTGCCCGTGGCGTCGACGACGCGGACGGTGCCCGCGGCGGCGATCTCGAAGGTCTTGTCGTGGCTGCCGTACTCCTCGGCCTTCTGGGCCATGAGGCCGACGTTCGGCACCGAGCCCATGGTGGCGGGGTCGAAGGCGCCGTGGGCGCGGCAGTCGTCGACGACGACCTGGTAGACGCCGGCGTAGCTGCTGTCCGGGAGGACGGCCAGGGTGTCGGCCTCGTTGCCGTCGGGGCCCCACATGTGGCCCGAGGTGCGGATCATGGCCGGCATGGAGGCGTCGACGATGACGTCGGACGGCACGTGCAGGTTGGTGATGCCCTTGTCGGAGTCGACCATGGCGAGGGCCGGGCCCTCGGCGATCTCGGCGTCGATGGAGGCCTTGATCGCGTCGCCGTCGGGCAGGGCGCCCAGGCCGTTCAGGATGGCGCCGAGGCCGTCGTTGGGCGACAGGCCGACGGCGGCGAGGGTCTCGCCGTAGCGGGCGAAGGTCTTCGGCAGGAAGGCGCGGACCACGTGGCCGAAGATGATCGGGTCGGAGACCTTCATCATCGTGGCCTTGAGGTGCACGGAGAACAGGACGCCCTCGGCCTTGGCACGCTCGATCTGGTCGTTGAGGAAGGTGCGCAGCGCGTCGACGTGCATGACGGACGCGTCGACGACCTCGCCGGCGAGGACCGGTACGGACTCGCGCAGCACGGTGGTGGCGCCGTCGGCGGCGACGTGCTCGATGCGCAGGGTGCCGGCCTCGGCGATGACGGCGGACTTCTCGGTGGAGCGGAAGTCGTTCTCGCCCATGGTGGCGACGTTCGTCTTCGACTCGGGGACCCAGGCGCCCATGCGGTGCGGGTGCGTCTTGGCGTAGTTCTTGACCGAGCCGGGGGCGCGGCGGTCGGAGTTGCCCTCGCGCAGGACCGGGTTGACGGCGCTGCCCTTGACCTTGTCGTAGCGGGCGCGGACGTCGCGCTCCTCGTCGGTCTTGGGGTCGTCCGGGTAGTCCGGGAGGGCGTAGCCCTGGCCCTGGAGCTCGGCGATCGCGGCCTTCAGCTGCGGGATCGAGGCCGAGATGTTCGGAAGCTTGATGATGTTGGCTTCCGGGGTCTTCGCCAGCTCGCCGAGCTCGGCGAGGGCGTCGGCGATCCGCTGGCTCTCCTCGAGGTACTCGGGGAACACGGCGATGATCCGACCGGCCAGGGAGATGTCACGGGTCTCGACATTCACACCGGCCGTCGACGCGTACGCCTGGATCACAGGCAGGAAGGAATACGTCGCGAGGGCCGGGGCCTCGTCAGTGTGCGTGTAGATGATGGTCGAGTCAGTCACCGGATGCTCCGCTCCACAGTCTGCGTCTCTCGTCTGCAACATTGCTCGACATCAAGATATCTCGTGATCGGGCCGGTCAGCACAGCCCCTGGCCGCCAGTCCGCGAGACGCACGTCACGCCGCCCCCCGATGGCTCCCGGAAAAGGCGAGAGCGCCGCCCGCGGCTGTTCCCGGCCGGGGCGGCGCTCTCACCATCAGGCCTTGATCAGGCCTGCACGCCTGATCAGGCGGCGAGGACCTTCGGGTCCGGGCCGTACTGGTTCGGCTGCTGCTGGCCGGCCGAGGCCAGCAGGACCAGCAGCCAGATGCCGCCGACGAGCGGCACGAGGGAGATCAGCAGCCACCAGCCGGACTTGCCCAGGTCGTGCAGACGGCGCACGCCCACGGCCAGGCTCGGGAGGAAGGTGCCGAGCGCGTAGAGCGCGTACAGCCACGGGGACGTACCGATGACCGCGTCCAGGATCGAGACGATGATGATCGCGCCGACCTGGAAGAGGGTGTACATCCAGTACTCCTGGCGGCGGGCGCGGCCGGAGAAGTCGGCGTACTTCTTCAGAACGTCGAGGTAGTAGTTCACGGGTCCCCCCAGAGGACGGTTGGTTCGGCCCGTCCTGCTGGAGCAAGCCGGGGCAGAACTTATGCCCCCCTTACGTCGCGGTCAAGCCAGTTGTCGTGATGGCAAATCGGCCGGACCGCAGGATTTCCGGCATCGAAGATGCGACGGGGCGACACTGGAGTGGCGCCGTGTCCGGGGAAGTCCGAAACGTCCCACCGCCGGGCCTACTTGACACCCCGACACCCGCCTCGATCGTTACCTACATCGTTACCGCACTGCGACACCGCGGCCCGGGCGGCGGGAGTGGGTCGGGCCGCCGCCCGGCCGCAGCGGCCGTCAGCCGATGTGGAAGGAGTCGCCGTAGACCTTCCAGTCGAGCGGCGTGTTCAGGTTCAGGTTGCCCTTCCTGAGGAAGACGCGCTGCGCGGTGTCGACCCGGCTGGTGTCGCTGTGGGCCTCCTCCTGCTTCATGGCCCAGACCCGGGCGTCGAGGAAGGCGTTCAGCCAGGCGGTCTCGTTGCCACCCCGGGACGGGGGCTCGGCCTTGGACAGCGCCCGCTTGCGGATGTTGCGGAAGCTGGCGGGGTCGGTGCCGTCGCCGTGCATGACGATGGCGTCGTAGTAGATGAACTGGCCCAGTACGCCGACCCCGTCCGCCTTGCCCTGCCTGACGGACGGGTTGAAGTAGACCCGGTCGCGCTCGTGGTCCTGGGCCTTCCTGAACTCCGCGTCCCGGGCGGCCTTCGCCCAGTCCCTGGTGAAGTTCGGGTCGAGTCCGGCGTGCGAGTCGCTGCCGTCGACGTCGCGCAGGGCGGGCAGGTACTTGGCGAGGACGTTGCCGGGCTTGACCTGCGTGTAGTGCTCGACGAGGTCGAGCATGTCGCCGGTGCCGGAGCAGAAGCCGATGATGCCGGCGGTGTAGCCGCGGCCGTCGCCTATGTCCTCGATGTACTTGTACTGCGCCTTCCAGTCCAGCGAGGAGTTCTCCGCGCTGGAGACGATCTTCATGGCGATCTCCTTCTTCGCCGGATCGTCGAGTCCGGTGGCGGCAGCCGCCGTCGCCGCCGCCGCGGGCCGAACCGCGGGGTCGGGGGCGGCGGTCGCGTGGGCGGTGACGGGTAAGGCGAGGAGCGCGCTGCCGAGCAGCGCTCCGGCCGCCGGCATCATGCGGTGGGGGGTGAACACAAGGCCTCCATGGGGGGAGTTGAGGCATCCCGGCTTCGTTAGGAAACTTTACTACCAGAGCTGAGGGTGTCTCAATACCCTGATGGACAACGGGAATTCGGCCGCCGATCAGCCTCGTGGGATCTGCGTGACGGCGGCCCGCGCCGCCGGCCCGTCCTCGATCAGCCTGCGCGCCCCGGGGTCACCGATGATGATCCGCGAGGTCGCGGGGCGAGCGCCGGGCCGCGTGACGGTGACGGGGCCCCGGACCTGACGCGGGGCGTCCTCCCCGCCGGAGGCGTACTCGATCACCATGGCGTTCTCGCCGCACAGGAGGGACGCCCACGTCCGCGGGCCTGCCGCGACGGTGGCGGTGGTGTAGGGACCGGCCGGAAGGCTGCTGCTCCCCTCTCCCCCGCCGGGCCGCTTCGCCACCAGGTGGATCGGAACCGCTCCGGCGTCCGGGCCCGGAGTGGCGACGATTTCGCACGCGTCACCCCGGACGTAGGCGATCAGGCGACCGTGCCCGTAGTGCAGTTCGGCCAGGACGGAGGACGGCCCCTCGATGCCGGCCGGGAGGTCGCCGGCCACCTGGACCGCTTCCAGCCGGTCGAGCGGGGTGAACCGTTCGCCGCGGGCCGGGGGTTCGCCCTCCGGGGCGGCCCCGCCGCTGTCGCATCCCGCGCATCCGACGAGCGACAGGATCACGACGGCGGAGCCGAGGACCGCGGTTCGTAAGCCGTGGGCCATGTCAGAGCCAGCCGTTGCGGCGGAACCCGCGGTGGATGACGAAGCAGGCGAGCGCCATGACGCCGAGGACGAGGGGGTAGCCGTAGGTCCAGTGGAGCTCCGGCATGTGGTCGAAGTTCATGCCGTACACGCCGCACACCATGGTGGGGACGGCCACGATGGCCGCCCACGCCGTGATCTTGCGCATGTCCTCGTTCTGGGCGACCGTCACCTGCGCGAGGTGGGCCTGGAGGATGGAGTCCAGGAGGTTGTCGTAGGCGCCGATCTGGTCGGTGGCCCGGGTCACGTGGTCCGCCACGTCCCGGAAGTACGCGCGGATGTCCGGCGGGATGACCGGTATCGGCTGCGTGGCGAGCTGCTGGAGCGGGCGGCCCAGCGGGGCCACCGCCCGCCGCAGCTCCAGCAGTTCGCGCTTGAGCTGGTAGATCCGGCCGGCGTCGCCGCGGCCGCCGTTCTCGCTGAACACCGCCGTCTCCACCGCGTCGATGTCGTTCTGCACGGCGTCCGTGACGGCCATGTAGTCGTCGACCACGTGGTCGGCCATCGCGTGCAGGACCGCCGCGGGCCCCCTGAGCAGTTGGTCCGGGGCGGCTTCCAGCTCCTCGCGCACCGGCCCCAGGGTGCCGCGGCCGCCGTGCCGGATGGTGATGACGAAGTCCTGGCCGGTGAAGGCCATCAGCTCGCCGGTCTCCACCACCTCGCTCGTCGCGGTGAGCTCCTCGTGCTCCACGTAGCGCACGGTCTTGAAGACGGAGAACAGCGTGTCGCCGTAACGCTCCACCTTGGGCCGCTGGTGTGCGTTCACGGCGTCCTCGACGGCGAGCGGGTGCAGGCCGAACAGCTCCGCGAGCCCGGCGAGCTCGGACTGCGCCGGCTCGTGCAGGCCGATCCAGACGAAGCCGTCGCCCGTCTTGCGGACCCGGCGCAGCGCCTCCTCGACCTCCGCGCAGTCCTCCTGCCGTACGCCCTCGCGGTAGACCAGGCAGTTGACCACCGCGCTGCCGAGCGGGGAGCGGGCGGGGTGACTGAGGTCGACGGTCCGCCGGTAGCCGCGGCGCACGGCCCGGCGCAGATTGCTGAACATGGACAACGGCGGAACTCCCCTTCGGCGGATCAGCGGCCAGTCTGCCATCGTCGCCGCGCGGCCCCCGGCCCGGCCCGCCCGGGGCTCGGCCCGGCTCGGCCCCGGCAGGCGCCCGCCGTCCCGGACGCTGCTTCAGACCCGGTCGATGAACACGCTGGTCGACTTCACGCGGGCCGTGGCCCGTGCACCCACCTCCAGGCCCAGCTCCTCGACCGCCTCCCGCGTCAGCAGCGACACGATGCGGTGCGGGCCGGCCTGGATCTCCACCTGCGCGTCGACCGTGCCGAGCTTCACCCCGGTGACGATGCCCGGGAAGGCGTTGCGCGCCGAGGTGTACGCGGCCTCCTCGCCCTCGCCGCCCTCCTGTGCGGCCTCGACGCAGAACGCGGCCAGGTCGGGCCCGTCCACCATCCTGCGCGTGCCCTCGCGGCGCGTGGGGAAACGTTCGGCGTCCGCCCAGCGGCGGGCCGTGTCGACGCTGACGCCGAGCAGCCGGGCCGCCTGGCCGATCGTGTAGGACTCCATGGTCGGCAAGCCTATGCGGGTGGCCCGGTGTTCACTCCGAAGGGCTGCGCAGTGCCTGCGCGGCAGCGTCCGCGACCACGCCCGCCACGGTCGACAGGGCCGGCGAGTCCAGCTTCCACTGCTGCCAGTACAGCGGTACGTCCAACGGTCGCCGGGGCACCACCAGCACCAGCTCCCCCGCGCGCACGAGCGGCCCCGCCTGCTGCTCGGGCACCAGCCCCCACCCCAGTCCGGCGACGACCGCGTCACGGAAGCCCTCCGATGTCGGCACGTGGTGCCGCACGGTTCCCGCCCCGGCCGCCGCGCCCCCGGTCAGTGATCGGACGAAGACGTCCTGGAGGTCGTCCTTGCGGTCGAAGACGATCGTCGGCGCCTCCCGCAGGTCCCGCTCCGGGGCCCCCGTCAGGTACCGGGCGGCGAAGGCGGGGCTCGCCGTCGGCAGGTACCGGGCCAGGCCCAGCATCCGTACGCTGCACCCGGCCACCGGGTCCGGGGAGGAGGTGACCGCGGCCATCACCTGCCCCTCGCGCAGCAGCGCCGTCGTGTGCGCCTCGTCCTCGCGGCGCAGCTCGATGCAGACCGGTGGATCCTGCGGGACCCGTGTCAGCACCGGCAGGAACCACGTCGCGAGGGAGTCCGCGTTCACCGCGATCGGCAGCCGTACCGGACCCCTCCCGTCGGCCATGCCCAGCTCGGCGCGCGCGTCCCGCTCCAGCCGGGCCAGCTGCCGGGCGAAGCGGACCACCACTTCCCCGGATTCGGTGGCCCGCACCGGTTTGGTCCGCATGAGCAGCACTCGTCCGGTGCGCTGTTCGAGGGCCTTGACCCGCTGGCTCACCGCCGAGGGCGTCACGTGCAGGGCGGCGGCCGCCGCGTCGAAGGTGCCCTCGTCGACCACGGCGAGCAGCGTGCGCACCTGGTCCAGGGGAAGCTCGTCCATCACGAGCGCTAATGGTACGTAAAAATCTTTAGCTGTACTGAAAGATGCTGGCTGCCTACGGTCGGAGCCATGACACACGGCACCATCACCGCGGCCCTGGCCGGCTTCGGCACCGGACTCTCCCTCATCGTCGCCATCGGCGCGCAGAACGCCTTCGTCCTCCGCCAGGGCGCGCGCCGCCACGCGGTACTCGCCGTGGTCGCCGTCTGCGCCCTCTCCGACGCGCTCCTCATCGCCCTCGGCGTCGCCGGCATCGGGGCCTTCGTCACCGCCTGGCCCGCCGCCCTGACCGCCGTGGGGATCGCCGGGGGCGCCTTCCTCGTCTGCTACGGGGTCCTCGCCGCCCGCCGTGTGCTGCGGCCCACCCCCGGCGCGGCCCTCACCGCGGAGGGAACCGCCTCCGGATCCGCCCGCCGGGCCGTGCTCACCTGCCTCGCCATGACCTGGCTCAACCCGCACGTCTACCTGGACACCGTGCTGCTCGTCGGCTCGCTCGCCGCCGACCGCGGCGACCTGCGCTGGGCCTTCGGCATCGGCGCCGGCCTGGCCAGCCTGGCCTGGTTCACCAGCCTGGGCTACGGCGCCCGGCTGCTGAGCGGGCTGCTGGCCCGCCCCTCGGCCTGGCGGGTCCTGGACGGCCTGGTCGCGGCGACCATGGTCACGATGGGCGGCGTCCTCCTGGCCCGCGCCTAGCCCGGGGGTGTCCGGCGCCCGCATGTCGGCGGTCGCCGCCGGGCGCGGGCCCGGCATAGTGCTCCTGCCGACGACCCGAGCCCCAGGAGCCCGCCGTGCCCGACCGCCCCTCCCCCGACGCGGTGCGCGCGTACTACGCCGCGCAGCCGGCGCCGCTCGTGGCCGCCACCGGGATCGTCCTGGACACCCGGGGGCGGGTCCTCGTACTGACCACCTCGTACAAGACCGATCGGGAGCTGCCGGGCGGCACGGTCGAGGACACCGAGACGCCGGAGCAGGGGCTCGCCCGCGAGCTGCGGGAGGAACTGGACCTCGGCGTGCCGGTCGGCCGGCTGCTGGCGGTGGACTCGCGGCCGCCGGGCCCGCTCGGCCGTTCCCTGATCGTGCACATCCACCTCGTCGGCCCGCTCTCGCCGCAGGAGGCCGCGGCGATCTCCTTCCCCGACGGGGAGATCACGGCGGCGCGCTGGCTGCGGCCCGAGGAGGCCTGCGCGGTCCTGCCCGCCCGTGTCGCGCCCCGGCTGCGCGCCGGGCTGGCCGCCCTGCACACCGGTTCCTTCGCCCATCTGGTCGACGGTGTCCCCCAACCCGGCTCGCCGGCCGGCCTGGACCCGGCCCGGCGCGCGGCCCTGGAGCACGCGGGCGTGATGGACGCGGCCAGCCACCGGGCCAGCCGGCCGAAGGCGCTGACCGCGGCGAGCGTGCTGTTCACCTCCGCCGACGGCCGGATCCTGCTGGTGCAGCCCGCGTACGGCCGCACCGACCGCTGGAACCTGCCGGGCGGCGGCATCGACAGCGACCTCGGCGAGATCCCGCGCGACGCCGCCCGGCGGGAGGTCCGCGAGGAGCTCGGCCTGGACCTGGCCCCGGGCCGCCTGCTCGCCGTGAACTGGTCGCACAAGCCCGGCCGCCCGGCCCGCATCCGCTTCCTCTACGACGGCGGCGTCCTCGACGCCCCTGACCTGGCCCGGATCCGGCTGGACCCGACCGAGCTCCTCCAATGGCGCACCGTCGCGGCCGAGGAGCTTCCCGCGCTGGTCAAGGGCGCCCTGCGGCGCCAGATCACCGCCTGCCTCGAAGCGCGGGCCAGCGGGGCAGGCCCGCTGGAGCTCCATGCGGGCCGCCTGTGACCCGCCCTGCGGGGCGGCGGAGCCCGGGTTACCGTCGGCGGCATGGACGGTGATCGCCGAGGGTGGCGGCAGTGCTTGCTGGGCGGGGCGGTGTTCGCCGTGTGCATGGCCGGCACGACCCTGCCGACGCCGCTCTACGGCCTGTACCAGGAGAAGTTCGGATTCTCCGAGCTGGTGGTGACGGTCGTCTACGCCGTGTACGCCTTCGGGGTCATCGGCGTGCTGCTGCTGGCGGGCAACGCCTCGGACGCCGTCGGCCGGCGGCCGGTGCTGCTGGCCGGCCTGGGCTTCTCCGCAGCCAGCGCCGTGTGCTTCCTGTTCGCCACCGCGACGGGCTGGCTGTACGCGGGGCGGCTGCTGTCGGGGGTGTCCGCCGGGCTGTTCACCGGAGCCGCGACCGTCTACGTGATGGAACTGGCGCCGCGCGGCGGGGCCTCCCGGGCCACGTTCGTGGCGACGGCCGCCAACATGGGCGGGCTCGGCTGCGGTCCCCTGCTCGCCGGTGTGCTCGCGCAGTACGCCCCCTGGCCGCTGTACCTGCCGTTCGCCGTTCACCTGTTCCTGGTGGCCGTCTCGGCCGCCGTCCTGCTGGGGCTGGACGAGACGGTGCGGGAGCGGCGGCCGCTGAGCACCGTACGGCCGCAGCGGCCCGGCGTGCCCCCTCAGGTGCGGGCGGTGTTCACGCCCGCGGCGATCGCCGCCTTCGTGGGCTTCGCGCTGTTCGGGGTGTTCACCTCGGTGAGCCCGGCCTTCCTCGCGCAGTCCCTCGACGTGCACAACCGGGCCGTGAGCGGACTGATCGTCGCGCTCGCCTTCTTCGCCTCGACCGCCGGGCAGCTGGCGGTCGGCCGGGTCGGGGTGGGACGGTCCCTGCCGCTGGGCTGCGCGGGGCTGCTGGCCGGGCTGGCGCTGCTCGCGGGCGCCCTGGTGTGGGACCTGCTGGCGCTGGTGGTGGCGAGTGCGCTGGTCGGCGGGTTCGGGCAGGGGCTGGCGTTTCGCGGGGCGCTGTCGGCGGTGGCCGGGGCCTCGCCTCCGGACCGGCGCGCGGCGGTGGTCTCCACGCTGTTCGTCGTGGCCTACGCGGGCATCTCCGTCCCCGTGATCGGCGTGGGACTGCTCGTGGGACCGATCGGCCTGGAGGGCGCCGGGCTGGTGTTCATCGCGTGCATGGCCGCCCTGGTCGGGGCCGCGGCCCTCTACCTGCTGCGGCGGCCGGTGCCCGCGAACGCGTGAGCACCGGCAGGTGCCAGGTCCGGCGGCAGGAACACCGCCGCCCCGCGGCGCGGAGCGGCGGGGCGGCGGTGTCGACGGGGGTCGGGCGGGATCAGACCGCCGGGACCGGGTAGGTCGGGTACTCCACGCCGGAGACGTGCTGGACCACGCGGATGACCTGGCACGAGTAGCCGAACTCGTTGTCGTACCAGAGGTAGAGGATCGCGTTGTCGCCGTCGACCTTGGTCGCGCCGGCGTCGACGATGGACGCGTGGCGCGAGCCGACGAAGTCCATGGAGACGGCGTCGGGGGCCGTGGTGAAGTCGATCTGGCGCTTCAGCGGCGAGTTCAGCGAGACGTCGCGCAGGTGGTCGAGGACTTCCTCACGGGTGGTCTCGCGGCCCAGGCGCAGGCTGAGGATGGCGATCGAGACGTCCGGGACGGGGACGCGGATCGAGCTGCCGGTGATGGGCGCCTTGAGGTCGGGCAGCGCCTTCGCGACGGCGGAGGCGGCACCGGTCTCGGTGATGACCATGTTCAGCGGCGCGGAGCGGCCGCGGCGGTCGGCCTTGTGGTAGTTGTCCAGCAGGTTCTGGTCGTTGGTGAACGAGTGGACGGTCTCGACGTGGCCGCGCAGGACACCGTACTCGTCGTCCATGGCCTTCAGCGGCGGGACGATCGCGTTGGTGGTGCAGGACGCGCAGGACAGGATCCGCTCGTCCGGCTTGACGGTGTCGTGGTTGACGCCGTGCACGATGTTCGGGACGTCGCCCTTGCCGGGGGCGGTCAGGACGACCTTGTCGATGCCCGGGCGCAGGTGCTTGGACAGGCCCTCGCGGTCGCGCCACTTGCCCGTGTTGTCGATGAGGATGGCGTCCTTGATGCCGTACGCCGTGTAGTCGACCTCGGAGGGGTCGTTGGCGTAGATCACCTTGATCGCGTTGCCGTTGGCGACGATGGTGCTGTTGGCCTCGTCCACGGTGATCGTGCCCTGGAACTGGCCGTGGATCGAGTCGCGGCGCAGCAGCGAGGCGCGCTTGACGATGTCCTCGGCGGCCCGCTCGCCGCCGCCGCGGACGACGATGGCGCGCAGGCGCAGGCCCTTGCCGGAGCCGGCCTTCTCGATGAGCAGGCGGGCGACCAGGCGGCCGATGCGGCCGAAGCCGTACAGGACGACGTCGCGGCCCCCGCTGCGCTCCAGCTTGTTCTCGCCCGTGGCGCCGGCGACGGCCTGGGCGGTGAACTCCTCGACCGACAGGCCGTGGTCGTCGGCCTTGTAGGTGGCGGCGAGCATGCCCAGGTCGATCTGGGAGGGGCCGAGGTCGAGCGCGGTGAGCGCCTGCAGGAACGGCATGGTCTCGGTGACCGACAGCTCCTCACCGTCGATCTGCCGGGCGAAGCGGTGGGTCTTGAGGATGCTGACCACCGATTTGTTCACCAGGGAGCGGCTGTGGAGCAGGATGTTGACGTCCCGCTCCCGGTGCAGCTTCCCGATGATCGGGATCATCGCCTCCGCGATCTCCTCGCGGTGGTTCCAGTTGGTGAACGAGTCCTCGTTGACAGTCACAGGCTTTATCTTTCGAGCTAGGCGGCGCTCATATGCTAACCCCACTACTCATTGGCCGCTTAAGGGGTACCCGCCGAAGGGAGCACTGTCCCGGTTCGGTCCTGTTCACCCCGGTACGCGGCCCCGCTCAGAACCTCCTGCGCATTCTCAGCCCCATGGGGCGGCCGTCGGGGTCGACCAGGACGCGGTGCAGCAACCGGGCGGGCAGCCGGTGGCGGGCGGGCAGGTCCGGAGGGGCATAGCGGCGCAGCCGGCCGGCCGGGCGCGGGCCCCGGCAGCCGCCGTCGTGCCAGGCGTCGAGGGCCGCGGCGGCCGCCCGGAAGGCCTCGAAGGCCTCCACGGGGTCGCAGAGGGCCTCCTGCGCCGACGCGCCGTCGGGGTCCGCCGGGGCAGGGCCCGGGGGGTCCTCGTCGGTGAGGTCCGTATCCATGAGGTCCAGGTGTTCGCGCATGAGCTCCAGGCGCAGCTCGCGGGCGAAGACGCGGGCGCCGTCCCCGAGGCCTCCCGGGTCGCGCGGACGGCGGGGGTCCGGGCTCTGGTCGTGGACGGCGCAGCCGAGTTCGGAGTCGTGGGTCCAGGAGCGGAGGTTGATGTTGTCGGATCCGACGCAGGCCCACACGTCGTCGATCACGCACACCTTGGCGTGGACGTAGACGGGTGTTCCGGCATGGTTCTCCAGGCCGTACACCGCGACCCTGTCGCCGCCGGCCCGGCGCAGCTCGGCCAGCGCGTTGATCCGCCCGATCAGGTTCATCGGCAGGGTGAGCCGTCCGTCCTCGTCCGGGAAGGTGGGGACGACGCCGATCATCCGCAGCTCCGGCTGCCGGCGCAGCGCCTCGGCGAAGCCGGCCACCACACGAGGTGACCACAGGTACTGGTCTTCGAGGTAGATGAGCGCCCGGGCCCGCCGCAGCGCCTTGAGGTAGCCGCGGGCGATGCTGCGCTCGCCGTCCGGGGCGAAGGGGTAGCCGAACAGCAGGCGGTTCGGGTAGGTCCGCAGGAGTTGGACGGTGTGAGCGCCGCACGGGGCGGGATCGGGTGCCTGCGGCGGCAGGCGGTCCGCGCTGACGTCCTCGCGGTGCATCCGCTCGCGCAGGCGGGTGAGGGGGCTGCGGCTGAGCGGCGCCGGGTCCTCCCAGCGCTCGCGGAAGACGGCCTCGACATCGCCGACGACCGGTCCGCGCAGGGCGAGCTGGACGTCGTGCCACGGCGGGTGCGGCCCGTAGGCGGCGGCCACCGGCAGCGACTGGCGGTCCCCGCGGTGCCGGGCGTCGTCGTTGCGGTTGTGGCACAGGTCGATGCCGCCGACGTAGGCGACGTCCCGCTCGGGGCGGTCCCGATGGCGCAGCACCACCAGCTTCTGGTGGTGGGAGCCGCCGGGCCGCACCCGCATGTCGAGCAGGCACTCGCCGCCGGCCCGGGCGAGCTCCTCGCCGAATCGGAGGTTCTCCTTCTGGCTGAAGTGGAGGCTGTCGAGGTGGGAGCGCCACAGCAGGCCCTTGACCATGACGCCGCGCTCGGCCGCCCGGCACAGGACCGTGCCGATCTCGCTGCCGGGGCCGTCGAGCCGCTCGTCGGGGTCTCCGCGCCAGTCGGTGAACAGCAACAGGTCGCCGGCGCGCATCGCGTCGACGCCCGCCAGGAGCTCGGCGAAGTAGGAGGCGCCGTGGACCAGCGGCCGCGCCTCGTTGCCCCAGGACCAGGCCGCGCCGTCCGGGCGCCGGTCGTCCAGGCGCGTCGCGGGGTTGCCGCGTTCGCCGCGCACCAGGAGCCACCGCACGCGGGTCATCGGTCCGGCCCTCCCAGCCCCTCCGACTCCTCGGTCCGGTCCACGAGGATCATCGCCACGTCGTCTCCGAGCCGGTCCTCGGTGTGCCGGACCAGGGCCTGGCACAAGCGGTCCAGGAACTCCTGGGGCCCCCGGTCGGGCATCGCCTCCATGGCCTCGGGCAGGGCGAAGAACTCGTTGCCGCGGTCGCGGGCCTCGTTGACGCCGTCGGTGTGGAGCAGCAGCCGGTCCCCGGGCAGGAAGGGAAAGCTGTCCCTGGTGCCGGGCGTGCCGGCGATGAACTCGCCCAGGCCGAGCGGCGGCAGCGGACTGCTGGGCATCAGGGGCTGGACCTTGCCGTCGCGCAGCAGCAGCGGCGGCGGGTGGCCCCGGTTGACCACCTCGACCACGTGCCCGTCGGGGACCTGGGCCACCACCGCGGTCACGAAGCCCTCCACCAGCGCCTCCTCGTCGACCGCGCCCGGCACGGCCGCGTCCCGCCGCATGGCCGCCTCGCAGTGCCTGACGACGTCCACCAGGTCGTCCTCGTAGTACACGGCCTCCCGGAAGGCGCCCAGCACGGCCGCCGCGGTACGCACGGCGGGCAGGCCCTTGCCCCGGACGTCCCCCACGATCATCCGGATCCCGTACCGGGTCTCCATGGCCTCGTACAGGTCCCCGCCGATCTGTGCGCCCTTCTCGGCAGCCACGTACAGGCTGGCCGCGCGCAGCGGGCCCAGCCGCTCGGGGACGGGCCGCAGCAGGACCTTCTGCGCGGCCGAGGCGATCCGCCGGACCTGGCTCAGTTCGCTCGCGCTGCGGGCGCGGGCCATCCGGCTGGTCGTCACGCTGGCCAGCGACACCAGGAAGAGGGCGAGGAAGTTGCTGTAGACCTGCTGGCTGCCCCACGCCTGGTTGTACGTGGCCGTGGCCACGCTCACGGCCACGGCCAGGCCCGCCGCGGCGAGGGTGCCCCTGGGGCCCATCGTCACCGCGGCCAGCGCCGGCGTGGCCACCAGCAACGGCCCGGTGTACAGGACGTGTGCGGGCGTGAACTCGATGGCCAGCACCAGGAGCGCGATCGCGAAGGGCACACATTTCGCGAGGACGAAGAGGACCTGGTGGTGGCCGCCGCCTCCCGGTCCACGAGGTGGGCGGATGGGCACCCGCATGCCTACAGCCTGCGCCGTCGGGCCTGCTCGCCGCCACTCGCCGCCGCTCGCGCCTCCGTACGGCCGCTCTTGCGGCCTCCCCGGCATGGCCCGGCGGCCCGGCGGGCATGTGCCTGCGTGCGCACACGGGGAGCAGCAGCACGGGCACAGGAGGAGCCAGGGGTGAGCGGCAGGTGAGCGGCGGGCCCGCGGACGACGACCCGGCCCGGCCGCCGGACGCGGCCCGCGGCGGGCCGGGGGTGACGCGTGCGGAGTTCGACTCGCTCTTCGCCTCGGTCCGCGCGTGGGGCCGGTGGTCCGAGGCCGACCGGGGCGCCTGGAACCGGGTCACCGGGGAGCACGTGCGGCGGGCCGCCGCGCTGGTGCGGTCCGGCACGACGGTGCAGCTGGGCCTGCCGTGGAACACGCGCGCCGGACCGGACAACACCAGACCGGCCCTGCACTACATGTCCGACCTCGGTGACGTGGAGGCCCCGGAGCCCGCCACGCACAAGGACTTCATCGCCGCCGACTACCACGGCAAGGCCGTGAGCCACCTGGACGCGCTGTCCCACGTCGCCTACCGGGGCCGGCTCTTCGACGGCCGTCCGGCGCGGGAGTCCGTCGACGCGGGGGGCGCCCGCTTCGGTTCGGTGGAGGCCCTCGGCCCGCTCGTCGCCAAGGGCGTGCTCCTCGACCTGCCGGCCGTCCTCGGGACGCACTGGCTGGAGCCCGGCCGGGCGGTCCGCGCGCGGGACGTCCTCGCCGCGGAGCGGGCGCTCGGGGTGACGGTCGACGAGGGCTGCGCGGTGCTGCTGCGCACCGGCCGCTTCCGCAGGCGCCGGGAGCTGGGCCCCTGGGACGCCGGCGCGGCGTGCGCGGGCCTGCACGTGGACGCCGTGCCGCTGCTGGCCGAGCGGGCGATCGCACTGCTCGGCGGTGACGGGGACAGCGACGTCCGCCCCTCGCCGGTCGAGGGCGTGCACTCCCCGGTCCATGCTCTGGCCGTCGCCGCCATGGGGGTGCCGCTGCTGGACAACTTGGACCTGGAGGCCCTGGCCGGCGCCTGCGCCGAGGCGCGGCGGTACGAGTTCATGATCGTCGTATCGCCCCTCAGGGTGCCCGGCGGGACGGGCTCGCCGGTCAACCCGGTCGCCGTCCTGTGAGGTCGCGGTCCCCCGAGGAAGGGTCAAGACTGCAAGAACGGATCCATCCGGTCATATTGCTTTAAAAGTGGAGGAATATACTCGGAAGGCACTCGCGCGGTGCGGACGTCCCGGCGCGGACGTCCCGGTGCGGCAGGTGGCTCGGCAAGGGGAAGTGGTGCAGATGGGGGTCACGGGAGGCCCGACCAGCCTCGTACGCTCCCGTGAGCGGTTCCTTCTGGGCGAGTCGGTCCAGGGCGCCGTCCGAGGCCCCATCCTGAACTCCTGGATCCGCAGCCGCATGCTGGGCCTCTCGCCGGAGCAGACGGACCTCCCCTACACCGACGACTTCGACCCCGACAGCCGGCTCGTCCGGGCGGCCGCCCCCGTGCTCGACCAGCTCCAGAGCAGGTTCTCGGGCAGCCAGATGAACATCTCCCTCGCCGACGGCAACGGCACGGTGCTGCAGCGCCGGTTCGGGGAGCCCGCCCTGGCCGGCCGGCTGGCGCCCATCCAGAGCGTCCCCGGGTTCGTCTTCGCCGAGCGCTACGCGGGCACCAACGGCATCGGGCTCGCCCTCGCCGAGCGGCGGCTGTGCCAGGTCTACGGCGCCGAGCACTTCGCCGAGCGGTCCCAGTCGAACGCCTGCTCCGCGACCCCGATCCGCGACCAGTTCAGCGGCCACGTCGTCGGCGTCCTCTGCTTCGGCTATCCGCGCAGCTACGAGGATCCGGCCCTGCCCGTCCTGGTCTGCCGGGCGGCGGAGTCCATCGAGCGGCGGCTGATGGAGCAGAGTTCGGCGCGTGAGCGCGCCCTGCTGCGGACCTACCTCGACGCCCGGCTCCGCGCCGGCGCCGGGGAGGCCGACGACGACGGCCGGCTGATCGCGCTGGAGGAGCTCACCGACGGCGGCCTCGACCTCCAGGACCAGATGGTCCTCAAGGCGCAGGCCACCGAGCTCATCTCCAACCCGCAGCGGGCCGCGGTCGAGGTGCCGCTGTCCCACGGCCGGGGGGTCACCCTCCTGAGCAGCCCGGTCAGAAGCCTCTCGGGCGTGGAGGGCGTCGTCGTGGAGGCCGTGCTCACCGGCGACTCCCCGCCGGCGCACCACCTCGCCGCCTCGAAGCCCACCGCCGCCGCCCTCGGCGCCCTGGCCCTCGCCGCGACGGAGCGCGCCGAATCGCTGCCCTGGCACCTCGCCGACGCCTCCGCCGGGCGCCGCGCGACCGCCGGCCCGGCCGCACCGTCCCGGCCGGGCGGCGACGTCCCGCGCGACGTCCCGGACGGGGCCCCCGGCCCGGCCCGGGGCCTGGTGCTGGTGGGCGAGCCCGAGGTGGGCAGGTACGCGGTGGCCGCACGCCGCCGCCTGGAGCTGCTGGCCGAGGCCAGCACCCGGATCGGCACCACCCTGGACGTGAGCCGCACCGCCTGGGAACTCGCCGAGACGGCCGTGCCGCGCCTGGCCGACTACGTCACGGTCGACCTGCCCGGGGCCGTGCTGCGCGGCGAGGAGTCCGCCGACCCGCAGGCCGACCTGCACCGCACGGTGGTGCACGGCATCCGCGACGACTGCCCGTTCTATCCGGTCGGCCACCAGGTGCGGCTGGACCCCGGCACCCCCCACATGCGCTGCCTCGAGGGCGAGCCCGCCGTGCTGGAGACCGACCTCCAGGCCACCACTCCGGCCTGGATGCTCCCTGGCCTCGAACACGCCCGGGGAATCCTGGCCCACCGCGTGCACTCCATGATCTGCGTCCCCCTGCTCGCCCGCGGCGTACTGCTCGGCATCGCCGCGTTCTACCGCTCGCAGGACCCCGCCCCCTTCGGTGACGACGACAGCCGGCTGGCCCGGGAACTCGCGGCCCGCGCCGCGCTCTGCATCGACAACGCCCGCCGCTACACCCGGGAGCACACCCTCGCCCTGGCCCTGCAGCGCAGCCTGCTCCCGCGCGGCCTCCCCGAGCAGGGGGCCGTCGAGGTCGCCCACCACTACCAGCCCGCCGAGTCCGGGGTGGGCGGCGACTGGTTCGACGTCATCCCCCTCTCCGGCACCCGTGTCGCCCTGCTGGTGGGGGACGTCGTCGGGCACGGGCTGCACGCCGCCGCCACGATGGGCCGGCTGCGCATCGCCGCACGCAACTTCGCCGAGCTGGAACTGGCCCCGGACGAGCTGCTCACCCACCTGGACAACCTCCTGGTGCGCCTGGACCGGGAGGAGGAGGACGCCGACGCCACCGGCAGCACCGGCATCGTCGGCGCCACCTGCCTGTACGCCGTCTACGACCCCACGTCGCAGGTGTGCACGATGGCCCGCGCCGGCCACCCCCCGCCCGCACTGGTCCACCCCGACGGCAGCGTGGTCTTCGCCGACCTGCCCGCGGGACCGCCCCTGGGCCTGGGCGGCCTGCCCTTCGAGACCGCCGAGGTCCGGCTCCCCGAACACAGCACGCTGGTCCTCTACACCGACGGCCTCGTAGAGGGCCGCCACCGCGACGTCGACATCTCGCTCGGGCGGTTGCGCCACGCACTCGCCCACCCGGACCGAAAGCCGCAGGACACCTGCCGGGCCGTCATCGAGGCCGTGGCGCCCGAACACCCCGATGACGACATCGCGCTGCTCGTCGCCCGCACCCGTACCGTGCCCGCCGACCGGATCGCCACGTGGGACCTGCCCCCGGACCCGTCCCTCGTCTCCGACATCCGGGGCGCCGCCACCCGGCAGCTCGCCGCATGGGGGTTGGACGACCTCGCCTTCCCCGCCGAGCTGATGCTCAGCGAGCTGGTCACGAACGCGGTCCGGTACGGCAGCGAGCCCATCCGGGTACGGCTGATCCGCGACCGTTCCCTGATCTGCGAGGTCTCCGACGGCAGCAGCACCGCCCCGCACCTGCGGCGGGCCGCCTCCACGGACGAGGGCGGACGGGGCCTGTTCCTCGTCGCGCAGCTGTCCCAGGCCTGGGGTGCCCGGTACACGGCCCGCGGCAAGGTCATCTGGGCCGAGTGCGCCCTCGACGCGGCATGACCCGCAATGTCGGACATGCGGCGATATCGGCAAGTAGCATCCTGACTGTTCCGCATCGCAGCAAGACCTCCCCCCGGCGGCCCCGGAGAAGTCCGTGCATGACACTCCCACCTCGATGAGCCCGCCCCCGCGCCCCGACGCAGAACCCCTCGTCCGGATACGCGGTCTCAGCAAGCGGTTCGGGGGCACCCTCGCCCTGGACTCGGTCGGCCTCGACCTCCACGGCGGCAGCGTCCTGGCCCTCCTCGGGCCCAACGGCGCCGGCAAGTCCACCCTCATCAAGGTGCTCGCCGGGGTCCACCACGCCGACGCGGGCGAGGTGACGGTGGCCGGACACCCGCTCCCCTCCGAGGCCGCCCTGCGCCACATGTCCTTCATCCACCAGGACCTCGGCCTCGTCGAGTGGATGACGGTCGCGGAGAACATCGCCCTGGGCACCGGCTACCCCCTGCGCCGCGGCCTGATCTCGTGGCGGCGGACCCGGGAGCGCTGCGACGAGGCCCTGCGGATCGTCGCCGGGCACCTGGACGCCGACGCCCGGATCGCCGACCTCGCCCCCGCCGAGCGGTCCCTCGTGGCCATCGCCCGCGCGCTGGCGAGACGGGCCCGGGTGTTCGTCCTCGACGAGCCGACCGCCACCCTCCCCGCCGCCGACTGCGCCCGGCTCTTCGGTGTCCTGCACGCCCTGCGCGACCGCGGGCACGGGATCCTCTACGTCAGCCACCGGCTCGACGAGGTGTACGAGGTCGCCGACCGCTTCGCCGTCCTGCGCGACGGCCGCCTCGTCAGCCACGGCCCCCTCGCCCCGTACTCCCCCGACCGCCTGGTGCGCGACATCGTCGGGCACGCGCCGGCCCGCCGCAGGCCGGCGACCGCGGACGCCGCCACCTCCGCGACCACCTCCGCGACCAGCACCGCGCCCGCGTCCGGACCGCCGTCGGCGATGCCTGCCGCTGCCCGCCGCCCGGTCGTCCTGAGCCTCGACGGCGTCTCGACGGCCCGCACCGGGCCCGTCACCCTGGACCTGCGCGAGGGCGAGGTCCTCGGCATGGTGGGCCTGACCGGCGCCGGCCACATGCACCTGGGCCGCGCCCTCGCCGGCGCGCTGCCGCTGCACGGCGGCCGGGCGCTGCTGGACGGCCGCCCGTACCGGCCGCACACGGTGGCCGCGGCCCTCGGCCGCGGCGTCGGCTTCGTGGCCGGCAACCGCCAGGAGGAGGGCTGCGCCCCCGATCTGACCGTCCGGGAGAACTTCCTGGCCAACCCGCGGGCCGCCGGTGTGCCCGCATGGCGCTGGACCGGCCCGCGGCGCGAACGGGCCGAGGCCCGCGCCCTGATCGAACGGTTCTCGGTGCACCCCCGCGACAGCGAGGTGCCCATCGCCACCCTGTCGGGCGGCAACCAGCAGAAGGTGGTCGTCGGCCGGTGGCTTCGGGGCACCCTGCGCCTGCTGGTCCTGGAGGAGCCCACCGCCAGCGTGGACGTCGGAGCCAAGGCGGCGATCCACCGGATCCTCGACGAAGCGGTCGACGCCGGCCTCGCGGTCCTCCTCGTCTCCACCGATGTCGAGGAGGTCGCCGACCTCTGCCACCGTGCGCTCGTCTTCGGCCGCGGGACGGTGGTGGCCGAGCTGGCGGGCGGGACCCTGAACGCCGCCGAGCTGACGCGGACCGCCTCGGCCCTGCCCGCGATCACCGGAAACGGTATGGGCAGGTGAGCCGCCGGCGCGCCCACTTCATCGGCACCTACGGACTGCTGACCCTCACCGTCCTGCTCTTCCTGGTCTTCTCCCTCGTCCTGCCGGACACCTTCCCGACGAGGGACAACGTCTCCTCGATCCTGTCCAACCAGTCGATCCCCGCCATCCTCGCGCTCGGTGTGACGGTCCCCGTCGCGGCCGGCCGGTTCGACCTGTCCATCGGCTACGGCCTGGGGCTGGCGCACGTCATGGTCATGCACCTGATCGTCGACGAACACTGGCCCTGGCAGCTCGCCTGCCTCACGGTCGTCGTCGGCGGGGCGCTGGCCGGCGTCGTGAACGGGATCGTCGTCGAGTTCGCGCGCATCGACTCGCTCATCGCGACGCTCGGCACCGGGAGCATCATGTACGCGGCGACCGGCTGGATCACCGACGGCAGCCGCATCGTCCCGGGCCCCGAAGGCCTCCCGGCCGCCTTCACCGGCCTGTACGACTCCACGTTCCTCGGACTGCCGCTGCCCGCCTACTACGTGCTCGCCCTCGTCGCCGCCCTCTGGGTGCTGCTGGAGCGGCTGCCGCTCGGCCGTTACCTGTACGTCATCGGCTCCAACCCCCGGGCCGCCGCGATCCTCGGCATCCCCACCCACCTCTACTCCGTCGTCGCGTTCGCCACGTCGGGCATGATCGTCGGTTTCGCCGGGGCCCTCCTCGCGGCCCAGCAGCAGATCGGCAATCCGAGCGTCGGCCTGGACTACCTGCTGCCCGCCTTCGTCGGCGCCCTCCTCGGGTCCACCGCGATCAAACCGGGCCGCGCCAACCCCCTGGGGACCCTCGTCGCCGTCGCCGTCCTGGCCGTGGGACTCGCCGGGATCGGCCAGCTCGGCGCGCAGTTCTGGGCGACGCCCCTGTTCAACGGCGCCACCCTGCTCATCGCGGTCGGCCTGGCGGGCTACTCCGCCCGCCGCCGGCTGCGCGCCGGCGCCGCCGTGACCGGCGGGGCCGCACGGGCCCGGCACGGCCGGCAGGACGCCCCCTGAGACCACCTCGCAGCACACAGCGTCAGGAGCACCGTGTACCCCCACCGCATGACCCTCCTCGCGGCCGCAGCCCTGCTCACGGCGGCCGCCGCCGGATGCGGCGGCGGCCCGGCGGGCACCACCGGGCCGTCGGCGGCCGGCTGCCCGGCCGTTCTCGATCAGGCCCGGGCCGACGTGCGGAAGGCCGAGAGCACCGACAGCGCGTGGACCGGCCCCACGACCGGGCCCGCCGCGGTCCCCGGCAAGAGCATCGTCTACGTCGCGCAGACCATGACCAACCCGGGTGTCGCGGGAGTCGCGCAGGGGCTCCGGCAGGCCGCCCGGGCCATCGGCTGGCAGGTCCGGGTGATCGACGGGGAGGGCAGCCCGGCCGGGATCCAGGCGGCACTGAGCCAGGCCGTCACCCTGGGGCCGTCGGGCATCGTCATCGGCGGGTTCGACCCCCGCCTGACCTCCCGGCAGGTGGCGCGCGCCGAGGCCGCGGGCATCCCGCTCATCGGCTGGCACGCGGTCGACTCACCCGGCCCGAGCAGGACCCCGCCGCTCTTCACCAACATCACCACGAAGGTGCAGGACGTGGCGAGGATCAGCGCGGACTGGGTCATCGCCCGGTCCGACGGCACAGCAGGCGTCGTCCTCTTCACCGACGACTCGATCCCCTTCGCCCGGACGAAGGCCGACCTGATCAAGCAGCGGCTCGCCGACTGCCCCGGCGTGGAGCTCCTGGCGTACGAGAACATCCCGATCCCGGACGCCAGCCGGCGCACCCCGCAGGAGGTCTCCTCCCTCCTGTCCCGCTTCGGGAAGAAGTGGACCCACTCGGTCGCCATCAACGACCTCTACTTCGCCGACGCCGCCCCGGCCCTGCGGGCGGCCGGCAAGCCCGGTGGCGGACCGCCCTCCAACATCGGTGCCGGTGACGGCGATCCGTCCGCCTTCCAGCGCATCAACAGCAGGCAGTACCAGGCCGCCACCGTTCCGGAGCCGCTCGCGCAGCAGGGCTGGCAGATCGTCGACGAGTTCAACCGCGCGTTCGCCGGCCGGCCCGCCAGCGGCTACGTCGCCCCCGTCCACGTGGTCACGGCCGACAACAGCGGCGGGGCGACGTCCTGGGACCCCCGGGGCTACCAGCAGGCGTACGAGCGGATCTGGCGCGGGTAGCCCCGCCGGCGCGTGCCCGCTCAGGCCACCGGGCGGGCCTCGGCGCGTACCGGGGCCGGGGCGGGCACGTCCGCACGGTCGCGGCGGAAGACGATGTCGGCCATCCGGCGCTCCGGCCCCCGACGGCGCAGGACCTGGTAGGCGGTGAAGGCCGCCGGCCCGAAGAACACCTGGGCGGGGATGATGCCGGGTGCGTCGCCGGTGACCGCGGCGATCAGGTGCAGGGCTGCCACGGGCAGCACGGCACCGAAGAGCACCACCAGGGTGATGCCGGTCCGCAGCCCCGGCTTCCCGTACGCCTTGTAGGCGGTGGTGGTGAACAGGGAGTAGGCCAGCAGGTCGCCCATGCCTACGACCGCGCCGAGGTCCTCGCCGATGCGCAGGCCCGCGGCCGGTGCGTACGGATAGCCCTGGACGGCGTCGGCCAGCTCCTGGGTCAGCGGCACGACCCACGCGAAGAAGGCGTCGTAGGCGGCGAGGGCCAGCAGGAACCACGCCACGTTCTTCAGCCGCATGCCGCCCTGGACGTTGAGGTTCGTGGCGGAGACGACGACCAGGGCGACGACGCAGCTGTTCGCCACCCAGTACGGGGGCGCGGTCTCGCCGAAGGCCAGGTGCGCGGCGAGCACGCTCGCGATCAGCGTGGTGATCAGCGCCCAGCGCACCCGGCCGTTGCCGATGAGCGGCTGGTAGCCGACGGACAGCCCGCCCGCGAAGACCAGGGCGAGCACGCACGGGAGGACGATGCCGGGCAGCGCGAGGTAGACGTACGGAAGCGCGAGGACGAAGCCCATCATCATGAAGATGTCTCGGCCGTTGAAGACGCCGACGGGCGGCCTCGCGGTGCGCACCGCACGGAAGTAGGCGATGGTGCCGAAGACGACCGCGAGCGCGAGGGCCGCGGTGACCGTGAGCTGGAAGAAGACCGTCATGCGTGGCTCCGGGTGAAGGTGTGCTCCAACAGGTCGCAGCGGAGGGGGAAGCGGCGTGCGGCGTCCTCGTCGTCCAGCGGCAGGACGGTGACGCGGGCGTCGATGCCGCGGGCCAGCAGCCGCTCGGTCACCTCGGCCGTGGTCGCGGTCCGCGAGGCGACCTCCACGTGGAGGCGGCCGTCGGCCCCGACCCGGGCCCGGTGGCGCAGCGGCCACGGCATGCCCGGGGTGCCGTCCAGGGCCTCCACGACGTCGCGGGGCGTGACGACCGCACCGGCGGTGCGCAGCAGGGTGCCCGCCTTGCCGAGGATCTGCGAGACGGCGGGTACGGCGGCCAGTTCGCAGTCCGGTTCGCCCTCCAGGGTGCGCACCACGTCGCCGGTGTTGTACCGCAGCACCGGCATGCACTCCCGGTAGGGGTAATACGGCGTGACGGTCAGTTCGCCGAGCTGTCCGGGGGCGACGGGCTCGCCCGTGTCGAGGCCGAGGACCTCTGTGTACCCCATGTTGGGGTCGATGTGGAGGTGGCGGCGGCTGCAGGTGCGGCCGCCGACCGGCAGCAGTTCGGTCATGCCGAAGTTGTCGCCGACGGTCTCGGCGCCGAAGGTCTCGCGCAGGGCCCGGACGAGGGCCGGCGAGACGATCTCGCCGCCGGCGTAGATCGACCGGAGGCCGAAGTCGTCCGGCCCGTATCCGCGCCGGCGGGCCGCGGTGAGCATCCGGGCCAGGTAGCTGGGGTTCCCGGTGAGCAGGGTCGGGCGGGTGCCGTTGCCGCCGAGCAGGTGCTCGACGGACTCCTCGGGCGGGACCTGGCCGACCACGTGGCAGGAGGCGCCCACGAGCCGGCAGACCTCGACGTCCTCCTGTACGGCGGCCGTGGCCCGGGAGCTGAGGTTGATCTGCATCCGGTCGCCGGGGCGGATGTCGCCGCGCAGCACCACGGACAGGGCGATCAGCGCGGGCCACAGTTCCATCTCGTAGCGGGACAGCCACATCTGCACGGGTCGGCCGGTGGTGCCGGTCGTCTGGGTCGCGAGGTAGGGGGTGCTGCACAGGAAGTCGGCGGGGCGCGCGATCAGGTCGGCCTTGCGGGTCACCGGGATCCGGGTGAGGGTCTCGGTGGTCGTTGCGTCGAGGTCGAGGCCGGCGAGCCGCTCCCGGTAGAAGGGCGAGCGCCTGGCGAGTCTGCGCACGGTCCGCTGGAGGGCGCGGTTTTGCAGGTCGCGCCGCTCGTCCGGGTCGGCGAACGGTCCGTCGGCCAGTTCGTCGACGTCGTCGCCGAGCGAGCCGAACTCCTCGAGCGTGGCGAGGGCGTCGGCGACCAGCCGCTCGACGGCCCGTACGTTCAGCTTCCGGCCGAACACCATGGCCATCGCCACCCGGACCTGCCGGACACCGGTCTCCAGCACTCGTGCCTCCCTAAGGCGTAGAGAAAAAAGGGGTGGGGGCGGCGTGCCGCCCCCACCCCCCGAATCTGCGTCAGCTGGCAGAACAAGAACCGAAGAAGACGGCCGTCATGGCGCCCATGACGTACTTGAACTGCTTGGCGCTGGTCTTGATCGCGCTCATCGGATCCTCCTTTTGTCGCTCCTGACGGACGGGTGGTCCGTGCCCCGCGAGGGGCCGGTCCGCCCGGCCTTGGATGACAACACCCTGGCGCGATCGAGGTGTTGCGGGCAATGATCGGGTCCGTTCAACGGACCGGCGGAAGCTGGGGACGGCACCACCGTTCTTGCTGATGAGCCGGGACGAACGGGGAGTTACGGGCACCATCCGACCGATGGCGTCCGTACGGAAGGGGGATCCGCTCATGGCCAGATCCGGCACTGAGGGGCGGGGCGTACTGGAGGGCGCGTTCGCACTGATGGAGGTGCTCGCGCACGGCGACGAGGTCGGCCTGACCAGGCTGGCCGCGGACGCCGACCTGCCGAAGGCCACGGCGCACCGGCTGCTCGGGCAACTGGTCGCGCTCGGCGCGGTGCAGAGCGTTTCGGGCCGCTACCGGCTGGGCCCGAGGACGTTCCGGCTGGGGCAGGCGTGGCATCCCGCGCGGGCGCTGCGGGCCGCGTCGGCGCGGCCCCTGCGCGAACTCGCCGCTGCCAGCGGCGGCAGGACGAGTGTCAGTCTGACGGTGCCCGAGGCGGGCCACGCCCTCGTGGTCGGGAGCACGCGCAGCGAGGTGGACGACGTGTTCGCCCTGCATCCCGGTGTCGTGCTGCCGCCCGGGAGCGCGGCCGGGCTGGTCCTGGCGGCGTCGGCTCCCGAGGCCGGTCCCGCGCAGGGGTGGTCGCGGGCCGCGTGGTCGCGTGAGGCGGCGCGGGCCAGGGAGCAGGGCATGGCCTTCCAGTACGGGCAGTGCGTGAGCGCGCTGTCGTGCGTGGCCGCGCCGGTGTTCTCCGATGCGGGGCAGGTGGTGGCCGCCGTGGCGGCGACCTCGCTGGACGGCAGGCAGATCGCCCTGCTGGGTGAGGCCGCGGTCCGTACGGCGGCGATGGTCAGCGCCAACCTGTCCAGGCTGCCGGCGCACGCGGCGCGGCCGCGCCGCGAAGGGGTGCCCGCGCAGGGCGCGGCCGGCCGGGCCGCCCCGCACGCGGTGATGGCGCGGCGTCACTAGTGCTGTGGCCGGTCACAGCACTAGTGCTGCGGCGGTGCGGGCGGGGGTGGGGGCGGTGCCTTCCTCGGCCCCCTCGCCCGCACCCGCCGCCCCCGCCCACGCCGGCCAGTACGGAGGCGGTGTCGGCGGCGTGCCCGAGATGCCGCGGGTGGCGGCGGACCACCGGTCGGCGGGGGCGCGACGCTCATGCGTCCGGGATCGGTACCATCCGTCGAACTCCCGCGCGAGGCAGGGGCCGTGGTCGGACGGACATCGCTCTGGCCGCGGACCGGCCGACGGGCGGCACCGCCCCGCCGGGTCACCGAGCGCACCCCGCCCCCACTGCGCACGATGCGCCCTTGTCGAGAGGCATCCGACCATGCCCGTGGCCACTCCCCCCTTCAGCGTGCTGTCCGACGAGTTCGCCGCAGCGCCCCACCGCTTCTACGCCCGCCTCAGGGAGCAGGCCCCGGTGCACTACGAGCCGGCGATCGACAGCTACTTCCTCTCCCGCCACCAGGACGTCAAGCGGGTGCTGACCGACCACGAGGCGTTCACCACCGAGATGCTCCAGGTGCGTGCCGAGCCCGTGATGCGCGGGCGGGTCCTCGCCCAGATGACCGGCGCGGAGCACACCGCGAAGCGGAAGATCGTCGTACGGGGGTTCACCGGCTCCGCCCTCCGGGAGCAGATACGCGCCGTCCACGCCAACGCCGAAGAGCTCATGGCGCCGTTCCTCCCGCGGGGCCGGGTGGACCTGGTCAACGACTTCGGCAAGCCGTTCGCCGTCCATGTCGCCCTCGACGTCCTCGGCCTGGACCGGGCCGACTGGCAACAGGTGGCCGACTGGCACGGCGGGGTCGCGGAGTTCGTCACCAGCCTGGCCCTCACCCCCGAGCGCCGCCGGCACTGCCTGGACTGCGCGCAGCAGTTGGAGGCCTACCTCTCCCCCGTCATCCGGCGGCGCCGCCGCCGGCCCGGCGAGGACCTGATATCGAGGCTGTGCACCGCCGAGTTCGACGGTGTCACCATGAGCGACCGCGACGTCACCGCGCTGATCATCAACGTGCTGGTCGCGGCCGCCGAGCCCGCGGACAAGACCATCGCCCTGCTCTTCAAGCACCTGATCGACCACCCCGAGCAGCTGGCGCAGGTCCGCCGGGAACCGGATCTGACGGCCGCCGCGATCGCCGAGACCCTGCGCTTCACCCCGCCCGTCCAGCTCATCCCCCGCCAGACGCAGGAGAGCGCCGTGTTCGCGGGCACCACCGTCCCGGCGGGCGCCACCGTCTTCTGCATGATCGGCGCGGCCAACCGCGATCCGGAGGCGTTCGCCGACCCGGACACCTTCGACATCCACCGCGCGGACCTGGGCACGGCCCGCTCGTTCACCGCGGCCGCCCAGCACCTGGCGTTCGGGACCGGACTCCACCAGTGCGTCGGCGCGGCCTTCGCGCGGGCCGAGGTCGAGACCGTCGCCGCGATGCTCCTGCCGCTGCTGGACGAGGTCCGCTACAGCCCCGGGTTCCGCTACCGGGAGACCGGCCTGTACACCCGGGGCCCGGTCTCCCTGTCGCTGGACTTCACTCCCGTGGCCGGAAGTGGAACCCGCCGCGACTGACGGCCGTCTTGCAGGGCGGCCTCGGCCGGGGGGCCGACAGCTGCGTACTCCCGGTCCCCGCAGGCCTGTTACCGCGAACCCCCCACTCCGCGAGGCGAAGACGACGATGACACCGACCGACATCACCAGAGCCATCAACGACCTGCTGTTCACGCCCGGCCTCGACCTCGACGAAGCCGTCGACCGGCACTTCACCCCCGACTACCGCCAGCGCACCGACGGCGTGTGGAGCGACCGGGCCTCCTTCATCCGGCACATGACACGTCTGCGCACCCTGGTCCGCAGCGGCGGCATCGAGGTCCACGACGAACTGCGCGACGGGCCGCGCTACGCCGACCGCCACACCGTCACCCTCACCCAGCACAACGGACGCACCTCCCGCACCGAGATCTACCTCTTCGCCCACCTGGCCCCCGACGGCCGGTTCCAGTGCGTGGAGGAGACCACCCTGCTGGTCACCGGCCACCCCGACGACGGGAACCTCGGCAGCGTCGAGTGACGCGGACGGGGGCTCCGCCCAGGAGCTCCCACGGGGGAACCGAAGCGAAGGAGAGCGCTCTCCGCAGCTGTGTGCACGCAGAGCGCCCGGTGCCGTAGCCAGGAGGATGGAAACGACCATGGTGTCCGTAGGGGAAAGACTCAGCCGGGCCCGAGTGCAGGCCTTCATCGGCCGCGACGAGGAACTGGAGCTCTTCGGGGAGGCGTTGGCCGGGGGCGCGCAGGCCCCGTTCGCGCTCTACGTGTGCGGGCCGGGCGGCATCGGGAAGTCCACGCTGCTGAGGCGGCTGGCCGACCATGCCCGCGCGGCGGGCCGGCTGCTCGTCGAACTGGACGGCCGGTTCGTCAGCCGGGACCCGGCCGACTTCGAGCAGGCCGCCGGACCGTTCCTCGACGTACCGGGCACGGTCCTGTTCGTGGACTCCTTCGACCACTGCCAGTGGCTGGAGAGCTGGCTGTGGCAGCACTTCCTGCCCCGCGCCGCGGACGACACGCTGGTCGTGCTGGCCGGACGGAGCGCTCCGCAGCCGCAGTGGACCGCCGACCCGGCCTGGTCCCGGCTCCTGCACGTGAGCGAACTGCGGCCGTTCTCCGAGGAACAGGCCCGGAGCCTGCTGGCCGCGGCGCGGATCCGGCCCGAACTGCGCGACCGGGTGCTGCGCTTCGCCGGCGGCAACCCCCTGGCCCTGTCCCTCGCCGCCGCGGCGGGATCGGCGGGCTGCGCCCGGGAGGAGATCTGGGCGCCGTCGGCGGACGTCCTGCGCACCCTGCTGGCGGGCCTGGTCGGCGAGGTCCCCACGGCCGCACACCGCCGCGCCCTGGAGGTCGCGGCGCAGGCCCACTCGACGTCCGAGGAACTGCTGTCCTGCGTACTGCCCGGAGAGGACGCCCACCTGCTGTTCTCCTGGCTGCGGGACCTGCCCTTCATGGAGTCCACGCACCGCGGACTCCACCCGCACGACGCCGCCCGCGAGACCCTCGCCGCCGACCTGCGCTGGCGCGCCCCCAACGCGTTCGAGGCGGTCCGGGGGCGCTTGGCGGACGAATACCTGCGCCTCCTGCGCGAGGCGCCCGAGGAGCGGGTGTGGACCGTCACCGACGAGCTCTTCTACCTCTTCCGGGAGGGCAGGACCCTGTCCCGGCTGCGCACCTGGTCCCGCGACGAGGAGATGCACGACCGTCCGCTGCACCCCGAGGACATGGACGTCGTCCTGCGGATGGCCGAGGAGACCGAGGGGCCCGCCTCGGCGGAGCTGGTCCGCTACTGGGCGCGGCGCCAGCCGCAGGCCTTCAGCGTCTACCGTCTGGTGAGCACGGGCCGGATCGTCGCGTTCACGGCCCGGCTCGCCCTGCCGGCCCCGCCCGACCCCGAGGACCTCGCCGCCGATCCCGTGGTCGCGGCAGCGTGGCGGTACACCGATGCCACCGCCCCGGTGAGCCCCGGCGAGCACATCGGGATCAGCCGGTTCTCGGTCTATCCCGAGCGCTACCAGGTCCCCTCCCGGGTCATCGACCTGAGCAGCTCCCGGGCCCAGGCGGAGGCGGCCCGGGCCCGCGGCCGCGCCTTCGGCTTCGCCGTCTTCCAGGACGCCGAGGCCTGGGCCGAGCGGGTCGAGGGCACCCTGCGCGACACCGGGGAGCGCCCCCGGGTCGGCGAGCACACCTACGGGGTGTTCGGCGTCGACTGGCGCGAGGTCCCCGTGGAGAGGTGGCTCTTCCACTTCATCTCGGCCCCCGACGTGCCGGTCCCGGCCGGGCCGGCGGCCGTCTCGCGCACCGCCTTCGACCAGGCCGTGCGCGAAGCGCTGGCGCACTGGCGCGACCCGGGCGCCTTCGCGGCGTGCGCCCTGCTGCGCACGGGGCTCGCCGCCGACCTCGCCGACCCCGTCGAGGAGCTGCGCACGCTGCTGCGCCGGACCGTCGACGACCTCGCCCGTGACCCGCGCGGGGTGCGCGCCCGCGAGGCCCTGACGACGGGGTACTTCTCGGGTGCGCCGACCCAGGAGGGCGCGGCCCGCCGCCTGGGCCTGCCGTACGGCACCTACCGCCGCCATCTGCGCCAGGGCCTGGACCTGCTGTGCGAAGACCTGTGGCAGCGGGAGCTACGGGGCCCGCGCCCGTAGGGTCCGCAGCCCGGCGGCGCAGGTGGACAGCTGCGGACAGCAGTGGACACGCCCCGTCCCCGCCGGGCCTGGAAAGTGGACAGCGGCCGACGCGAGTCTGTGCGCCATGAACGCAGCACGCAGACAGCCGGACCGGGCGCCGGCCCGGACCAGGCCGCCGGGGCCGGCACCCGCGCCACCCGCGGCGGCCCGGTCGCCGCTCGGGCCCGCGACCTCGCCGGTGTACGCGCCCCTGCCGCAGAGCCGTGCCGGGTCCGTCCTCGTCCCGTGCACGGGCGCCCGGCGCGCGGCCGGACCGGCCGCGTCCTCCGGCTCACCGAGCCCCGCCCGCACGGTGCAGGGCATCGGCATCGGCGCCGTCCCCGCAGCCCCGGCCGTACGCGCCCGGCACCCGGCCGGTTCCCGTCCGGGCCGGGCCACGGCCGGCCACGGGACCGGGCGGTTCGACCTGCCGGGCCCCTCGGCGGCCGCCCTCGCCGCAGGCTCGGCGCCGCTTGCCCGGACTGCGCCTCCCGACGCGACGACGCCGCCGACACCGGCGCCGACACCGACGGCAGCCACCCGGCCCACGCGCTCGGCCCGGGTCCGGGTGACCGCCTGCGGCGGACTCACCGAACGCGCCGTGGACGGCGTCCGCGCCAGGCGGCCGGCCGGGCGGACGGCCTGGTGAACACCACCCGGCCGATGTCCGCCGGCCTGCCCGCGACGGTCCCGCCGGCACCGCTCCCCACCCGCCCGCCCCGAGCCAGGGCCGGGACCTCCCCGCTCACCCGCCCCATGAAGGAGACCGCGTCATGAACACCGCCAAGCCGCCCTACCTGACCGGCCATTTCACCCCCATCGCGGAGGAGGTCACCGCCACCGGCCTCACCGTCGAGGGCACCCTCCCGCCCGAACTCACCGGACGGCTGCTGCGCAACAGCCACAACCCCAAGCCCGGCATCACCCCCACCCACTGNNGCGCCCCCTACATGACCGAGAACGGCCCCGACCTCACCGCCAGCGCCGCCGGCACGCACATCATCGAGCACGCCGGCCGGCTCCTGGCCCTGTGCGAAGCCAATCTCCCCTTCGAACTCGACTCGGAGCTCGGCACCGTCGGCGCCTACGACTTCGACGGCAAGCTCCGCACGGCCATGACCGCCCACCCCAAGGAGGACCCGGTCACCGGCGAACTCCACTTCTTCGCGTCCTCCCCCTTCCCCCCGTACCTGACCTACCACGTCGCCGACGCCACGGGCACCCTCGTCCACACCGCCGAGGTGCCCGGGGCCACCGCCTCCCTCAAGCACGACTTCGCCCTCACCCGCCGCCACGTCGTCTTCATCGAGGGCAACGTCACCTTCGACCCCGCCGAGCACTCCGGCATCCCCTACGGCTGGAGCGACGAGCAGCCGTCCCGCATCGGCGTCATGCCCCGCGGCACCGACGGGCACCACCACGTCCGCTGGTACTCCATCGAGCCCGGCAACATGCTCCACGTCTCCAACGCCTATGAGGACGGCCAGGGCCGCATCGTCCTGGAAGGCCCCACCGTCGACCGCGAAGGCTTCCGCCTCTCCTGGAACTGGTGGACCGGCGCCCCCGGCCGCGGCAGCGAACCCGTATCCCGGTCCTACACCCGCCGCTGGACCATCGACGTGAGCGCCGGCACCGTCGACGAACGCATCATCGACGACCTTCCCGTCGAGTTCCCCACCCTCAACGAGGACTACCTCGGCACGGAGAACCGCTACCAGTACGCCGTCGCCTTCCCCGACGAGAACGGCCTGGGCGGCTACGGCCTGGTCAAGTACGACCGCACCACCGGCGCCCGCCGCATCCACCAGGTCGGCGACGCCCGCCTCCCCGGCGAAGCCGTCTACGTCCCCGCCGCCGGCGCCGCCAACGAGGACGACGGCTACCTCCTCACCGTCGTCTCCGACCTCAAGCAGGACGCCTCGCAGCTCCTCGTCCTGGACGCGACCGGCCTCGACCGGATCGCCACCGTCCACCTCCCCCACCGGGTCACCGCCGGCCTCCACGGCTCCTGGATCCCCGACACCCCGCCCCACGCGTCCTGACCCCCGCCCGCCACGCTCAGGGGCCGTTCCGGATCACGTGGAACGGCCCCTGGCAGCACGTCATGCGCTGTCCCTCTCCCCCGAGGCCCGCATGCCCCTGGCACGGGCGGCCTCGGACCCCGTGTCGGAGCCGAAGAAGTCGAGGACCTCGAGAGCGAGGCCCGGCTGGGAGGCTGAGGCCAGTACGCCTCCGCCGAATGTCGAGCTGATGGCGGTGTCACCCGGCAGCGGTCCGGCGATGACGACGCCCGGCAGGTCCATCAGCTCGCTGTGCTGCTGAAATGCCAAGTCGGCCTGGCCGGAGGACAGCAGGCTGCCGACCGGCACGCCCGGCGGGGCCTGGACAAGCCGGCCGGCGAGCGCGTCGGCGAGACCCAGTCGGCCGATCAGGTCGAGCAGGGCCGTCCCGCTCGGACCGGTGGAGTAGGCGATCTTCTTCGCGGACCGCAGAACGGCCCGCAGGTCGCAGTCCGAGTCGAGCACCGGAACCGGTGATCCCGCCGGCACGGCGGCCACGACCTGGGAGGTCCACAGCGGCCGCGCCGTGCCTGCCAGGAGGTAGCCCTCCTCCTCCAGCGCGGTCAACGCTCCGTCAGCGAGCACGAGCAGGTCGGCCTCGGCGCCCTCGCGCACCCGCCGTGCGATGTCGACCCCGCCGGCGGCCTCGAAAAGCACGGGAAACCCGTGCACGAGCCGGACCTGCTGGGACAGCTCGGCGAGCAGGGGCCGTGTCGCCATCGAAGACAGCCCGGAGATCACTCTTTTCACGTCGCCTCCTCGGTGTCCGGCAGATGGTACGGCGCTCGTCGGAGCCGCTCAACGCGGGTCTGCGAAACTGACCGCGTGAGCACAACCCGGAGCACAGCGGCTGGAAAAGTCCTCGACGTCCTCGCGGCCTTCGACCGCGAGCACCCGTCGCAGACGCTGTCGCAGATCGCCCAGCGCACCGGCCTGGCCCTGAGCACCACGCACAGGGTGGTCGCCGAGCTGGCGGCGTGGGGAGCGCTGGAGCGCGGGGAGGACGGGTCGTGGCACGTCGGGTTGAGGCTCTGGGAAATCGCCTCGGGATGCCCGCGCACCCAGATCCTGCGTGATGTGGCGCTGCCTTTCATGCAGGACCTCTACGAGGCGACCCACGAGAACATCCAACTCGCGGTGCGCGAGGGCACGGAGCTGGTGTTCGTCGAGCGGATCGCCGGGCACCGCTCGGTGGAGCTGGTGACGATGGTGGGAGCCCGTTTCCCGATCGGCTCCACCGGGATGGGGCGGGTACTGCTGGCCCACGCGCCGCCGGACATCCAGGAGGAGGTCCTCGGATCGCCGCTGCGGGCCTGGACCCCGCACACCGTCACCGATCCGAGGACTCTGCGCGCGCAGCTGGACCGTATCCGTCGGGAACAGGTCTTCGTCAGCGATCGGCAGCTCTCGCAGAGCACCGTCGCGGTGTCCGCGCCCGTGCGGATCGGCCGGAACGGGCCTGTCAGTGCCGCTCTGGGGATCGTGATCACGGCACGGGGGGCGAGCCGCGCGCGCGGACTGCGCGAGCCGCTCCTGAGGGCTGCGCACGGGATCTCCGATGGGCTCGGCCGGCGTACCCGCCCCACTCCCTGAGATCCGAGCGGGCTTCCGCCTGACGGAAACGCCGGAGACCGGGTACGGCCCTGGGTGTCAACGTTCGACGTGCCCGGAACGTTCACCGTTGCTCAGGAGATGCCATGGCCGACGCCGTCGTCGACACCGTTGCCTCGGTTCCCGTCGCAGTCATCGGCGCCGGCCCGGCCGGCCTGATGCTCGCTCACCGGCTGTCGCGGGCCGGAGTCGACACGATCGTGGTCGACACCCGCACCCGGCGTGAGATCGAGACGACACACCGGGCCGGCATCCTGGAGGCCGACGCGGCCCGAGACCTGGTCGAGACCGGCGTCAGTGACCGGATCCTGCGCGAGGGCCACGAACACGAGGGCACCGAGCTGCGGTTCGGCGGCCGGGCTCACCGGATCCACTTCAAGGCGCTGGTCGGCGAGTCGGTGTGGCTCTACCCGCAGACCGACGTGTTCACCGACCTGGCCGACGCACGGGACCGCGACGGCGGCACGGTCCACTTCGGGGTGAAGGGCACCGAGGTCCTCGACATCACCACCGGCACTCCGCGGGTCCGGTACACCGCGGCCGACGGATCCCGGCACGAGGTGCGCGCGCAGTACGTGGTCGGTGCGGACGGGTCCCGCAGCATGTGCCGCAACCTGGTCCCCGAGGACCGGCGGGTGCGGTACGGCAAGGAGTACCCCTTCGCGTGGTTCGGCATCATGGCCGAGGCACCGCCGAGCGCGCCCGAGCTGGTCTACGCCCACTCCGGGCACGGCTTCGCGCTGATCAGCCAGCGGACCGAGACCGTACAGCGGATGTACTTCCAGTGCTCACCCGGCGAGTCCGTCGACGCCTGGCCGGACGACCGCATCTGGGAGACGCTCCAGGCCCGGGTGGCCGGCGAGGACGGCTTCCGTCTCAAGGAGGGCCCCATCCTGGACAAGTCGGTGCTGCGTTTCCGCTCGTTCGTGCAGGAGCCGATGCGCTGGGGCTCGATGGTGCTCGCCGGAGACGCCGCACACACCGTGCCGCCGACCGGCGCCCGCGGACTCAATCTCGCACTGCACGACGTGAAGGTCCTGGCCGACATCCTCCTGCGGGCGCTCGGCACCGAGGGCGAGGCCGCGCTGGAGGACTACCAGCCGCGCGCGCTGCAACGCATCTGGCGGGCGCAGAACTTCTCCCATTGGATGACCCGGCTGCTGCACACCCCGCCCGGCGGCACCCCGTTCGACCTGCGGCGCCAACTCGGTGAACTCGACAACGTGGTGGGCACGCCCGCCGGCCGCACCTATCTCGCAGTGCAGTACACGGGCTGGCCCGTCGGCTCCCAGGCCTGACCCCGAAGACCCCAGGAGACAACGCATGATCATCGACTGTCACGGTCATTTCACCACCGCGCCCGCGCAGTTGGCCCGGTGGCGTGACCGGCAGATCGCGGCGATCGGCTCCCCCGCGCACGCGCCCGATCCCGACGACCTCGTCATCACCGACGACGAACTGCGCGAGGCCATCGAGAGCAACCAGCTGCGCCTCATGGACGAGCGGGGCATCGACCTGACGCTCTTCTCCCCGCGGGCCAGTTTCATGGCCCACCACATCGGCGACTTCGAGGTCTCCGCGACGTGGGCGCGGATCTGCAACGATCTGGTCCACCGCGTCAGCACGCTCCACCCCGACCGCTTCGCGATGGGTGCCATGCTGCCGCAGTCGCCGGGCGTCGACCCGGCCACCTGCCTGCCCGAGCTGCGCCGCGCGGTCGAGGAACTCGGCGCGGTATCGGTCAACCTCAATCCCGATCCGTCGGGCGGCAAGTGGACCGCGCCGCCGCTGACCGACCGCAGCTGGTACCCGCTCTACGAGGCGATGGCCGAGTACGACGTCCCCGCGATGATCCACGTCAGCACCTCGTGCAACCCGGCCTTCCACACGACGGGTGCCCACTACCTGAACGCGGACACCACGGCGTTCATGCAGCTGGTCCAGGGGGATCTGTTCGCCGACTTCCCGTCGCTGCGGTTCGTGATCCCCCACGGCGGCGGCGCGGTGCCCTACCACTGGGGCCGGTTCCGCGGGCTGGCGATGGCGCTGGGTCGGCCGGACCCCGAGTCGCTGCTGGACAACGTCTTCTTCGACACCTGCGTGTACCACCAGCCCGGCATCGACCTGCTCACGCAGGTCGTCCCCAGCCGGTCCGTGCTGTTCGCCAGCGAGATGATCGGCGCCGTCCGCGGCGTCGACCCGCACACCGGCCACCACTTCGACGACACGAAGCGGTACGTCGAGGCCACCGCGAACCTCACCCACGGGGAACGGGCCGCCGTCTACTCCGGCAACGCCCTGCGCGTCCACCCCCGCCTCGCCGCCCGGCTCACCGCCGCCGGCCACTGACCCAGGAGAAGGACACATGGAACACACCCGGCTCGGTGTCGTCCACACCGCGATCACCCGCGCCGACCCGAAGGACGTCGCCGCACTGTCGGCGTTCGGGGTGGCGACCATCCACGAGGCGATGGGCCGGGTGGGTCTGATGCGCCCGTACCTGCGCCCCGTCTACACCCGGGCCCGGCTCTGCGGCACGGCGGTGACCGTGCTGCTGCAGCCCGGCGACAACTGGATGCTCCACGTCGCCGCCGAGCAGATCGAGGAGGGCGACGTGGTGGTCGCGGCCTGCACGACGCAGAGCGAGGACGGATTCTTCGGCGAACTGCTCGCCACCTCGTTCCGCGCCCGCGGCGGCCAGGGCCTGGTCATCGACGGAGGCGTGCGCGACGTGTCCGAACTGGAGGAGATGGACTTCCCGGTCTTCGCCCGTGCGGTCAGCGCCAAGGGCACCGTCAAGGCCACCCTCGGTTCGGTCAACGTGCCGGTGGTCTGTGCCAACGCCCTGGTCAGGCCGGGCGATGTCGTCGTGGCGGACCGCGACGGCGTCGTGGTGGTGCCGCGCGAGCGGGCCGCCGAGGTCGCCGAGGCGGCCGCCCGGCGTGAGGCCGGCGAGGAGAGCAAGCGGGTGCGGTTCCGCGCGGGCGAGCTCGGCCTGGACATGTACGCCATGCGCGGCCCGCTGGCCGAGCTCGGCCTGTGCTACGAGGACTGACGATGACGACGAGCTTCGAGAAGACCCCCGGCTGGCTGGACTGGTACGCAGGCCCCAGCCGGCCGCGGTTCCAGATGCCCGAGGGGGCCGTCGACGCGCACTGCCACGTGTTCGGCCCGAAAGACGCGTTTCCCTTCGCGCCCGAACGGAAGTACACCCCGTGCGACGCGTCCAAGGACCAGCTCTTCGAGCTGCGCGACCACCTGGGCTTCACCCGCAACGTCGTGGTGCAGGCGACCTGTCACGGCGCCGACAACAGCGCCATGGCTGATGCGCTGCGGTCCTCGGGGGGACTGGCCCGGGGCGTGGCGACACTGCGGCCGGACGTCTCCGACGCCGAGCTGCGGGAGCTGCACGAGGCCGGGGTGCGCGGTGTGCGGTTCAACTTCGTCAAGCGGCTCGTCGACGCGGCGCCGCGGCAGGACCTGCGGGACATCGCCGAGCGGATCGCCCCCTACGGGTGGCACGTCGTCGTCTACTTCGAGGCGGCCGACCTCGTCGGCCTGCGCGACTTCCTGCTGTCGATACCGGTTCCGCTCGTCATCGACCACATGGGTCGGCCCGATGTCACCAAGGACCCGTACGGCCCGGAATTCGGGGCGTTCCTGGACTTCGTGCGGGCCAGGCCGGACATCTGGTGCAAGGTGACCTGCCCGGAGCGGCTGTCCGTGAGCGGCCCGCCGGCCCTCGACGGCGAGCAGTCGGCGTACCGCGACGTCGTCCCGTTCGCCCGCCGCGTGGTCGAGGAGTTCCCCGACCGGGTGCTGTGGGGCACGGACTGGCCGCACCCGAACCTCGCCACCCACATGCCCGACGACGGTCTGCTCGTCGACTTCATCCCGGGCATCGCGCCGACGCCGGAGCTGCGGCAGCGGCTCCTCGTCGACAACCCGATGCGCCTGTACTGGCCGGAAGCCGGCTGACCCGTCTCACGATCGGAGCCCGACCTTGTCACTGGACAAGACCTACAAACTGGTGCCGGGGACCACCGTCTTCGACGCCGAGCAGTCCGCCAGGGGCTACCACCTCAACCAGTTCTGCATGTCGCTGATGACGGCGGAGAACCGCGAGAGCTACCTCGCCGACGAGCGCGCCTACCTGGACGCGTGGCCGCTGCGGGAGGAGCAGAAGCAGGCGCTGCTCGACCGCGACCTCAACGCCGCGATGGACGAGGGCGGCAACATCTACTTCCTCGCCAAGTGGGGCGCGACGCTGGGGCTCTCGTTCCAGCAGATGGCCGGTTCGATGACCGGTATGACCGAGGAGGAGTACCGCGCAATGATGGTCGGCGGCGGCCGCTCCGTCGAGGGCAACCGCATCGATCACGCCGTCCTGGAGGCGGCGCACGCCGATCCGGCGCCCCCGGCGGAGCACGCCGTGATCACCGGTGCGGTCTTCACCTCGCACGTGCCGGCGATCGGCGCGGCGATGGACCACGACAAGACCCGTGAGCCCTACTGGCAGCCGCTCTTCGAGGGGTACGAGTTCTCCAGGAGGTGGGAGCAGGAGAACCTCCCGGACGTGATCTTCCTGGTCTACAACGACCACGCGTCGGCCTTCGACCTGTCCTTGATCCCGACGTTCGTGCTCGGCACCGGCGCGGCCTACGCCACCGCCGACGAGGGGTACGGCCCCCGCCCGGTCCCCGGCATCGAGGGCGACCCCGACCTGGCCGCTCACATCGCGCACTCGCTGATCAGGGACGACTTCGACCTCACGCTCGCCAACGAGATGACCGTCGACCACGGCCTGACCGTCCCGCTGTCGCTGATGTTCGGAAACGTCGAGAAGTGGCCGTGCAAGGTGATCCCGTTCCACGTCAACGTGGTGCAGTATCCGGTGCCCTCGGGCGCCCGGTGCTTCAAGCTCGGCCAGGCACTGCGGAAGGCGATCGAGTCGTACGACAGGCCGCTGAAGGTCCAGGTGTGGGGCACCGGCGGCATGAGCCACCAGTTGCAGGGCCCGCGCGCCGGTCTGATCAACCGCGAATGGGACCAGGCCTTCCTCGACCGGCTGGTCGGGGATCCGCACGGACTGTCGCAGGTGCCGCACCTGGAGTACGTCGACGAAGCCGGCTCGGAAGGCATCGAGCTGGTCATGTGGTTGATAGCCCGCGGGGCGATGAGCGACGTCGACGGGTTCGGACGGGTCGAGGTCAAGCACCGCTTCTACCACGTGCCGGCGTCCAACACCGCCGTCGGCCACCTGATACTCGAAAACCACCCCCGGGCCCAGGAGCCCGCCGAAGGAGTCAACTGACATGTCCGACGACCGAACCCTCCGGGTCGCCCTGGCCGGCGGCGGCGCCTTCGGCGCCAAGCACGCGGCCGCGCTCCAGCGGATCGAGGGCGTCGAGGTGGCCGCCGTCGTGAGCAGCACCCTCGAAAGCGCGCAGAAGTTCGCCGCGGAGCAGGGGGTCGGCCGCGCCGCGGCGTCCCTCGACGAGGTGCTGGCGATGGACGACGTCGACGCCGTCATTCTCGCCACCCCCACCCCGATGCACGCCGAGCAGACGCTGGCCTGCCTCGACGCCGGCAAGCACGTCCAGGTCGAGATTCCCCTGGCGTCCTCCCTCGCCGACGCCGAGGCGTGCCTGGAGGCGCAGCAGCGCACCGGGCTGGTCGCCATGGTGGGCCACACCCGGCGCTTCAACCCGAGTCATCAGTGGGTCCGGCGGCAGATCCAGGCCGGCGAGTACAACATCCAGCAGATGGACGTGCAGACGTACTTCTTCCGCCGCACGAACCTCAACGCGCTGGGCGCGCCGCGCTCGTGGACCGACCACCTCCTGTGGCACCACGCGGCACACACCGTGGATCTGTTCGCCTACCAGACCGGCTCCCCGATCGTGCAGGCCAACGCCCTCCAAGGCCCGATCCACCCCGAGCTCGGCATCGCGATGGACCTGTCGGTCCAGCTGCGCGCGGCGAACGGCGCCATCTGCACCCTGTCGCTGTCGTTCAACAACGACGGGCCGCTGGGCACGTTCTTCCGCTACATCGGCGACACCGGCACCTACATCGCCCGCTACGACGACCTCGTCACCGGCAAGGACGAGCCGATCGACGTCAGCGGGGTCGACGTCTCGATGGACGGCATCGAGCTGCAGGACCGCGAGTTCGTCGCCGCCATCCGTGAGGGCCGCGAACCGAACTCCTCCATCGCCCAGGTCATGCCCTGCTACCGGACGCTGGCGGCCCTGGAGGAGCAGCTCACCGCCGCGGTCTGACAGGTCACACGAGACGAGCTCACCGTGCCGGCCGGCACGGTGAGCTCGTCTCGTGGTGTGTTCAGCTGCCGAAGCCGCGACCGCGGCCCGGGCCGGTCAGGCGTAGTGGCGGTAGACGGCGTGGGCGACGCACGCCGGCTTGTCGCTGCCCTCGACCTCGACGGTGAAGGTGATCGGCATCTGTACGCCGTTGCCCTTGACCTCCTCCACCGTGCCGACGGCACCGTGGAGACGGATCTTCGCGCCGACCCGGACGGGGCTGGGGAAACGGACCTTGTCCAGGCCGTAGTTGACGCTCATCTTGGTGCCGGTGATGCTGAGCAGCTCGCCGAAGAGCGGGATGATCAGGGAGAGGGTGAGGTAGCCGTGGGCGATGGGGCCGCCGAAGGGCCCGTCCTTGGCCCTCTCCGGGTCGGTGTGGATCCACTGGTGGTCGTCGGTGGCGTCGGCGAAGGTGTTCACCCGGCCCTGGGTGATTTCGAGCCACTCGGTGCGGCCGAGGTCGGCTCCGCTGAGGGAGGTGAGTGCGTCGAGGCCGTCGGCGATGGCGATGGGCATGAGGAAACCTTTCGGTGGTGCGGGCGACGCCGAGCGCGCCCTGGGGGAACGTCGTGCTCGAACGCCGGTCACGGCTGGGGGCATTCGGCGGGACCGGCGGCGAAGATGTCGCGGACGGCGGACTTGACGATCTTTCCGGAGGCCGTGCGGGGCAGGCGGCCCGTGAGGACGACCGACTTCGGGATCTTGTACTTGGCGAGCCTGCCCCGGAGGTGGTCGAGGACGTCGTCCTCGCCGGCGCGGGCCTCGGGCTTGAGGACGACGACGGCGCGGCCGACCTCGCCCCAGACCGGGTCGGGGACGCCGATGACCGCGCATTCGGCGACGGCGGGATGGTCGAGGAGTGCGTCCTCGACCTCGGCCGGATAGACGTTCTCGCCGCCGGAGACGTACATGTCCTTGACCCGGTCGACGAGGTAGGCGTAGCCGTCCTCGTCGCTCCGGGCGATGTCGCCGGTGCGCAGCCAGTCGCCGTCGGTGAAGACAGCCGCGGTGTCCCCGGGCCGGTTCCAGTAGCCGGTCATGACGTGGGGGCCCTGGACGAGGACCTCGCCGCGCTCGCCCGGTCCGGCCTCGCTGCCGTCGGGCCGGACGATGCGGGTATCGGTGAAGAAGTGCGGCACGCCTGCGGAGCCGGCCTTGGACGCGGTCTGTTCCCGGTCGAGGAAGAGGACGCCTGGGGACGCCTCGGTCATGCCGTAGCCCTGGCTGAAGGCGAGACCGCGGTCGATGTACGCGGCGATGGTGCGGGCGGGCACGGGCGCGCCGCCGCAGTTGAGGGTGCGCAGGCTGGAGAGGTCGGTGGTTCCCCACCGCGGCCGGACGGCCATGGCGTCGTACATCGTGGGGACGCCGAACAGGTACGTCACGCGCAGGTCCTCGACCAGTTCCAGGACGCGGTCGGCGTCGAAGGCGGCGAGCAGGACCACCCGGCCGCCCTTGAGGAGGGTGGGCAGGCAGGTCATGTTGAGGGCGCCGGCGTGGAACAGCGGAGCCACGACCAGGGTGACCTCGTCGGCCGTGAGGTCGGTGTCGACGAGGACGTTGACGCTGTTCCAGGTGATGTTGGCGTGGGAGAGGACGGCTCCCTTGGGGCGGCCTGTGGTCCCGGAGGTGTACATGATCATGCACGGGTCCTCGGGCGCCACGGACACGTCCAGGAGCTCGCCCGCGTGCGCCCCGGCCGGCAACTCCTCGTATGAGAGGGCGCCCTCGCCGGGGCCGTCGGGCCCTTCGAGTGCGATCCGGTGGCGCACCCCGGCCTCGTCGGCGGCGGTGCGTGCGGCTTCTGCGCGCTCGGGGGCGTGGATGAGGACGGTGCTGCCCGAGTCGGAGAGGTGGTACGCCAGTTCCGGTGCCGTCAGCCGGGTGTTGAGCGGGACGAAGACCGCGCCGAGCGCTCCGGCGGCGAACAGGGTTTCCAGGAAGGCCGGGTGGTTGGGACCCAGGTAGGCGATCCGGTCACCGCTCTCGACGCCCAGTGCGCGCAGGCCGTGGGCGAGGCGCACGACCCGCCCGTGCAGCTCGCGGTAGGTCCAGGTGCGGCCGTCGTGGACGACGGCGGTCCGGTCGGGTGCTTTGCGGGCCCGGCGCGTCGGCCAGGAGCCGATGCCTTGGTTCAGCACGAGCGTTTCCTTCAGTCGGTGGACAGGCCGAGCAGGCGGGCGGCGTTCTCCTTGAGGATCTTCGGCCGGACCTCGGGCTTGATGTCGAGTGCGGCGAAGTCGGCCAGCCACCGGTCAGGGGTGATGACCGGATAGTCGGAGCCGAAGAGGACCTTGTCCTGGAGCAGGGTGTTCGCATAGCGCACGAGCTGCGGGGGGAAGTACTTCGGCGACCAGCCGGACAGGTCGATGTAGACGTGCGGCTTGTGGGTGGCGACCGCGAGCGCCTCGTCCTGCCAGGGGAAGGACGGGTGGGCGAGGACGATCCGCAGTTCGGGGAAGTCGACGGCGACGTCGTCGACCAGCATGGGGTCGGAGTACTTCAGCCGGATGCCGCCGCCGCCCGGGACGCCGGCGCCGATGCCGGTCTGGCCGGTGTGGAAGAGGGCCGGTACGCCGAGTTCCTCGATGGCCTCGTACAGCGGGTAGGCGAGGCGGTCATCGGGCGAGAAGGCCTGGATGCTGGGGTGGAACTTGAAACCGCGCACCCCGTGCTCCTCCACCAGGCGCCGGGCCTCGCGCACGCCCGCGCGGCCCTTGTGCGGGTCGACGCTCGCGAAGGGGATCAGCACGTCGGCGTGGGCGGCGCAGCTTTCGGCGATCTCCTCGTTGGCGATCCGCGGGTGGCCGGTGGCGTGTTCGGCGTCGACGGTGAACACCACCGCCGCCATGCGGCGTTCGCGGTAGTGGTCGGCCATCTCCTCGATGGTGGGCTGCCGGTGGCCGTGGGCCTTGAAGTACTTCTCGGAGGCACCGAACAGCTCGGGGCTCAGCGCCCCGTGGCCGTCCTTGGAGACCTCGGCGTGGGTGTGCACGTCGATGGCGGTCAGCGCGTCGAGGTCGGGCGCGAGCCCTTGGGAGCGGTCGGCCATCTCAGGCCTCCGGGGCCTGCGGCGCGGGGATGCCGTAGGTCTCGGGCTCGGCGCCGACGCCGTCCGGCCATGCGGCGGCGATGGCGTCGCCGCTCCAGCCCCCGTCGGCGAAGGCGACCGCCTTCTCCTTGGGGTGGGCCCACAGGGCGAGGCGGTCTCCGCCGATGCCGATGGCCTGTCCGGTCACGCCGTCGGAGTCGTCGGAGGCCAGGAAGGTGATCAGGCCGGCGACGTCCTCGACGGTGCCGAGGCCCTCGTCCTTGCGCAGCCAGTCGGGCAGCGGCTCGCCGGTGCGCTCGGACTCCTCGATGAGGGGGGCGAAAGCCGGGATGGTCCGGGTCATCTCCGTGGCGGCGACCGGTACGACGGCGTTGACGGTGATACCGGCGCGGCCCAGTTCCATCGCCCAGGTGCGGGCCATGGCGACGATGCCGGCCTTGGCGGCGGCGTAGTTGGTCTGGCCGAAGTTGCCGCGCTGGCCGGCGGGCGAGGAGATCAGGACCAGTCGGCCGCCGGTGCCCTGCTCGCGCATGCGGATGGCGGCGGCGCGGGCACAGGTGAACGTGCCGCGCAGGTGGACCCGTACGACGTCGTCGAAGTCCTCGTCGGTCATCTTCCACAGCACGCGGTCGCGCAGGATGCCGGCGTTGGTGACGAGCACGTCCAGGCGCCCGAACTCCTCCACCGCCGCGTCCACGAGCCGCTGGGCCGCCTCGCTGTCGCCGACGGCCGCGGCCACGCCGGTCGCCGTGCCTCCGCGGGACGTGATCGAGGCGACGGCGGCGTCCACCGTGTCCTTGTCGACGTCGTTGACCACGACGGCGGCGCCCGCGGCGGCGAGGGCCTGAGCGTATGCCAGTCCGAGGCCGCGTCCGCTGCCGGTGACGACGGCGACCTTGCCCTGAGGATCCATGAGAGGTGCCTCTCGAAAGTGATGGAAGGGGTGAAAGGGGTGAAAGGGGAATGCCGAAAGCGCCGACCGAGCCGGGATCGACAGGAATCCTGATGAATGCAGTCTGGGCAATCAGCAGGATTCCTGTCAATGCCCTAGGGTGGGCCGACGCCGCGCCCCGCAGACATGCCACGGGGAGCGGTACGAACCGCCCCACGCGGGCCGTCACGACGGGAGGATGGACGTGAGCACGTCACTGCTCTACCTGATCAAGAGAACGGAGCTTGCGGTGCGCGCCCGGCTCGACGAGCTGCTCAAGCCCGCCGGGATCACGGCGCTGCAGTACACCGCCCTGACGGTGCTGGAGCGGCACGACGGCATCTCCGCGGCGCAGCTCGCCCGCGACTCCTTCGTCACCGCCCAGTCGATGGCCGACATGGTCCGCGCACTGGAGAGCCGCGGCATGATCCGCCGCGAACCCAATCCGGCCAACCGCCGCGAACGGCTCATCCTGCTCGCCGGCCCCGGGCGGCGCCTGCTCGCCGAGTACGCGGAGCCGGCCCGCCGCATCGAGGAACGCATGACCGCCACCCTGAGCCCCGAGCAGACCGAGGCGTTCCGGCTGGCCCTGAACGAGTCCTGGCGGGCCCTGTCCTGACCCGGCGCACCCGCGGGGCGGACGTCGCTCAGGCTTCGGCCGCCGCCGGGCGGAGCGCCGCCATCGCATCGAGCATCAGTTCCAGGGCGAAAGGGTAGCCGCTGTCGCGCATGTCGGCGGCGAGCAGCGGGAAGGCCGCCGCGATGTTCGGATGGGTGTCGGCGGACAGCCTGCCGTAGACCGAGTTCCAGACCGCCTCGTCCGCCTCCCGGGCCGCCTTCGGCAGGGCCAGCGCCGCGGCGTCCAGGGCGGCGAAGGCCAGGGCCTGGTCGACGAACGCGTGGTAGGCGCGGACGGCGAAGGCGTCCGGGAAGCCCGCCGAGCGCAGGATGCCGAGGATCCGCTCGACGGCCCGGGTCTCGTGAAGCCGTCCCGTCGTGCGGTACGCGCCGAGGACGGCCGCCTGCGGGTGGGACAGGTAGCAGGCGTGGATCCGCAGGCCCATCGAGCGCAGGTCCTCCCGCCAGTCACCGGTCGCCCTCCAGCCTTCCTGCGCCCTGCCGATCATCTCGTCCGCGAGGGCGAGGAGGAGGGCGTCGGTGTTGTGGAAGTAGCGGTAGAGCGCGCTCGGGTCGGCGCCGAGTGCCGCGCCCAGCCTCCGTACGGAGAGCGCTTCGGCTCCGTGCTGGGCGACGAGCCGCAGCGCCGTCTCGACGATGAGCTGCTCCGAGAGGACCGACCCCTGCTTGGTGGGTCTGCGGCGCTTGCGTCCGCCTTCGGGGATGACACGTTCGGACATGGCCGGGACCTTACGTCAACACCATTGACGTGTAAACGGCCTTGCCGATTCCATGGCGCCACCCCGTCGCCTCACGTTCTGGAGCGTTCGAATGGCCAAGGCCGATCTGGTCTTCACCCACGGCCCCGTCTTCACGGTGGACCCGGCCCGCACCCGGGCGACCTCGCTCGCCGTCATCGGCGACAGGATCGCGGCCGTCGGCCACGACGAGGTGCGAGAGCTCGTGGGGCCCGGCACCGAGGTGGTCGACCTGACAGGGAAACTGCTGCTCCCCGGCTTCCAGGACGCCCACATGCACCCCGTCTTCGCGGGCGTCGAACTGGCCGAGTGCGACCTGACCGAGACCGTCACCGTGGAGGACTACCTGGCCCGGATCCGGGCGTACGCCCACGCGCACCCCGACCGGGAGTGGATCACCGGTGGCGGCTGGTCGATGGAGAGCTTCGAGGGCGGACTGCCGACCCGGCAGCTGCTCGACTCCGTCGTCCCGGACCGCCCGGTCCTGCTGGTCAACCGGGACCACCACGGCGCCTGGGCGAACACCCGGGCGCTCGAACTCGCCGGGATCACCGCCGCCACCCCCGACCCCGCCGACGGCCGGATCGAGCGCGAGCCGGACGGCACTCCCAGCGGCATGCTCCAGGAGGGCGCGACCTCGCTGGTCGGCCGGCTGCTGCCGGCGAGCACGCCGGCGGAACTCCTCGCCGGACTCCTGCGGGCCCAGAAGCTGCTGCACTCCCTGGGCATCACGGGCTGGCAGGACGCGATGCTCGGCGAACTGGGCGGCCGGCCCGACCCCTCGGACGCGTACCTGAGCGCTGCGGCGGACGGCACGCTCACGGCCCGCGTGACCGGGGCGCTGTGGTGGGACCGCGCACGCGGCGCCGAGCAGATTCCCGAACTGGTGGCCCGGCGCGAGAAGCTGCGGGCCGGACGGTTCCGCGCGACCTCGGTGAAGATCATGCAGGACGGCGTTGCGGAGAACTTCACCGCCGCCATGACCTCCCCGTATCTGGACGGCTGCGGCTGTGCCACCGCCAACAGCGGTATGAGCTTCGTCGAGCCCGGGGCGTTGCGCGGATACGTGACGGAGCTCGACGCCCTCGGCTTCCAGGTGCACTTCCACGCCCTGGGCGACCGGGCCGTGCGCGAGGCCCTCGACGCGATCGAGTCGGCGGTGGCGGCCAACGGACACCGCGGCAACCGCCACCACCTCGCCCACCTCCAGGTCGTCCACCCCGAGGACCTCTCCCGCTTCGCCGCGCTCGGCGCCCTGGCCAACATCCAGCCCCTGTGGGCGGTCCACGAGCCCCAGATGGACGAGCTGACCATTCCGTTCCTGGGTCCGGAGCGTGCCGCCTGGCAGTACCCCTTCGGCGACCTGGTGCGCGCGGGCGCGACCCTCGTCGCGGGCAGCGACTGGCCTGTGAGCAGCCCCGACCCGCTGGCGGGCCTTCACGTGGCCGTGAACCGCCGGGATCCCGAAGCCGGCCACGACCGGACCTTCTACGCCGAGCAGCGGCTCGACCTGCCGACCGCGCTGGCCGCCTACACCGCCGGGGCCGCCCACGTGAACGGTCACGACGACGCGGGCAGCCTGCGGGTCGGCAACCTCGCCGACCTGGTCGTCCTGGACCGCGACATCCTCACTGCGCCCGCGCAGGAGATCGCGCAGGCCCGGGTGGAGCGGACCTACGTCGGCGGCCGACTCGTGTACTCGGCCTGAGCGGGCCGGACCGATGACGCCCGTACGTCGAGTCGGGTCGGGACGAGCACCCCCGCCGCCTCCCGGTCGCCGTGTTCCAGGACCGCCACCAGGGTTTCGATGCCCGCCTCCGCGATCGCCTCGGGCCGCAGGCTCAGGGTGGTCACGGGCGGCTGGGTGTGTTCGGCGGTGACGTCCTCGCTCACGCAGACGAGGAGCAGGTCACCGGGGACCCCGTAGCCGAGCCGGCGCGTCGCGTCCAGCACCAGGGGCGGACTCGCCTCGGCCACGACGAGCAGGGCGTCGGGCCGTGCCCGGTCGGCCGCCGAGTCGGCCGCCAAGTCGCCCGTGAGGGCCGTCTCGACGGCGCGGATGACGGGACCGTTCCCCGGTCCCCCGGCGCGTACGACCCGCACCGGCACGCCGTGCGCCGCGCACCACGCCTCGTGTGCGGCGAACACCTCGGTGTGGAAGCGGGTGGTGCTGTCCGGCACCACGACGACGGGCCGGCGGGCACCCTGCTCGCGGACGTGGTCGAGGGCGCCCCGCACGGCGCCGCCGGCGTCCACGTCCACCCAGTACGCCCCGGGCCGCCCCTCGACGGAGCGGTCGCTGAACACGGGGATGCGGGCGGCGAGGAGGTCCTCGACGACCGGGTCGTCGGCGACGGGGTCGGCGACGACCACCGCGTCGAGCGACAGGTCGGCCCACTCGCTCTGCAGGGACCCGGCGGGCAGCAGCACCACGGCGTAGCCGCGTCGCAGCGATGTCGCCGCGGTGGCTGCGGTCAGCCGGGCGAAGTACGGCGACTCCAGGAAGTTCCAGGGGGCGTCGGCGAACTCCCCGACCACGTATCCGATCAACCTGGCCCGTCCCGCGCGCAGCCGGCGCGCGGCGGCGTTGGGCCGGTAGCCCATTCTGCGCGCGGTCTCGCGGGCCTTCTCCCGGACTTCGGGAGAGAGCCTGCCGGTGCCGTTCAGTGCCGCCGAGATGGTCGTCTTGGAGAGGCCCGCCTCGCGGGCCACGTCGACGAGGCGGACGCGTGGGAGGGGCGGCGAGGGCTGCCCGCGGTGCGGTGGGACGTCGGTCATGCGACTGATGCTGCCACCCTCGTGACCTTTGCAAAACCGTTCCCGCACAGCCTTGTGCGGGAACGTTCCCGCATCAATACTCGCTCCATCCCCCAGCGCCCGTCACTACACCCGTAAAGGGGTGGGTCTGCATGCGCATGCCCCGAACCATCGCGCTCGTCCTCTGTACCGCCGCCGTCGCCGCCACGACCAGTGCCTGTTCCGGCGCCACTGCGCCCAAGACCGCCGCCGGCGCGGACCACAAGGTCACTCCGCTCTCGCCGCCCGCGCAGGGCCCCCTGGACTCCTTCACCTGGGCCCTGTACGCCGAGCCCTACACGCTCGACTACGCCCTCGCGTACGACTACCCGCCGAACACCGTGCTCGCCAACGTGTGCGAGCAGCTCATGCGGGTCACTCCCGACATGAAGATCGAGCCCGGCCTCGCGGTGGAGTACGACCGCCCCGACCCGCTCACGATGGTCTACACGCTGCGACCCGGGGTGAAGTTCCACGACGGCACGACCATGACGGCCGACGACGTGGTCGCCTCCCTGCAGCGCCAGATGGCCCCTGAGACCGGCTCCCCCTGGGGTTCGGCCTTCAAGAACGTCAAGGCGGTGGAGAAGACCGGCCCGCTGGAGGTGACGTTCCGGCTCACCAAGCCCGACGTCCTGCTCCACGAGCTGATGGCCGCGTCCCCCGGCACCATCGAGAGCGCCGCCACCCTCGCCAAGGCCGGCAAGGACTACGGCACCCCCGCGGGCAAGGTCAACTGCACCGGTCCGTACTCCCTCGACACCTGGTCCCAGGGCACCGAGATCACCCTGAAGAAGCACGACGCGTACTGGGACCCCCGGCTCGCCCCCAAGTCCGACACGGTGAAGTTCACCTTCGTCGAGGACGTGGCGGCCCGCACCAACGCCTTCCTGTCGGGCGCCGCCGACGGCGGCTACATGGTGGCCCCCGCCACGATCGGGCAGCTGCGTTCCGGCGCCAAGGGCAGCGTCCTCTTCGGCCCCAACACCGCCGCGTCGAACCTCGCCGTGCTCGACTTCGGCGGCCCGCTCGGCGACGTGAAGGTCCGCAAGGCCCTCTCCCTGGCGCTCGACCGGAAGAACATCATCAACGCCGCGGCCGGCGGCATCGGCGTCCCCGCCAAGGCCCCCGCCGCGCGCGGCGCGTGGGCGCTGGCCCCGGAGAAGACCGCCGCGCTCTACGACACCCTGCCCGAGCCCGGTTACGACATCGGCGCCGCGAAGAAGCTCGTCCAGGAGGCCGGCGCCGCCGGCCGCAAGATCACCCTGGTCACCAGCACGCTCGCTCCCGAGATCAGCGTCGTCGCCAACGCCGTGCAGGCCGCCGGTCGGGAGATCGGCCTGAACGTCGAGCTGAAGTCGGTACCCCCCGAGGCGTACAGCAGCATCTTCGTCGACCCCGGCGCACGCGCCGGCATGGACCTGGTCATCACCAACGGGTACGACAACACGCCCGACCCCCTGGAGTTCTACCAGTACCTGCGCACCGGCGACTTCGGGAACTACGGCAACTGGTCGAACGCCGAGTACGACGCCGCCTTCGACCGGGCCAACGCCGAACCCGACGCCGGCAAGCGCGCGGAGCTGACCGCCGAACTCCAGGACATCGCCTTGCGCGAGCTGCCGATCATCCCCCTCTACGAGGCGCCCTACACGGTCTTCCTCGGCAAGCGCGTGACCGGCGCCCCGACCGGGATCGCCCAGCTGTACTACCCGTGGGCCGCGACGATCGGGGCCGCGGCGAAATGACGCGCTACCTCATCGGACGCGTCATCGGCCTGGTGGCGGTGCTGTTCGCGACCTCCCTCGTGGTCTTCGGCAGCGTCCACCTGGCGCCCGGCGACCCGGTGTCGTTCCTGCTCCACGGCCGCCCCGCGACCCCCGAGGCCGTGGCGGCCCTGCGTTCCCAGTACCACCTGGACGACCCGCTGCCCGTGCAGTACGCGAAGTGGCTCGGCGGCGTCCTGCAAGGCGACTTCGGCAACTCCGCCCAGTTCCACCAGGACGTCTCCGCGCTCATCGGGTCCCGGCTCCCCGGCACGGCCCTGCTCATCGGGTACGCGGCGCTGCTCGTCGCCCTCATCGGCGTGGCGGCCGGGGTCCTCGCCGCGCTGCGGCCCGGGCCGCTGGACCGGGCGGTGCTCCTCGGCAGCGGCGTCGCCACGGCCACCCCGTCCTTCGTGACCGCGATCGCGCTCGTGTCCCTGTTCTCCGTCCGTCTGGGCTGGTTCCCCGGCCCCGGCGGCACGCCCGTCGGACTCTCCGAGAGGCTGTACCACCTGACCTTGCCGGCCTTCGCCCTGGCGCTGACCTTCGCGGGCCTGCTCGCCCGGGTGACCCGCTCGGCGATGCTCGACGAACTCGGCCGGGAACACGTCGAGGTGGCACACGCCCGCGGCGTCCAGGGGCGGACCGTGGTCCGTCGCCACGTCCTGCGCAACGCGCTCGGCCCGGTCGTCACCGTCGGCGGCACGATGCTGGCCGGACTCCTCATCAGCACCTCGATCGTCGAGACCGCCTTCGACGTGCCCGGCCTCGGCTCCCTGCTCGTGCAGTCGGTCACCGCCAAGGACTTCGCCGTCGTGCAGGCGATCACCCTGCTCAGTGTGGGCGCCTTCGTCCTCGTCAACCTCGCCGTCGACCTGCTCGCACCCCTCATAGACCCCCGGCTGTCGCTCCACGGGGAAGGCTCCTCATGACCACCACCGCACCTGCGGAGCCCGCCGTCCTGCGCCGCAGGCCCGGGCTGCGCCCCCTGCGCCTCCTCGCCCAGGGGCCGTTGTTCACCGCCTCGATCGCGGTGCTCGCCGTTCTCGTCCTGATCGCCGTGCTCGCCCCCGTCCTCGCTCCGTACGACCCCGAGGCCCTCGATCTCTCGGCGAGCCTGGCCGGGACCACCGGCGAGCACCTCCTCGGCACCGACCAGTCCGGTCGGGACGTCCTGTCGCGGCTGATGTACGGGGCCCGCACCGGGCTGCTCGGCCCGCTGCTCGTCGTCGGCGTCTCAACCCTGCTCGGCACCCTGCTCGGCGTGGTGGCGGCCTGGCGCGGCGGCCTGGCGGACACCGTCCTGTCCCGCTCGATGGACATGGTCTTCGCGATACCCGGACTCCTGCTCGCGATCCTGCTCGTCTCCGTCGTCGGCTCGGGGATGACCGCGCCCGTGATCGCGATGGCAGTCGCCTACACCCCGTACGTGGGCCGCCTGGTGCGCGGCATCGCGCGCCAGGAGAAGGCCCGCCCGTACATCGAGTCCTACCGGGTACAGGGCTGGTCCGGCTGGAACGTGTGCCTGCGCCATCTGCTGCCCAACATCGCCGCCACCGTCTTCGCCCAGTCCGCGATGAACTTCGGGTACGCGCTGATGGACCTGGCGGCCCTCTCCTACCTCGGCTTCGGCGTGCAGCCGCCGACCGCCGACTGGGGCGCCATGATCAACGAAGGCCAGTCGGCCGTCCAGCAGGGGGCGATGCTGCCCGCCCTCGCGCCTTCCGTGTGCATCGTGCTCGCCGTGGTGGCGTTCGGCATCGTCGGCGAGGGCCTCGCCGACCGGATCGCGAGGCGGAAGCGGTGAACCGCATGAACGAACAGCCGGAACAGAAGGACGCGTCTGCGGTCCCGGCCGACGGCAGGCGTCCGGTCCTGGAGATCGACGGGCTCGGGGTCCGGCTGCCCGACGACCGGGCCGGGCGGCCGATCCTGGACGGGGTGGACTTGCGGGTACGGCCCGGGGAGAGCGTCGGCCTCGTCGGCGAGTCGGGCTCCGGGAAGTCGGTGGCGTGCCGCAGCGTCCTCGGGCTGCTGCCCGCGGGCGCACGCACCAGCGGCGAGGTCCGGGTCGCCGGCCGGGACGTGCTCACCATGGGCCGTTCCGAGCTGGCCGAACTGCGGGCCCGGCAGGTCGCGATGGTCTACCAGGATCCGCGTGCCTCCGTGAACCCGCTGCGCCGAGTCGGCGACTTCCTCACCGAAGGGCTGCGTGCGGCCGGGACCCCGGCCGCCACGGCGGACGCGCGGGCCCTTGAACTCCTCGACGCAGTCGGCATCCGAGACCCGCGCGGCGCCCTGCGCCGCCGTCCCCACGAGTTCTCCGGCGGCATGCTCCAGCGGGTGGTCATCGCCGCGGCGCTCGCGGCCGAACCCGCGTTGATCGTCGCCGACGAGCCGACCACCGCCCTGGACGTCACGACCCAGGCGGAGATCGTCGACCTCCTCGCCCGGCTGCGGGCCGAGCGCGGCACGGGCCTGCTCTTCGTCACCCACGACCTCGAACTGGCCGCCACCGTCTGTGACCGGGTGTACGTGATGTACGCGGGCCGGATCGTGGAGACCCGCGGTACCGACGAGCTGTTCGACCGGCCGCGGCACCCGTACACCGCAGGGCTGCTCGCCTGCACGCCGAGCATCGAAGCGGGTGCGCCCGCGCCCCGCCCCATCCCCGGGCGTCCCGTCTCCCTGGCCGACGCGCCGCCGGGCTGCGCCTTCGCCGCGCGCTGCGCCCACGCGCTGCCGCGCTGCTCCGAGGAGAAGCCCGCACTCACCCGGCACGGCGACGGACTCGCCGCCTGCCACCGCGCCGACGAAGGGATCACGCTGTGACCGCCTCAGCGAAGGAGGGACCGGCCGTCGAGGGACCGGTCGTCGAGGGACCGGTCGTCGAAGGTCTGGTCGTCGAAGGTCTGAGGAAGCGGTACGGGGACCACACGGCGGTCGACGGCGTGTCCTTCTCCCTGGCACCCGGGGCCTCCCTCGCGATCGTCGGCGAGTCCGGCAGCGGCAAGACCACCACGGTCCGGATGCTCGTGGGCCTGGAGCGCCCGGACGGCGGGACCGTCCGCCTGGACGGCCGGGACCGCTCCACACGGCCCCGGCGGCGGGCGGAACGGCTGGCCAGGGCCCGGGAGATCCAGATGGTCTTCCAGGATCCCTACCTCTCGCTCGATCCCCGGGTGACCGTCTCCGGATGCCTGGACGAGGTACTGCGCCTCCACACCGATCTCGATGCGGCCGGCCGCGGCACCCGGGTCACCGGGCTCCTGGACCAGGTCGGCCTCGGCACACGCGAGGCCACCGCCCTGCCCCGCGACCTCTCGGGCGGCCAGCGGCAGCGCGTGGCGATCGCCCGCGCCCTTGCCGTGGAGCCCCGGGTCCTCGTTCTCGACGAAGCCGTCGCCGCGCTCGACGTGTCGATCCAGGCGCAGATACTCGAACTCCTCGGTCGGATCCGCAGCGCCTCGGGGATCGGCTACCTGTTCGTCACGCACGACCTGGCGGTGGTCCGGCACATCGCCGACGAGGTCCTCGTGCTCAAGTCCGGTCACGTCGTGGAGACGGGTCCGGTCTCGCGGGTCCTGGAGGCCCCGGACCACCCGTACACCCGGCTTCTCCTGGACTCGGTGCCCCGGCGCGGGCGGTTCCCCGCAGGCCGGTGACCGCCGTCACGGCCCCGCGGGGAAATCGACATGACAGCGGTCATGGCAGCGCGGCGGCCCGCAAGGGTCGCTGACGAGGTCGGTGGATCCGGACCGCTCCTCGACCGGGTCAAGACGCGTGGGGAACCCTCGCACAAGGGATTGGTCCCCACCCGGTCCGCAAAAACGATCAAGGGGCCGTTTCGGATTGCTCCGAAACGGCCCCTGACCTACGACTCTCTCGAGTCGGGACGACAGGATTTGAACCTGCGACCCCTTGACCCCCAGTCAAGTGCGCTACCAAGCTGCGCCACGTCCCGATGCCCGCTGACCTGGGGTTTCCCCTGGCCGAACGCGCATGAGAACGATACCGCATTTCTGTGGGTGGTCGCGCGCGCCTTTCCGGCACCGGGTCGCGATCAGGTCAGGTGGTGCCGGCTGCCAGCTCCGGATGGGCCGCGACCAGGCGCTTCGGGGCGGCCTGGAGCCAGGAGTCGGTCAGGATCGAGCGCAGCTCCGCCTCGTCCCGCACCGCGGCCAGGCGGACCCGGATCCACGCGTAGTGGTCGTCGTGGCCGGCGCGCAGGAAGAACTTCTCCGGCTCCGCCGCGATCAGCTCGGCCCGTTCCTCCTTGGGGCATTTCACCCCGATCGAGGCGTCGTCGTCGGCGAGCGCGGCGAAGATCTTGCCGCCCACGCGGAAGGTCGGCATGCCCCATGCCGTTTTCTCGGTGCTGTCCGGGAGGGACAGGGCGATCAGGCGGACGTGCTGCACGGTGGTGGCCATTCCCGGGACTCCTGTCCGGTCTGCGGCTCGGGTGGATCCCCGTTCGACGACCGTAGCGCCCGCCACCGACAACCGAACTCATGCGCGCCGGTCCTCACGCTCGTGCAGCAGCGCCACCAGCTCGGCCGCCAGCTCCTTCGCGGTGGCGAGCCCCGCCGTCCCCCACCGCCGCGGCACCGCGTCCACCGCGCACACCGTGCCGAGGACGATCCCGCGCCGGTCGGTCAGCGCCGCCCCCAGATAGGAGCGGACCCCGCTCCCGTCGACCACCGCGTTGCCGGCGAACCGGGCGAAGTCCCGCACGTCCTCCAGCACCAGCGCGCGCCTGCGCACCACGACGTGCGGGCAGTAGCCGTGGTCGCGGGGCAGGACCCGCGCCGGGTAGCCGCTGTCGGGGGCGTCGGGCGCGTGGTGCAGGCCCGCGAAGAACTGCCGTTCCTCGCCGACGAAGTTCACGCCCGTGTAGGGGGCGTCGAGGACGTCCGCCACGTGCCGCGCGAAGGCGTCCAGCTCGGTGTCCACCCGTTCGCCCAGCCCCATTTCGCGCAGCCGGACGGCTCGCGCGGGCGCCTCCCGGTCCACGGGCGTGAGCAGCAGGTGTCCGGTCGATTCGTAGGAGAGCGTCATGTTTCCCCCGGCTCCGGTAACAGTGGCGTTGGTGTCGTCGTTGTCGCTCGGGTCGCGGACGTGCACAGCAGGTGACGGACCAGGGTTGCGAGCGTCACCGTCCCGGAGCTCGTCAGACGCGCGTCGCAGCGTACGACGGGTACGTCGGGGCCCAGTCCCACCGCGTTCCTGACCTCGTCGGGCGTGTAGCGGTGGCAGCCGTCGAACTCGTTGACGGCGACGACGAAGCCGATTCCGCGCCGCTCGAAGAAGTCCACGGCCGGGAAGCAGTCCGCCAGGCGGCGCGTGTCCGCGAGCACCACGGCGCCGAGCGCGCCCGCGCACAGTTCCTCCCACAGGAACCAGAAGCGGTGCTGGCCGGGCGTCCCGAAGAGGTAGAGCACGTGGCGGTCGTCCAGGGTGATCCGGCCGAAGTCGAGCGCGACGGTCGTCGTGGTCTTGGCCTCCACCCCGTGCAGCGGGTCGGCGTCGGCGCCGAGGTCGCTGAGCAGTTCCTCCGTGCTCAGCGGCTCGATCTCGCTCACCGCGCCCACGAAGGTGGTCTTCCCCGCCCCGAAGCCCCCGGCGACCAGCACCTTCAGCGTCACGGGGGCGTCACAGCCGTCTGCGTAGGCCATCGAGCACCGCCAGGAGGAGTGACTGGTCATCGGCGGCGTACGAGCCTCCGCCGGGGAACCGCGGCGACTGCGCCATCACGGCCCCGTAGTCCATGAGATCGGACAGCAGCACCTTGACCACCGCGGCGGGGAGCCGCAGCTGGCCCGCCAGTTCGGCGACGGTGACCGCCGCCGAACTCGCGCACAGCCGCAGCGCGTGGGTGTGCTCGGCCCCGAGCGGGACGCGCGGGCGCACGCCGGTCGCGGTCATCAGCGACAGCAGGTCGAGCGCGATGCCCGGTCTGGTCCGGCCGCCGCTGGCGGTGTACGGGCGCATCACGCGGCCCGCCGAACCGTCGACCCACGGTGTGTCGTGCCCTTTTCCGTACGCCCCCCTGCCGCGGGCCCTCATCGCTCCACGTTCGCGGCGGGCCGCCGGGGCGCGGCCGCGAGGTAGGGGCGGACGCTCTTGACCAGCATCGCCATCTCGTAGCCGAGGACACCGGCGTCGGCCTCCCGGTCGGCGAGGACGGCCAGGCAGGTCCCGGATCCGGCCGCGGACACGAAGACGAGCGCCGTGTCGAGCTCGACCACGACCTGCCGTACCTCCGCCCCCTCGCCGAAGCGGGCGCCGGCGCTCCGGCCGAGTGAGTAGAGGCCGGAGGCGAGGGCCGCCATGTGGTCGGCGCTGTCGGGGTCCATGCCGTGTACGCAGGTCACGAGCCCGTCGGCGGTGAGCAGGACGGCACTGCGGGTGTACGGCACGCGTTGGACCAGGCCGCTGAGCAGCCAGTCGAGGTCCGAGAGCCGGCTGCCGGTCTTCATCGCCATTTCGCCGCCCATGGTGGTGTGCTCCTTGCCGAGGGTGCTGGGGGGTGCCGAGGGGGCTGGGGTGCCGAGGGGACTGGGGGTGCTGGGGGTCATGCCTGGTTCTCCGACTGCGCGCGGCCGAAGCCCCGCTGGAAGGCGGCCATGAGGCCCGGGTCGTGCACGGGCTGCTCGCCGTCCGCGGGGCGCCGCGGGGCGGGTGCGTCGCGCAGTTGGGGCGCGAGGTGCTGTTGGGCGCGGCGCCGGGGCAGCATGGGCCGCTCGCCCGCGTCGTGCCCGGCGGGCTCCCCGGGCCTGGCCCCGTCCGACGGCCCACCGCCGGATCCGGACCAGGCGTCCGCCGCGGAGCCTGGGTCGCCGGACGGCGCAGACCGGCCGTCCGCCGTGGGACGGACCGGCACCGCCCTCGGCCCGGCCGCAGCCCCTGGCCCGCCGTCGGCCACGGCCCAGGGGCCCGTCGGCGCCGACTCCGCCGGGACCGCGCCCCGCAGCTCGGACGGGCTCGCGGTCGCGTCCCACGCCGCCCACCAGCCGGGTTCGGCCGAGGGCCTGCTGTCCTCCGCCGAGCCGGCCACCGACGCGGCCTGCGGCCCGGCCTCCGGCTCTGACCAGGGCTCGGGCTCGCCCGACCGCCCGACCTCGGAACCGGGCCGGCCCGACGGCTCACCGCCGGCCACGACCCATGGGTCCGCCGACGGCCGAGGGGCCGGCTCGGCTTCCTGCCTGCCGTCCAGCGGCCCGCAGTCGGCCGCGGCGCTGGTGGTCCCCCAGAACCCGGACAGCGGCTCGGACGTGTCCTCCGCCCGGGCGGGCTCCCGGCCGTACGGCGGGGCGCCTGCCGGCTCGGGCGCCGCCTCCGGCCCGGTCCCGGGCCCGCCCTGCGCCGAGCCGGGCTCCCGGGCGGCCTCCCGCCCCACCGGCACAGCCGCCCCGGGCTCCGCCCGCCGACCGGCCACGGACCCCGGCCGGGCCACCGGCCCCGACGGGTCCGCTTCAGATGCCCAGGCGTCCTCCGCCCGGGCGGGCTCCCGGCCGTACGGCGGGGAGGTCGGGGTCCCCGGCCGGGGCGGCGGTGCTCCGCCGGTGCCCGTCGTGGTGGCGCCCCAGGACTCGCCGGGCGGGGGCCATGCGGTCGGCGCGGGTTCGCGGCGGGAGGCGGGGGCGGCCGGGTCCGCGCGGCGGGGCAGCGGCATGCGTACCGGCTCCAGGGGCGGCGTCACCCGCGAGCCCCCGGCAGCGTCGCCCGCCTCGGCCGCGCCCAGCAGCTCCAGCGGCAGCACCAGCACCGCGAGGACGCCTCCGTAGATGTTCGACTTGAGCTCGACGGCGATCCCGTGCCGCCGGGCCAGCGTCGAGACGACGTACAGGCCGATCCGCCCGTCCGCGAGCAGGCTCCGGACGCTGACCTGGTCGGGGTCCCCGAGCAGGGCGTTCATCCGGTGCTGTTCCTCCGGCGGCATGCCCAGCCCCCGGTCCTCCACCTCGACCGCGATCCCGGCGGTGACCCGCTCGGCGCGCAGCACCACATCGGTGTCGGGGGCGGAGAACACCGTGGCGTTCTCGACGAGTTCGGCCAGCAGGTGCACCACGTCGGCGACGGCGTGTCCGCGTACGCTGCCGCCCGCCGGCGGCACGACCTTGACCCGGGTGTACTGCTCGACCTCCGCGACCGAGGAGCGGAGCACCTCGCTCAGGTCGATCGGCCGGGTCCACTGGCGGCGCGAGGCCGCGCCGCCCAGCACCGCGAGGTTCTCGGCGTGGCGGCGGATCCGGGTGGCGAGGTGGTCGACGTGGAAGAGCTCCCTCAGCAGGTCCGGGTCCTCGACCGTGTCCTCCAGCTCGTCGAGCAGCGCGATCTCGCGGTGGACGAGGGACTGGAGCCGGCGGGCGAGGTTGACGAAGACCTCGACCTTGCGCTCGCTGTCGGTCGGGGCGGCCGGCCCGGCCAGCCGCAGCAGGGTCGTGTGGGCCTGTTCGCGGGCGCCGCGCAGCTCCTGGGAGAGCAGCCAGAACTCGTCCACGCCGGCCGGGTCGCCCCCGGTGGGGGCGGCGTTCGGCCCGCCCCGGACCGGCCGGGGCGGAGCTTCGCCCCGCTCCAGGCGGTCGGCGGCCGTCCGCAGCTCCTGGCGGCCGCGCACGCTGGAGCGGCGCAGCGCCTCGCACCGGTCGCGTACGGCCTTCGCGGCACGCTGGGCCCCGAGCAGGGCGGCGGCGAGGGCGCCGACCGTGAGCAGGGCGCAGCCGGTGAGGACCGGCCAGAGGCGGGCGTCGCGGTCGCCGGCTCCGCCGCCGAGCTGGAGGGTGAAGATCACTGCGGCGGCGCCGCTGAGCGCGGCGGCGAGCGTGGGCAGGAGCGCGGCGCGTACCAGCTGGGGTCGTATCTGCCGGGCGGGCCCCGTGACGGCGTGTCTCGACGGGGCGTGGCGGGCGGCGCGGAGTCCGGACATCGGCGTCCTCGGTACGTGGGGCCCGGCCCCCAGCGTTCCCGGGGCCCGGTGTTGATCACCGGATACCCACGCTAGACCCCACCATCCCGCCGCGGACTGCCAGTTGGAGAACTTCGCGGGGGTGCTTCCCGCTCCCGGTGGAGCGCTCGCACAGCAGCCCGAAATGCGCCGGTCAGGCCGCTGTCACCGCCCGGCGGCGCCCCTCCGCGCGCCCGGGAGGGGACGGGACGGGCGGCGGGGGCGAACGGCGTGCGGCGGGCGACCGCCCCCGCCGGTCGTGCGCGCGCCGGCTACGAGCCGACGGACTCCGGCTTCTCCTGCCCGCTCACCGCCGACGACGCCACGCGGGCCGCTGTCGCCGCCGCTGCGCCGGCCTCGTGCGGCGGCACGGCCGCAGGCCCGTCCACCGGTCCGCCGGCCGTCGCAGCCCCGGCGACGAACGGCCGCCACCACGGCTCGGCGGGTGCGCCCTCGGCGCCGGGCTCGAACGGCTGGCCCGGGATCGGCAGCGCGACGGCCGCTCCGGCCCCCTCCGCGGCGGCCAGGGTGCCCTCGCCCGGCTCGTCCCACGGGTGCAGGGCCAGGTTGAAGGTGCCCCAGTGGATGGGCAGCATCGTGCCGTGCGGGGTGCCGCCCTGGAGGTCGAGGTGGGCGCGCATGCCCTCCTCGGGGGTCATGTGGATGTCCGGCCAGTACTCCGAATAGGCCCCGATCTGGATCATCGTGGCGTCGAAGGGGCCGTGCGCGGCGCCGATCTCCGCGAAGCCGGGGAAGTAGCCGGTGTCGCCGCTGTGGTAGATCCGGTGCTCGTCGCCCGCGACCACCCAGGAGGCCCACAGGGTGTGCTGCTGGTTGCGCAGGCCGCGGCCGCAGAAGTGCCGGGCGGGGGTCGCCGTGAGGGACAGCCCGGCGATCCGGGTGGTCTCGTTCCAGTCGAGTTCGCGCAGCCGGTCGGCCGACACGCCCCACCGCTCCAGGTGCGCGCCGACTCCGAGCGGGACGGCGAAAAGGGTGTCCGTACCGGCCAGTGCCTTGATCGTCGGCAGGTCGAGGTGGTCGTAGTGGTCGTGCGAGATGACCACGACGTCCACCTCGCCGAGCGCGGCCAGCGGGACCGGCACCGGGTGCAGCCGCTTGGGGCCGGCGAAGGGGAAGGGGGAGCAGCGCTCGCCCCACACCGGGTCGAACAGCACCCGGTGCCCGTCGATCTCGGCGAGCACGCTGGAGTGACCCATCCAGGTCAGGCGCAGGCCGCTCGTGGGCGGCTTCGCCAGGTCAGCGAGGGTGGTCGGGTGCACCGGGATGGCCGCCCCCGGGCTGCGGCGGAGCCGCTGCTCGCGGTGGAAGTAGACCTTCGCGAACTCCGTCATCGACCCCGAGGGCCTGTTCCGGGCCCCGACCGGGTTCTGGAAGACGCCGTCGGCGAAGTTCGGCGAGCGGCGGATCCGCTCCAGCCTGGCGCCGGACGGGTCCGCGCCGAAGGCTTCGGGCCGCATGGCGCGCAGCCGCGGACGGAGGGGACGGGAGCCGGTCAAAGCGCCTCCAGGGAGGATGGGGTCGGTGCGGTCGTAGCGCTACGACCATCCCAACGCACACCGGCCCCGAAGGATTCCGCCCGCCCCTTCCGCCCGCCCCTCCCGCCTGCCCCTCCCGCCTGCTCTCGCGCCTTCGCCCCGTCGCCCCGCGGCTACAGCGGGAGCAGGTCCGGGCGCTTCGCCTCGACGTGGTCGCCGGAGGACTCGCCGCGCAGTCGGCGGCCGATCCAGGGCACCAGGTATTCGCGGGCCCACTGGATGTTGTCGCGGGTCACGTCCACCGAGCCGCGCGGGCGCAGCTGCGGCCACGGCTGGTCGGGGTCGGCGGGCACCTCCATGCCGAGCACCTGTGCGGCGCGCAGTGCGACGCGGGTGTGGCCCTCGGGCGAGAGGTGCAGCCGGTCGGCGTCCCAGGCGCGCCGGTCCTGTACGGACTTCAGCGACCAGAGGTCGAGCACGGGGCAGTCGTAGCGGTCGGCGATGGCCCGCACGTGCGCGCTGTACGTCGCGACCTTGCCCCGGATGTGCTTGAGGACGGGCACCCCGCGGGTGTCGAAGCCGGTGGTGATCATGACATGGCCGACGGCTCCGGTGAGGTCGGCGACGGCCGCCTCGAACCGTTCCGCCACGTCGTCCGGGTCGCTGCCGGGCCGGATGATGTCGTTGCCGCCCGCGCAGAAGGTGACCAGGTCCGGGGCGAGGGCCTTGGCTCTCGGCACCTGGTCCGCCACGATCTGGTCGAGGAGCTTCCCGCGCACCGCGAGATTCGCATACCGGAAGTCGTGCTCTTCGCGCTGATCGGCCAGGAGCACGGCGAGCCGGTCCGCCCAGCCGAGAAACGTGTCCCCGGGCCCCGGGTCCCCCACGCCCTCTGTGAAGCTGTCCCCGATCGCCGCGTACGAGCCGATGGTCTTGAGTTTCGTCGTCGTCGCTGCCACGAGAACCCATCCTTCACTCCCGTAACCAACCTACGCCAACGTAATGAGGGGTTGACGGGCCGTGATCTATACCACGCGAGAGGTAAGGAATAAGTACACGTGGGGCCGGGACCCCCCTCGGGTCCCGGCCCCACGCGTGTCCGCGGTCCTCGGCGGCTGCCGTCAGAGGCTGGCGCCCTTCGAGCGGAGGTAGGCGATCGGGTCCATGTCCGAGCCGTAGGACGGGCTCGTGCGGATCTCGAAGTGCAGGTGCGGGCCGGTCGAATTGCCGGTGGAGCCGGAGAGGCCGATGCCCTGGCCGGCGGTGACGCTCTGGCCGGAGGAGACGGAGAGCTGGGACAGGTGGGCGTACTGCGAGTACTTGCCGTCCGCGTGCCGGATGACGATCTCGTTGCCGTACGAGCCGCTCCAGCCGGCGGAGACCACGGTGCCCGCGCCGACGGCCTTGACGGTGGTGCCCATGGGGGCGATGAAGTCGACGCCGGTGTGGTAGCCGGAGGACCACATGGCGCCCGCGACCTTGTACTGGGTGGAGACGCTGCCGCTGACCGGGGCCACGAATCCGGAGGCCGCCGGCTGTGCGGCGGGCGCCTCGGCGGGGGCGGCCTGGGTCTCGGGGGCGGAGTCCCGCTGCGCCTGCGGGGCGGCGGGCTGCCCGGCCCGCTTCGACTCGGCCTTCGGGGCAGCCTTCGAAGCGCCCTCGGGAGCGGTGCGCGGGGCGGGGACGGTGACCGGGGCGGCCTGGCCGCGGCCGCCGAGGGCCAGCTTCAGGCCGGGGTGGATCAGCGACGGGTTGCTGCCGACCGCCTCGCGGTTGCGCTCGTACAGCCGCTGCCAGCCGCCGGGCAGGTCGTGCGCGGCGGCGATCTCGGAGAGGCAGTCGCCCGGGACGACCGTGTAGAGGCTCGGCGCGGCCTCCACGGCTGCCGCGGGGGCGGCCTGGGGGGCGGTGGGGACCTGCGGGGCCACCGCGGGTGTGACGGCGGGGGCCGCCGCCGGGGCGCCGGCCGCGTGGGCGCCGGCCGCGCCGATCAGCGGCAGGGCGAGGGCCGCGCCACCGGTGCCTGCGACCGCGAATCCGCGGGAAATGGAAAGGGACTTGGGACGGCGGTGCTTACCCTTTGCAGGCATGACGCATTCCTCTCCGGCGCCTGCGAGGTGAGCTGTCGGGTTCGGACTGGAGATGTCCGGCCGCGCATGTACGGGACATGAACGACTTCACCCCGAGCCGTTTCGGAGAAAGGATCTCCGGCACAGCGGCTTACCTGGTTCCCCCGCTCCTGCCGCGCGAAATGGTTCGGTTGCGGTTTCCGGGCGGCGGCAGGATTCGGCGATCCACCCGGATCGATCGCGAAGGTAATCCCTTGCGGGCGGGCCGAACAAGCCGTGAATTCCCTGACGCATTCACAGGTATGAGGGACCGCCGGAATTTCGGTCACCCTCCGTCCATTCCGCTCCGCCAACAGCCGCGCCCACCGGGCCATTCGGCTCCGGCGATCAGGCACTCACGGTCACCGTATGATCTGGCTCACGGGGCGGTGCCCGATCTCGCCTCCGGATATGGCAAGTTGGCGCCAAACAGCTCAATTCGGACAGACGCCCCAAGAGAAGGCGAGGAGTTCCCGTGACCCAGCAGATACAGGAGCCGGAGCTGACCGGAGTGCGCAATTTCCGCGATGTGGGCGGATTGCCGACTTCTGATGGGCGAAGGGTCACAACGGGACGACTGTTCCGAAGCGGACATCTCGCGCATGCCACCGAAACCGATGCAGAGTTCCTCACTTCGCTCGGCCTCCACACCATCTTCGACTTCCGCAACGGCGCCGACCACGCCCTGGAGGGACCGGACGTCGAACTGCCCGGCGTGCGGAACGTCAACATCCCGCTCTCGGACCCGGCGGACGGCCGGGAGTTCTGGCGGCTGGTCCGCGACGGCGACCTCGACCAGCTCCGCTCCATCCTGGGCGACGGCAAGGCCGCGGCCCGGATGGCGAACTCCTACCGCGGGATCATCCGGACCCGTACCGCCGAGCACAGCCGGGTCGTCCACGCCCTCGCCGAGGACAGCGTCCCCGCCCTCCTGCACTGCGCGGCCGGCAAGGACCGGGCCGGCCTCTCCGTCGCCGTCACCCTGCTCGCGCTCGGCGTCGAGCGCGAGGCGATCGTCACGGACTACCTGGAGTCCAACGCCCCCCACCGCCGCTACCGGGTGCACCGCAGCTCCGCGTCGGCCGAGGCCCGCTCACCCGAGGTGATGGAGCTGCTCGCGCCGCTCTTCGACGCCCGCGCCGAGTACCTGACCGCCGCCTTCGACACCATCGACGAGGTCTGGGGCGGGGTCGACCACTACCTGGCGGAGGGTCTCGGGCTGCAGCACGAGACCCTCGACCGGCTCCGGGACCGACTGTTGGTCTGATCCCGGGACCGGACCGGGGACCCGGACCGGGGCCCTGGGACCCGGGGCCTGCGGGGACCCGGGGCCCGGGCCGGGACCTGGGACCCGGACCGGGCACGCAGGGCGTCAGCGCGCGGCGACCGCCTGCTTCACCAGCGTCCGGCCGAAGTCCCACATCAGACCGGACCCGCCGTGCGCCTCGTCCATGACCTCGCGGAAGGCGCCGACGAACCGGTCGACGTCCTGCTCGTCCAGGACCAGCGGCGGAATCAGTTTGATCACCTCCAGGTGGTCCCCGGAGACCTGGGTGAGGATCCGGTGCTTCTGCAGCAGCGGCACCACGACCATCTGCGCGAAGAGGCCCTTGCGGGCCGCCTGCAGCATGGCCCAGCGGCTGCGCAGCCCCAGCGACGAGGGCCGCCCGAACTCGATGCCGATCATCAGGCCGCGTCCGCGCACCTCGTGCAGCAGCTCGTACTCGTCCACCAGCGCCGCGAGGCGCCCGCGCAGCAGGTCGCCGGTCGCCCGGGCGCGGGCCACGAGGTGCTCGTCCTCCATGACGGACAGCACCGCCAGCCCGGCCGCCATCGCCTGCGCGTTGGACCCGAAGCTCGCGGAGTGCACGAGGACCCGGTCCATGGACGAGTAGACCTTCTTGAAGATCCAGTCCTTGCCCAGGGTCGCCCCGACCGGCACGTAGCCGCCCGACAGCGCCTTGGCCACGCACACCAGGTCCGGCTCCACGCCCGGCTCGTGCTGGTACGCGTAGAAGTCGCCGGTACGCCCCAGCCCGGTCTGCACCTCGTCCGCGATCAGCAGCGCCCCCCGCCGGTGCAGCAGCTCCTGCGCGGCGAGCAGGAATCCGGGCGGCGCCGCGAGGACCCCCTTGCCCTGGATCGGCTCGACGACGAAGGCGGCGACGTCGCCGCGCTTCAGCTCCCGCTCCAGGGCGGCCAGGTCGCCCAGCGCGACCTGGGTGTCGGGCAGGAGCGGGGCGAAGCCGTCCCGGAAGCCGCCCTCGCCGTTCACCGAGAGCGAGCCGGCGGTCAGCCCGTGGAAAGCGTGGTCGCAGTAGAGGATCCTGGGCCGCCCGGTGGCGTACCGGGCGAACTTCAGGGCCGTCTCCACCGCCTCGGTTCCGCTGTTGCCGAAGAAGACGCGGTCCAGATGGGGGCTGTACGACAGGAGCCGCTCGGCCAGCAGCCCGGGCAGCGGCTGGCAGTCGAAGCGGGTGAGGTCGGCGAGCTGGGCGTCCAGCACGTCGTGCAGGGCCTGCCGGACGACGGGGTGGTGGCGGCCCAGGCCCATCACCCCGAAGCCGGCGAGCATGTCGAGGTAGTCGTTGCCCTCGGCGTCCCAGAAGTGCGCTCCCTCGGCCCGCTCGTAGACCTTGTCGAAGCCGATGGTGCGCAGCATCCGGGGCAGTTGGTGGTTGAGGTGGCGGGAGTGCAGCTCGTACCGCTCCGCGCCGCGTGCGGCCAGGAGCGCGCCGAGGTCGAAACCGCCGCCCCGCTCCCCTTCCGCCGGGCTCATGCCGACCTGTCCCGGTTGCCTCCGACCGTCTCCCGGGCGGCCCGCAGGGATTCCTTGAGGGACCCCATGGTGGCGAGGACGGCGGTGGGCTCGTAACCGCAGTGCGCCATGCAGTTCGCGCAGCGCGGGTCCTTTCCGCGGCCGTACTTGCTCCAGTCGGTCTCTTCCACGAGTTCCCGGTACGTCGGGACGTAGCCGTCGCTCATCAGATAGCAGGGGCGCTGCCAGCCGAAGAGGGAGTAATTCGGAATGGCCCAGGCCGTGCAGGGGAAATCGGCCTTCCCTTCCAGGAAGTCCAGGAAGAGCGGGGAGTGGTTGAGCCGCCAGCGCCGCCGGTTGCCGCCCGCGAACGCCTTCCTGAAGAGTTCGCGGGTCTGGTCGACGCCCAGGAAGTGCTCCTGGTCCGGTGCCTTTTCGTAGGCGTAGGCGGGCGAGATCATCATTTCGTCCACCTGGAGGTCGTCATTGAGGAAGTTGAGGACCTCGATGATCGTCTGCGGTGTGTCGGTGTTGAAGAAGGTGGAGTTCGTGGTCACCCGGAATCCACGCCGCTTGGCTTCCTTGATGGCCTCGACCGCCTCGTCGAAGACGCCTTCCTTCGCCACCGACTCGTCGTGGCGCTCGCGCAGGCCGTCGATGTGCACGGCGAAGGCGAAGTACGGCGAGGGCGTGAACTTCTCGATCTTCTTGCGCAGGAGCAGCGCGTTGGTGCAGAGGAAGACGTACTTCCGCCGTGCCACCAATTGCCGCACGATCTCGTGGATCTGCGGGTGCATCAAGGGCTCCCCGCCCGCGATGGACACCATGGGCGCGCCGGACTCCAGTACGGCCCCGACCGCCTGGGCCACCGGCATGCGCTGCTTGAGCACTCCTGCCGGGTGCTGGATCTTCCCGCACCCCTCGCAGGCCAGGTTGCACGCGTAGAGCGGCTCCAGCTCGACGATCAGCGGGAACTTCTCGCGCTTGCGGAGCTTCTGTTCGAGCAGATAGGTCCCGACCCTGATGGTCTGGCGCAGCGGCATGGCCATCTGGCTCACCTCCTGGGGAGCAGCGAAGAACGGTGCCATTCGTAAAACGCGGGCAGTACGGCACGCAGGACACGGAAGGCCGATATTCCCCCGCGCACCGTGCCGATTCGGACGAGCTCGTGCTCCGGGGCGTCCACGATCACCCGGACGGCCGCAACGGGGCGGCCCCCGCCCCGGACCGCGGCCCAGAGGGTCGCGGCGGACTCCATGTCGACGGCGACGGCGCCCGTGGCGCGCAGGTGCGCGCGCTCCTGGCCGCGGACGACGTGGTCGGACCCGGTCAGCGGGCCGGTGTGCACGGTCCGGCCGGGGGCGGCCCGGGCCAGCGCCTCGGCGAGCAGCGCGGTCCCGGTGCAGGGGACGGTCCCCCGCGGGTCGCGGGCCTCCTGCGCGACGACGAGATCGCCCGGGTTCATGCCGGGGACGAGACCGGCGCAGAAGCCGGTGGCGAGGACGGCGGCCCGCTCCGTCCCGGGCGCCTCCAGGGCCCGGCGGACGGCCCGTTCGGCCGCGCGCGGGCCCATCCCGGTGCGCAGGAGGGTGTACGCCCCGGCCTGCGCGTGGGGCGTACCGCGTACCGGGCCGCGCCCCGCGCTGCGCAGCGCCACCTGCTCGATGCGCAGGGCGCACGCGACCAGCAGCGGCCCGCCCCCGTCCGCCCGGTCGCCCTCGGCGGCGGACATCAGTGGCCCCCGGCGGGTGAGCCTGCCGGGGCGGACGGTTCCCCGTACAGGTAGCGGCCGAGCGCCGTCAGCGGGAACACCTGCCGGTACAGGTGGTAGTTGATGGAGAAGTCCCAGGGGAAGCCGGTGCCGGTGAAGTACGGCTCGTCCCAGGAGCCGTCCTCGCGCTGGGTCCGTACCAGGTGGGCGACGCCCCGTGCGACGGCCTCGCCGTCGCGTTCCCCGGCCGACAGCAGCGCCATGAGCGCCCACGCGGTCTGCGAGGGGGTGGAGGCGCCCTTCCCGGCCCACGAACGGTCCTGGTAGGAGCGCTGGTCCTCCCCCCAGCCGCCGTCGTCGTTCTGTACGGATTCCAGCCAGCGCACGGCCCGCCGGACCGCGGGGTGTGCCGGCGCGATGCCGGCCGCGGTGAGGGCGGGCACCACCGAGCCGGTGCCGTAGACGTAGTTGGTGCCCCAGCGGCCGAACCAGCTGCCGTCCGGCTCCTGTGCGTCGAGCAGCCAGGCGATGCCGCGCCGGGTGCGGGCGTCGCCCGCCCGGCCCTCGAAGGCGAGCATCTCCACCACGTGGGCGGTGACGTCGGCCGACGGCGGGTCGATGACTTCGCCGAAGTCGCAGAAGGGCAGCCTGTTCGGGAAGGGGCTGGTGTTGTCGGCGTCGAAGGCGCCCCACGCGCCGTCCTTGGACTGCATGCCGAGGTTCCAGGACACCCCGCGGGCGATGGCGGCGTCGACGCGGACCGGGTCCGGGTGCTTGATCCGGCGCAGGGCGAGGACGACTTCGGCGGTGTCGTCGATGTCGGGGTAGGTGTCGTTGTGGAACTCGAACGCCCAGCCCCCGGGGGCCAGGCCGGGCCGGCGCACCGCCCAGTCCCCGGTCCGGGTGATCTCCTCGCCGAGCATCCAGTCCGCGGCCTTGACCAGGGCCGGATGGTCGGGTCGCAGGCCTGCGTCGGCGAGTGCGATCGCGGCGAGGCAGGTGTCCCACACCGGGGACTGGCAGGCCTCGATCATCCGGGCGCCGTCCTCGCGCCGCACCGCGAACCGGTCCAGCGATTCCAGCCCCGCGCGCATCACCGGGTGGCCGAGGTCGTAGCCGAGCAGGTGCAGCGCGATGAGGGAGTACACGGCGGGCGGCTGGATCCCGCCCCAGCAGCCGTCGTTCTCCTGGCGTTCGACGATCCAGCGGGCGGCGGTGTCCATGGCCGCCTTGCGCAGCCGCCGGGGGGCGAACCGCCGGTAGACGTGCAGGGCCTTGTCCATGCGCTGGAAGACGCCGTCCCAACTGGCCAGCGGCGCCAGGCGGGGTGGGGGGCAGGGGGTGCGCGCGTCGGTGTGCAGCTCGTCGAGGGTGAAGGGGGCCGGGCGGACCGGGCGCAGCGCGGAGACCACGGTGAGCGGGACGATCGTCTGGCGGGCCCAGCAGCCGAAGTCGTAGATGTTCAGGGGCACCCAGGGGGGCAGGAACACCAGCTCGGGCGGGAGTTCGGGCAGGTGGTCCCAGCTCCACCAGCCGAAGAGGGCGAGCCAGATCCGGGTGAAGACGCGGGCGGCGGCGATTCCGCCGTTCGCCCGGATCCAGGCCGAGGCGCGGCTCATGTGCGGGGCGTCCGGCGGGTCCCCGGCCAGGCGCAGCGCGACGTAGGCCTCGATGGTCGCGGAGAGTTCGGGCGGTCCGCCGTGGAAGGTGGCCCAGGTGCCGTCCGTGCGCTGCTCGCCGCGGATGAAGAGGGCGGCGGCGTACGTGGTGGCCTCGTCCCGGATGCCGAGGAACTGCCGCAGCAGGAGGTCCTCGGCGTCCATGGTGACGTTGGTCTCCAGATCGCCCTTCCACCAGCCGGCGGGGTCCTGGCGGTCCAGGAGGTGCCGGGTCGCGCGCGCGGCGGCCTCGTACACCTCGCGCGGGCTGCCGGCCGGCGGTTCGGGCAGGTCCGCCGCGGTGCGCCCGGTGCCGGGCGCGCCCGGCTGCCGGTAGGAGTGCGGCGGGCCCGGTCGCCGGACCGGCTCGGGTGGGGCGGCGATCCGCTCCGTGACCGCCACGGGGACGGCGGGTGCGCCGCCGGCCGCCGTCGCGGCTGCGGGAGCCGGGTCGGGCGGGCCCGCGAGCCCGTACTCGGCCCCCGGGGCGGCCGCCCCGGCGGGGCCGGGCGGCGGGGCGCCCGGGGTGGATTCGCTGCCGGCGCCGGCGCTCTCCGCGCTGCCGTCGGTCGTCGCTGTCATGGCTTCCCCTTAGAACAGTGTCCTGTGCTGTGCTGGGGTCTGCCGTCGGCCGGTGCGCGCCCCCCTCAGGCGGCGGCGCCGGCCGGCGACTCGCGATTCATATCCGCTGTCGGGTGGCGGTCACCTCTTGCGTACGACGACGAAGTCGGCGAGGTCGACGAGCTGTTCGCGCACCCGCTGCGGCATGTCGACGTCGTCCAGGGCCCGGATCGCGACGGCGTGCTGGCGGCGCGCCTCGTCCGCGGTCCACTGGCGGCCGCCGGCCTCCTCGATGAGTGCCGCGCGGGCCGCGAACTCCTCCTCGGAGAAGTTCTCGAAGTCGCTGCTCTTGGCGTCGGCGGCGAGCAGTTCGGCGAGCTGCTCGGAGGCGGGCCCGCCGGCGGCGAGGGCGGCGACCACCGGCAAAGACTTCTTGCGCTGGCGCAGGTCGCTCCAGGTCTGCTTGCCGGTGGACTCCGGGTCGCCCCAGATGCCGAGCAGGTCGTCGACGGCCTGGAAGGCGAGGCCGAGGTGGTAGCCGTACTCCTCCAGCTTGTCGGCCGTACGGTCGTCCGCGCCGCCGAGGACGGCGCCGATGGAGACCGCGCAGGCGAGCAGGGCGCCGGTCTTGTTGCCCTCCATCTCCAGGCACTCCTCGACGCTGACGCGCTCACGGTGCTCGTAGGAGATGTCCTGGGCCTGGCCGTCGATGAGCTTGCGGCTGGCGGTGGTCAGCCGGCGGGTGGCGCGGCCGGCCTCGACGGTGCCGAGCTCCAGCAGGACCTCGTTGGCGAGGGCGAAGAGGGCGTCGCCGACCAGGATCGCCTGGGCGGGTCCGTGCACCTTCCACACGGTGTCGCGGTGGCGGCGCTGCTCGTCGCCGTCCATCAGGTCGTCGTGGAGCAGCGAGAAGTTGTGCACGAGCTCGACGGCGACGGCGCCGGGGATGCCGACCTCCGGCGCGGCGCCCGCGGCTTCGGCGGAGAGCAGGGCGAGGGCGGGGCGGACGGCCTTGCCGCCGTCGCCGTCGGCCGGGTGGCCCTGGGCGTCGATCCAGCCGAAGTGGTAGGCGGCGACGGTGTCCATGGGCGCGGCGAGGCGGTCCACGGCCGCGCGGAGGGCGGGGGTCGACATCGTCCGGCCGCGTTCCAGGAGGGCGACGGTGTCCGCCTTCTCCACGCCCCTTCCGGCTGCGCCCACACTGGCATCCGTGTTCTCGACAGCCGGGTTCCCCGGGTTCACTGGCTCTCCTCTTGTTCCTGTACGTGTGGTGCTCGTGGTGCTCGTGGTGGTGGTCGTCATGCCGCCTCCTGCAGAGGGTGTTCGCGGTGGCGGCCGAGCGCGGCGAGTGCGGCCTGGGCCGCGCTCAGTCCGCTCCGGACGGCGCCCTCCATGGTCGCGGGCCAACCCGTGGCAGTCCACGCACCGGCCAGGTAGAGCCCCGGCGTGTCGGTCCGCGCCCCGGGGCGCAGCCGGCCGACGCCGGGCGCGGGTGCGAAGGTCGCCGTCCGCTCCCGGGTGACGAAGAAGTCCCGTACCTTGGCCCCGCGCGCGGCGGGCAGCAGCCGCTCCAGCTCGGGCAGGTACTTGCCGCGCAGCACCGAGACGGGCTCGTCGATGTCGTCCTGGGCGGCGGACTGCGACAGCGCCAGATACTGGCCGCCGTCGGGGAGTCCGGAGGAGTCGGTGCGGTCGAAGACCCACTGCACCGGCGAGCCGAGTGCGGCGAAGAAGGGCTGCTTGAGCACCTTGCGGTCGTAGACGACGTGGACGTTCAGGATCGGTGCGGTGCCGATGTCGAGGAGCTTGTCGGGGTCGGCGAGGGCGCCGGCGGGCAGCAGTCCGTGCGTCTCGCGCTGCGGTACGGCGAGGACGACGGTGCCCGCGTCGAGGGACTCCTCCTCGGTGTCGACCCGCCAGGCCCCTTCGGGCGTACGGGTCACGGCCGTGACGCGGGTGCGCAGCCGGGTGCGTACCCCGGCCGCGTCGAGCTGCTTGCGGGCGAGGGTGTCGTGGAGCTCGCCGAGCGGTACGCGGGCCCAGCCGATGTCGGCCGCGCCCTTCTCGGAGAGCAGGCCGGTCTTGAAGACCATCGCGGCCAGGCCCAGCGAGGAGTGTGCGGCGTTGGCGTTGAGGGTGGCGATGCCGACGAGGTCCCACAGGGCCTCGATGGTGCGGGCGGACTGGCCGTAGCGGCCGAGCCAGGTGGCGAAGTCCAGGCCGTCCAGGGCCGGGTCCCCCGGGTCGAGGCGGCGCAGGGCGAGGGCGGCGCGTCCGACGCTCGCGCGCTCGGCGAGGGACATGTGCGGGTAGCGGGCGAGTGCTCCGGCGAGGTGCAGGGGCACGGGCAGGCCGCCGCGGCGCAGCCGTCCCAGGCGCGGTCCGCCGGGGTGGGCGACGTCGAGGACGGGTACGTCGAGCCGGTCCTGGAGCGGGGCGAGGGCGGTGCCCCCGACGCGGTCGAGGAACCACCGGTAGGCCGTGCAGCAGCGGAGGTAGACGTGCTGACCGTTGTCGACGTCGAGGTCGCCGCGCTTGAAGGAGAAGGCGAGCCCGCCGAGTCGGGGGCGGCCTTCGAGCAGGGTGACGCGCAGCCCGGCGTCGGCGAGTTCGAGGGCGGTGGTGACGCCGGCGAGTCCGCCGCCGACGACGACGGCGTGCTGGTCGGTACCGGTCATGCGCCCTCCCCCGTGGTGCAGTGGCCCGCCGGGCCGGCCGGCAGGTCCCGGGCGGGCAGGCCCGATCCCGTCGAGGTCTCCCGCCCGGCCCGGCCGCCGTCCGCGAGGAGAGACGCGCCGGCCGCCGGCGTGGTTGCCCGGGCAGGCGCGCGCTCGGGGCGGAGCGCCGGGCTTGTACGCCGCAGGTCGCCGGCGCACGCCGGGTGGGCGCCCGGTGGTGTCCCGGGGGTGCCGGGCGCGGCGGCGGGCGCGCCGGTGGCCGCAGCCGTGAGTGCGCCCTCCCGGCCGGACGGGAGCTTGCGGGCGGAGCCTGCGGGACGCAGCACGCCGGACGGGCCGGACGGGAGCGGGGTCGGCAGGGCCGGGAGGTGCCTGCGGCCGGTGCCGGGCCGCCGCCGGGCAGCGGCGGCGGCGGTGGGCGGCGGGGCCGCCTTCGTCCGGGTCGTCACATCCGCCTCCGGGCGGCCTGGCGGGAGACGGTGCGCGCGTCGAATCCGGACAGGCCCCGCACGGCCACGTACGCCTTCTCGTGCGGCGGCAGCGAGACACGGCCGCGCAGGACGGCCTCCGGCTCCCGCTCGATGCGGTCGAGGAGGCGCCGGTAGATGCCGGCCATGGCGGCCACGCAGGCGCCGCTGCGCCGGTCGAGCATCGGCAGCAGCCGGTAGCCCTCGGCGAACAGGGAGCGGGCGCGGCGGACTTCGTGGTGGACCAGTCCGGCGAAGTCGGCGCCGGCGGGGAGCCGGCCGGCGCGGAAGCCTTGCGAGCAGCCGAACTTGGCGAGGTCCTCGGCGGGCAGGTAGGTGCGTCCGTTGCCGGCGTCCTCGCGGACGTCGCGGAGGATGTTGGTGAGTTGCAGGGCGAGGCCGAGGGTGTCGGCGTACTCGCCGGCGCGCGCGGCGTCGGGCGTGCCGGGTGCTTGGACCGTGCCGAAGACGCCGAGCGAGAGCCGTCCGATGGCGCCGGCCACGCAGCGGCAGTAGGCCTTGAGGTCGTCCCAGGTCTCGTAGGTCTCGCCGCGGACGTCCATCAGCACGCCGTCGATGAGCTCGTCGAGGCCGCCGAGCGGGATGGGGAAGCGCCGGGCGGCGTGCGCCAGGGCGACGGCGACCGGGTCGGTGTCGTCCTCGTCGACCTCGCCGGCCCGGATCCGTCCGAGGACGGCGCGGGTCTCCTCCAGGCGCGCGAACTTCGCCTCGGTGGGCAGCGTGCCGTCGCCGATGTCGTCGACCCGCCGGGAGAAGGCGTAGAGCGCGGACATGGCATGGCGCTTGTCGGTGGGCAGCAGCCGGATTCCGTACGCGAAGTTGCGCGCCTGTGAACCGGTGACGGCCTCGCAGTAGCTGTAGGCCGCCGAGACAGGTGCGGAGACCGCGGTCTGTGCGGAAGCGTGTGTGGGGCCCTCCACGGTCGGGCTCACCTCTTTCTCGGCGCTGTGCGCAGGACGGCGGCAACCTCGCGGAGCAGGCCGCTCTTGGTGGATGTGGGCGGGCCGGGGAGTACGTCGAAGCCGGCGGCGGTGACGGCTCGCAGGGCGGCCCGCCCCCCTCCCACGAAGCCCGCGAGGAGCAGGCGGAGCCTGCCGTGCACGCTACCCACGAGCGGGACGCCGTCATCCAGCAACGCGCGTGCGCGCTCGGATTCGAACGCGACGAGGGCGCGCACGGAGGCGCCGGCGGACGGGGCGGCCAGGTCGGCCTCGGACACGTGGAAGCGCCGCATGTCCTCGGCGGGCAGGTAGATCCGGTCGCGGCCCAGGTCCTCGGCGACGTCCTGGACGTGCTCGACGATCTGGAGGGCGGTGCAGACGGAGTCGGACAGGCGGATCCGCTCGGGGGTGCTGGTGCCGGTGAGGGACAGCACGAGGCGGCCGACCGGGTTGGCGGACAGCTCGCAGTACGCCGCGAGGTCCGCGTAGGTCGCGTAGCGCGTGACCCGCTGGTCCTGGCGGTTGGCCTCGATGAGCCCGAGGAAGGGCTCGGGGGTCAGGCCGTGGGTGCGCACCACGGGCCGCAGGGCGAGCAGCAGGGGGTGGCGCGGGGGGCCGTCGGCGGAGCCGAACACGCGCAGCAGGTCGGTCTCGAAGGCGTCGAGCATGGCGAGCCGGTCGTCGACCGCTTCCGGGTCGAGCCCGAGGAGGACGGCGTCGTGTCCGCCGGGGGCGAGGTCGCCGTCGCCGATGTCGTCGACGAGGCGGGCGTATCCGTAGACGGCCGTCAGCCCGTCGCGCCAGGCGCGGGGCAGGAAGACCGGGGCGACGGGGAAGTTCTCCGCCGCCGCCTTGTCGAGGGTGGCGCTCACGTGGGCCGTGTCGGACAGGGGTCGGATGCCGTGCCCCGGGTTCACCGCCCGCCGCCCGGGGCGGGGACGGCCGCCGTCCCTGGGGGCCGGAGAATTCCCGTAGCCATTGCCGTCACATCTCCCGTTCTACACTGCCGACCCATTACATCCTATTTCGGACACGCCGCCGGGGTTTTCCCGGGGCTGTCCCAGGGCCGTTCACCTGCGGGGAATCGTCCCCTCTTGCCGTGATTCAGGACCGCCTCAGCTTACGCTGTAGAACGTCGCGGAGGCCGCTCGGGTATTCACCGCGCCACCGAATGTCGCCGCGCAATACGACAACGGGCCTGCGGCGTAATGCACCTGCATGCTTAAGGCCCCCGCCGCGCTGAGCGGCGGGGGCCTTCGGTGAAGCGGGGAAGCGCCCCGGAAGGCGCCGCGCGGCCCGGAGGTCAGCCGTTGGTGGCCTTCTCGTATGCCGAGACGACTTCCTCCGTGGGCCCGTCCATCAGGAGCTCGCCCTTCTCCAGCCACAGCACCCGGTCGCAGGTGTCCCGGATGGACTTGTTGTTGTGGCTGACGAGGAAGACCGTGCCGGCCTTCTGGCGGAGTTCCTTGATTCGGTTCTCCGAACGCACCTGGAAGGAGCGGTCACCGGTGGCCAGGGCCTCGTCGATCATCAGGACGTCGTGGTCCTTGGCCGCCGCGATGGAGAACCGCAGTCGCGCCGCCATGCCGGAGGAGTAGGTGCGCATCGGCAGGGAGACGAAATCGCCCTTCTCGTTGATGCCCGAGAAGTCGACGATGCTCTGGTAGCGCTCCTTGATCTGCTCACGGGTCATCCCCATGGCGAGACCGCCGAGGACGATGTTGCGCTCGCCGGTGAGGTCGTTCATCAGCGCGGCGTTCACGCCCAGCAGCGAGGGCTGGCCGTCGGTGTAGACCTTGCCCTCCTCGCAGGGCAGCAGGCCGGCGATGGCGCGCAGCAGGGTGGACTTGCCGGAGCCGTTGGAGCCGATGAGGCCGATGGCCTCGCCGCGGTAGGCGGTGAAGGAGACACCGCGCACGGCGTGGACGCGGCGCACGCCCGGGGCGTCGCCCTTCCTCCGGCGGACTATCTTGCTGAGCGCGGCGGTGGCCGCGCCCTTGCCGCTGCTGCCGGTGTTGACGCGGTAGACGATGTGGACGCCGTCCGCGATCACGGTGGGGACGCGCCCCTGGGTGTTGTCAGCCACGGCCGTAACGCTCCTCAGACTTCCAGAAGTACACGAAGCCGCCGACGCCGATCACCACGGCCCAGCCCACGGCGAAGAGCCACACGTGCGGGGGCAGGTTGCTCGCGCCGTAGTCGTCGATCAGGGCGAACCGGATGAGGTCCATGTAGATCGCGACCGGGTTCCACAGCAGCACGTCGCTGATCCACTGCGGCTGGTCCTTGAGGTAGATCCCGATCGGGAACATCACGCCCGAGGCGTACATCCAGGTGCGCATCACGAACGGCATCAGCTGCGCCAGGTCGGGCGTCTTGGAACCCATCCGAGCGAAGATCATGGCGAGGCCGGTGTTGAAGACGAACTGCAGGGCCAGCGTCGGGATGACCAGGAGCCAGGACAGCCGCGGGTAGTTGCCGAACGAGACCGCGATCACGAAGACGACGATCATCGAGTACATCAGCTGCTGGAGCTGCTGGAGCGAGAACGACACCGGCAGGGAGGCGCGCGGGAAGTGCAGCGCGCGCACCAGCCCGAGGTTCCCCGAGATCGCCCGGACGCCCGCCATCACCGAGCTCTGCGTGAAGGTGAAGACGAAGATGCCCATCATGAGGAAGGGGACGTAGACGCCCTTGGGCATCTCCCGGCCCGCGCCGAGGATCAGCCCGAAGATCAGCCAGTAGACCGCCGCGTTCAGCAGCGGGGTCGCCACCTGCCAGACCTGGCCGAGCTTCGCCTGGCTGTACTGCGCGACCAGCTTGGCCCGGGAGAAGGCCATGATGAAGTGGCGCCTGCCCCAGAGCTGCCGCACGTACTCGCCCAGACCGGGCCGGGCGCCGCTGACCGAGAGGCCGTACTTGCTGGCGAGCTCCGCGGCGCTGAGCCCCGCGTCTGCGGACGGCGGCCTGCTCGTGGCGAGGGCGCCGTCGTGGGTTGTGTCACTCACAAGTTGAAACTTTCGTCTTCAAGATGCGGCCAGGTGGGCATCAGGCTGGTGGCTCGAGACCCGTGATCGCGTCATGTTCCCAGACGCGGGCTGGTCAGATGACGGGAGGGCGGCCCAGTCGGGTCAACCGCCAGACCGTACGCCATCTCATCGGGCGGCGGGGTCCGCAGGGAGTGGTCCATCCCTCGCGGAATCCGCCGAACCAGGCCTTGAGCGCGGGTCCCGAGGGCTTCCGTAGGAGCGTCAGCAGGAGCCAGACGCCCAGGTAGACCGGGACCAGCGGTGCGGGCAGGTTGCGGCGGGCGAGCCACACGCGGTTACGGGCCACCATACGGTGGTAGACGGCGTGCCGGGAGGGGGCAGTTGTCGGGTGGAGCAGCACCATGTCCGCCCGGTAGTCGATCAGCCACCCCGCGTCGAGTGCGCGCCAGGCCAGATCGGTCTCCTCGTGGGCGTAGAAGAACTCCCCCGGCAGGACTCCGGCCTGCTCGAACACCTTCGTGCGGACGGCGTTGGCACCGCCGAGGAAGGTCGTCACGCGCGAGGACCGCATCGGGTCCGAGGCCCGCAGCCGCGGCACGTGCCGGCGCTGCGTCCGCCCGGTGTCCGGATCGGCGATGCGGAAGCTGATGATCCCGAGTGCGGGGTCCTCGGCGAAAGCCTGCCGGCACAGCTCGGCGGTGTCGGTGCGCTCCAGGAGCCCGTCGTCGTCGAGGAAGAGCAGCGCGTCGACGTCACGGCCGCCGGGGCCGAAGGCCTCGATGCCGACGTTGCGGCCGCCCGGGATGCCCAGGTTCTCGGGCAGGTCGACGGAGCGCACCCCCGGGGGCAGGTCCGCGACCTCGGCCACGCGTACGCCCTGGCCCACGACGACGACCTCGACCGGGTCGCCGTCCTGGCGGGCCACCGAGTCGAGGAGCGCCTTGAGCTCGTCGGGCCGGTTGCCCATGGTGATGATCACGGCGCCCAGCCGCATCGGGGCCGTCACTTGAGCCTGCTGGAGGCGAGGATCGACACCAGGTGCAGGACGGTCTGCAGCATCGCGATGCCCGCGAGCACGGCGACACCGACCCGGGACCAGTACAGGTCGCCGCGCAGCTGGTCGAGGACGGCCAGGAACAGGATGAGCAGCGAGGCCTCGATGCCGAGGATGAGCCGGTGGAACTTCAGCGCGGCGGCGGCCCGGCGCGCGAGGGCCATGCCCTTGGCGCGCGGCTCTGCGGCAGCGTCCTTGACCACGGGCTTGCCGGCCTGGTGGCGTGCGACGCCGACCAGGTCGGTCTCGGCCTTGATCAGGATGGCGCCGAGCGCGGCGAGCGTGCCGAGGAAGGCCCACAGCCAGTCGACGCGCCCGGTGCCCCACAGGTCGGCGGCGCGCAGGCCGAAGCCGACCAGGACCGCCGCGTCGCACAGGTAGGCGCCGACCCGGTCCAGGTAGACCCCGGAGAGGGAGTACTGCTTCTTCCAGCGGGCGACCTCGCCGTCGACGCAGTCGAGCAGCAGGTACATCTGTACCGCGACCACGCCGAGGACGGCGCCCCAGATCCCCGGCACCAGCAGGGCCGGCAGGGCGAGGACACCGGCGAGGGTCATCAGGTAGGTCAGCTGGTTGGGCGTGACCTTGGTGGTGACCAGGACGCGGGTGATGCGCAGGGAGATCTCGCGCATGTAGAGGCGCCCGCCCCAGTGCTCGCCGCTGACCCGGTCCTTCACACCCGCGGGGTGGACGACGGGCCTCAGTTCAGCTACGGATGGTCTTGGCATAGTCGGCGTATGCGTCCCTGATCTCGGCGGCGGACAGGTTGAGGTGCTCCAGGATCGTGAAGCGTCCCGGGCGGGTCTGTGGGGCGTACTCGACGGCCGCGACGAACTCGTCGACGCTGAAGCCGATCTCCTCGGGCGCGACCGGCAGGCCGTGCCGGCGCAGCACCTCGACGAAGTGGCCGGAGGCTTCCGCGGCCCCGCGCAGGTGCATCGCGAAGGCCGCGCCGATGCCGACCTGCTCGCCGTGGAGCGCGGAGCGCCCGGGGTAGAGCAGGTCGAAGGCGTGGCTGATCTCGTGGCAGGCGCCGGAGGACGGGCGGGAGTCCCCGCTGATCGACATGGCGATGCCGGACAGGACGAGCGCCTCGGAGAGCACGGTGAGGAACGCGTCGTCGCCGCAGCCGCCCGGGTGGCGCAGCACGGACTCGCCCGCGGTGCGGGCCATGGCGGCGGCCAGGCCGTCGACGGGCTCGCCGGTGGTCTCGTGCGAGAGCTCCCAGTCGGCGATCGCCGAGATGTTGGAGATCGCGTCGCCGATCCCGGCGCGGATGAACCGCACCGGGGCCTCCTTGATGACGTCGAGGTCGATCACCATGGCGATCGGGGTGGGGACGCCGTAGGAGCCGCGGCCGTTGTCGTTGTCCAGGATGGACACCGGTGAGCAGATGCCGTCGTGCGAGAGGTTGGTGGCGACGGCCACCATGGGCAGCCCGACGCGCGCCGCGGCGTACTTGGCCACGTCGATGATCTTGCCGCCGCCCAGGCCCACGACGGCGTCGTAGCGGCGGCCCTTTATGTCGTCGGCGAGCTTGACCGCGGAGTCGATGGTGCCGTCGACGACGGCGTACCAGTCGGCGTGCGGGAGCACGGGCTCCAGCTTGGCGCGCAGCGCCACGCCGGAGCCCCCGCTGATCGCGATGGCGAGCTTGCCGGAGGCGGAGATCCGCTGGTCGGCCAGGAGGCCGGCCAGGTCGTCCATCGCCCCGCGGGCGATGTCGACGACGACGGGCGAGGGGATGAGCCTCGTCAGTACTGGCATGCGATCGTCCGGCCCTTGGCGAGGTCGTCGTGGTTGTCGATCTCGACCCACCTGACGTCGCCGATGGGGGCCACGTCGACCACGAAGCCGTCGTTGACGAGCTGCTGGTAGCCGTCCTCGTAGTAGAGGTCCGGGTCGCGCTCGAAGGTGGTCTTCAGGGCCTCGGCGAGGGCCTCGGCGGCCTCGGCCTCGATGAGCGTGACGCCGATGTACTCACCGGTGGCGTCGGCGGGGTCCATCAGCTTGGTGATCTTCCGGACGCCCCGGTCCCCGTCGACGACGACCTTCATCTCCTCGTCGGCCAGGCTCTTGACCGTGTCGAGGGCGAGGATGATCTTCTGGCCGTTGCCGCGGGCGGCGAGGAGGGTCTCCTCGACGGAGACCGGGTGGACGGTGTCGCCGTTGGCGAGGATCACACCGCGCCCCAGGACCTCACGCGCGCACCACAGGGAGTAGGCGTTGTTCCACTCCTCGGCCTTGTCGTTGTCGATCAGCGTGATCTTCAGGCCGTACTTGGCCTCCAGCGCGGCCTGGCGGGCGTAGACGGCCTCCTTGCGGTAGCCGACGACGATCGCGACCTCGGTGAGACCGACCGCGGCGAAGTTGCCCAGGGTCAGGTCGAGGACCGTCAGGCTCTCCTCGTCCCCCTCGGGGCCGACGGGCACGAGGGCCTTGGGCAGGGTGTCGGTGTAGGGACGCAGGCGGCGTCCCGCACCGGCAGCGAGGACAAGGCCGATCATGCTGGTTCTCCTTCGTCATGTACGGCGGGTGCCCCGGAGGAGACCCAGAAGCGGATGCTCTCCACGAGCACCACGAGTGCCACGAACACGGCCAGGGCCGTGAGCGCGACGGGGAAGTCCGATGCGCGGTCCACGAGGACGGCGGCGAGGACCGTGGTCAGCAGGACCCGGCCCTCGTGGCCGCCGATCGTCCGCCCCAGCCAGTGCGGGGGCGCGCCGGTGCCGCCGCGAATGCGGTACACCGTGTCGTAGTGATGGTAGGCGACCGCCGCGATCAGGCCGAATGCCGCCGGAAGGGCCCCGGGGACGTCCGCCTTGGTGGCGAGTGCGAGGACCGTCACGTATTCGGCCGCGCGGAACAGCGGCGGGATCAGCCAGTCGAGCGCGCCCTTCAGCGGGGCGGCGACGGCGAGGCCGGCGGTCACGGCGTAGAGCACGGCGACGGCGACGAGCCGCGGGTCGCCGAAGGGGAGGTACAGGGCGGCGCCGATCATCAGCACGGTGCCGAGGGCGGCGACGTACACGGACCCGAAGGATCCGGCGCGGCCGCGCAGCAGGCGGGCCTGGAGCTCGGCGAGCGGACCGGAGTCGGCGAGGTCGGCGAGCGCCTGGGCGGCGCGGTCGGTGCGCCGGGCCTTGCGGGTCAGGGACCGCAGGACGCGGCCCGCGGTGGTGTACAGCGCGCCGAAGGCGCAGCCGGCGATCAGGGCGTAGAAGACGATCCGCGGGGTGGTGAAGGCGGTCAGGACCGCGATCATCGCCCAGCGCTCGCCGATCGGCAGGATGATCATCCGCCGGACCCAGACCGTCCAGCCGACGCTGTCGAGCCGGTCCGAGAGGGCGGCGGTCGGGCTGGTGTTGGCGGTGGCGTCGTGGTTGGCCTCGTTGAAGGAGAAGTCCACGACGTGCCGGCACGTCATCAGGATCATGGCGCCGAGGGCGAGGCCCCAGACGTCGTCCCCGTTGCGGGCGGCTCCGAGCGCCAGGCCGGCGTAGAAGGAGTACTCCTTGGCCCGGTCGAAGGTCGCGTCGAGCCAGGCGCCCATCGTCGAGTACTGCAGGGAGTAGCGGGCGAGCTGCCCGTCGGTGCAGTCCAGGACGAAGGAGACGATGAGCAGCACGCCGGCCGCGACGTACCCCCAGCGCTCGCCCGTGGCGGCGCAGCCGGCCGCGATCAGCGCGGTGATCAGCGAGGCGGTGGTGACCTGGTTGGGGGTCAGGCCGCGGCGCGCGCACCAGCGGGCGATGTAGCGCGAGTACGGGCTGATGCAGAAGGTGGTGAAGAACCCGTCGCGGGACTTCACGGCGGAGCGCAGCCGTACCGCTTCCTCGTCCACGGCGGCGACGGCGGCGGACGCCGCCGCGCGCTCGTCGGCGTCGGCGGGGACGGCGGCGACCAGGCTGCCGAGCTCGGGCCGCTGGACGGCGGTCCCGGTGGCCTCGACGGCGGCGGCGAGCCGGTCGGCGTAGGGGCCGGATCCGCGGGCGCCCTCGGTGGCGACGGCCTTGTCGAGGGCCTCGCGGGCCCCCGCCTGCACGGAGAGGGCGCCGGTGACGGCGCAGGCGTCGAAGCGCGGGTCGGTCAGCGCGAGCCGCAGCGCGTGCACGTGTCCGACGAACGCGGTGTCCACGACGGCCACCCGCTGGTCGGCGGGTACGCCGGCCAGTGCGGCGGCGGCGTCCTGGGGCCCGGCGGCCGGGCGGACCTCGAAGCCGAGTGAGCGGAGCTCGTCGGCGAGCGGCGATCCGGGGACCGGCAGGCCGGTGAGGATGACGGTCGGCAGACGAACTCACTCCTTGTAACGGATTTCCGGACGGGCGCGCCCGGGGGGCGGCACGTCGGCAGAGGCTATCGGATGAATGGAAGCAGGGGTTCATCACCCGTTCACGCCCTGATAAGCCGAATATCCGGGCTCCGGGCCGGGTCGCGATCATCATCGGTGATCACGACGCGGTACCACAAACGGCCTGGATGTTACGGTGGACACGCCCCTGAAGGCGTCGAGTGGAACGAGGTGGGTCGATGACCGTCGCAGTGGTCGCGGCCGAGCGCCGCGAACTCCGGTGCATCTCCCATTTCCCCCGGGCGACCGGCCGGGCCTGATCCACCGTTTCCCCTTCCCCGGCATGGGCCGAGGGGATCCGCAGATCGGCCGGAGCCCCTTTCCCCAAGGGTTCACCGTGACCGACGACATCAGCGACGCCGACAACGACGGCAACGCCTCCTCCGAGGCTTTTCTCACTTCCCCCCGCGGACTGCGGGAACCCGACGTGCGGGCCCGCCACGGGCAGGAGTACGGCTGCCCCGGCGACGGCCTGCGCCCGGCGGAGGCCGTCGGCGGCGCGGCCTGGCCGGCCCGCCCGGAGACCGCGGCCGACCACGCCGCCGTACGGGCCGTCAACCTGGCGGCCTTCGAGACCCCGCTGGAGGCGGATCTCGTGGACGCGCTGCGCACGGACGGCTCCTGGCTGCCCGGGCTGTCGTACGTGGCCGAGGCCCCCGACGGGTCGGTCGCCGCGCACGCCCTGCTCACCCGGTGCGAGGTCGGCGGCGCCCCGGCGCTGGCGCTCGCCCCGGTGGCCGTCGATCCTGCGTACCAGCGCTCGGGGGCGGGCAGCTCCGTCGTACGGGCGCTGCTCGCGGCGGCGCGGGAGCGGGGGGAGTCGCTGGTGCTGGTCCTGGGCCACCCCTCCTACTACCCGCGCTTCGGGTTCACGGCGGCGTCGCGGTTCGGGATCCGGGCGCCCTTCGAGGTCCCGGACGAGGCGATGATGGCGCTGGTGCTGGACGGTCGCGTGCCGGTCCCGGCGGGAACGATCACGTATCCGGCCCCGTTCGGAGTCTGACGCGCGGGAGTGCCGCATGAGGTGATCCGCGTATGTCCGCCCCTGCCTGGTGCTGTGGCCGGAAAGCCTTGCCGGTCACAGCACTAGCACGGGGCGGGGAGCGGACATGCGCGGATGTCCGAAGTGGGGACAAGCCTCTTTTGTACGGCAGACTGAAGGCCGAAGTCCGAAGCGAAGGATGGGTATGCCGACCACACCAGCCACCGCCGCGAACAGCGCGTCCCCCGGCACCGGTACTCAAGAACCGATCATGCTCGAACTGGTCGACGAGTCCGGCAACACCATCGGCACGGCGGAGAAGCTCTCCGCCCATCAGGCGCCGGGCCGGCTGCACCGGGCGTTCTCCGTGTTCCTGTTCGACGAGCAGGGCCGTCTGCTGCTCCAGCAGCGGGCTCTCGGGAAGTACCACTCGCCGGGCGTCTGGTCGAACACCTGTTGCGGCCACCCGTATCCCGGGGAGTCTCCGTTCGCGGCCGCGGCCCGGCGGACGCACGAGGAGCTGGGGTTGTCGCCCTCGCTGCTCGCCCAGGCGGGAACGGTTCGCTACAACCACCCGGACCCCGCGTCGGGGCTCGTGGAGCAGGAGTTCAACCACCTGTTCGTGGGACTTGCGCAGGCCGCCGTGCGGCCCGACCCGGAGGAGGTCGAGGACACCGCCTTCGTCACCGCCGAGGAGCTGGCCAAGCGGCACGCCGAAGTGCCGTTCTCGGCCTGGTTCATGACCGTACTGGACGCTGCTCGGCCCGCGATCCGGGAGCTGACCGGCGACGCGGCCGGCTGGTAGCCCGGTACGCAGTCCTCGCCGCTCCCCCGCCGCCCGCCGCTCAGCGGGTGGTCGGCGGGGTGCCGAGGGGCAGGGCCGCCCAGATGACCTTGCCGCCGGTCGAGGTGTGCTCGACGTCGCAGACCCCGCCCGCCTCCAGGGTGACCTCCCGGACGAGCAGCAGACCGCGGCCGCCGGTCTGGCCGTAGTCGGCCTCCAGCGCCTTGGGGCGGTAGGGGTGGTTGTCCTCGACGGCCACCCGTACCCACTCGCGGCCGATCGCGACCTCCACCGCTACCTCGGGCGATAGCAGGGCGGCGTGCCGGACCGAGTTCGTCACCAGTTCGGAGACGATCAGGAGCAGGGAGTACACCAGGTCCTGATGGGCCGGCACCCCCTGGCGCCCGAGCAGGTCCCGGACGGCCCTGCGGGCCTGCGGAACGGATTCTTCTACTGCGGGAGCGGTGAACCTCCACACGCCCTCGTAGGCGAGCGGGTCGGCCGGAGCCTCCGGCACCCCTTCCCCGGCCCATGGGCCGCTCCCGCTGCCGTCCATCTTGCGGCCCCCGTCTTCACGCTCGATCGTCTCCACGCGACAAGAGTGGTGAAGGGGTGGGTCCGGACCCGACTGCTGACCAGAAGTCAGCGTCAATCGGACACTTTCTGACCGCTGGCGTATGACAGCGTCAGTTGTTGGTCTGTTCCTGATCTTCTGCCGGCCGCTTCTCGGCCGCCTCACGCGTCCCCCGCGCGGCGGCGGCTTCCGTCCCCGGCTCGTCTTCCCTGACCAACCCCAGGATGCGGCGCGCCCCCATGCCCGTGGCGATGAGGCTCAGGCCGTCGAACAGCAGGGCGAGCGAGAAGAAGGTTCCGATCACGTACAGACTGTTGCCGGGCCAGTTGGAGAGGATCAGGAAGCCCAGCAGCACGCCGAAGGCACCCTGCACGAGCGCGAGCCCGAAGTGGGCTCCGCGCACCACCAGCGCGCCGACCAGCCGGAACAGCCCGCCGGTGAGGAAGAGCAGTGCCGCGAACATCGTCAGCGCCTCGGCGCTCGCCTCGGGGCGGCGCAGGATCACGAAGCCCGCCGCGATGTTGATCGCGGCGACGATCACGGCGAGCCAGAAGTAGCTGCTGCCCCGCGACTGCACCGCCTGCACCAGACCGATCACGCCGCCGATGAGCAGCAGCCAGCCGAAGAGGAACATCGAGGTGAGGGTGGCGAGGCCCGTGTAGAGCAGACCGACCAGGCCCGCCAGCACGAGGAGCACCCCGAACACGGCCATCAGCCCGAAGCGGCGGTTGACCTTCTTCTTCTCCTGACGGTCTGCGCCCACTGGACGTGCCACCTCCTCGCACCCCCTACGACACTCCCTTGATCATAGGTTTCACCGCCCGGGATAGCATCCGGCGCATGGACGCAGCCCTGGACGCAACCCTCCTGCACACGGTCTCCGACGGGGTCGCCACCGTCGTCGTCTCCCACCCCGCCAAGCGCAACGCCATGACCGCCGCGATGTGGCGGGCGCTCCCCGGGCTGCTGGACGGCCTGGCGTGCGATCCGGCCGTACGGGTGCTCGTCCTCACCGGAGCCGGGCCGACGTTCTGCGCGGGCGCCGACATCTCCTCCCTCACCGGGGACGATGACCCGCGCGCCCTCGCCGTGGCGGCGGAGGAGGCCCTGGCGGCCTTCCCGAAGCCGACGCTGGCGGCGATCCGCGGATTCTGCGTGGGCGGCGGCAGCCAGCTGGCGGCCGCCTGCGACCTGCGCTTCGCCGAGGAGGGGGCGTCCTTCGGGGTGACCCCGGCGAAGCTCGGCGTCGTCTACCCGGCGTCATCCACCCGCAGGCTCGCCTCCCTGGTCGGCCCGGCCTGGGCCAAGTACCTCCTCTACTCCGCGGAGCTGATAGGGGCGCAGCAGGCGCTGCGCGCCGGGTTCCTGAACGAGCTGGTGCCGGCCGGCCGACTCGACGGGCGCGTGGCCGAGTTCGCGGCGGTCCTGGCCGCCCGCTCGCAGCTGACGCAGGCGGCCGCGAAGGAGTTCGCGGACGGCCGCACGGACCGGGACGGGTACTGGGAGGAGCAGGCCGCCGGAAGCGGCGACACCGCCGAGGGTGTCGCCGCGTTCCTGGAGCGCCGGGCGCCCCGGTTCACCTGGACGCCGTGACCCGCGCCGGTCAGGCGGGCGGGGTGTTGCCCCGCAGCATCTCGACGAGGGCGGCCGGCGCCTTCTCGGGCGAGCCGGCGTCGTAGGGCGGCTGGGGGTCGTACTCGGTCATCAGCTGCACCGCCCTGGCGAAGTCGTCGCCGGCGATCCGGCCGAGCAGGGTGAGCCCCATGTCGATCCCGGAGGACACCCCCGCGGCGGTGACGTACTTGCCGTCGAAGACCACGCGCTCGCCGGTCGGCTCCACGCCGTGCCCCCGCAGCTGGTCCAGGTACAGCCAGTGGCTGGTGGCCCGCCGGCCGTCGAGCAGCCCGGCGGCGGCCAGCAGCAGGGATCCGGTGCACACGGAGGTGGTCCAGGTGGTGGCCGCGTCGACCGAGCGCAGCCAGTCCATGACCACGGGGTTGGCCATCTCCCGCTCGGGATGCGGCCCGCCCGGCACGATGACGATGTCGGGCCGGGTGACCTCGTCGAGCCCCTTGTCGGCGACGAGCGCGAGGCTCCCGTTGTCGGTGCGCACGGGCCCGGGCCGCTCGGAGACGAAGACCACCTCGGCACCCGTCAGCCGTCCGAGGGTGTCGAAGGGGCCGACGGCGTCGAGGGCGGTGAAGTGGTCGTAGAGCAGTACGGCGATCTGCATGGCTCCTCCGGAGCGGTGGTCGCGACACGAGTCCGCCCCGGCGGGGCGGCTCCTTCTTCCGGGTCGGGTGCGCCAGGTCCTGCCCTCAGGAGCGGGACGTGCCGAAACGGCGCCGGTACTCGGCGGGCGGCTGGCCCAGGGTGCGCACGAAGGCCCGGCGCAGTGCCTCCGGGTTCCCGTACCCGCAGGCCCGGGCGATCTGTGCGATCCCTTCCCCGCTCTCCTCCAGCAGCCGCCGGGCGTGTTCCACCCGCACCCGTTCGACGTACCGGCCGGGCGTGACGCCGGTCTCCGCCCGGAAGGAGCGGGCGAAGTGCCGCGGCGACAGCCGGGCACGGGCGGCGAGGTGCTCGACGCCCAGGTCCTCCCCCGGATGCTCGGTGATCCACTGCTGCACGTCCCGCAGCGGGTCCCGCCGGGCCGTCTGGGCCGCGAGCTGGGCGCTGAACTGCGCCTGGTTGCCGGGCCTGCGCAGGAAGACCACCAGGTGGCGGGCGATCGTCAGGGCGACGTCCTGCCCGTGGTCCTCCTCCACCAGCGCCAGCGCGAGGTCGATGCCGGCCGTCACCCCGGCCGAGGTGGCCACCGGCCCGTCCCGTACGTAGATCGGGTCCGGCTCGACGGCGACCGCCGGGTAGTCCCGCGCCATCCGCTCGCAGGCGTTCCAGTGCGTCGTGGCGCGCCGCCCGTCCAGCAGCCCCGCCTCGGCCAGCAGCAGTCCTCCCGTGCACACGGAGACCAGCCGCTGCGCTCCGCCCCCGTACGTGCGGAGCCAGTCGGTGAGCCTGGGCTCGAAGTCCGCCGTGAGGCGTCCCCCGGGCACGAGCACCGTGGTGTCGGGGCCCGGCCGGGCGCCCTCCAGCTCCCCGTCCGGCACGAGGGTCAGCCCGCTCCCGGTGCGGACGTGCTCCCCGCCCGGAGACACGGTCCGGATCACGTAGCCGGCCCGCCCGGGGAAGTGGGCGAGCGCGGCGAACACCTCCACCGGGCCGGTCACGTCCAGGCTCTGGACCCCGTCGTAGAGGAGGACGAGGACGGTGCGCGGCGATGACCCCATGGCTTCATGGTGTGCCGCCGCCGAGATGGCCGCAATGACGTGCCTCCCACCTATCCGGCCACGCCGGGGCCCGCTCCGCGCGCCGATAGGATCGGCACATCATGACTGCAACCCTCGTCGCCAAGAAGCTCACCGCCGCGCACGGTGAGCGCACGCTCTTCGCCGATCTCGACCTCGTCGTCGCGCCCGGCGACGTCATCGGCCTCGTCGGCGTGAACGGCGCCGGCAAGTCGACCCTGCTGCGCCTGCTCGCCGGACTGGACACCCCCGAGACCGGGGAGCTGCGGCTCTCGCCGCCCACCGCCGCCGTGGGCCACCTCCCGCAGGAGCCGGAGCGCCGGCCCGAGGAGTCGGTCCGGGACTTCCTGGCCCGGCGTACGGGCGTGGCCGCCGCCCAGGCGGAGCTCGACGCGGCGACGCAGGGCCTGGTGGACGGGACGCCGGGCGCGGACGACGCCTACGCGAGCGCGCTCGACCGGTGGCTGGACCTCGGCGGCGCCGACCTCGACGAGCGCGCCGAGGAGGTCGCGGACGACCTCGGCCTGGCGGTCGGCCTCGATCTGCCGATGACGGCGCTGTCCGGCGGACAGGCGGCCCGTGCGGGCCTGGCCTCGCTCCTCCTCTCCCGCTACGACGTCTTCCTGCTCGACGAGCCCACCAACGACCTGGACCTGGACGGTCTGGAGCGGCTGGAGCGGTTCGTCACGGGGCTGCGCGCCGGGACCGTCGTGATCAGCCACGACCGTGAGTTCCTGACGCGGACCGTGACCAAGGTGCTCGAACTCGATCTGGCGCAGCAGCAGATCAACCTCTACGGCGGCGGCTACGACTCCTACCTGGAGGAGCGCGCACGGGCCCGCAGCCACGCGCGCGAGGAGTTCGACGAGTACGCGGACAAGAAGGCCGCCCTCGAGGGCCGGGCCCAGATGCAGCGCAACTGGATGGACAAGGGCGTGCGCAACGCCCGCCGCAAGTCCACCGACAACGACAAGATCGGCAAGGCGCTGCGGGGCGAGTCCAGCGAGAAGCAGGCCGCCAAGGCCCGCCAGACGCAGCGGGCGATCGAGCGGCTGGAGGTCGTCGAGGAGCCGCGCAAGGAGTGGGAGCTGCGCATGGAGATCGCGGCGGCCCCGCGCTCGGGCTCCGTGGTGGCGACCCTGCGCGAGGCGGCCGTCAAGCGCGGGGACTTCTCCTTCGGCCCGGCCAGCCTGCAGATCGACTGGGCGGACCGGGTGGCGATCACCGGGGCCAACGGCGCCGGCAAGTCCACCCTCCTCGCGATGCTCCTGGGCCGGCTGGCCCCGGACTCCGGCTCGGCCACCCTCGGCTCCGGCGTCCTGGTCGGCGAGGTCGACCAGGCCCGCGGCCTGTTCCTCGGGGGCGAACCGCTGCTGGAGGCGTTCTGCGCGGCCGTCCCCGACACCGAGCCCGCCGAAGTACGCACCCTGCTGGCGAAGTTCGGCCTCAAGGCGGCGCACGTCCTGCGTCCGGCGGCGACCCTCTCCCCCGGTGAGCGCACCCGTGCCGCTCTCGCGCTGCTCCAGGGCCGCGGGGTGAACCTGCTGGTCCTGGACGAGCCGACCAACCACCTCGACCTGTCGGCGATCGAGCAGCTGGAGTCCGCGCTGGAGTCCTACGAGGGAACCCTCCTGCTGGTCACGCACGACCGCCGGATGCTCGACGCGGTCCAGGTGACCCGCCGCCTGGAAGTCTCCGGCGGCAAGGTCACCGAGGTCTAGGGAGCCGGGCGGCTGCCGAGGGGTCCCGCCGGGCACGGCGTTCACGCGCCTCGGGCACCGGCAGGCCGACGGGGACGGCGTACGCCTCGGCGGGCGGCAGTCCGGACGCCGGGGCCCGGCGGGACCGCTCCACGGGCCGGTTCAGGCGGGCGGCCCTGCGGGGGCCCGGCGCTTGCGGGCCATCTTCCGGGCGACGAACGTGCGCGGGAGGTGGCGGGCGGCGAAGGCGTAGGCCTGGTAGCGGCGGCCGGTGATGCTGACCGGGCGGCGCAGGGCGAGGTCCCTCAGCGCCTGCTCGACGACGGCCTGCGGTTCCAGCCAGACCTCGTCGCGCAGCGCGCTGACGTCCATCCCGGCGCGTTCCTGGAACTCGGTGCGGGTGAAGCCGGGGACGACGGCCAGCACCCGGACGTTGTAGGGCTCCATGTCCACCCGGAGGGACTCGCTGAACGCGGTGACCCAGGCCTTGGCGGCCCCGTAGGTGCCCGTGGGCAGCAGTCCGGCCACCGAGGAGACGTTGACGACGGCTCCGCGGCGGCGCTCGCGCAGCCCGGGCAGCGCGGCGTGGGTGAGCCGCAGCGGGACCTTGACGAGGAGGTCGAGCATCCGCTCCTCGTCCTCGACGGGGTTGTACGGGAAGGGCGCGGGGAGCCCGAAGCCCGCGTTGTTGACCAGGATGTCCACGGGCCGGGCCCGGTCGGCGAGCCGCTCGGCGACGGCCGCGAGGCCCGCCGGGTCCAGCAGGTCGGCGGGCAGCACCTCGCAGGCGGTGCCGTACTCGTGGGCCAGGGCGCCGGCGACGGCGCCCAGCCGGTCCTTGTCGCGGGCGACGAGGACCAGGTCGCAGCCCTTGGCGGCGAATCCCCGGGCGAAGGCGGCGCCCAGTCCGCCGCTGGCTCCGGTGATCAGTACGGTGGTCACGGCGCTTTCACTTCCTCGGTGGTGGCCGGCGAGGCGTAGGCCTCGGCGACGTCGACGAGGAACCGCGCCTCGTCGGCCAGGTCCCCGCCTTCGTTCGAACTCTGGATGGCCGCGGGCAGTTCCAGCCCGGCCGCCTCGCCCGGCCGCCCGGGCAGTCCGGCGAGTTTGGCCCGCCGTGCGTCCTTCAGTACGCGGGCCAGCGCGGCCGCGGTGCGCCGCTGCTCGGGGATCCCGCGGTCGGCGGCCCGGCCGCGGGCCTGCTCCAGGGCGCCCGGCCGGACGTATTCCCCCAGGATCAAGATGGCGTCGCGCGTCTCGATGACCTTGCGGTAGACCAGCAGGTTGCGCGGGACCGGCGGCCACAGCAGCTCCACCACCCGGCCCGAGCGCGGCTTGTTGAGGGCCACGTGCGGGACCGCCTCGACCAGGTCGCGCCACAGCGGCCACAGCCGCCACGCGGTGGCGGTGTCGGCGAAGGTGCTGCGGAGGGTGAACAGGGTGGGCACGAGGATCGCGGCGGCGCGCAGCAGGCCGTGCAGGTTCATCAGCAGCGGAAGGGCGGGCATCGCCCAGGTGTTGGCGAACAGCGCCTTGGCCAGGTAGGCCAGCCAGAACAGTCCGGCGAGCGCGGTGCCGAGGCCGAAGAGGCGCAGGCCCGCGGCCAGTCCCCGGCTCTCGGTGCGCCGGCTGTAGCGCCAGCACAGGGCCACGCACACGGCGTTGGCGATCACGTGGGCGGAGATCAGCACGAGCCAGTACGCGAGGGACGGCACGGGGTCGCCGACCGGGGGCATGGCGTGGGTGCCGTGGCCGGGCGCGGCGGCGTCCAGGGCGACGAGCGCGGTCAGCCAGGCCGCGGTGGCGGCGCAGGAGGCGAGTCGCAGGCGGCGGCCGCGGGTGGCGGCGGCGACGAAGTAGAGGACCGCGCCCGCGGACAGCACCCCGATGAGGTTGCGGACGAGGCCGATGGTGTGGGCGTAGCCGGCGCCGCGGGTCATCGCGTAGGAGACGACGTCCGGAAGGTTCAGGGTCATCGCCGCGGCGGCGGTCGCGACGGCCAGCCACAGGCCGCGCTGCTGGGGCGAGCGCAGGGCGCCCGGGGCGCGCAGAAGGACGGCGAGCCACAGGCAGACCATGCTCGGGACGGCGAGCCAGTTGCCGAAGTCGGTGAGGTCAGCCGCCATCGGTGCCCCGCGCGTACCCCATGGCGGACTCCAGCCGGGCCAGGGTGCCGCGGCCTTGCGCGGGGGTGCGCGGGCCGGCGTTCGCGGTGCGGATGCGGATCATGCTCGCGAGCATCTCGGCCTCCTGCTCCTGGCGGGTGGTGTAGTTGGTGCGGCCGAGCACGACGGGGGCGTGGCCGTCGCTCTCCTCGCCCTCCAGCGAGTGGTGCCCGAAGAGGATGTGGCCGAGCTCGTGGAGGACGATGTGCTCCCGGTGCAGCGGGGTGGTCTGCGCCTCGTAGAAGACGTAGTCGATGCTGGCGGTGCCCACCCACAGGCCGCAGACCCCGGATTCCGCCGCCTCCTTGGGCAGGGGGTGGAGCCGGATGGGGCGGCCGCGCTGCTCCGCAATCCGCCGGCACAGGACGTCCAGGGAGAACGGGTGGGTCAGATCCAGATGGCCGAGAATGTTCTCGCACCTTTTGCGAATGCTGAGTTGCCGGTGGGACATGTGATCCCTCTTCGGACCCTTTCCGGGGCAGCGTCGGTAGGCGTGTGTGGGCATGGGCATGACGTCCTGTGCCTTCAAGGCGGCCTCGGGCAATGCAGTCCTGAGGGGGGAAACACGGAAGCCCGTTCGCCGGGTGACGAACGGGCGTTCCACCATGCCTACAGATCTTGTACGGGAGTTGGCAAGGAAAGTCCCCAGGTGGGGAACCTATTCGGCCATCGCGTACGAGGTCCTTCACGCGCCGGGTGGCCTGGGGCCGCCCCTGGCCGTGCGCAATCCCTTCCGCACGGCCCGACGCCGGGTGTCAGCGGTTGCGGCGCTCCTCGCCTCCGGTGAGGCCGGCTCGGCGCAGCGCGTCGGCCATCGCGCTGTTCGCGGGCGCGGGTGCCGCGCCGCCCTGCCGCCCGCCCCGGCCGCCGCTCTGGCCCTGGCCGCGCTCGCCCTGGTTCCTGCCGCCGCCCTGGCCGGCCGCTCCGCCGCGCTGCTGCGGGGGACGGCCGCCGCCGCGCCGCTCCTCGCGCTGGCGCGGGGCGCCGGCGCCGCGCTCCGCGCCGGGCTCGTCCTCCAGGCGCAGGGTCAGCGAGATCCGCTTGCGCGGGATGTCCACGTCCATGACCTTGACGCGGACGATGTCGCCCGGCTTGACGACGTCCCGGGGGTCCTTGACGAAGTTCTTCGACAGCGCCGAGACGTGCGCCAGGCCGTCCTGGTGGACGCCGATGTCGATGAAGGCGCCGAAGGCGGCCACGTTGGTGACCACGCCCTCCAGGATCATCCCGGGGGCCAGGTCGCCGATCTTCTCGACGCCCTCCTTGAAGGTCGCCGTCTTGAAGGCCGGACGCGGGTCGCGGCCGGGCTTCTCCAGCTCGCGCAGGATGTCGGTGACGGTGGGCAGGCCGAAGGCCTCGGTGACGAACTGCTCGGGGCGCAGGGAGCGCAGGACCCCGGTGTTGCCGATCAGCGCGGCCACCTCGCCGCCCGCCGTCTTGCCCATCGCCCGGACCACCGGGTAGGCCTCGGGGTGCACGGCCGAGGCGTCCAGCGGGTCGTCCCCGCCGCGGATCCGCAGGAAGCCCGCGCACTGCTCGTACGCCTTGGGGCCGAGCCGGGCCACGTCCTTGAGGCCCTTGCGGCTGCGGAAGGGGCCGTTGGCATCGCGGTGGGCGACGATGTTCTCGGCGAGGGTCCCGCTGATGCCGGAGACCCGCGAGAGCAGTGGCGCGGAGGCGGTGTTGACGTCCACGCCGACGCCGTTCACGCAGTCCTCGACCACCGCGTCGAGGGAGCGGGACAGCTTCACCTCGGACAGGTCGTGCTGGTACTGGCCGACGCCGATCGACTTCGGGTCGATCTTGACCAGCTCGGCGAGGGGGTCCTGCAGGCGGCGGGCGATGGAGACCGCGCCGCGCAGCGACACGTCCATGCCGGGCAGTTCCTGCGAGGCGAAGGCGGAGGCCGAGTACACGGAGGCGCCCGCCTCCGAGACCATCACCTTGGTGAGCCCCAGCTCCGGATGGCGGGAGATGAGGTCCCCGGCCAGCTTGTCGGTCTCGCGGGAGGCGGTGCCGTTGCCGATGGCGACCAGCTCGACCGCGTGCTCCTTGGCGAGGCGGGCCAGCTTCGCGAGGGACTCGTCCCACTTGTTGGCGGGCACGTGCGGGTGGATGACGTCGGTGGCCACGACCTTGCCGGTGGCGTCCACGACGGCGACCTTCACGCCGGTGCGGAAGCCCGGGTCGAGGCCGAGGGTGGCGCGGGTGCCGGCGGGCGCCGCGAGCAGCAGGTCGCGCAGGTTCGACGCGAAGACCCGTACGGCCTCGTCCTCGGCGGCCTGGCGCAGCCGCGTCCGCAGGTCGATGCCGAGGTGCACCTGGATCTTGGTGCGCCAGCACCAGCGGACGGTGTCCGCGAGCCACTTGTCCCCGGGGCGGCCGCGATCCGCGACGCCGAAGCGGCGCGCGATCATGCCCTCGTAGGTGGAGGGGCCGGGGGTGTCGGCGTCCTCGGGGGCCTCGGGTTCCAGGTTGAGGTCGAGGACGTCCTCCTTCTCGCCGCGGAGCATGGCGAGGACGCGGTGCGAGGGCAGCGCCGTGAACGGCTCGGCGAAGTCGAAATAGTCGGCGAACTTGGCGCCGGCCTCCTCCTTGCCCTCGCGGACCTTCGCGGCGAGCCGGCCGCGGCCCCACATGCGCTCGCGGAGCTCGCCGATCAGGTCGGCGTCCTCGGCGAACCGCTCGGTGAGGATGGCGCGGGCGCCCTCCAGGGCGGCCGCCGGGTCGGCGACGCCCCGGTCGGCGTCGACGAACGCGGCCGCCGCGGCGGCCGGGTCCACCGACGGATCGGCCAGCAGGCCGTCCGCGAGCGGTTCCAGACCGGCCTCGCGGGCGATCTGCGCCTTGGTGCGGCGCTTGGGCTTGAAGGGCAGGTAGATGTCCTCCAGGCGCGCCTTGGTGTCGGCCGCGTTGATCCGGGCCTCCAGCTCCGCGTCGAGCTTGCCCTGCTCCCGCACGGAGTCCAGGATCGCCGCGCGCCGGTCCTCCAGCTCGCGCAGATACCTCAGCCGCTCCTCGAGGGTGCGCAGCTGGGCGTCGTCGAGCATCTCGGTCGCTTCCTTGCGGTAGCGCGCGATGAACGGCACGGTGGAGCCGCCGTCGAGCAGCTCGACGGCGGCCTTGACCTGCCGCTCCCGTACGCCGAGCTCTTCGGCGATCCTGCCTTCGATGGACATCGTCACGATCGGGTCCCGCCTGCCTTCGTTTGCACTGGAAGGCTGCCAATTGTGGCAGGTGGTGGCGGCGGACCGCGGGAGCCCTGCCCGTCAGGCCCTGCGCATGAGGTCCCCTGGGAAGGCCCCGGCGGTCACGGCCTTGGCGGCGAGGGCGCCGCCGAGCCCGGTGAGGCGGGCCGGGCCGTCCGCGCCGAGGTGCTCGCAGGGTGCGGCGTCGAGGCGGTCGGCGTAGCTCTCCAGCCGCTCGCGCAGGGCGCCGGGCGGCGCGGCGGGTGTGGACCGGCGTCGATCCGGACGTTCCCGCGGGCGGGGCCGGGGAGTACGGCGGGGGTTCGGGGCGGGGCGGTGGGCGGTCGGGCCGCAGGCCGGGGCGGGTACGGCCGGGGCGGACGGGCCCGCGCGGGCGGGTCAGGACCGTTCCACGTGCGGACACGTGACGGCCGAATGGCGATCGTGTGACAGCAGGGGCCATGGACATGACCTGAGCGGCCAGGGGTGAATACGGTCGAGCGACGACCTTGAACCGAGCTGTCTCCCCTACCCACTTGGAGTCATTCGTGCACCGCAAAGTCATCGTCCCGAGCGTGCTCGCCGCTTCCCTCCTGCTGGTGATCCCGGCGTCGGCGGCGAGTTCCGGTCCGGGCGCCCCGGGTATCGGCGATCCCTACTACCCGGCCAGCGGCAACGGCGGATACGACGTGTCGCACTACGACCTGCGCCTGAAGTACCAGCCGACGACGGACCTGCTGGAGGGCACCGCGACGCTGATCGCCACCGCCAAGCAGGACCTGTCCCGTTTCAACCTGGACTTCGGCCTGCAGGTCAGCGAGATCCGGGTCAACGGCGCCAAGGCGAAGTTCGCCACGTCCGGCGCCCACGAGGTGGAGGTGACCCCGGCGAAGCCGCTGGCGCGCAACACCCCGCTGACCGTCGTCGTCCGTTACGCCGGCAAGCCGTCCGAGCTGAAGGTCGACGGCTGGACGGCCTGGCACCGCACCCCGGACGGCGGCGTGGCGGCGCAGGAGCCCGACTCGGCGGTCTGGTGGTTCCCCAGCAACGACCACCCGCTGGACAAGGCCACCTTCGACGTCTCCGTCAACGTCCCCGACGGCACCCAGGCCATCAGCAACGGCGTGCTCCAGTCACAGAGTTCGCGGCTCGGCTGGACCCGGTACAACTGGCGCTCCAACAAGCCGCAGGCCACCTATCTGGCCACCCTCGCCGTCGGCAGGTTCGACATCACCACCGACCGGACGGCGAGCGGGCTGCCGATCGTCAACGCGTACAGCAAGGACCTCGGCGACAACGCGGGGGCGGCGCGCGCGAGCGTGGAGCGGACCGGTGAGGTCACCGAGTGGCTGGAGGAGGTCTTCGGTCCGTACCCCTTCAACGCGCTGGGCGGCTATGTGCCGAACGTGAACGCCGGCTTCGCCCTGGAGACCCAGACGCGGCCGTTCTACGGTCCGCGCCAGTTCCAGAACGGCGCGAACGTCTCGGTGGTCGTGCACGAGCTGGCGCACCAGTGGTACGGCGACAGCGTGTCCGTGGAGGGCTGGAAGGACATCTGGATCAACGAGGGCTTCGCCCGCTACAGCCAGTGGCTGTGGTCGGAGAAGCAGGGCGAGGGCACCGCGCAGGAGCTCGCCGACTGGGCCTACTCCCTGCGCCCGGCGGAGGACGCCTTCTGGCAGGTCAAGCCGGGCGACCCCGGTCCGGAGAACCAGTTCCACGGTGCCGTCTACGACCGCGGCGCGATCGCCCTCCAGGCGCTGCGCAACGAGATCGGCGACGAGAAGTTCTTCCGGATCCTCAAGGGCTGGCCGACCGAGCGGGCCTACGGCAACGCCAACGTCGGGGACTTCGTCCGGTACGCCGAGAAGGTCTCCGGCAAGCCCCTGGCCCAGCTGTTCGAGACCTGGCTCTACACCCCGGGCAAGCCCGACGCCTCGGCGCTGAACCCGGCGGCCGCGCAGCCGGCGGCCCGCTCGGCCCAGTCGGCCCCGGCCCGGTCGGCCCCGGCGAAGCCCGCCGCGGAGCCGAAGTCCTGGAAGAAGATCGCGGAGACGAACACGATCCACGACACCGGCCACGACACCGGGCACGGCTCCGAGCCCGGCCACCGGCACTGAGCCCGCGCCGGCCGGCGCCCCGTAAGCGGCTCCCGCTCCCCGCGGGGGCCGCGCGTCCCGGGTCGGTCAGCGGCGGCCCGCGTGCCAGGCGGCGCGCGCCCGGTAGGCGATGGGCAGGTAGCGCAGCCGTTCGGGCAGCAGCGGTACGAGGAGCCGGACGGCGGTGCTGAACCGGCGGAGCCTGCGCTCCTGGGCCGGGCTCCACTCCAGCCCGATCGCGGCGCGCGCCTCGGGCGGCATGTACCCGGCGGTGACGAAGGCCCGCAGGCGCAGGAAGGCCGCCCGCAGCGCGGGCCAGGTCAGACGCAGCAGCAGCCGTACGGGGAGCGGGCCGCCCTCGGGCCGGGGCAGCGGCACGTTGGTGGCGACCAGCTCGCGGGCGACCGCGGTCGGCTCGACCTCCTCGGCCAGCATCCGGGCCCAGTACGTCCAGTACTCCTCGATGGTCTGCGGCATGTCCCGGTCGCGCAGGCCGAGGATCCTGCCGACCTGCAGCCATTCGCGGTAGAGCTGCTGCTCCTGGGCGGGGGTGAAGCGGCGCAGCAGGTAGCGCCCGGCGTAGAGGTAGACCGGGAAGCCGGTGGCGTGGACCCACGCGTAGCAGGCGGGGTCGAGGGAGTGGTAGCGCCGGCCGCGGGTGTCGGTGCCCTGGATGTCCTTGTGCAGGCGGCGGACCCGGCGGCCCTCCTCCGCGGCGTCCTTCCCGCCGTACACCCACAGCTGGACCGAGCGCAGGGAGCGTTCGCCGCGGCCCCAGGGGTCGGAGCGGAAGACGGAGTACTCGTCGACGCCGGCCGCGATGGCGGGGTGCGCGACCTGCATCGTGAAGGCTGCGGGCAGCATCAGCAGCGCGCGGACGTCGCCGGCGATGGTCCACAGCACCCCGCCGGGCGGGGGCGGCTCGGGGTCGGTGCGGGCGGTGGCCGGCTGCCGTGCCGCCCGCGCGGCCGTACGGTCGGTCCCGGTCATGCGCGCCCCCAGCCGTCGATCTCTTCCGGTTTCCAGTATGGCCTGGGCCGACGCCCTTCCGGCGGGGCGGTGCGCACGTCACCCTGCGGCGATGGGCCTGTCTCCTTCCGCAGGGCTGGAAGCGCTCCTGCCCTCCCTGCTCCGGGTTCGGCCGGAGCGCGTCGCAGGACTGACGGCGGGCCCGCCGCGTGATCGTCGCGGCCCGGACAGAAAGTGGCTGCATGGGTGTTACCCAGAGGTAACCGCGGCTGCTTGGATGACGGGGCCGATCTTCCCCCGCAGGAATGATGGAGACCTCATGCCGCACACCTCCCACCGCCGCAACCGGGCCGCAGCCGCGGCCGTCGCGGCGATCGCCGCCGGCGCCATGGCAGCCACCACCGCGCCCGCCGCCACGGCCGCGGAGAACGCCGCCGCGCCGCGGCTCAGCGTCCTGTCGTACAACGTGTTCCTGATGAGCAAGAACCTCTATCCGAACTGGGGCCAGGACCACCGGGCCGCGGAGATCCCCAGGGCCTCCTTCTACCAGGGCCACGACGTGGTCGTGCTCCAGGAAGCCTTCGACAACAGCTCCTCCGACGCGCTGAAGGCGAACTCCGCCGCGCAGTACCCGTACCAGACCCCGGTCGTCGGCCGCAGCAGGACCGGCTGGGACGCCACGGGCGGCGCCTACTCCTCCACCACCCCCGAGGACGGCGGCGTCACGATCCTCAGCAAGTGGCCGATCGTCCGCAAGGAGCAGTTCGTCTACAAGGACGCCTGCGGCGCGGACTGGTGGTCCAACAAGGGCTTCGCCTACGTCGTGCTGAACGTGAACGGCACGAAAGTGCACGTGGTCGGCACGCACGCGCAGTCCACCGACCCGGGCTGCGGCGCCGGCGAGGCCGCGCAGATGCGCGCCCGCCAGTTCCGGGCGCTCGACACGTTCCTCGACGGCAAGAACATCCCGGCGGGCGAGCAGGTCATCCTGGCGGGCGACTTCAACGTCGACTCGCGCACCCCGGAGTACGCGAGCATGCTCGCCAACGCCGACCTGGCCGACTCCGACTCGCGCACGGGCCACCTGTACTCCTTCGACACCGCGCTGAACTCGATAGCGAAGTACCGCTACCCGACCGACCCGCGCGAGGACCTGGACTACGTGCTCTACCGCAAGGGCAACGCCCGCCCGGCGGGCTGGGAGAACAACGTGGTCAAGGAGGAGTCGGCGCCCTGGACGGTCTCCAGCTGGGGCACCTCCTACACCTACACCAACCTCTCCGACCACTACCCGGTGATCGGCCGCTGACGCCCCCGCCCCGGCCGGTGCGCGGCATGCGCGCCGCACCGGCCGGGGCTCACGCCCGCCCGGCGTCCCGGGCGGTCTCCGCAGTCCGGGAGCTCTCCGCCTGGACACCACGGCCCCGCATCTCACCCTCAGACCGGAGGGGGCTCGCGTGCGTACGCGCCCGGACCTACCGGCCGAGGCCGTCTACGGCGTCCAGGGCGATCCCCCACGGATAGGGAACCTTCTCGCCGGGCTGGTTGGGCACGAACCCACCCTCGCCGTACAGCACCACCACGCCCATCTCCCTCAGCTCCCCCAACGACCGGTCAAGCGCCCGATGCTGAGCGTAGGCTGCGTTCACGCACGGCATGACCGCCATCGGAATCCCCTTGCCGATGGCCTCGGCAACCACCCCGACGACGAACCGGTCCGTGAGCCCGAGCGCCCACGCGTTCACGGTGTTGAAGGTCGCCGGCGCAACGAGGATCGCGTCCGCCTTCGGCCAAACGTCTGGGTCTCCGGGCCTCTTGTATCGGCTGCGGACCGGGTGCCCCGTGAGCGCGGCGAGGCCGGGCAGGCTGTCCTCCAACCAGTCGGCGGCGGTTGGCGTCAGGCCGAGGCATACATCCCAGCCACGGCCTTGCGCATCCTCAACCACGCTGGCGATGTCGAACACGGGCGGCGCGGCCGAGCAGAGCAGGTAGAGAGTCCTCGTCGTCATGGCGCCTGAGCCTATGCAATCACCCTCGATCCGGCAGGAGTCGGGGAGAGGGCGTACTCGGGAGACGGAGCACCGGTACCGTCCATGCTCACGAGTCGTGGACGGAGATCAGCATGCCCGCACCTAACGATGACCACGCCGGATCCCGTATCCAGGAGCAGCGGCGCCTCGCGCGCCTGACACAGCGCGAACTCGCCGACCGTATCCCCTACAGCCTCAGCCTCTTGAACCAGGTTGAATGCGGCGCACGTGCAGCGACCCCCGGTTTCGTGGCGGCGGTGGCGCAAGCTCTCAAGGTGGACACGTCCCTGCTGGCAGGACCCCCTGCCATGACGTCACTGCCCCCGGACCGGCTCGTTGCTCTGGTCGCACCGATCCGAGAAGCCCTCGACCGGTACGACCTCGGCCCGCTCCCGGTGCTTCCCACCGTCCGCTCGGTGCCGGAGCTGGCAGCCGCGGCCGACGCCCTGTGCCAGCAGGTCCGAGCCACCCATCTGCGGGCCGCAGCCAAGACCCTCCCCAGCCTGATCCTGGAACTGACCCACACGGCGTGGACGGCGCCGTCGACCCAAGCATGGCGAGCCCTCGCCTCGGCATACCGGACCGCACACGACGTGGCGCTGAAGCTCGACCACCCCGACCTCGCGCGCGTCGCCCTGGACCGCATGGGATGGGCCGCCGGCCGGGCGTCGGACCCGTGCCTGGAGGCCGTGCAACGGTACAAGCGGGCGACCCTGTGGCGGTGCGCAACATCCCTCCCTCTTATCTCGTCGGGGCAGGCGCTCCTCGCCGGGGCGACGAGCCGCGAGGCCGTGGTGGTAATCGGCCAGCTCCACCTGGGCGCGGCCACCGTGGCTGCGAAGAACGGGGACCGGACTGCCGTCGAAACGCACCTGGCCGCGGCCCGAGAGCTCGCCGACCGCGTCGGCGGCGAGGCCGGCGAGGTCCACTGGCTGTCCTTCGGGCAGGTGAACGTCCGACTGCACGAGATCGGCACGTCGATCGTGCTGGCCGACTTCGACGAGGCTCTCAGTCGTGCCCGCAGGCTGAAGCTGCCCGCCTCGACGCTGACGTCGCGGCGGGCCCGGTACCTCGTGGACCGGGCGCTGGTGGAAATGGAGGCGGGCTCTGCGAAGATGTCGCTGCGATATCTGGCCCAGGCCCGGAAGGTGGCACCGGAGCAGACACGGCATCTGCCGGGAACGCGGAGCACGGTCCGGGGACTGGTGCGCATGTCTCGGCGGACGCCCGACGGCCTTGGGGGGATGGCTCGCTGGATCGGGCTGTAGCACTCACAAATCTGTGAGCATTTGCCCCCTTACGAAGAGTCAGGCTGGTCTCACCACCCACTGACGACGTAGGGAGCACCTGCCATGGCCGCCCCGCAGGACGCGCACACAGACATCCCGCACCCGCTCCTCCGCAAGCCGGTGCGCGACATCGCGTCCGGCACCGAGGGCACGCTCATGGCGGTGCTGATGGAGAACACGGCCAACGTGGGCCAGCCGGAGCACTGGGCGGAGATCGCCTACATCCGGCCGGTCGGCGGCGGCCGCGAACTGTCCACGGCCGTCGCGAACATCCAGGCGACCCGGTGACAACCGACGAGGTCACCTACCAGCGCGCGGCCAAGCCGCCGCCTCAGCCGTGCTCGTGCGGCGCCAAGCCGCTGCCCATCGGGGGACCCGAGGGCGGCGCCGTAGTCCACGCAAAGGACTGCCCGCACGGCGGCCCCCACGGGATCACCTGATCCCCGGCCCTCAACTCCCGCCCCAACCCTTCCGTCGGGCGCCCAGGGCGGGCCCATCGCACCATCGGCACTCACACCGAGGAGCACATCATGACCGCTGCATGCGCCACCGGCCCGCAGAAGCCGCCCCCGCCCCGCACCCTCCTCACCGACGCCCAGTTCAACGACGTCCGAGCCACCATCCTGGACGACAACCCCAACATCGAGCCAGAGATGGCCTCACGGATCCTCATCGAGGCCCTCAAGTTCGTCATCGCGGCGTCCCGCTTCCCGTCGGTACGGATCGCCCCCACCCGTGAGGTCGACGCGGGCTGGCACGCGCTGATCCTGCACACGCACCTGTACGCATCACTGTGCAGCAGGCTCGGCCGGACCGTGCACCACTACCCGGAGCGGCCGGAGGCGTCCCGTCATGACCCGGAGGTTCTGACGCGGACCATGGCCCTGATCGAGCAGGCCGGGTACACGCCGGACACCGAGCTGTGGGTGGGTCCGGACCGGTCGCTCGCCTCGGTCGCCGCGAACTGCTCGCACACTCCGGTCCCGGGCGGCTGCGGCCCGATCAACCCGGGGAACTGCGCCACGCACGGCGGCGGGGAATAGGCTCGGCGGCCCACAAGGCAGAGAGGCGAGGACATGAACACCGACCAGGCCTTCGAGGTGCACGCCGCGATGCGTCAGCACGGCATCGCGGGAACGGTCACGCCGGTGACGCCGGACAATCCGGGGAGTACGTGGATCGTGCTGGACGCGGACGGCCGGGACGTGACTGGGTCTGTTCTCGCCAGGGTTGCTGCAGCACGCGGTTGGCGTTCCGAGCGTGGGTTCGTCGTCGCGCGCTGATCTGAGCCCGCCCCGGCCGGCGATCCCCCGCCGGCCGGGGCTACCACTGGGGCCGGGCCGCACGGGTTCCGAGCGGTCATGGCCGGTACGTCGGCGACGCCGGTGAGCGCGTCGAGACACGCTGCGTGCCCGCCCCGCCCACGCCCGGGCGCAGCGACGCCCCGACCTTCGTCTCCGCAAAGAACCTGGTCGGGACGTCGCCAGATTCGCCGGACCCTGTGCATGCTTCACGTCGGGAGTCGAGCCACCACCATCCGCCGACCGGCCGGAAGCGTACGGGTCACGCCGGGTCGTAGGACTCCTCGTACAGGCCGTCGATCAGCGCGCCGTACTTGTCGCGGACCACCCGGCGGCGCAGCTTGAGGGAGGGCGTGAGCTCGCCCGTGTCGGGTCCCCACTCCTGCGCCAGCAGCCGGTAGCGCTTGATCTGCTCGGTCCGGTTGAGCCGCGCGTTGGCCGCCTCGACCGCTCGGGCGACCTCCTCCCTGACGGCGGGGTGTTCGGCGAGCGCGGCGACGGAGTCCGCCTCGATGCCCCGGGCGGCCGCCCAGACCGGGGCCAGCTCGGCGTCCAGGACGAGCAGGGCGACGAGGTAGGAGCGGCCGTCGCCGTGGACCAGCGCCTGGCCGATGAGGGGGTGCTCCTTGACCGTGTTCTCCACCAGCGCGGGCGAGACGTTCTTCCCGTTGGACGTGATGATCAGTTCCTTCTTGCGGTCGGTGATCCAGAGGAAGCCGTCCTCGTCGATCCGGCCGACGTCCCCCGTGGGGAACCAGCCCTCCGCGTCGGAGGCGCTCTCCACCGAGCCGTCCGGCCGCAGGTAGCCGCCGAAGACGGTCGCACCGCGCGTGAAGACCTCGCCGTCCTCGGCGATCCGCAGCTCCAGCCCTTCGATGGGGCGGCCCACCGAGCCCAGCCGGAAGCCGTCGGCGCTGTTGAGCGTGCACACGCCCGCCGTCTCGGTGAGCCCCCAGGCGTCCATGATCGTGATGCCCCAGCCGGCCCAGAAGCGGACGACGTCGATGGGCATGGGTGCGGTGGCGCTGGCCGTCCAGGCGAGCCGGTCCATGCCCGCCAGATGCAGCAGCGGGTCCAGTGTCCGCTCCTTGGCCGAGGCGTACGCGGCTTCGAGCTCGGCGGGCACCTCCTCGCCCCGCTCGTGGTGGCCGGCCCGGGCGCGGGCGAGGTCGTTGGCGGCCTCTATGGCCTTCCTCTGGTCCTCGGGGAGCTGCGCGAGGACCGCGCGGACGGAGGCGGCGAGCTTCTCCCACACCCGCGGCACCCCGAAGAACTGCACCGGGCGCAGTTCGCGGACGGCCGCCGAGACGGCGGTGGGATCGGCGCACAGCATGACGTGCGAGGCCCGCAGCAGGGGCAGGTAGATGCCGAGGACCCGCTCGGCGATGTGCGCGAAGGGCAGGTAGCAGATGTGCTCGGCGTGTTCGGGGAGGTCCACGCGGCGGTCGAGGCGGACCGCCTGGAGGATCAGGTTGCGGTGGGTCAGGCGCACGCCCTTGGGGTCGCCGGTGGTCCCGGAGGTGTAGACGACGGTGAGCGGGTCCTCGGGACGGGTCTCCTGCCAGGCCTTCTCGAAGGCGTCGGCGCGGTGGGTCCGGGCGCCGCCCGCGTAGAGGGACGCGTACGTGCCGTGCCGGCCCGCCTCGGCGGCCTCGGCGACGACCAGGCGTTGCAGGGGGACGTCGGCGGCGGCCAGCAGCGGCTCCCACCGGACGAGTTCGCGGGCGCCCTCCACGACGGCGACCCGGGCTCGGCTGTGGCGGGCGATGTGCGCGATCTGCTCGGGCGCGGAGGTCCCGTACACGGTGACGGGTACGGCGCCGAGGTGGAAGAGGGCGAGGTCGCTGAGCCAGTGCTCGGGGCGGTTGCCCATCATCAGCAGGACGTGCTCGCCGCGCTCGACGCCGAGGGCGGCGTAGCCGGAGGCGAGGACGGCGACCTTGTGGCGGACCTCGCTCCAGGTGAGCGTCGTCCAGCCGGCCGCGTCGGGCCCGGCGCGCCAGGAGAGGGCGGGGAGGTCCCCGTACTCGGCGGCGTTGCGGGCCAGCAGGGCGGAGAAGGTGATCTCTTCGGGTCGTCCGGGCAGTCGCAGGTTCGTGGTCATGGGCAGCTCCTGGCCGTTTCACATCGTTGGTGCGACAGCAATACTGTTGAACCCAAGCTGTGGAGCAGAGAGCGAGGCGCAGACGATGGCCGACCAGGCACCCGAGCCGATGCTCACCGTCGACGAGCTGGCGGCCAGGGCGGGCGTCACCGTGCGCACGGTACGGTTCTACAGCACCCGCGGACTTTTGCCCCCTCCCGTGATCGGTCCGCGTCGGGTGGGGCACTACGGGCCGGAGCACCTGTCGCGGCTGGCCCTGATCGAGGAGCTCCAGCACCAGGGCATGACCCTGTCCGCCATCGAGCGCTACCTCGACGCGCTGCCCGACGACCTGAGCGCGCACGACCTGGCGATCCACCGGGCGATGGTGGCCAGTTGGGCCCCGGACGCGGCCCGGGAGGTCTCGCGTGAGGAGTTGGAGAAGCGGGCGGGGCGGAGCCTGTCGGACACCGATGTGCGGCGGCTCACGGCCATGAACGTGCTCGCCGCCTCGGGTGACGGGTTCCGCGTGGACGTGGGGCTGCTGCGGCTCGGGGTCGCGCTGCTCGACGTGCCGATCGCGCACGGGACGATCCTGGCGGCGCGCAAGGTGCTGGTGGAGCACGCCCGGTCGGCGGCGCACGAGCTGACGGCGCTGTTCCGGGACGAAGTGTGGGGGCCGTTCACCGAGGGCGAGAGCGATCCGGAACGGGTGGAGTCGATGAAGGCGCTGTCCGCGCACATGCAGCCGATGGTGGTGCAGGCGCTGGTGACGGCCTTCCAGCGGTCACTGCGGGAGGAGCTGCGGGCGGCGTTCGTCTCGGAGCCCGGGTGACGGTCCCGGGCGGGCACCGGGCCGGCGATGGGCCGATTCCGGGCCGGCAAGGGGCCGGCAAGGGGTCGGCGATGGGCCGATGCCCGGTCGGCGCGGGGGCGGTGCCAGGGCGGTGCCGGGGCGGTGCCGTGGCGGTTGGACGGCGGCCGTGACAGCCGTTCGGGTCTGCCGGACTGCGGGGGCGCGGCTACGGCGTGAGGGTGGGGGTGGGCAGGGCACAGCGACGGCCCGGCCACCGTCCGGAATGGAGCGTGAGCGCCGTGGCCCGCAACCGCCGTTTGATCCTGAGCCCGCCCGCCGAGGTCTGGCGCCTCCTGGCCGACGGGCACCGCTACGGGGAGTGGGTGACGGGAACCCGGGAGGTCCTCGCCGCGGACCCGCACTGGCCCGACGTGGGCGCCCGGCTGCGGGTCCGTGTCGGCGCCGGCCCGCTGACCCTCGACGACACCTGTGTCGTCCGCGTCTGCGAACCGCAGCGGCGCCTGGAGCTGGAGGCGCGTGCCGAACCCTTCGGCGCGGCCCGCATCGCCATGGACCTCGCCCCCTGGGGCGGGAACACGCTCTTCACCCTCGACTGGCATCCGCTGCGCGGTCCCGGCACCCGCATGCACGGGCTGCCGGTGGACTACCTCGTCGCCGTGCGCAACGGCATGATGCTGACCAAGCTGGCCAGGATCGCCGTGCGGGAACACCCGGTGGCCGCGCCCGCGTGACGCGGGCCGGGCCGCCCGCCAACACCCGCGCAGCCCGGGTAGTTTACGGATCATGGCAGTCATCCACCGCACCACCATGTCACCCGGCAAGCTCGAACTGATCGCCGCCTGGTTGCCGTCGAAGCCCTGGTACCGGGGCACGGACGCGCCGCTGCTCGCCAAGGCCGGCGGTTTCCGGCTCGACGACCCCGAGGGCGAGGTGGGCATCGAGTTCATGGTCGTCACCGACACCTCGGGGGACGCCCCCGTCGCCTACCTGGTCCCGATGACCTACCGCGGGGCTCCCCTGGCATCCGCCGAGGACGGCCTGATCGGCACGTCCGAGCACGGTGTGCTGGGTCGCCGCTGGATCTACGACGGGACCCACGACGGGGTGCTGGTCGAGCAGTTGCTCGCCCTCCTGGCGGGCCGTACGACCGCCCAGGACCAGAACACGAGCGGCGCCCCCGACCCGACGGTCGAGGTCCGCAGCGAGGGGCCCGGGGTGCCGCAGGGCCTCACCGGCCCCGGGACCGTGACGGACACCGAGGACGCGACGCTCGTCACCGTGGGCCCGGTGGCGCAGGAGGGCCCGGTGGCGCAGGAGGGCCCGGTGTCGACGCTGACCCTGTGCCGGGTGCTGCGTCCGGGACCCGCTCCCGAGGGGGACGGCGCCGCGGGACGGGTGCTGGCCGGCTGGTCCGCCCCGGACGGCTCCCGGCAGCACGGGCCGTTCGCCCACCTGGCCGCCTCCGAGCGCTGACGGACGGGTTCGCCCCGGGCCCCCGCGGCGGGGGGCCGGGGCGTCGTCGCAGGGTCAGTCGGCGTACGTCTCGCCCCGCTCGGCCTTCTCCACGAGGGAGGCCGGCGGGGTGAACCGCTCGCCGTACTTCCCGGCGAGTTCGCGGGCGCGGGCCACGAAGCCGGTGAGCCCGCCCTCGTAGCCGTTGATGTACTGGAGCACGCCGCCGGTCCAGGCCGGGAAGCCGATGCCCATGATGGAGCCGATGTTGGCGTCGGCGACCGAGGTGAGGACGCCCTCGTCGAGGCAGCGGACGGTGTCCAGGGCCTCGGAGAAGAGCATCCGCTCCTTCATGTCCTCGAAGGGGATCTCGTGGCCCGGCTTGGCGAAGTGCTCGCGCAGACCCGGCCAGATACGGGCGCGCCTGCCCGACTCGTCGTAGTCGTAGAAGCCGGCGCCGCCGCTGCGGCCGGGGCGGCCGAACTCGTCGACCATCCGGTCGATGACGGTGTCGGCGGGGTGCTCGGTCCACGTCCGGCCCTCCGCCTCGAAGGCCTTGCGGCTCTCGTTGCGGATCTTGCGCGGCAGCGTGAGGGTGAGCTCGTCCATCAGGGAGAGGACCTTGGCCGGGTAGCCGGCCTGCGCCGCGGCCTGCTCGATCGACGCGGGCTCGACGCCCTCGCCGACCATCGCCACGCCCTCGTTGATGAACTGGCCGATGACGCGCGAGGTGAAGAAGCCGCGCGAGTCGTTGACCACGATCGGGGTCTTGTTGATCTGGCGGACCAGGTCGAAGGCGCGGGCGATGGCCTCGTCGCCGGTCTGCGCCCCCTTGATGATCTCGACGAGCGGCATCTTGTCGACGGGCGAGAAGAAGTGAAGTCCGATGAAGTCGGCGGGCCGCTCGACGCCATCGGCGAGCCCGGTGATGGGCAGCGTCGAGGTGTTGGAGCAGAGCAGGGCGTCGGGGGCGACGACGGTCTGGATCTCCTGGAACACCTTGTGCTTGAGGGCGGTGTCCTCGAAGACGGCCTCGATGACGGCGTCGCAGCCCGCGAGGTCGGCCGGGTCGGCGGTCGGGGTGATCCGGGCGAGCAGCTCGGCGCGGCCCGCCTCGGTGGTCCGGCCGCGGGACAGCGCCTTGTCGAGGAGCTTCTCGGAGTACGCCTTGCCCTTGGCGGCGGCCTCGGCGGTGACGTCCTTGAGGACCACCTCGATGCCCGCGCGGGCGCAGGAGTAGGCGATGCCGGCGCCCATCATGCCGGCGCCGAGGACGGCGACCTTGCGGACCTTCCGCGGTTCGACGCCCTGCGGGCGGCTGCGCCCGGCGTTGACGGCCTGGAGGTCGAAGAAGAACGCCTGGATCATGTTCTTGGCGGTCTGTCCGGTGACCAGCTCGGTGAAGTAGCGGGCCTCGATGGTCAGCGCGGTCTCGAAGTCGACCTGGGAGCCCTCGACGGCGCAGGCCAGGATGTTGCGGGGCGCCGGGTACGGGGCGCCGTTCAGCTGCTTCTTCAGGTTGGCCGGGAAGGCCGGGAGGTTCGCGGCGAAGCGCGGGTTCGACGGAGTACCGCCGGGGATCTTGTAGCCGGGCACGTCCCAGGGCTGCTGCGACTGGGGGTTGGCGTCGATGAAGGCGCGGGCCTTGGCCAGCATCTCCTCGGGCGTGGCGGCCAGTTCGTGCACGAGGCCGTTGTCCAGGGCGCGCTGCGGGCTGTACTGGGTGCCCTGGAGCAGCACCTTCAGCAGTGCGTCGGCGATGCCCATGAGGCGTACGGTGCGGGTGACGCCGCCGCCGGCCGGGAGGAGGCCGAGGGTGACCTCGGGCAGGCCGATCTTGGAGCCGGGCGCGTCGAGGGCGACGCGGTGGTGGGAGGCGAGGGCGATCTCGTAACCGCCTCCCAGGGCGGCGCCGTTGACGGCCGCGACGACGGGCTTGCCGAGGGTCTCGATGCGGCGCAGGGACCGCTTGATCTCGGTGCCGGTGTCGAAGGCGAGCTGCGCGTGCTCGGGGCGCAGCCGGATCATGTCCTTGAGGTCGCCGCCCGCGAAGAAGGTCTTCTTGGCGGAGGTGTAGATGATGCCGCGGATGGAGTCCTTCTCGGCCTCGGCGCGGTCGGCGACGGCCGCGATGGAGTCCTTGAAGGCCTGGTTCATCGTGTTGGCGGACTGGCCCGGGTCGTCGAGGACCAGGGTGACGACGCCGGTCTCGTCCTGTTCCCAGCGGATCGTGGTGGACTCGCTCATGTTCGCTACTTCCGTGTCGGAGGGGTCGGGGGGACAGGGACGGTTCAGAGGCGTTCGACGATGGTGGCGACGCCCATGCCGCCGCCGACGCAGAGGGTGACCAGCCCGTAGCGCTTGTCCTGGCGCTCCAGCTCGTCGACGATCGTGCCGAGGATCATCGCGCCGGTGGCGCCGAGCGGGTGGCCCAGCGCGATGGCGCCGCCGTTGACGTTGACCTTGTCGAGGGACAGTCCCATGTCCTTGACGAAGCGCAGGACGACGCCGGCGAAGGCCTCGTTGATCTCGACCAGGTCGATGTCGTCGATGGTCAGCCCGGCCTTGGCGAGGGCCTTGCGGGTGGCCGGGGCGGGGCCGGTGAGCATGATGGTGGGCTCGGAGCCGGAGACGGCCGCCGAGACGATCCGGGCGCGCGGGGCCAGTCCGCTGCGCTCCCCCGCCTCGCGGGAGCCGATCGCGACGAGGGAGGCGCCGTCGACGATGCCGGAGGAGTTGCCCGCGTGGTGGACGTGGTCGATCTTCTCGATCCAGTGGTACTTCTGCAGCGCGACGGCGTCGAAGCCGCCGAGCTCGCCGATGTCCGCGAAGGACGGCTTGAGCTTGGCGAGGGTGTCGGCGGTGGTCCCCGGGCGGACGAACTCGTCGTGGTCCAGGACGGTCAGGCCGTTGCGGTCGGTGACCGGGACGACGGACTTCGCGAAGCGGCCGTCCTTGATCGCGGCGGCGGCGCGCTCCTGCGAGAGGGCCGCGTACTCGTCGACGTCGCGCCGGGAGAAGCCCTCGATGGTGGCGATCAGGTCGGCGCCGATGCCCTGCGGTACGAAGCCGGTGTCCCAGTTGGTCATCGGGTCGGCGAACCAGGCGCCGCCGTCCGAGGCCATCGGGACGCGGGACATCGATTCCACGCCGCCGGCCAGGACCAGGTCCTCCCAGCCGGAACGGACCTTCGCGGCGGCCAGGTTGACGGCTTCCAGACCCGAGGCGCAGAACCGGTTCTCCTGTACCCCGGCGACCGTGTCCGGGAGTCCGGCGGCGATGGCCGCGATACGGGCGATGTCGGAGCCCTGGTCACCGACCGGGCCGACGACGCCGAGGACGATGTCGTCGATGGCCGCCGGGTCCAGGCCGGGGTTGCGCTCGCGCAGCGCGTCGATGAGTCCGACGACCAGGTCGATCGGCTTGGTGCCGTGCAGGGAGCCATTGGCCTTGCCGCGGCCGCGCGGGGTGCGGATCGCGTCGTATACGTAAGCTTCGGTGCTCACTGGTCAAGCCTTTCGGTGTGCTGGAAGGTCCCGGGAAGGTCCTCGGCGGGGCCGCGGGGTGGGATGAGGGGGTCAGCTGAGGAGGGACCGGCCGATGATCTCCTTCATGATCTCGGTCGTGCCGCCGTAGATCGTCTGGATCCGGCCGTCGGTGAAGGCCCGCGCGACCCGGTACTCGGTCATGTAGCCGTAGCCGCCGTGGAGTTGGAGGCAGCGGTCCGCCACGCGCTTTTGCAGTTCGGTGGCCCACCACTTGGCCATCGAGGCGTGTACGTGGTCCAGTTCGCCGTTGGAGTGGTCGGTGATGCACCGGTCGAGGAAGGTCCGGGTGACGGCGACCTCGGTGGCCATCTCCGCGATCTCGAACCGGATGTGCTGGAGCTTGGACAGCGGGCGCCCGAAGGCCTCGCGCTCCTTCACGTACTGCGTGGTGATCTCCAGCAGGTGTTCGGCGGCGGCGATGCCGGCCATCGCGATGCCCATGCGCTCCTGCGCCAGGTTGGTCATCAGGTGGACGAAGGCGCCGTTCAGTTCGCCGAGCAGGTTCTCCTTCGGGACGCGCACGTCGTGGAAGAACAGCTCGGCGGTGTCCTGCGCCTTCTGGCCGATCTTGTCGAGGTTGCGGCCGCGCTCGAAGCCCTCGGCGCCGCGCTCGACGACCAGCAGCGACAGGCCGTGCGCCCCGCCCTCGGGGGTGGTCTTGGCGACCACGATCACCAGGTCGGCGAGGATGCCGTTGGAGATGAAGGTCTTGGAGCCGTTCAGCACCCAGTGGTCGCCGCGGTCCTCGGCGGTGGTCCGGATCCCCTGGAGGTCGGAGCCCGCACCCGGTTCGGTCATCGCTATGGCGGTGATGGTCTCGCCGGAGCAGAAGCCGGGCAGCCAGCGGCGCTTCTGCTCCTCGGTGGCGAGCGAGGCCAGATACGGCCCGATGATGTCGTTGTGCAGGCCGATGGCGAGTCCGGGCGTGCCCGCTCTGGTGAACTCCTCGGCGATCACGGCGGCGTAGCGGAAGTCGGTGTTCCCGCCGCCCCCGTACTCCTCGGGGACGGCCAGCCCCAGCAGCCCCTGGCGGCCGGCGGCCCGCCACGCCTCGCGGCTGACGATGCCGTCCTTCTCCCACTGCTCGTAGTGCGGCAGCACCTCCTTGGCGAGGAAGGTGCGGACGGTCTCACGGAACGCCTCGTGGTCGGCGTCGAAGATCAGGCGCTTCATCGGACGGCTCGCTTCATCGCAGGACTCGCTTCATCGGGGCGGCTCGCAGCATCGGGGCGGCTCGCAGCATCGGAAGGGCTCCTCAGAGCCAGTTCTTGACGGTTTCGATCAGGCGGGCCGGGTCGGGGCCGACGGGTGTGACGTTGAGCATGGTGACGCCGGCCTCGCGGAAGGCCTCAACACGCTCACGCACGTAGCCCTCGGGCCCGCACAGCGTCATCAGCTCGCAGAACTCGTCCGGCACGGCGGCAGCGGCGTCGCGCGTGCGTCCGGCGAGGTAGAGCTCCTGGATCTTCCGGGCCTCCTCCTCGTAGCCGTAGGCGACGGCGAGGTCGTTGTAGAAGTTCCTGCCGACCGCGCCCATGCCGCCGACGTACAGCGCGATCTGCGGACGCGCGCGTTCCCGTACGGCGGCCGCGTCCTCACCGATCGCGAGCAGGCCGCCCGCGACGGTCTGCAGGGGGCCGAGCTGCGGCGACCGCTCGGCCCTCCCCTCGGCGAGCGGGCCGCCCCACACGGCGGCGGCCTTCTCGGGAATGAAGAGCGTGGGCAGCCAGCCGTCCGCGATCTCGGCGGTCATCCGCACGTTGGCCGGACCGAGTGAGGCGATGTAGACGGGGATCGCCTCGCGCACGGGCCGGGTGAGGATCTTCAGCGGCTTGCCGAGCCCGCTGCCCTCCTCCGGCGGCAGCGGCATGTCCGTGATGCCGTGGTGGTCGATCGTCTCGCGGCGCCAGATGCGCCGGCACAGCCCGACCGTCTCCCTGGTGCGGCCGAGCGGCTTGTCGTACGGCTTCCCGTGCCAGCCCTCGACGACCTGCGGGCCGGAGGCGCCGAGGCCGAGGAGCGCCCGGCCGCCGGAGAGGGCGTCCAGGCCGGCGGCCGTCTGCGCGATCAGGCCGGGGGTGCGCGAGTAGACGTTCATGATCGCCGAGCCGATCTTCAGCCGCTCGGTGCGGGCGGCGAGGTAGCCCATGATCGTCGGGGAGTCGAAGCCCCATGCCTCCGCCACCCACACGGCGTCGAGGCCGGCGGACTCCAGCGCGGCCGCCTCGTCGGCGGCGCGGCGCGGGTCCCCGGCGTAGTCGAGCATCATCGACAGTTCCATCAGTCCTCCTTCGGGAGCAGGGCCGGTACGTCCCAGTCGGCGGCCACCGACTCGGTGTGGGCGCCCGGCCGGGCGGGGCCCGCGGTGACGGCGACCGGGGTCGCGGAGAACCTCGGCGCGGGGGCGGGCTGCACGATCCCGCCGAAGTCCGTGAAGGTGCCCCGGTCGGCGAGATGGGGGTGGTGCGGGGCCTCGCGCAGCGACAGCACCGGGGCCACGCACGCGTCGGTGCCCTCGAAGACCGCCGTCCACTCCTCGCGCGTACGGGTCCGGAAGCGTGCGGCGACGGCCTCGCGCAGCTCGCCCCAGCGCGCGGCGTCCTTGCGGGCCGGCGCCCGGTCCGCGATGCCGAGGAGCTCGGTGAAGGTGTCGTAGAACTGCTGCTCCAGCGCGCCGACCGCCATGTACCCGCCGTCGGAGGTCTCGTAGGTGCCGTAGAAGGGGCAGCCGCCGTCGAGGAGGTTGGCACCGCGCCGGTCCTGCCAGCCGCCCGCCGCCATCATCCCGTGGATCATGGCGGTGAGGTGGGCGGTGCCGTCGACGATGGCCGCGTCGACGACCTGGCCGGTGCCGGTGGCCCGGGCGTGCTGGAGTGCGGCGAGCACGCCGATCACGAGGTAGAGCGAGCCTCCCGCGTAGTCCCCGACCAGGTTGGCCGGGACCGCCGGGGGCTCTCCCGGGTTGCCGATCATGCCGAGGGCACCGGTGACGGCGATGTAGGCGATGTCGTGGCCGGCGGTGTGCGCGAGCGGGCCCTCCTGGCCCCAGCCGGTCATCCGTCCGTAGACGAGCTTGGGGTTGCGGGCGTGGCACGCGGCCGGGCCCACGCCGAGCCGCTCGGCGACCCCGGGGCGGAAGCCCTCGACGAGGACGTCGGCCCGCTCGACGAGGTCCAGGACGCGGGCGGGCCCGTCGGCGGACTTGAGGTCGACCAGCACGGAGCGCTTGCCGCGGTTGGTGATGTCGTAGGCGGGGTCGACCGCGAGCCCCCCGCCGCCGGGCCGGTCCACGCGTACGACGTCCGCCCCCAGGTCGGCGAGGAGCATGGCGGCGAACGGTCCGGGGCCGATGCCGGCCAGTTCGACGACGCGCACGCCGGCGAGCGGGCCGCGGCTGCCGCCGGCCGTCCCGGTCCCGTTCCCTGTCACTGCCATCGAGCCCCCAGCGTCTGCGGTGTGGGTGGTGTGCCTGGTGTGCGACTGTGTGACACAACTGATGTAACACCGGTGATGCTAGGAACGTGTTCCACCGAGCACAAGCCCCCGTGCCGGGCTCCGCCCGGATCGGCCGACCCACGCCGGTCCGCCCCTGCGGGAAGTACGGGAGTTCCCAGGCCCACCCCCCTGATAGATCCTCCCGCGGCTATGTACTCTGAACGAGCTTTCGAGTCGATCAAGCGTTCAATCAGATAAGTGGGGGATCGGTGCGCCGTCGCCGTCTTGTAATTTCCGCTGCCGCCATCGCGGCGGGCGTTGGCCTCATCCCGGGCGTGGCCCAGGCCGACCCGGCCAAGCCCGACGCACGGGGCACCACCGCACCGGACCTGGAACTGGACCTCGCCAAGGATGCGAAGTCCAAGAGCAACACCTTCACCAGCCCGGCGGACCGCACGGTCCGCAAGGCCGCCCCGTCCGCCAAGACCGGAGCGGCCGCGGCGCAGTCCGTCGCCTCCGCCAACCCGGACCTCGCGATCGGACTGACCGCCTACGGCGTCACGGCGCACGGCGCCGAGGTGGACACCACCATCACCAGCGTGGACACCCCGCTCAAGGTCACCATCGACTGGGGCGACGGGAAGTCGGACGTCTTCGACGCCTACGGCTCCGACAGCCGGACCACGGCCCACACCTACGCCGAGGTCGGCTCCTACACGGTCAAGGTCACCGTGGTGGACGACGCGAACGCCGTCTCGGCCGTCAACGAGGTCGTCTTCGTCACCGTCGGCGCGGACTTCACCCCGTACGCCCCCACCCGTCTGCTGGACACCCGCAACGGGACCGGCGCGCCGGTGGGCATGGTCCAGCCGTACAGCTCGACCCGCGTGAAGGTCGGCGGCAACGGCGGGATCCCCGCCGGCGTCACCGCCGTGGTCCTCAACATCACGGTCACCAACACCTCCGCCGAGGGCCACGTCACCGCCTTCCCCGAGGGCACCGAGCGTCCGACCACGTCGAACGTCAACTACAAGGCCCGCCAGAGCGTCCCGAACCTGGTCATCGTCAAGGTCGGCAAGAACGGCTACGTCGAGATCGCCAACCGCGGCGGTGCTCCGGTCGACCTGATCGCCGACGTCACCGGCTACTTCTCCAAGACCGCGTCCAGCGGTTACACGCCGGTCACCCCGTCCCGCTTCGTCGACACCCGCGAGGGCCTCGGCACGGTGAAGGGCCAGCTCGGCGGCCGCAAGACCTTCTCCACCCAGATCAGCGGCCTGCGCGGGGTGCCCCAGGGCATCAGCGCCGTGGCGCTGAACGTGACGGTCACCAACCCGAGGGAAGCCGGCCACCTGTCGGTCTTCCCGGCCGGCGGCGCCACCCCGACCGCGTCCAACCTGAACTTCACCCCGGGCCAGACCATCGCGAACTCGGTGATCGTCCCCGTCAGCGGGGACGGCAGGATCAGCGTCTTCAACGGCGCCTGGGCGGGCACCGATGTCGTCGTCGACGTCGTCGGCTACTACAGCGCCGACAGCAAGGGCGCCTTCCGGCCGCTCTCGCCCGAGCGCCTGGTGGACACCCGCGACCCGCAGGACCCGGTCTACGGGAAGCTGTGGGGCCAGAGCTACATCTACATGCCGATGTCCTTCGACGACCCGAGCATCACGGGCTTCGTGCTGAACACCACGGTCACCAACCCGGAGGGCGACGGGTACCTCACGGTCACCCCGGACCCGAACTCGCTCGACGACTACATCAACGACACGCAGAGCTGGCCGACGCCGCCGAACTCCTCGAACCTGAACTGGACGAAGGGCGCCACCGTCCCGAACCTGGTCCAGGCGAGCACCGGCGACAACGGCATCATCGACCTCTGGAACCGGGGCTGGGACGACGTCGACCTGATCGTCGACCTCTTCGGCCTGTACCAGCAGGACTGATCCACCGGCAGGTGGACCCCACGGCGCCCCGGGCGCGGCCGCACGGCCGTACCCGGGGCGCCGTCGTCGTGACGGACCGTCCGGCTCTCCGCCGCATCCGCCCGGCAGCCGTCCTGCACCCGACCGGCACCCGTCCGACGGCAGCCCGACCGGCACCTGCCGGCGCGGACGCCTGAGCCCCGCGCTAGCCTCGGCCACCCACCACACCCCACTCGGAGGAGCTCTCATGAACGCAGGGGTCCCGCAGGCCCGACCCGAACGGGCCTACGACGTCGTGCTCTTCGGCGCCACCGGGTTCGTGGGCGCACTGACCGCCGAGTACCTCGCCGCGCACGCCCCCGCCGGGTGCCGGTGGGCCCTCGCAGGCCGGGACCCCGCGAAGCTGGAGCGACTGCGCGAGCGGCTGGCCGCGATCGACCCCGCGTTGGCCGCGCTGCCGCTGCTGCGCGCCGACGCCCAGGACCCCGCCGCCGTACGCGAACTGGCCGCGTCCACCCGGGTGCTGGCCACGACCGTGGGACCGTACGTCTGGTACGGGGCCGGGCTCGTGGCCGCCTGCGCCGAGGCGGGCACGGACTACGTGGACCTCACCGGCGAGCCGGAGTTCGTGGACCGCATGTACGTGGAGCACGACGCGCGGGCCCGCGAGAGCGGCGCCCGGCTCGTGCACGCCTGCGGCTTCGACTCGATCCCGGCCGACCTCGGCGCGTACTTCACGGTCCGGCAGCTGCCGGAGGGGGTGCCGCTGACGGTCGACGGGTTCATGCGGTCCAACGCCTTCTTCTCCGGCGGGACCCTGGCCTCCGCGCTGACCGCGCTGGGCCGCGGCCCCCAGACCCTGGCGGCCGCGCACGCCCGCCGCCTGCACGAGCCCCGACTGCTGGGGCGGCGGGCGCGCGGGCCGCTGGGCGTGCCGCGGTTCAGCCGTGAGACCGGCACCTGGGCGCTTCCGCTGCCCTCGCTGGACCCGCGGATCGTGACCCGGTCGGCGGCCGCGCTGGAGCGCTACGGCCCGGACTTCCGCTACCGGCACTACGCCTCCGTCAAGCACCTGCCCGTCGCGCTGGGCGGTACGGCGGCGGTGGGCGCGACGGCGGCCCTGGCCCAGGTGCCCCCGGCCCGGCGGTGGCTCATGAACCGCTGGGAGCCCGGCCGGGGGCCGGACGCGGAGCGGCGGGCGCGCAGCTGGTTCACCGTGCGGTTCGTGGGCGAGGGCGGCGGCCGGCGCGTGCTCACCGAGGTGGCGGGCGGCGACCCGGGCTACGGCGAGACCGCGAAGATGCTGGCGGAGTCGGCGCTGTGCCTGGCCCATGACGCCCTGCCGGAGTCCTCGGGGCAGGTGACGACAGCGGTGGCGATGGGCGACGCCCTCATCCACCGCCTGCAGAAGGCGGGGATCACCTTCCGGGTGGCCGACGCCCGCTGACGGACCGGCTCGGGCTCAGGAGGCCTCCCGCAGCGCCCGGCGGCACAGCGAGTCGGCGTGGCGGGTGGTCTCCGGGATCCGGAAGCGAGGGCTCAGGGCCAGGGCGTGGGCGCAGGCGTTGTCGAGCGACACCTTGTGCCCGACGGAGACGTACACCGGCTTGATCGCGTCCTGGGTGCGCAGCGCCCGCCCGACCTCGGCCCCGTCGGCGGCGAGCAGTGCGCAGGCGTCGCCCCGCCGGGTGCCCGGCTCCTCGTAGGTGAAGGTGAACGGGTTCTTCGCGACGCCGATGGAGGGGAGCCCGGTGACCACGCCGAGGTGGCACGCCAGGCCGAAGCCTCGGGGGTGGGCGAGGCCGTAGCCGTCGCAGACCACGAGGCCCGGCTCGGCGGTCAGGGCGTCGAGCGCGTCCAGCACGGTCGGCAGCTCGCGGAAGGCGAGCAGCCCCGGCACGTAGGGGAAGCTCACGTGCCCGACTGCGGTGGCCTCCTCGACGACCTCCAGGGTGGCGGCGTCGAGCACCACGGCCGCGGCGGCGACCAGGTCACGCGAGTCGTCGTAGGCGACGTCCACGCCGGCCACGAGCCCGCGGCCGGGCGGGGGGCCGGGCTCGTCGAGCACGACGTGATGGCGCAGTTCGTCCTGTATCGCCCGGGCCTCGGCCTCGTCGGCGGGGGTCTTCACACTCGTCATGATGGACCGAGAGTAACCTGACGATCATGTTTGTCATGGAGCTCACCTACACCGCGCCCGTCGAGGCCGTCGAGGACGAGATGGACGCCCACATCGCCTGGCTGGACGGCTACTACGCCGCCGGCGTGTTCCTGGCGTCGGGGCGCAAGGTCCCGCGCGACGGGGGCGTCATCCTGGCCGCGGGGGTGTCCCGGGCCGAGGTCGAGAAGATCGCGGCCGAGGACCCCTTCTCGGTCGCGGGCGTCTGCGCCTACCGCATCACCGAGTTCATGGCCACGAGGACCTCGGCGGACCTGTCGGCGGTCCGGGAGAACCCGGTCACCTGAACCGTCCCGTTCGGATCTGCCGGGGAAGATCCGAACGAGACGGCCCGCCCTGGCGGCCCTCGCCGGGCGGGGACGGCACGGCCGCGGGTCAGCGGCGTTCCAGGCGTGCCACCCGGCCCTTCTCCCCCGCCGCCCAGCAGCCCGTGTCGGCGGCGCAGTCGACCGTGTCGAAGGATCCCGCGTCCAGCGGCCGCCAGCTGCGGCCCCCGTCCGTGGTCACGTCCGTTCCCGTGGGCCCGACCGCGAGCGCCGTCCCCGCGCTGTACGGGTACCAGGCCGCGCCGGACCGGTAGGCCGGCGGCGGCGTCGCGGCCTGGCGCCAGGTGCGTCCGCCGTCCGCGGACACCGCAGCGGCCTGCGGGGAGGCCTGCCCGGTGCGGTAGTCGCCGCCCACGGCGATGCCCCTCGCACGGTCCCGGAAGGCGAGGGCGAAGACCCCGCGTGCGGGATCTCCCGCCGGAAGGGTGGATTCGGCCACCCGCCAGGTCCGGCCGCGGTCCGCGGAGTGCAGGACCCGTGCGCTCGCGCCGCCGCCGGTGGCCAGCCAGACGTCGCGCGGCCCGGCGCTGACCAGGCACTGGCCGCTCGCCGCGAAGCCCGCCTCACCGGGCAGCGCCTCGGGCATGCCCTCGCCGGGCAGCACCCGCCAGTGGCGGCCGCCGTCGTCCGTGGCCAGGATGCGGAACCTGCCGTCCACCGGGTCGCTCATGGCCAGCCCGTGCCGGGCGTCGAAGAACGTGAGGCAGTCGTAGAAGGCGCGCGGGTCGGGGTTGCGGAAGGTCTCCGTCCAGGTGGCGCCGCCGTCGTCGGTGCGCAGCACCCGGGAGGCCTCGCCCTCGCCGATGGACAGGGCCACCGCGCGGCGTGCGTCGAAGGCCTCGATGTCGCGCAGCTCCAGTTGGTCCGCGACCGCGCCGGGCGGGGAGACGTCCTGCCAGCTGCGGCCTCCGTCGAGCGTGCGCAGCACGGTCCCCTTGGAGCCCGCGACCCAGGCCGTGGTCCGGCTGACCGCGGCGAGTCCCCGGAAGCGGGCGGTCTGCCCGGTGTCCTTGAGGGACCAGCCGGCCGCGCGTAAGTCCGGTCCGGGGCCCCGCTCTTCGGCGTGCGCGGGGCCCGCGAGCACCCCGGCCGCCAGTATTGCCGCGCACATGCCAATTCCAACATCCAGACGTCTCATGGCGCCGGAAGCTAACGCACCTGCGGATCCGCCGTCCAGAGGGCCTCACCGCCGCTCCCCGCCCGCCGGCCGCCCGGGTCCGCACCGGCGCTCCGGCGACCGCGCGTTGCGCCTCTGGAGTGAGCGACAACCGGCCCTTCTGAAGAGCCCGCGGCCCCGGCGCGGGGCAGCACCCCGCCTTCGCGCACTTCCGCCCACACGGTCACTCTGTGCGATCACACAGGCGGGTTCCGGCCAGTCGGTGACACAGCTCACGCGAACGCCCATGCACGGATTTGCCGATTCCGGCGTCTATCGGGTTGCCGGGCCCCACCCCCGCCGTCCGGCAGCAGATCCGCCGTAAGGGAGTGAGCCTTGATCACTGTCATCGAGCAGGCCGCGCAGGCCCGTCTGGTCGCAACCGCGCCGAAGGTCGAGACCGTTCCCGTCACCCTCTGTTACGACCGGGCGGATCCGTTCGCCGTGCGCATGGCCTTCCCCGCGCCGGCCACGCTGGAAGGCGTCGCGGTCTCGTGGACCTTCTCGCGCGAGCTGCTGGAATCCGGGCTGGACCGCCCGTCCGGGTGCGGCGATGTGCGCGTACGGCCGTACGACGGGGACCGGACCACGATCGAGTTCCACGCGGTGGAGGGCGTCGCGATCGTCCTGATGCTGACGGCCGAGCTGCACAGGTTCCTGGAGCGGGCCGCGGCCGTGGTCCCGCCCGGTCTGGAGCACCTCTACCTCGACATGGACCACAGCCTGGCCGAGCTGATGCGCGACACCTGCTGATCCACCCCGCCGTAAATCGATTGCGGGCGGCCGGGGGCCGCCCGTAGCTTCGTTGACGCCCCATCGCCGTCGAACGGAGCAGGACGTTGCTCTTCTGAGGTCCGAGACACCGACCAGCGCGACCACCCCGGTCACCCGCGGCCACCGCGGTCACCGCGGCCGTCGAGACCCCGTGATCCCCGCCATCGCGGCCATCACGGCCCTCACGGCCCTCACGGCCCTCACGGCCACGGTCGCCGTCACTGCCGCGATCGCGTTCGCGATCCGAGCGTCGGCTGTCTCCCCGCGTTGCACGCACCATCCACGCAACCTGGAGGCCTCCATGAGTCACGCCCCTGCATTCATCACCTGCTCCGCCCTGTCCTTCGACTGGCCCGACGGAACCCCGGTGTTCGACGGGTTCCAGCTGGCCGTCGGCCCCGGCCGCACCGGCCTGATCGGACTCAACGGGAGCGGCAAGTCCACCCTGTTGAAGCTGATCGCGGGTGAACTGACCCCGTCCGAGGGCCAGTCGTCCGTCGCCGGCTCCGTCGGCTACCTCCCCCAGACCGTCACCCTCGACACCGCCCTGCGCGTGGACGAGGCGCTCGGCATCCGCACCGCTCGCGCCGCACTCCACGCCATCGAGGCGGGCGAGGCCACCGAGGCGAACTTCGCCGCCGTCGGCGACGACTGGGACGTGGAGGAGCGGGCCCTGGCCACGCTCGACCAGCTCGGCCTCGCCCGGATCGGCCTGGACCGCACCGTCGGCGAGCTCTCGGGCGGCGAGTCCGTCCTGCTGCGCCTGGCCGCCCTGCTGCTGGACCGTCCCGACGTCCTGCTGCTGGACGAGCCGACCAACAACCTGGACCTGCGCGCCCGGGGCCGCCTGTACGCGGCCGTCGAGTCCTGGTCCGGGGTGATGCTCCTGGTCAGCCACGACCGCGAACTGCTGGAGCGGGTCGACCAGATCGCCGATCTGCGCGACGGCGAAGTCCGCTGGTACGGGGGGAACTTCACCGACTACGAGGAGATGCTCGCCGCCGAGCAGGACGCGGCCGAACGGATGGTCCGCGTCGCGGAGGCCGACGTACAGCGGCAGAAGCGCGAACTCGCCGACGCGCAGGTCAAATTGGCCCGGCGCAAGCGCTACGGCCAGAAGATGTACGAGACCAAGCGCGAGCCGAAGATCGTGATGGGCGCGCGCAAGCGCGCGGCACAGGAATCGGCCGGCAAGCACCGGATCATGCACACCGAGAAGCTGGCCCAGGCGAAGGAACGCCTGGACCAGGCGGTGGAGGCGGTCCGCGACGACGCCGAGATCCGCATCGAACTGCCCGCCACCCTGGTCCCGCCGGGGCGGCGTGTGCTGACCCTCGGCGATCTGCGCCTGCCGCACGGGGCCCGTGTTCCGGGCGAGTGGGAGCTGCGGGGTCCGGAGCGGATCGCGCTGGTGGGCCGCAACGGCTCGGGCAAGACCACCTTGCTGGGCACGATCGCGGGGCAGCTCGCACCGAAGTCCGGGACGGCCGAGACGCATGTGACCACACGGTTCCTGCCGCAGCGGCTGGACGTGCTGGACGATGACCGATCGGTCGTGGAGAACGTGGCGCGGTTCGCCCCGCAGGCCACCAACAACCTGATCCGGGCCCGCCTCGCCCACTTCCTCTTCCGGGGCGGGCGGGCGGACCGGCCGGCCGGCACCCTGTCGGGCGGCGAGCGGTTCCGGGCGGCACTGGCGGCGCTGCTGCTGGCCGAGCCCGCCCCGCAGCTCCTCATGCTGGACGAGCCGACGAACAACCTCGACCTGTCGAGCGTGCGGCAGCTGACCGATGCGCTGGAGTCGTACCGGGGTGCGCTCGTCGTGGCGAGCCACGACGTGCCGTTCCTGGAGTCGATCGGGGTCACGCGCTGGCTGCTGCTGGACGGCGAGCTGCGGCCGACCACGGCCGAGGAGGTCCGGGAGGCGCTGTGGCACGGCTGACCGGCTGACGCGTGCGGCGTTCGCGGGTTCCCCTCCCCGCCCGAGGTGCGTCATACAGGGCGCGATGGTTGCTCTGTGTGTAACTTACGCTACACACCGTAGCGAAACTCGGGCAGCGGGAAGGGGAGCCGTGCCACCCAGGAGCACACCCACCGCCAGACAGCGGCGCCTCGGCTCCGAGCTGCGCAGGCTCCGCGAGGAGTCGGGCACGTCGGTCCAGTGGGCGGCGGCGCTGCTGGGGGTCGACCGCACCCGGATCCCGAACATCGAGTCGGGCCGGATCGGCATCAGCGCCGAACGCGTCCGCACCCTCGCCCGCCACTACGGCTGCCGGGACCCCGAGCTCGTGGACCTCCTCGCGGCGATGGCGCAGGAGCGGCACAAGGGGTGGTGGGAGCGGCACCGGGGAACCCTGCCGCCCGGCCTGCTCGACATCTGCGAGCTGGAGCACCACTCGGTCCGGCTGCACACCGCGGTGACCACGCACATACCCGGACTGCTCCAGACCGAGGCGCACGCGCGGGCGGTCTTCGGCGCCGCCGACCCGCCGCTGCCGGAGGCCGAGCTGCAGGCCCGGCTCGCGCTGCGGATGAGCCGGCAGCAGGTGTTCGCGCGGGAGCGGCCGCCGCTGTTCGAGGCGGTGGTGCACGAGGCGGCGCTGCGGATGCGGTTCGGCGGGACCGGAGTGGTCCGGGAGCAGTTGCAGCACGTACTCGCACAGTCGGAGCGGGAGCGTACGACGGTCCTGGTCATCCCGTTCGGCGTCGGCGGCCTCCCGGGATCCGGGCAGTCCTTCACGTACGCCGCGGCGGCGCTGGGCCGGCTCGACACCGTGCAGCTGGACAGCTCGCACGGCTCGATGCTCGTCGACTCGGACGCGAAGCTGGCACGGTACCGGGGGCTGCTGGAGCGGCTGCGCTCCCTGGCCCTGCCGGCGGCCGCCTCCCGCGACTTCATCCGCGCCGTCGCGCGGGACCTGTGACCGGCGCGGGGTCCGGGGCCCCGGCCCCGGTCCGGGTCCGGGTCCGGCGGGGAAACCGGGGAATCCGGAGAAACCGGGAGACCGAAGAGAACCGGAGAGCGACATGAAAACGTCCGAGACCGCTTCGACCGTCCGCACGCACATCGCGTGGTCGGAGCCGTTCTGCAGCGAGGGCGCCAACTGCTTCCGCTTCGGCCGCGACGCCGCCGGGCGGGCGTACATCGGGACGACGGGGTCCGGTGCGCACGTGTCCGATTCCGTCGAGGCACTCCGCGCGCTGGTATCGGCCGTCAAGGCGGGGGCCGCCGACCACCTCCTGGCGTGATTTTGCCCGTCCACTTCCCCTCCTGAGCCCTCCCAAACTGCACAGATAACCGGATGTAACCGGACATAGGCACCCGGGGGGCTTGGCTGGCCTTGATGTCGGGCTTAACCTACGACTCCGTAGGCTACGGAACCGTAGGTAATTCGCTTTGCACCCAGGAGTACCCGTGACGATCACCTCTCCCCACCTCGGCAGCTCGGAGGCGTGGACCGACGCCAAGCTGCTGTACGCGCTGGAAGAGGTGGTCGAAAAGGAGCTCAACCGCCACCTTCAGGTCACCAAGGACTGGATGCCCCACGAGTACGTTCCGTGGAGCGACGGCCGCAACTTCCCCGGCTTCTTCGAGGACGGCGAGGCCTGGGACCCGCAGCAGTCCAAGGTCACCGACATCGGCAAGATCGCGCTGGTGGTGAACCTGCTGACCGAGGACAACCTCCCCAGCTACCACCACGAGATCGCGACGCTCTTCGGCCGCAACGGGGCGTGGGGCACCTGGGTGCACCGCTGGACGGCCGAGGAGGGCCGCCACGGCATCGTGATGCGCGACTACCTGCTCGCCTCGCGCGCCGTGGACCCGGACAAGCTGGAAGCGTTCCGGATGCAGCACATGTCGGAGGGCTTCGAGTCCGACAACCGCCACTCCATGCTGCACTCCGTGGCGTACGTGGCCTTCCAGGAACTCGCCACGCGCATCTCGCACCGCAACACCGGCCACCAGTCCGGCGACCCGGTCTGCGACCGCATGCTGGCGCGCATCGCGCAGGACGAGAACCTGCACATGATCTTCTACCGCAACCTGCTGGGCGCGGCCTTCGAGATCGCCCCGGACCTGACCATGCAGGCGGTGCGGGACGTCGTCGTCAACTTCCGGATGCCCGGACACGGCATGCCCGGCTTCGAGCGCATGGCCGCGCAGATGGCCATCGGCGGGGTCTACAACCTGCGCATCCACCACGACGACGTGCTGGCGCCGGTCCTGCGCTTCCTCAAGGTCATGGACATCGCCGACCTCGGCCCGGAGGGCCAGAAGGCCCAGGACGAGCTCGGCCTGTTCATGAACGGCCTCAACGCCGAGGCCACGAAGTTCGACGAGAAGCTGGCCGCCCGCGCCGCGCGCCTCGCGGCCCGCAAGGGCTGACCGATTTCCGCCCGCTCGGGCGAGTGACGCCGATTGCCCTGGCAGAGCCGCGCTCTGCCAGGGTTTCGCGTCATGACGTCACTCCAGGTGGACATCGACCAGCTGACCCGTTTGACCCGCGCCCTGGACTCCTCACTGAGCTCCATGCGGGAGGCCCGGCGGGCCCTGGACCACCTACGGCCCGACCAGCTGGGCACGGCGGATCTCGATGCGGCGTGCGACGGCTTCCAGGAACGGTGGGCCTACGGCACCCGGGAGCTGACCAAGCGGGTCAAGGCCGTACGGGAGGGCGTCGACCGCAGCGCGGCGGACTACGCGGAACTGGAGCAGGCCGTCCGCGCGGCCTTCCTCCGCGCGGCGGCCACCCGTGGCTGAGCACGCGGCGCTGGGCTTCGACCCGGCCCCCGGGAATCCGGCCGCCGTCCTGGCCCTGACCAAGAAGCTGGGCGCGTCGGCGAAGTCGCTGGACGAGGCCTCCCGCGTGGTGACGGACCTCGTCTCGCACAGCTCGTCCTGGCAGGGCGAGGCGGCGACCGCCTTCCGCGCCGCCCTCTCCCGGGACCTCCCCCGCTACCTGGCCTCGGCCCACACCTCCCTGGCGGAGGCCGCCCGCCGGCTCACGGGCTGGCACGACACGCTGGTCGCGCACCGCGAGCTGGCCGCACGGTACGAGGCCCTGGCCGCGGCGGCGAAGACCGACGAGGCCCTCACCGACGCCCGCCGCCTGGCCCGTGAACTGGCCGCCGAACACGCGGCGGCGGCCCGCCGGGTGGCCGCGGCGCTGAACGCCGCGACGGACAAACTGGCCCCGAAGGAACCGGGCCTCCTGGCCTCGATCTGGCGCAAGATCACCGAAGACCCGGCGGACGCCCTCTCGAACGCCTCGGCAATCCTGGGCGCGATCGGCGCCGGCGTAGCCCTCTTCTTCCCCCCGGCGGGCCTCGCGATCATGCTGGTGGGCAGCGGCCTGTCCTTGGCCGCGCTGGCCATGCACACCTCGGACCCGAAGTTCCGCAAGTCCCTGACGGACGGCTTCACCAAGGGCCAGTTCGACGCGGACTTCTGGAAGAGCAGCGTGACCCTCCTGGGAGACACCGCCGGCTCCGTCCCCGGCGTGGCGGCAATCGCCTCCGGTGCCAAAGCGGGCACGGCGGCAGCCCGCGCGGCCATGGCGGCCTCCCCGGAGGCCAGCGCCCTGACGGGCCTCGCACCGGGCGCCACGGCCTTCCGGCAAGCGGCATGGTCCACGGCCGATGATGTGCGCCAGGTGGAAAGCCCGCTCACAGGATGGGCGATGCGGACATCAACTCAGGAGACACGTGACCGGGTGGGTGTGGTTGTCGCCGGTACGGGAGCGGTGACCGCCGGGTTCGACTACGGGCCTGACAACGAGAACGTTGAACACAGCTCCACAGCGGTGGACGGCACCCGAGGAATCCTCGACGACGCGCCCACAGCGATCAAGAGGTCCGGGCACGTCTGGTCGGTGCTGAGGCCATGACACATCAGCGCTCCGCACCGCCGGTCTGGTTCCGTCTGCCTCCCGGCTTTCATGACATCGGCCCTGGCGACAGGCCGGCATTGCACGCATTCGCCGAGGCTCTGGGAAGCAGCGGTGCCCACCAGGAACTGTCCAAACTGATGGACGGTCTCGAAAAGCTCGCGGACCACGATGTCGTGCACACCGCGATCGGATTTCATCCCGAGGAGCCCGTCGGCGTAGCAACGTCGCTGTTCTCTTTGGCCGTGCGGCCGACCGGACAGCCCAACCCTCGACTGACCGTGGCACGTACGGCGCTGGCCATCGCGCGCTCGCCACACTGGACCCGCTCGATCCGCCGGTTCATCGATCTGCCGTCCGGGCTTCCCTGCTGCCTGGTTGCGGGCACCATCTCCGTGCCCGATGTGGAGCATCGTCTGTTTCAGGCCAGAGTTGCGACTGTGTACCCGGACGGACTCCACCTACTCGTCTTCGACATCACCAGCGCTTCAACCCAGCACGCTGAGGCATACACGGACATTCTCGAGGCGGTCGCTGGCACCGCCCTCTTCGCCGACCCGGAGTCAGGTACGTCGAAGGCGGGCGGGTCCTCCCGCCTCTTGGAGGTACTGCTGTGAGCCTGTCGCTCGCCAAGGTGGCCTGGGACCATCCGCTCACCCCCGTCGGATACAGGCGGTTGGTCATCCGCCGTCTCGGCTGGGTACTCAGTCTGGGCGGTCCTCCACTGGTGGCACTGGCCTGCATCGACCGCGTCCCCCATGCAGGCATGGCCTGTGCCCTGATCACCCTGCTCGTTGCGCCCTACCTGCCCTGGGTGGCCATCGCCTACGTCAGGCGCCACCGGGTCAAGGCCGTACTGCGGTCCTACCCCTGGCGCGAGTGGCCGTGCCGGCACCCGGTCCGCCCGCCCGGGAGCCCGGCGACGATCGTCATCGTCTTTCGGGAGGACCTCACGGCCACGCTGCGGATCCTGCCGTTCCCCATCGCGCTCGCGCAGTTGGAGAACGACCACCCCGACCGGATCTGGTTCGCGGGCGACCCCCGCTTCGGCGGGGTCGTGTCGCCCGTCGGGGGGCATTACCCCGTGCGGGTCGTGCCCCACACGCCGCGGCGCGAGGAGTGCGGTGGCGAGGGGTTCGAGCTCGCGCGGCGGGTGGGGTTGGTCCGGGCGAGCGGGAAGGCCACGCGGACGTGAGTCAGCGGCGGCGCAGGGCGAGCCGCTCCGCCTCCGAGAGGCCGCCCCAGACGCCGAAGCGCTCGTCGTTGGCCAGGGCGTACTCCAGGCAGGCCGCCCGCCCCTCGCACGCCCCGCAGAGCCGCTTCGCATCGCGCAACGAGGAGCCCGGCTCCGGGAAGAAGAAGCCCGGGCCGGTCTGGGCGCACAGGGCGAGTTCGTACCAGGCGGCGGTGTCGGTGGCTGCGGCAGAGGTGTTCGTAGACATGCCGCAGATACTGGTGAGCGCCGATGGACGTCCGCTATACGCCTGATCAACAGGACGTGTGCGGCCCCTCCCGAGAGCATCGCACCCCGCACTGACAGCGGCGCTCTCCCGCCCCCGCGGGTGAGCATGCGGCGGGCGTAGCCGGGCGCCGGACGTGCCCGGTCCCGGCTGTCAGGGGCGGACTTCTCCGAGCCACTCCTGTGACGGGGCGCGGCGGCGGCCGGGGTGGTCAGTCCTCCTGTTTGGCGCGGCTGGGCTGGACGCGCTTGGGCTCGCCCGGCATTTTCGGGTAGTCCGGGGGGTACGGCAGGTCGCCCATGCCGTGTTCGTGTTCGTCGCGGGCCGCGAGGTCCAGTACGGCGTCCAGGGCGAAGGCGTGGTCGTCCATGTCCGCGTGCACATCGCCCAGTTCCGCGAAGCGGGCCGGCATCGTCACGATGTCGAAGTCCCGCGGCTCGGCGTCGTCCACCTCGTCCCAGCGCAGCGGCGCCGAGACCGGGGCGTGCGGGCGGGGGCGGACCGAGTAGGCGGAGGCGATCGTGCGGTCCCTTGCCGTCTGGTTGTAGTCGACGAAGATCCGCTCGCCGCGCTCCTCCTTCCACCATTTCGTCGTGACCTTGCCCGGCATGCGGCGCTCCAGTTCCCGGCCGAGAGCGATGGCGCACCGGCGGACCTCGGTGAAGGTCCAGCGCGGTTCGATCGGGACGAAGACGTGCAGTCCCCGGCCGCCGGAGGTCTTGGGCCAGCCGCGCAGGCCCAGCTCCTCCAGCAGGCCGCGCAGCTGGTGGGCGGCGGCCACCGCGTGGCGGTAGTCGGTGCCCGGCTGGGGGTCCAGGTCGATGCGCAGTTCGTCGGGCCGGTCGGTGTCCTCACGCCGCACGGGCCAGGGATGGAAGGTGAGGCAGCCCAGGTTGGCGGCCCACAGGACGGCGGCGGGCTCGGTCGGGCAGATCTCGTCGGCCGTACGGCCGCTCGGGAAGGCGATGTGGGCGGTCGGGATCCAGTCGGGGAGGTTCTTCGGGGCGCGCTTTTGGAAGAAGGACTCGCCCTCCACCCCGTCGGGATAGCGCTCCAGGGTCGTCGGCCGGTCGCGGAGGGCGCGGACGATGCCGTCCGCGACCGCGAGGTAGTACTCGGCGACGTGCCGCTTGGTGAGCCCGCGCTCCGGGAAGTAGACCTTGTCCGGGTTGGACAGCCGTACCGTCCGCCCGGCCGCCTCCAGCTCGATCGCATTGCCAGCAGCACCCATGTGGGCCACCGTAGGCGGGCCGGACCGCGGGCGCACACCGGGCGGGTCCGGACGTACCACCGCAGAATCGGGGGCATGGACCTGCCAGTGATGCCTCCGGTCAAACCGATGCTCGCCAAGTCGGTGGCGAAGATCCCACCCGGCATGCAGTACGAGGCCAAGTGGGACGGCTTCCGGGCCCTCGTGCATCGCGACGGCGACGAGGTCGAGGTGGGCAGCCGTACGGGCAAGTCCTTGACCAGGTACTTTCCGGAGCTGGTGGAGGCTTTCAGAGCGAATCTGCCCGCCCGCTGCGTCGTGGACGGCGAGATCGTGATCGTCCACGACGGGCGTCTGGACTTCGACCGGCTGACCGAGCGGATCCACCCCGCGCAGTCCCGTGTCGCCCTTCTGGCGGAGACGACCCCCGCCAGCTTCATCGCCTTCGATCTGCTCGCGCTCGGCGACGAGGCGCTCCTCGACGCCCCGCTCACCGACCGCCGTACCGCCTTGGTCAGGTCCCTCTCCACCACACGGCCCCCCGTCCACCTCGCGCCCGCGACCACCGATCCCGCGCTCGCGCGGGAGTGGTTCGAGCGGTTCGAGGGCGCCGGGCTCGACGGGGTGATCGCCAAACCGCTCGATCTCCCCTACCGGCCCGATGCCCGCCTCATGTACAAGATCAAGCACGAACGTACCGCCGACGTCGTCGTCGCCGGTTTCCGTTTCCACAAGAGCGGTCCGATTGTCGGATCGCTCCTGCTCGGCCTGCACGACGCTCAGGGCACGCTCCAGCACGTGGGCGTCTGCGCCGCCTTCCCCATGAAGCGCCGCGCCGAGCTGGTGGAGGAGCTCGAACCCCTGCGGATGCCCGACCCGACCGGGCACCCGTGGGCCGCCTGGGCCGAGGAGTCCGCCCACGAGAGCGCCCGGCTCCCCGGCGCGCAGAGCCGCTGGACCGGCAAGAAGGACCTCTCGTGGGTGCCGCTGCGCCCGGAGCGCGTCATCGAGGTCGGATACGACCACATGGAGGGGGACCGCTTCCGGCACACCGCGCAGTTCCGCCGCTGGCGGCCCGACCGGACGCCGGAGAGCTGCACCTACGCCCAGCTGGAGGAGGTCGTGGGCTACGACCTCGCCGAGGTGCTCGGGCAGGCCGGCTGAGACCTGCCCTGGGCGCGCGTCGGGCCCGGCGGCGGGCCGGGCCGGGCCGTCAGCCGGCCGTGAGCTTCTCCCACTCCTCCCGGTCCGGGCCCACCCCGTTCGGCGCGTAGTCCGGCCGGGCCGCCAGCCAGCGTGCCACCCGGGCCCGGACCTCCGGGGCCGCGTACGCCCGCTCCGGCGGCTCCGCCAGGTGCCGCACGCGCGCCCGCGCCCGCATCACCTCGGGGTCCTCGAGCGCGCAGTCGAACAGTGCGGCCACCTCGCGCGCCGTCCCCGTACGGCCCGCCCGCGTCGCGAAGCGCTCGCCGATGGCCGCGTCGGCGACGACCTGGAAGTCGAACCACGGCTTCAGCGTCCGCACCGCCCATTCGTGGTGGTCCACGGCGAACCGCTCCGACCCGGGGTCCCGGTGCGCCGTACGGGCCACCCTGCGCGCCGCCCACAGCGCGAGGGAGGCGCCCTGCCCGAGGGTCGGGTTGGTGTGCGTGATCGAGTCGCCGACCGGTACCAGCCCGGTCACCACCGGCCCGCGCTCGTCCACGAGTGCGCTCCAGCGGTTGTCCAGGCTCGCCGTGGCCAGTACGCCCGACAGCGGCTCGGCGCCGAGCGCCAGCCAGGCCTCGCCCGGCGGGAAGGCGCGGGCCGCCCGCTCGAAGACCGCGGGGTCGCGCAACGCCGAACGCGTGGTGTCCGAGGTGTGCACGAACAGCGTCACGGCGAAGACCCTGTTGTCGGCCGGGAAGACCGCGCACCCGGCGAAGGCGCCGCCGGTCACCGCCCAGGGCCGCCGCGGTCCCTCGTCGATCCCGTCGGGCAACCGGTACCAGCGGCAGAAGTACGCGAGTCCGGTGCGGTGCCGTTCCACGACGGGCGGGCGGCAGCCGGCCGCGCCGAGCCTGCGCTCGATGCCGCCGCGCCGGCCGCCCGCGTCCACGACGAGGTCCCCCTCGTAACTACCCGTTCCCGTGGTCACTCCTGTCACCCGGATACTGCCGTCCCCGCCTGCCCCGCCTGCCCCACGGTCTCCGCCTGCCCCGTCGGCCCCGTCGACCCCGTCGGCACAGTCGAGGGCGCGCCCGGCGCGGTCGGCCCCGGCCTGCGACAGGGTGATGAGTCCCGTGACCGGCTCGCCGTGGCGCAGGACCGCTCCCGGCTCCGCGCGCAGCGCCGTGGCCAGGGCGCTCTCCAGCACGATGCGCCGCGCCTGGAGCATCACGAGGTCCTCGTCGCCGGGCAGTTCGGGCGGCCGCACCTCGAACCAGTCCAGCTCGTGCCGCTCACGGGCGCCCAGCCGGAGCATCTCCGCGTACACGTCGGGCAGGTCGTCCCGCAGGACGTTGCGGGCGGCTCCGAGCAGCGCATGCGGCTGGACCGCCTGCGGTACGGTCGGCCGCCGCCAGCCGAAGAAGTCGCGGTCGAGCGCGGTGCCCGGGGCGCGCGTGTCGCTCTCGAAGAGTTCCGCCGTGTGTCCGCGCCGCGCCGCGAGCAGCGCGGTGGCGAGCCCGCCGATGCCGCCGCCGATGACCAGCACATGTGCCATGGAACGTCCCCCCGAACCGTTGGACCGTACGACGATCACACCGCCCAGAGCCTGCGCGTACGGGGGCGGGCCGAAACCCGCACACGTGTCCGGCACACCGCTGCCCGGCCCGCGATCCGCGGCGGCCCGGTCCCGTGCCCGCGCCCGTACGGCCGGCCGGCCGCCGCTCGTACGGCCGGCCGGGCCCCGCGGTCAGCCGCGGCCCGTACGGCCGGCCGCGCCCTCCCCGGCCGGCTCCGCCGCGCCCGCGCGACGGGCCTCCACCGCGCGCCGGGCCTCCTCCTCGATCAGGTCGGCGTTGAGGGCCGCGGCCGCCTGCGCGCCCTGGGCGGCCGCTCCCGCGACCTTCTCCAGGGGCGCGGTCACGTTGCCCGCCACCCAGACCCCGCGGAGCGCCGTGGCCCCGGTGGCCGGGTCGGAATCGACGCAACGGCCGATCACGTGGCCGTCCCGGGTCATGTCCGTGGTGGGCAGGCCCAGGCTCGTCAGGACGCCCGAACGGGCGGTGAACCGCGGGGCCACCACCAGCGCCCGGCACTCCACCGCGGCCCCGCCGGCCAGGGTCACCCCGGCCAACCGGTCGTCCGCGACGGCCAGGCCGGTCACCTCGCCCTCGACGACCCGGATCCCGAGGGCCGCCAGCAGCTCGCGGTCCTCCTCCCCCGGCGGCCAGGTGTGCGCCAGCAGCGTGGTCCGCTCGCTCCAGTGCCGCCACAGCTGCGCCTGGTGCACGGCCATCGGACCGTCGGCCAGCACCGCGACCGGCCCGTCCCCCACCTCCCAGCCGTGGCAGTACGGGCAGTGCAGCACGTCCCTCCCCCAGCGCTCCCCGAGCCCCGGCACCGCCGGCAGCTCGTCCACCAGGCCGGTGGCGACCAGCAGCCGCCGCGCCCGCACGATCGAGCCGTCCCCGCAGCGGACGAGGAAGTCCCCGTCGGACAGCCGGTCCGCGGCGACGACCGTGCCCGGCCGGATCCGCCCGCCGTAACCCTCCACCTCCGCGCGCCCCCGGGCGAGCAGTTCGGCCGGGCTCGCCCCGTCCAGGCCGAGGTAGCCGTGCATGTGCGCGGCCGGGGCGTTGCGCGGGCTGCCGGAGTCGATCACCAGCACGGAACGGCGGGCCCTGACCAGGGTGAGCGCCCCGGCCAGTCCGGCCGCGCCACCACCGACGACGACCACGTCGAACGAGTCTTCCCTTGTGTTGTCCATGTCTGCGAGGGTCTGCCCGAATCCACCATTTGACAAATGTTCTTGCCGAAGCGGCAAATGGAGTCATGGCCCCCGAGAAGCAGGACGAGGAACTCGCCGGCGTGCTCACGGCGGTGGGCCCGCGGCTGCGGGCCCTGCGCCGGCAGCGCGGCACCACGCTGGCCCAGCTGAGCGAGACCACCGGCATCTCGCTGTCGACGCTTTCCCGGTTGGAGTCCGGGCAGCGCAGGCCGACCCTGGAGCTGCTGCTTCCGCTGGCCAGGGCGCACCGGGTGGCCCTGGACGAGCTGGTCGGCGCGCCGGAGACGGGGGATCCGCGGATCCGCCCGCGCCCCTTCGTCCGGCACGGCCACACCTACGTCCCGCTGACCCGCAACTTCGGCGGGGTGCACGCCTTCAAGCAGATCCTCCCGCCGGTCGAGGGCCCGGCGCCGGTACCCGAGTTGAAGGTCCACGAAGGCTACGAGTGGCTGTACGTGCTGTCCGGGCGGGTCCGGCTGCTGCTCGGGGAGCACGACCTCGTGCTCGGCCCCGGAGAGGCCGCCGAGTTCGACACGCGCACACCGCACGCCTTCTGCAACGCCGGTCCGCAGCCCGCGGAGTTCCTCAGCCTCTTCGGCCCCCAGGGCGAACGGATCCACGTCCGCGCCCGGCCCACCACCTCTCCGGAAGGACGTCCATGAGCACCACCGGCGCAGCACGCCCCGAACGCCCCGAACGGGCCGTTCCGCAGCCGAACGCCGTCGTCGGTGTCGGCCTCGTCGTCATCGGCGCGGACGGCCGGGTGCTGCTCGGCCAGGCGCACGACGGCCGTTGGGAGCTGCCCGGCGGCAAGGTCGACCCCGGGGAGGGCTTCGAGCAGGCCGCCGCGCGGGAGCTCGCCGAGGAGACGGATCTGCGGGTGGCTCCCGAGGGCGTCCGCGTCCTGTCCGTACAGATCGACGCGAAGTCCGGCCTGACCCGGCTGACGGCGGCCGCCGTCACCACCACCGCGCAGGGCGTACCCGTCGTCACCGAGCCCCACAAGATCGCCCGCTGGGAGTGGTTCGCGCCCGTCGAGATCCCGTCGGCGCTCTACGCCCCTTCGGCGGCGGTGCTCCGCGCCTGGCGCCCCGACCTCACGCAACTGCCGGACGTCCCCTCGCACGACTACCCGACGGCGAGCACCGCCCGACACACCCCGAATGCCGGGTAGCTGATAAAATTGCGGGATTGTCCGGTTGTTTCATCGTCGAGCACGAGGACCGTGACGCCGACATGACGAAACCGCGAGCAGCCGCCCGCCGCACCCTTGTGCTGACGCCGTGCGCGGCCCTGCTCGTGGCAGGGTTCGCGCTGCCCTCGGAGCCCGGCTCGGCGGCCTCGTCCGACGCGCGCGCCGCGTCGCGCGCCGCACCGGCGGCCACGGCCGGCGCGCCCACGCCCGAGCCCTCCGGGTCCGCGCTGAAGCGGATCGACCCGGCCGCACTCCAGGCTTCCGTGGAACGCGCGGCCGAAGCGCTCATGGTGCCCGGTGCCATGGTCCTGCTCCGCACCCCGCAGGGCACCTTCCGGGCGAGCGTCGGCACGACCGAGCTCGGCACCGCCGAGCCGCCCGCCGCGGACACCCGTTTCCGGATCGCCTCCAACACCAAGACCCTGACGTCGGCGCTGATCCTCCTGCTCGCCCAGGAGGGCAGGCTCAAGCTGACCGACCCGGTGTCCGCGCACGTCCCGGGCGTGCCGAACGGGCAGAACATCACCCTCGCCCACCTGCTCACCATGCGCAGCGGGCTCTACAACTACACCGAAGCACCCGAGCTGTCGGCCTCCCTGGACGCCGAACCGGCCAAGGCCCGCACGCCTCGGGAGATGCTGGAGATCGCCTTCGCCCGTCCGCCGAACTTCCCGCCCGGACGGTCGTACGAGTACAGCAACACCAATTACGCGCTGCTGGGGCTCGTGGCGGAGAAGGCCGGCGGGCAGCCGCTGGAACGGCAGTTCCAGGAGCGG
>NZ_MQUR01000177.1 GCF_001953875.1 Streptomyces amritsarensis
GGCGCTTTCCAGGTTTTCGCTTTCGCGCTTTCCCTTTCCGGCGGATCCGACTCTATCAGAAGTTTTCCACCGGATTTCCCCGGCTTCGATTCCCGAATGAAGAGTCGACTGTCCCCACTCGAAGGTGAATCCTTGTGGGGGCTTGCTGCCGAGCGTTTCCGCTCCAGGCAACTGCTCAACTCTACAACCGTGCCCGGGAGGAGTCAAAACGCCGCCCCCACCCCGCCCTGACCTGGTGGACGCGCCTGGCCGGTCGTCGTCGAAGCCGACGTCTCTGACCCGGCCCCGGGGCGTGTAGCGATGCGTCCCTGCGTTCGCAGTGATCAGGTAGGCAGGGGTGAGTCGGCCGACCTCGCGGCGTCCTGCGGAATGCGGTGGACGAGCGCCTGGCGGTGATCGCTTGTTCCGTGCGCGGGTGCTGCGGGTCGGCGCGCTGGGAGTCCGACGGGCTCGGTGCGGCCGGATCACCTCAATCAGGGAGGGTGCCCGCGTGAGCAGCATCGTCAAGTTCACCGCAGCACCGGACGTCGCGTCGGCGGCACCCGCCCTCCAGAACGGCCCCAGCAGAACCGAGTCGCTCTCCTGCTGCACTTCGATCCCGAGGATCTCCTTGTCGACAGTAGCTACGTGGCTCTCGCCGAACCCAGCACGCCGCGGATCGTCGCAGCAGGGGACGCCGGCGGTGGTGTCGTCTTCGCGCTCTCGCCTCGGCTGTCCGCCGCCCTGGCAGAGGCCGAACGTTCGACGTCGCGAGACGGAGCTGGCCCGTGGGCGCGGCACCGTGCGGACGGGGGCGAGCCCCTTGCCGCAGAGATCGCCGACGCGATCGTGAGTACCTGGCGGCTCTCGCCGTCAGCGCCCGTGCCAGAGCCACGGCGTCTACTGCCGGGACGCATAGGGCCCCCCTCCCAGAGCCAGCCACCACCACCATGCGGCGCCGCTCGCGGACCCCGTTGGTCCCCGCGTCGGTCTTGCGGCCCTGGGTGCGGGAAGGGCTGACCGACTGGGGATACGCCCTCTCCTCACTGGTGGCGGCTCATTTCCTGCGCAACAGCATCAGGACACGAGAGAAAGGGTCTGCCCCGGTGGTGGGGCGGATGCCCAGGCGCCGACGACTTCGGCCCGCTCGTGCCCTGGGCTCCGGCTCGTGCTGCCGTCCAGCCGCCGCGGTGGTCGTCGCGAGCCTGACGATTGCTCGCCTGTCGGCGTGCACGGGAACGTACCCAACCGCGTATGACTGAATGTGCTCAGGTGTGGCCGCTCCGTCAGCCCTTCCGGCGGTAGGTTCCGGGCGGGGTGCCGTGCGCGCGTTTGAATGTGTGGGCGAAGGCGTACTCGGACGTGTAGCCCACCTGGGCGGCGACCGATCTCAGCGGTGCGTCCGTTGTCTTTAGCAGTCGTGCTGCGGTGGTCATCCGCCACCAGGTCAGGTAGGCCAGGGGTGGCTGGCCGACCAGCCGGGCGAAGCGCTTGGCGAAGGGTGCCCGGGAGAGCCCGGCTTCCGCGGCGAGCTTCGCCACTGTCCACGGTGCCGCCGGGTCGCGGTGGATGGCGTGGAGAGCGGCGGTGACCGGCGGGTCGTTCAGCGCGGCGGCCCATCCGGTGGTGTGGCCCCCGCTCAGGGGCCGTTCGTCGAACCAGATCCGCAGGATGTAGAGAAGCAGTGTGTCGTGCCCAGGCTAGGGGTCTCCAGCTCGGCGGCGAGCAGCTTCACCGCCCAGCCCAACTCGGCACGACGGCCCGGGTGCGCGGGCAGGTGGATCAGATCCGGGAGGGACAGCAACAGCGGGTGGGCGCGGGACGGATCGAGCTGATAGGCCCCGCAGAGCAATACGGTGACCGGGCCGCCGTCTCCGCTCCTGTCGACGCTGTCCGATGCGTAGGCGTCGTACGGTTTCGGGTCGTCGGGGTCGCAGGCAGGGGTCGCCACCGGGGTATCGGGGCTGTCGGCCAGGATGTGCCCTTTACCGTGCGGCAGGAACACCACGTCTCCCGTGCCCAGGCGGATGGGTTCGGCGTCCGCGGACAGGAGCCAGCAGGAGCCCTGCAGGACCACCTGGAAGCCTGCCGACCCTGGTACGGAGGAGAACTCCTGTCCCCACGGGGCATGCCATCGCACATACGCCGACCGGGGTCGACCGGTCCGCGTCACCGCGACCACATCGCGCGGCTCGACGGCGGCGGTGCGGCTGCCGAATACGTCCGGGCGCCCGCCGCCGTGCTGACCACGGCACCGAAATCCATTCCGCTCGCTCACACCGCCGCGCTTCCTGTCGCCGGCCTGACGGCGTGGCAGGCGGTGTTCGAGCACGGAAAGACGGCACCGGGCCAGCGGGTGCTGGTCAACGGCGTCGGAGGCTTCGTCACGCAGCTTGCCAAGTACGCGGGGGCCGAAGTGATCGCCACGGCTGGCCCCCGGAGTACCGAGACGGTCCTGCGGCAGGGGGCGGACCACGTCATCGACTACACCGCCCGACCGGTGAGCACCGCGCTCGACGGCCCGGTGGACCTTCTGCTCAATCTGGTGCCGTTGAGCCTGCAGGACGCTGCGGCTCTGGCTCCTTTGGTGCGGCGGGGAGGGCGGATCGTGTCGATCACAACCCCGATCGAGCCTCCTCTCGACGCCGGCGTGAGCGCGATGCACATGGTCGCCCGCAACGATGTGGCGGACCTGAGGGCGCTTGTGGACCTCGTCAACGCGGATACGGTCAGCGTCGACATCAGCTCATCGCGTCCCCTGTCCGACCTCGCCAACGTCCACCGTCTCAGCCAAGTGGGCCGGATTCGGGGCAAGGTCCTCATCATCCCGTGAGTCCAGGTGGCCGGACACGGAATCCGAGTCTCGCAGACGCGCGGCCGCTGGGTACGTTCCCCCGTACCTGGCGCGGAGCAGTTGCGGCGCACCGGCCGCCAGGCCCTGCGCACCCCCGCCCATCTGCGGGTGGGACCACACGTATGCCCAGCTCGCGCCCGGGTTTGGAGTCGGCACCACGACGGCCCGCCGCTATGTCGCCGAGGCGGTCGAGCTCCTGGCCGCTCTCGCCCCCGGCCTGGCCGACGCGGTGCGGACCGCGCCGGTGAAGGCGTATCCCCTCCGAGACGGCACGCTCCTGCCGATCGACCGCATCACCGCGGACCTGCCGTTCCAGTCCGGCAAGCACAGGAGACACGGGATGAACGTGCAGGTCATCGCAGACCCCTTCGGCCGACTGGGGTGTGGGCATCACCGGCCCTGCCCGGCACCGTCCATGACATCCGCGCGACCCGCGAACACGCCAAGAAGGCAGTGAACCGGTCCCACGCGGAGATCCACACGGATCACCTGCCTCGTCCAGCCGTCCTCAGCCTGCATCTGACCAGTTCGAGCGAGGATGCAAATGGCGCCTTGGCTACGGGGCAGCCGCGCCCTGGGCAAGCCACCCTGGCTCCTGCGGGGGAAGAGGACGTCGACTCGTTGGGGTGCGCCTATGGGTTTGGTCAAGGCGCTGGGGCGAGGATGGCGCCATGACGATCTGGTTCCGTGCCCATTACGAGGATGAAGATCTGTGGCAGTACTTCGAGGCGGATGGTGAGGGCTGGGCGGTCCGTCAGGTTGAGATTCGGGGGGTGGATTCGCGGCCGGTGACGGCCGCGTCCCTGAAGGAGGTTCTGCATCTGCGTGATCACTGCGATCGGGCGGCGATGAGCCGGTATGAGCAGCAGTACGGAGTTCTGGCGGACGGCAGAGTCTTTGACGGCTGGGAGGACGAACTGGAGGCCGATGAGCTCTCTGTTGAGGAGTTCGAGCAGGTGTGGGCTCGGGCGAGGCAGGCCCTGGGCGGTCAGGCTGACGTAGCGGGTCTCGGTTCGTAGAAGGTGCCGTCGCGGAGCATCGCGAAGAGCACGTCGGCCCGTCGTCTCGCGCGGCAAAGCAGGGCTTGGGTGTGGTGCTTCCCTTGCTTGATCTTCTTGTCGTAGTAGAAGGCCCGTTTGAGCTGCTTGTTTCCTCTCCTGGAGGGTTGTCATCCTCGGATCGAGGAGCCCGAGCTGCGGGTTGCCGGGGCAAGGCCGGCGTAGGCGGCGAGGTGGGCGGCGGACGGGAAGCTGGATCCGTCGCCGACGTCGATGAGGATCCGTGCTCCGGTCCTGACGCCGATCACCAGCATGGACGTCAGGACCCTGGAAGAGGGTGGGACTCCAGCAGTTCCTCAATCTTTGCGGCGAGAAGTTTCCGCTGGTCAAGCACTGCCTGGAGCGAGCTGGCGAGGCTGGGAAGGATCATTGCGGCCGCGTCCGTGCCCGGACGACGACGGTCTGCTCGTCCAGCGCGGCGAAGATGTCCTCGACCAGCCGTTCGGCCGTCTGCGGCGCCTTCGGGCGTATCAACGTCACCAGCCGGCGACGTCCGGCCTTGCGGACTGGGACGGGGAACCGAACGGGCCCAAGACTCGGCGACGTGTGGGCATGCGTCAGCCACGCCGCACAAGCGGTTGCTGTGCGGGAACCCGTCGCTGGCGTCGCTCTTGGCCTCACCGGGATAGAGATCGGCGATCCGCCGCATTGCAGATAGGCGGTCGGCCAGCCCATGTCCGGCGGCCGCCAGCGGCAAGGCTCCGATCGGGGCCGGCTGGTCGACCACGACGAGCACCCTCCCGTGCTTGGCCTGCAGCTTCCCTAACACCTCGCGGAGTCCTTCCTCCCGGCCGGGGTGACGGCGGTGGCGTGGTGTTCGCCCTTGCCGACGTCCAGGCCGAGGAAGGCGCCGATGTCGCTGACGTCGATCACGTGCGCCTCCGGTCGTCCCCATCACTCCGGCCGTCCCCTGTCTCCCCCTGTCGAAAGCATGGCCAGCGCCCCATTGCGGGAGGTGATGGGGGCGGCTCCCGTGTATTCGTCAGCTCAGTCGTCGGAGGTATCAGAGGCGTGGGTGTGCACGTAGCGGTGTGGGCTGCGGGGTTCCGAGGCCTCTGCCTGGTCGCCGCTGAACGGGCCGCCGATCAGCTTGATGTCTGCGGGGATCCGGAACTTCGGGTGATGGGTGGGTCGAGTCGGCGTAGGCCGGCCGGTGACCTGCGGTCGGTCAGGTGCTGCCGACGCCGGCCGGCCGCTCGGCCCTGCTCGAGGACTCCGGCCCGTGCGGGAGTGGCCGGGCGGCGTCGGTCGGCCTTGAGGATCTGGGCCGGTGGTCCGCACCGGCCGAGCAGCCTCAGGACAGTCGGGTGTGGATCCGCCGGCACCTGGTCCCGCTCCCCTGGGCCGTCGTCGAGCTCGCCGTCGATGGCCCGCAGAGTGTGCGCCATCGACGGCGGCCGCGTTAGCCCTGAGCTCGCTCGGAACGGCTCAGCCGTGTACGTGGACGTCGCCGGCGCGGTGGAGCCTTGGACGCGGGCGGGCCGGCTGACGGTCAGAGGTTGACGCGCTTGAGGTAGACCCGGCTGCGGTGCGGGATGGTCTGGTACCAGACCATGAGGTGTTCGTCCTCGTACGTACGCAGCCGCATCGGGTGGGGGTCCTCGTAGAGGCTGCCGTCCTTGGGGTCGATGGCCATCGCGGCAAGGTCGACCAGGCCGTCCATGACGGCTCCGACCAGTTCCTGCTGTGCCGCGGGCATGTCGCCGAACACCCACAGGCGGCTGGGGTCGCACTCCCAGGCCCAGCCGCTGTCGTTCTCGACGCCTTCGCCGCGCGGGGTCACTGACCGATCTCGCGCTGGGCCTCGGCGAGGATGCGGCTGCTGGTCTCCATGGCGGCGCGGAACTGTTCCTCTGTGGCGTCGGGGTCGCCCGCGATGCGTTCTGCCTCGTGCAGCGCGGCCGCGCGTGCGGGCCAGCGGTGGATCGCCACATGCGTGGCCCACTTGATCAGGAAGAACCGCAGCGGGTTGATGGCACCCGTCTCAGCGGCACGGTCGAAGGCCTCGTTGCATTCCTTGTCGAGCACGGCCAGGTTGGCCATGTCGATCCGGCGCACGGCGTCCCGCAGGGCTTCCCGTGTCATCGCCGGCTGGGGGATGAGAGGTCCGCCGTCTTCCAGCTGCTGTGCTGTCATCGTGTCCTCCAGGGGAACGCTGGCCAGGATACCGAGCGGAACCCCGGAACCGGCCCGTGAACGCAGAAAAGCCCCGCACCAGAAGGTGCGGG
>NZ_MQUR01000172.1 GCF_001953875.1 Streptomyces amritsarensis
CGGGCCGTTGGATGGTCGGATGGGCGGAGCCCGGCGCGCCCACTCGGCGCGCCGGGCTCCGCGGCGACAGCGGTCAGTGCCTGGCGTAGACGCCGAAGATGTCGAGGACGAGGTCGGTGTTGTTGCCGCTGCGGTTGAAGAAGTCGACGATGCCGTTGACGCCGAGGCTCGCCTGGACCAGGTTCGGCACGGTCTTGCCTGCCGTCCAGTTCAGGGTCGAGGAGTTCGGCGCGACCGGCGGGGTGTACGTCTTGTTCTCGTACTGCCACAGGGCGTTGGGGTCGGGGGCGACCGTGAGGTGCCCGGCACCGCCGGTGTTGGTGACCGTGGTGTTCAGCGCCATCGCGGTGGCCGTCGGGTCCTCGTCGCCGTACGTCGAGTAGATGTAGCGGTAGGGCTTCAGGGGCCCGGAGGGCCACTGTGCGGGGTCGCGGGTGTCGAGGTCCCGGACGGGGCGGATCGGGATGTAGGCGCTCACGCCGTCAGGGCTGTAGTGGCCGACGACGTCGACGATGACGTCAGCCGGGTCCCAGCCGCCGTTGCGGACGATGATCCTGCCGTCCGCGCCGACCGGGACGATGACCGCGTTGGCGATGGTCTGGCCGCCGGTGAAGTTCAGGTTGGACGTGTTCGGCGCGGCCTGGCCGCTGGGGAAGACGGTCAGGTGGCCGGCCGCCCGCGGGCCCGTGACGGTCACGTTGAGCGCCACGGCCTTCGTGCCGGCCGGGACCCCGCGGGTGCCGGCGATCTGCACGGCGAACTGGCTCTGCCCGGGGACCGGGCCGCGCGAGGTACCGAGGCCCTCGCGGCTGTCGACGAAGCGCGTCGGGTCCGTCGGCGTGTAGCCGTTGGCGGAGGTCCGGGTGAAGTAGCCGGTCACGTCGGCGATCAGGTCGACGCCCTGCTCGCCGCTGTTGTACAGGTTCACGTAGCCGTTCTTGCCGACCGGCACGATCACCAGGTTCGGTACCGAATCGCCGGCCGCGTAGTTCACGTTCGACGTGGTCGGACGCTCGGTGCCGTCGGCGTACGCGCGAACGTGGCCGGCGGCCTTGGTGTTGGTGACCGTGACGTTGAGGACCACGGCGGCGACATCGGCGGGGATGCCGCTGTTCCCGCCGACCTTCACGCGGGCCTCGCCCCACGCCGGCACCTGGGCGGCCTGCGCGGCGCCCGTACCGTCCCGGGTGTCGAGCAGCCGGGTGGGGCTGTGCGGGGTGAACTCGGAGCCCGGGGTGGTGAACGGCATCTCGTTGCTCGCTGAGGGCCCGTTCGCGCCGTCGGGGCCGTAGACGGTGACCTTGACGGTGTAACTGCCCACCTCGGCGTACGTGTGGTGGGAGGTCCTGGTCTCGGTGCCGCCGGCGTGTTCGGTGCTGCTCGTGCCGTCGCCCCAGTCGATCACGACCGCGAGCGCCGTGCCCAGGCCGCTGGTGATCTCGGACTTCAGGTCGATCGTCCGCGCGCCGGTGGCCGTGCCGCTGAGGCCGACCCTGAGGTCGGCGCCCGCCGTGGTGCCCGTTCCCTGCGCAGCGGCCGCGGCCTTGTCCCCGGCGGCCGGCGGGGTCTTCACCACCGACCGGTCGGCCGGGCTGCTGAAGGTGAACGCGTTCGCGGCGCTCTTGAGTAGCTCCTCGGACGAGGTGATGCCGTGGGCTCCGTCGGCGGACGGTCCCGCGGCATGGGCCATGCCCCCCGGCACGAACCCGATGCCTGCCGCGATCACGGCAGCGGAAAAAACGAGTCGGCGACTACGCACCGGCCCCCCATGTGTGGTCGAACGTTCGAGTTGATCTCGAAGACGCGCTCACATTACAGAGGCTCGCCGCCCGGCAATGAGGGGTTTTTGGGGCGGCGCGGCCGTGTAAACGACCGTTTGTGCCGCCGGTGTGCCGCCGTTTGTGTCGTGGTTCACGGCCACGGCCACGGCCACGGCCACGCCCGAACGCGAACTACGCGCCGCACTCGCCGTACTTGCCCTCTCGGCCGTACTCGCCGTGCAGGCCGTTCGAGCGGTGTATACGTCCTGCCGGACGCGCCGAGCGGGCGCCGGGAAGGCCCGGCCCCACCCCGCTGCCGGCCCCACCCCGCTGCCGGTCCCGCCGCTTGTCAGCTCTTGCGGGTCAGTGGTTCCCCGGCGAACCGCACCCCCGCCAGGCCATGGGCCATGAGGTTGCGGATGTTGCTGTGATCGGTGTCGTTCGGTGTCGCCAGCACGCTGCGGTAGTGCTCACCGAACGCCTGGAGGGCCTCCTCGTCGCTCAGTCCCTCCAGGAGGGCCAGTCCCAGCGTCTTGCAGGAGCCCTCGTTCTCACCTGCGGCATTCTCCAGTTGGCCGTTGCGGAACGCCTGCGGCTGGTACGCGTAGTGCTCGGCGATGAAGGCCAGGGTGTCGGCGAACTGGTGCTCACCCGACGCAAGGCTTGCCCGCAGCGCGTTCAGATCGGTCATGTCGGTTTCCTCAGGTTGGACGGACGAGCCGAATGCCGTCCGTGACCGGGGGACGATACCTCCGCCCAGGCCGGTCGGCAGGAATCGGGCCACATGCCGGAACGGCCAGCATCCGCGCAGGTCAGGTCGGGCCAGGCCAGGGCGGATCAGGTCCGATCAGGTCCGATCAGGTCAGGCCACGCCAGGGGACGCCAGGAGGCAGGCCGGGTCACGTCAGAAGGCCGCCCGCAGGCAGGCCCCGACGCCACCGCCCCTGCCGCACGGCGTCCGGTGGCGTGCCGCGCCGCGGGAGGGGTCGGGCGGTGCCATTGTCAGTGCCGGGCATGATGATGACCTTCATGACCGAAAACAGTGCCCTGCTCTCTCCTGCCGCCTACATGGAGGCCGTGACCACCGCCGTCACCGCGGCGGCCGCCTACTACGGCGACGGGACCACCCCGCTCGGCGACGACGAATACGACGCGCTGCTGCGGGCCATCGCCGCGTACGAGGAGGCCCACCCGGACGAGGCGCTTGCCGAGTCGCCGACCGGGAAGGTGGCGGGCGGGGCCGTCCAGGGGGATGTGCCGCACTCGGTGCCCATGCTCTCCCTCGACAACGTCTTCGACGCCGACGAGCTCGCCGAGTGGGCCGCAGGGCTGGAACGGCGGCTCGGGCACCCTGTGGACGGGTGGTGCGTGGAGCCGAAGCTCGACGGCCTCGCGGTGGCCGCCCGCTACCGGGGCGGTCGGCTCGTTCAGGTCCTCACCCGCGGCGACGGCCTGGCCGGCGAGGACATCACCCACGCCGCCGACGCCGTCCTCGGTCTGCCGTCGGTCCTCACCGAGCCGATCGACGTCGAGCTGCGCGGCGAGGTGCTGCTGACGACCGCGCAGTTCGAGGAGGCCAACCGGATCCGACTCGCCCACGAGGCCACCCCCTTCGCGCACCCGCGCAGCGGAGCGGCCGGCACCCTGCGGGCCAAGGACCGCCCCTACCGCGTCGAGTTGACCTTCTTCGCCTACAGCGCGATCGGCCTGGACGACCTCGGCCACGTCGCCCTGCTGGAGCAACTGGCCGCACTCGGCGCGAACACGGCCGCCAGCACGGCCGCCGCCCCGATGCGGTGCGAGACCGTGGAGCAGGTGCAGGAACGTATCGACGTGATCGCCGGACTCCGCGGGGACCTGCCGTTCGGGATCGACGGTGTCGTCGTCAAGGCAGACTCGGCCGCCGACCAGCGGCAGGCCGGCAACGGCTCGCGGGCCCCGAGGTGGGCGGTGGCCCGGAAACTGGCGGCCGAGCACAAGGTGACGCGCCTGCTGGCGGTGGAATGGAACGTCGGCCGGACCGGGATCATCGCCCCGCGCGCCGTCCTGGAGCCAGTGATTATCGACGGGGTGACCGTCACCTACGCCACGCTCCACAACCCGGCCGACATCACCCGTCGCGGGCTCATGATCGGCGACCAGGTGTTCGTGTACCGGGCCGGCGACGTGATCCCGCGGGTCGAGGCACCGCTGGTCGACCAGCGCACCGGCGCCGAGAGCCCGATCAGCTTCCCCGAGGCCTGCCCCCGCTGCGGCGACGCGATCGACGCTTCCGAGCAGCGGTGGCGGTGCGTGCGCGGCCGCAGCTGCCAGGCCGTGGCCTCGGTGATCTACGCCGCCGGCCGCGACCAGCTCGACATCGAAGGCCTCGGCGGCACGCGCGCGGTCCAGCTGGTGGAAGCCGGACTGGTCAAGGACATCGCCGACCTGTTCACCCTGACCCGCGAGCAACTCCTCGCGCTGGAGCGGATGGGCGAGACCAGCGCCGCCAACCTCCTCGCCGCGATCGAGACCGCCCGGGGCGCCGCGTTGAACCGCGTGTTCTGCGCCCTCGGTGTCCGCGGCACCGGGCGCACCATGTCCCGCCGGATCGCCGCGCACTTCGGCTCGATGGCCGCGATCCGGGCCGCCGACGCCGACACGCTGGCCGGAGTCGACGGCATCGGCGCCGAGAAGGCCCGCGTGATCGCGGCCGAACTCGTCGAACTCGCCCCGCTTCTCGACAAGCTCCAGGCCCAGCAGGTCGGCATCCAGGTCACCGAGCCGCAGAAGCCCGCGACCGACAGAGGCGACGGAGGCGACGGAGGCGAGGCCACAGGCGATGGAGGCGACGGCGAAGCCTCGGCGCAAGCGCCGCTGGCCGGACAGGCCGTCGTGGTCACCGGATCCATGACCGGCGCCCTGGCCGCGCTGTCGCGGAACGAGATGAACGAGCTGATCGAGCGGGCCGGCGGAAAGGCGTCCTCGTCGGTGTCCAAGCGCACCACCCTCCTGGTGGCGGGCGAGAAGGCCGGCTCCAAGCGCACCAAGGCCGAAGAACTCGGCATCCGCATCCTCACCCCTGAGGAATTCGCCGTCCTCGTAGCCGACTTCCTCCCCCTCTCCTAGTGTTCTGAGGCGGGAATTTCCGTTCCGACAGCCGGCGAGGCGCGCCCGAGGATCACGTCTCGGGCCGGTGCGCCTGCCAGCCGAACGCCCGCCGGATCCGCGACACCGTCGACTGCGACAGGCCCATGCGTCGTCGGAGGTGCCGGCGGCAGGTCGCCGTGTTGCGATGAGTGCGGGGCGCCCTGCCGGTCTACCCTTCAGGCCCATTGCCTGGAAGAGTAGGAGATGACAGGAATGTCCCTTGTTGATCTGCAGCCGCAGGCCCGGGTCGTGTCCCGTCTCGTGGAGGGGGTGCCCGGTTCCGCGCTGGCAAGCCCGACGCCGTGTCCCGAGTACGCGGTTGCGGACCTGCTGGACCACGTCAGAGGTCTCGCCATCGCCTTCCGTGACGCCGCCCGCAAGGACCTCGGTCCCACGACCGACACGGCTCCGGAGCCGGCCGGCCCATCCCTGCCCGCGGCCTGGCGCGAGGAGCTGCCCCGCCTCCTCGCCGAACTGGCCGAGGCCTGGCAGAACCCGTCGGCGTGGACCGGCATGACCCGTGCGGGCGGGGTGGACCTGCCGGGCGAGATCGCGGGCGCGGTGGCGTTGGACGAACTGGTGATCCACGGCTGGGACCTGGCCCGGGCGACGGGCCAGGAGTATGTGCCGGACCAGGCCGCGCTGCGCGCCGTCCATGCGTTCCTCCTCGCTTCCGCCCAGGAGGAGCGGGGCGAGGACGACATCTTCGGCCCCGTGGTGCCCGTACCGGACGCTGCTCCGTTGCTGGACCGGGCGGTGGGACTGTCGGGGCGCGATCCGGGCTGGACACCGCCGAGTCGTCGTGAGGCAGGCCGCTGAACGTGCGCGGTGTGGTGTGTGGGGTGTCAGGTGAGGGTGGCGAGGGCGGCTTGGTGGTGGGGTGGGGCGGGGAGGTCGGTGAGGTGGTGGCCGGGGATGGTGGGTGGGGTGGGGTGGGTGCTGACGTAGGGGTGGGTGAGGCCGTTTGCGAGTCCGGTGCCGGTGGCTTTGAGGCAGGCTTCTTTGCGGGCCCAGCAGCGGGCGAGTGCGGTGGGTTGTCGGTGGGTGGGGAGGTGGGTGAGTTCTTGGGTTTCGGTGGGGTGGAGGAGGTGGAGGACGTCGGTGACGGTTTGTTGGGTGGGATGTTCTTCGATGTCGATGCCGACGGGGGTGGTGGCGAGGGCGATGTAGGCGTGGTCGCCGCTGTGGGAGAGGGAGAAGTGGAGGGGGTTGCCGGGGAGGTTGGGGCGGCCGTGGGGTTGTCCGCAGTTCGGGCAGTTTTCGCGGGTGAGTTGGATGGTGTGGGCGGGTTGGTCGAGGTAGTGGGCGAGGAGGATGCGCAGGGCGAGGTGTGAGGTGGTGTAGCGGTGGGTGAGGCCGGGGGTGTGGAAGCGGGCGGCGCGTTGGCGTTCGTCGGTGTCGAGGATGGTGTGGGCGTCGGTGATGTGGTGGCCGCCGACGGTGTCGATGGTGGTGTTGAGGGCCCAGACGATGGGTGTGGT
>NZ_MQUR01000141.1 GCF_001953875.1 Streptomyces amritsarensis
ACTGCGGCGGTTCGCCCGCCGCGAGTGGGGCCCCATGTTCCGGACCGTCCGGGACGCCCTCGTCCGCGACAGGTGGCGGGCCGTCCCGATGACCCTCGGCGCGGTCTGCCTGACCTCGGTGTTCCAGATCGTGCAGAACACCTCGTGGGGCTTGCAGCCGGTACAGAACCTCGGGTCGGTCAAGGCCGTGGACCCGTTCTGGCTGGCCCTGCTGCGCACTCCCCTGTCGCTGTTCGTCCCCGCCCTCGACCTGCCGGTGTGGGGGGCGCTCGCGCAGATGCTGCTGGTGTTCGGCATCGCGGAGATCTGCATCGGCCGGCGGCGCACCCTGGTGATCGGCTACCTCGCCACCCTCGCCGGGACCACGTACGCGCGCATCGGCATCGCGCTGGGCCCGGACCACCCCTTCGGCCTGCCGGTCTCCGACCGCATCGTCAACGACACCGGGCCGTCGGCGGCCGTGGTCGGCCTCGCCGTCTATCTCTGCTGGCGCCACCGGGCGTACCTGACCGGCGCCCTGGTGATCCTCGCGATGATCGGCGAGGTGCTGGTCAAGAACAACCTCGCGGGCAAGGAGCACCTGGCGGCCATCGCCGCCGTCATGGCCGTGTGCGTGGTCCGGGCCCGCTGGGGCCCGGTGCGCTCCCGCGTCCCGGTGGGGCAGGGCCCTCCGCCCTGAGTGGCGTCCCGGCAGGCCGTACCGTATCGGGGTGACGACAGACCTCGGGCGGTTCGCCCCCACCCGGCAGTGGATGCGGGCGCATCCACTGGCCACCGACGCCGTGCTGGCGTTCGGCGCGCTCGTCGCCATGGTCGTCGGCTCCTTCGCCGATCCGCACGGGCCGCACGGGCCCACCTTCGGGACGCGCACCCCCGAGCCCTTCTCCCTGCTGCTGATGCTGCTCGGGTCGGCCGCGCTGGTGTTCCGGCGGCGGCAGCCGATCGCCGTGCTCGCGGTGACCTGCGGGCTGTCGCTGCTGGAGCTCACCACCGGGGAGCCGCGGGCGCCCGTCGCCATGTGCACGGTGATCGCCCTGTACACGGTGGCGGCCCTCACCGACCGGCCGACGACCTGGCGGATCGGGCTGCTCACCATGGCGGGCCTGACCGGTGTGGCGATGCTCGCCGGGCCGCTGCCCTGGTACGCGCAGGAAAACCTCGGGATCTTCGCCTGGACCGGCATGGCCGCGGCCGCCGGGGACGCCGTGCGCAGCCGGCGGGCCTTCGTCGACGCCATCCGGGAACGCGCCGAACGGGCCGAACGCACCCGCGACGAGGAGGCCCGCCGACGGGTCGCGGAGGAGCGGCTGCGGATCGCCCGGGACCTCCACGACGTGGTGGCCCACCACATCGCCCTCGTCAACGTGCAGGCCGGAGTGGCCGCACACGTCATGGACAAGCGCCCGGACCAGGCCAAGGAGGCGCTGGCGCACGTACGGGACGCCAGCCGGTCGGCGCTGAACGAGCTGCGGGCGACCGTCGGCCTGCTGAGGCAGTCCGGAGACCCGGAGGCGCCGACGGAGCCGGCGCCGGGGCTGGGCGTCCTCGACGAGCTGGTGGACACCTTCCGGCACGCCGGGCTGCCGGTGAAGGTGATCGTCCAGCTGGACTGCGGGACGGGGCCGCTGCCGGCCGCTGTGGACCTGGCGGCGTACCGGGTGATCCAGGAGGCGCTGACCAACGTCCGCAAGCACGCGGGGCCGGGGGCGCGGGCCGAGGTCAGCGTGGTCCGGGTCGGCCCGTCGGTGGAGGTGACCGTGCTCGACGACGGGGGCACGGAGCCCGCCGACACCGAGCCGGGCGGCGGCCACGGCCTGCTCGGCATGCGGGAGCGGGCCACGGCCCTGGGCGGCTCCTGCTCCACGGGGCCCCGCTTCGGCGGCGGCTACCGCGTCCACGCCGTCCTGCCGTGGGCCTGAACGCCGCCCCATCGGGCCTCGCCGGCGGGGCCGACGTCGGCTACGGGCAGGTTTTGCGCCAGGCGTCGAGGTCGTAGCGCTTCTGGATCGAGCTGAGCTTCAGCGTCTTGGACCGTGTGCAGAAGCGCGACGTGGACAGTTCGTACTCCGCGTGGAAGACGGCCTTGCCCGCTTCGACGAAGGGGGTCAGCCGCTCGCACTCGTCGTACTGCGCGCACTGCTCGTTGACCGCGAAGTCGAAGTCGCCCACGAGCTGGGGGATCTGGTCGAGGTCGTTCTTCAGGCCGACCGACATGCCCCGGTCGTGGGCGAGCTTCGCGATCAGCCGGTTGTAGCGCAGTTGGTCGTCGGCGGTGAGCGGGAAGCCGGTGGTGTTCTTGTAGCCGTCCATGTTGTCCGGCTCGACCGCGTCGAAGCCCTTGTCCCGGCACATGTCGAACCGCTTGGCCATCAGCGGTTCCAGTTCCGCCACGCGCCGGACGTCCAGCCAGCGCTCCCCCTCCCAGCCGTTGCCCTTGCCGAGGAGGTCCCGGGGGAAGGCTGCCGCGTCCGGCCGGAAGTCCTCCCACGCGCCGGTGGAGAGGTAGCAGATGGTCTTGCGGCCGGCCTTCTTCAGGGCGGCGACCTGTTCCTTGGTGGTGTTGAACCCGTCGACGTCGTACACGGGTGCCTTCACCGAGGTGTCGAGCCTGCCGGTGAGCTGCCACTGCCAACCGGTGCCGGGCGGGGGCTGCCAGCGTTGTCCGGGGGCGAGTTCCGGCCAGCGGTGGGGTGCGTCGTCGTCGTCCGGTTCGGCCGTACAGGCAGCGAGCAGCAGGAGGGGCAGGACCAGCAGGAGCCGCAGCGGGCGGGACGTCCTCATCCCGCCGTCTCCAGGGCGTACGGGAGGGCGCCCCACGGGTGCGGGCCGGTTCCGGGGACGGCGCAGTGCACGCCCGCACCCCGCTGGGCGGCCAGTTCCCCGGCGAGCCGGGCCGCGATCTCCCCGGGCGGGACGCCGTAGACGAGGTGGCAGAACCGCTGGGCGGGGTGGTCGGCCGTCCAGGGCGGTGGCGCCTGCGCGTCCCGGTAGGCGTCCCAGGGCCCCTCGAAGGTGACGAGCAGGTCGGCGAGTTCCACGTAGCCGGGGTGCGGGTGGGCGCCGTGGTTGAGGACGAGGGTGCGGGCGCCGGCGGCCCGGGCGGCGACCGTGAGCCGCCTGTAGTGCGGGAGCAGTTCGGGGTCGGCGCAGGCCTGGTCGAGGAAGGCCCCGTCGGTGGCGTACCAGTCACGGTGGCGCAGCAGGTCCTGCACCACCGCGGCGTGCGGGCGCCGCCCGTAGTCGGTGTCGACGTATCCCAGTACGGGTACGCCGGCGTCCCGGAGCCGCTCGGCGACGAGCGCGAACCGCTCGTCGCGGGCGGCGCCGGGCCCGCTGTCGGGGTTGAGCACCACCGAGTGGAGCAGCTCCGCGCAGCCGATCAGCCGTTCCCAGGCGTCGGGCCGGTCGGCGGGATGCTCGTACAGGGGCACCAGCAGCATGGGGTCCTTCCTCTCGTGTGTCATCGGTGGGCGGTCGCGCGGCCGAGCAGCAGGCAGACCAGGAGGGCCAGGGCGGCGGCGGCCGTGCCCGCCACGGCCAGCTGGACGACCCGGGGCTGGCCCAGCCCGGTCAGCAGGGCCAGGCTCTGGGCGACGGCGGCCGAGGCGCAGACGACGGCCGCGGGCCGGACGGCTCCGAAGGACTGCAGGAGCAGTCCGCTCCACATCACCGCCCCGAGGAGCAGCAGGGTGGCGACGCGGACCCCGGTGAGTCCGGGGGCTCCGGGCCACAGCAGGGTTCCGCTCACGCCGAGCGCCAGCAGCACCGCGAGGTAGATGCCGAGGCAGCGGGTGAGGGTGGCGAGCATCCGGCGCCGGAACTGGCGGGGTGAGCGGGCTCCCTGGAGCCCGGAGAGGGTGCCGCTGCGGAAGCGGTGCAGGAGCCATTCGGCGGGGCCCATGCTGAGGGTGAGGGCCACCGCCGACGGGGCTGCGACGGCCTCGGCGGGGCCTCCGGCGAGTACCTCGCCCAGGGCGGCGTAGAGCACGAGCAGGCCGGTGCCCAGGCCGAAGACGCCGAAGGGCACCGAGTCCCCGAGCCGGGGCCCGCGGGGGGTGTACTCCTCCTCGGCTCCGCGCAGCATCTGCCAGCGCACGGGGCCGACCCGGGCGGGGCGGCGGGCCGACCGGTCCCGGATCCGGCGCGCGGCCGTCCGGAGCCCGTCGGCCAGCGGGAGTTCCCGGACGGCCAGGGCGCAGGCGGCCAGCAGGGACACCAGCAGGAGGGCCACCCGTACCGGTACGGGCAGGTCGACCAGGAGGACGGTCCCGGCCCCGGCGGCCATCGGGGCGAGGGCGGCGAGGAGGACCCGTTCCCGGCCGAGGACCAGCAGGACGGTGGCGGCTCCGACGTAGAGGGCCTGTCCGGCGGCGAAGGCGTAGGAGAACGGCGGCCCGCCGGGTACGGACAGGGCCGCGGCGGTGCCCAGCAGTGCTCCGGCGGGGGCGCCGACGAGCAGGGTCCGCCCGGCGGCGGCCCGGTCGCCGAGTCCGAGCCAGGAGTAGGCGCGGTGGGACAGGGCCTGGTCCCAGACCCAGCCGATGAGCGCGCCGGCGAGCAGGGTCAGCGTGCCGGCGGGCAGTCCGAGGCGGTCCGGCGGGCCTTCGAGGAGGGGTGCGCCCAGGAGGTAGGCCAGGCCGGGCAGGGCGAAGATGACGCCGCGCAGCAGGCAGGCGGTGAGGGAGACCTTCCAGGGGTCGGGGGCGGGCCCCGGCTCCGGGAAGGAGCGGGGGACGCGGGCGTAGAGCTCCTCGGCGAGGGCGAAGGAGTCGTGGCGGCCGTAGGTGAGCCGGATGTACTCGTCCGTCATGCCGTCGGATTCGAGGACGGCGGCGATCTCGTCGGGGTGGACGGCGGAGGCGATGAACGCGTCGAGGCGTTCGGCGAGTTCCTCCATCGGGTCGGCGGCGGGTCCGGGGCCGCCGGCGCGCTGCCGGGGGATCGCCGGGAGCGTTGCGGAGTCCGGACCGGGGGGTTTGAGCCAGAGGGATCCGCTCACCAGACCCTGCCTTCCCCGGATTCCGCCTGGGGGCGTCCCATCGCCGCGAGTTCGCGGTACCAGGGGTCGGCGAGCCGCTGGGTCCAGGCGTCGCCCGCGTGGACGGGCAGGACGGGCTGGCCGGCGAGTTCCCGGTAGATGTGCCGGAAGCCGTCGACGGACTGGTGGAGGGTGAACTTCTCCACGACCCGTCGGCGGGACATCCGGCCGAGCTCGGCGCGGCGTTCGTCGTCGCGGAGCAGGGCGAGGGTGGCGCGGGCCATGGTCTCGGGTTCGCGGGGCGGGACGACGAGGCCTGTGTCCCCGACGGCCTCGCGGACCCCGCCGACGTCGGTGGAGACGGTGGTGCGGCCGCAGGACATGGCTTCGATGATGCTGAAGGGGAAGCCCTCGCTGATGGAGGAGAGCATCACGATGCTGCCGGCCGCGTAGGCCCGGGCCACCTTCTCGATGCGGCCCTCGTAGGTGATCCCGTCGGTCACGCCGAGTTCGGCGGCGAGTTTCTCCAGGCGCAGCTTGTAGTTCTCGCAGCCGGCCGGGACGGGGCCGAAGAGGCGCAGCCGCAGGGCGGGCATCTCCTCGCGCATGAAGGCGTAGGCCCTGATCAGGGTTTCGAGGTCCTTGATCGGGTCGATGCGGCCGCACCAGCTGAGGGTGGGCACGTCCGGTTCGGGGCCGGCCTCGGGGAAGGCGTGCGGGTCCACGCCGTTGTAGACGGTGCGGATCCGTGTCGCGTCGGCGCCCCCGCGTTCCTCCCAGCGGCGGTTGTACTGGTTGCAGGGGGTGATCAGGTCGGCCTGGCGGTAGCCCTCGGTGTTGAGCTCGCGGTAGAAGCCGAGCATCAGCGCCTTGACGGGCCAGCGCTGTTCGGCGGTGCGGTAGCCGAGGTAGCGCTCGCGCAGGTAGATGCCGTGCTCGGTGAGGAGGAAGGGCACCCCGTCGAGGTGCTTGGCGGCGAGGGCGGGAAGGGTGGCGAGGCCGCTGCTGACGGCGTGGGCGACGCTGTCGGGCGGGATGCGCACCGCGAGCGGACGCAGGGCGTGCTCCAGCAGGTCGGTCGCGGTGAGGGCGTCGTGGATGGTGGGCGCCGCCTCGGCGGTGGAGAGCCCGGGCCGGGTCCAGACGTTCATCAGGAGGCGCAGAACCGATTCGGAGCGCAGGGCCGGGGCGAGTTTCCCGGCGCGGGCCAGGACGGCCAGTTCGCGCAGGGCCTCGGAGAAGGTGCGGTCGTCGGGGTCGGCCGACGGGTGGAGCAGGGAGAGCAGGAAGCTCTCGTAGACCTGTGTGAAGCGGCGGTGGGCCCTGCCGCGCAGCGCCGACCGGCGGCCGCGTCCGGGCGGCGGGCCCCAGAGCGGGACGGCGGTGTGCCGGTAGATGTTGCGGGGCAGTTCCCAGGTGACCGGCTCCCGGCCGGAACCGGTCAGGGCTATGACGTTGAAGTCGACCTCCGGCATGCCGCGGACCAGTTGGTCGCACCAGGTGCTGACGCCCCCGTGAACGTGTGGATAGGTGCCTTCGGTGAGCATGGTGACATGACGCCCATGACTCATGCGGTGTGTCCCCCCAGGACGGAAAAGGGGCCGGCGCCCGTCGGGATCGCGGAGCGCCGGCAGTAGGTGTTACCGGTGGTGGTCGATGGGTGGGTCAGCTGGGCAGCTTGAGCGTGACGGCGCTCTGCAGCAGCTCGGGGCCGGTCCAGGCGGAGCGGTTGCCGGCGTAGGCGGTGCCGAAGTCCGCCGAGCCGAGCAGCATCTGCTTCTTGGTGCCGTTGGGGGCGGTGACCGGGGCCACGACTCCGGACGGCGCCTTGATGGTGACGTCGTTGCCGATGCGGTAGGCCGTGACCTTGCCGTCCGCGAGCGCCTTGTCCCAGGCGGCGCGGCGCTGCAGCTCGACGCCGGTGTCCTTCATGGACTGGTTGACGATCGGCGCGCTGGGTGCGTAGAGGGCGCGGTAGGTGTCGAGGACCTGGTTGAGCACGGGGTAGAGGGTCCGGTCCTCGGCGAGGTTGGACTGGTGGACGTAGTGCGGCCGCGGGTCGTTGGCCAGGACGTGCCGCAGGGCGGTGCGGGCCTCGGCCGGGACGATGTGCTCCAGGTAGCCGGTGTTGACGTCCAGCGGGGCCGGCAGGCAGGTGGACGTCGCCGGGTTGTCCTCGCACACGCCGCTCCCGCCGTGGGCGCGGCTGGTGTAGATCCAGTTGTACTCGTCGGCCATCTCGGCGTTGGTGCCCGTGTTGTAGTACACGTTCATCGGGTGCCGGGGGACGGTGAGGGTCGAGCCGATCGTCCGCTGGGCGGGCTCGCGGGAGTTGTCGCTGCCGGCCCACTTGACCCCGTTGTCGGCGAGGGCGCCGGCCAGGTTGGGGTTGTCCACGGGCTGCTGCGGGGCGGTCTTCAGGCCCGAGTGCTCGCCGGTGACGAGCTCCGACCGGTCCAGGGTGATGCCCTTGGAGGCGGCCCAGTTGTTGTTGTCGCGGATCTGGGCGGAGATCTCGGCGCGGCTCATGTACTGGACCGCGCCCTGGGCGTTCTTCGTGCAGGTCCACGGGATGGTCGTGGTGTCCTGGACGCAGCCGAGGAAGGGGTGGGTGTAGGTGTGGTTCATCCACCGGTACTTGGCGCGGTCGGCGACGAGCTGGGCGGTCAGCGCGTCGACGCCGCCGTTCTCGGCCTTCCACTCCTCGCCGGCGCCGCCGTTGAAGAGCATGTCCAGCTTGAAGTTCTTGGAGGTCTGCCACTGCGCCGCGTACACGGCGTCGGCGGCGCTCATCCGGATGGTGCTCTCCTGGCCCTCGCCGCCCGGGCAGGCGTAGTCGCCCGGCGTGCAGTTCAGATCCTTGTTCCAGCGGGCGTCGGGGGCGAAGACGTCGTCGACGTGGACCGCGAAGTAGTTGCGGCTCTGGCCGAGGTGCACCCCTTGCGTCAGCCAGTCGACGATGCCGCGGGCGAGCAGCCGGAACTGCTGCTGGTGCTGGTTGTAGCCGAAGGTGACGACCAGTTCGCTGCGTCCGTCGTGCGTGTACTCGCCCACGAGGGAGGCCCGGCCGGAGCCGACGGGCGCGTCGATGTAGCTGGTGTAGCCGGGGCGCGGCCTGGCCATGTAGCCGTAGCTCTCGGGGACGAGGGCGGAGTTGTCCTCGAAGGTGACCTGCCCGCCGAGGTAGGCGAAGGGGCCTGCCTTGCCGGCGGTGGTGACGGCGGCCTGGGTGCCGTCGAGCTGGCCCGCGAATCCGCCGTTGTCGGTGTATTCCAGCCCGACGCCGGGGTGGGCCCAGGTGTAGGCGTCGACCTGGCGGATCCCGTACGCCGTCTCGTAGGCGGTGAGCGCGGCCATCTCGGCGGAGCCCTCGCCGAAGGGGTTCTCGTTGGGCAGGACCACGCCCTGGTACTTGGCGCGCGGCCGGCCGTCGACCGTGTCGCTGAGGAACGCCGCGTTGATGACCGGGCGGCCCGCGCTGCCCAGCTGGACGCGGGTGTAGGGCACTCCGGTGTCCCGGAGTTCCGCGGTGATCGCCTCGACGGAGCTGCCGCCGTCGTCGACGACGAGCACCTTGAGGTCGATCCGCGGTGGTGTCGCGGCCGCCTGGGCGGTCGCGGCGGGTACTGCCACGGACACCAGGGCGGCCGCGGCCATGGCGGCGGCCAGCCTGTTCATCCGGTTCTTGTTGACCATTTCGGCCTTTCCCCCCGCAGGCATCCCTCGACACGGCCCTTGGCGGTCGGCCGGGCCGGGGAGGCGCTGTGGAAATCATGCAAAGGAACCCCGCGTCCCCTTGCGAGAGCGGACCGAGTCTTTCGGACCTCGTCAGGTCTACGGGGCAAACCTGGAGCAGAGTCCACGGATGGGTGAACCCGGCGGCTTCTTGATCGAACAACTTGCCAAACCTTCGAGTGACGTACGGGCGAGCCCGTGCGCGTAGGCTCCTTTCAGGCGGCCGTCGGGCCCCGAATACGATCGCCACGGATGGCCGTCCACCCACTCGGCCCACACACACAAACGGAAGCGAGACTTCACCACCGTGACTGCTCTGACTCTCAGCACTGCCGGCGCGGCGACGCTGCGCGCCGACGCCCTCGTCGTCGGTGTCGCCAAGGGCCCCAAGGGTGCGATCGTCGCCGCGGGCGCCGAGGCCGTGGACAAGGCGTTCGACGGCAAGCTCGCCGGTGTCCTCGACGCACTCGGCGCCTCGGGTGCCGAAGGCGAGGTCACCAAGCTGCCGGCCCCGGCGGGCCTCAAGGTCCCGGTCGTGCTGGCGGTGGGGCTGGGCTCCGTCCCCGAGAAGGACGAGTCGTTCGACGAGGAGGTGCTGCGCCGGGCCGCCGGCGCCGCCGCCCGCGCGCTGCACGGCAGCAAGAAGGCCGGCTTCGCCCTGCCGCTGGAGGACGCCTCCGCGGTCACCGCCGTCGCCGAGGGCGCGCTGCTGGGCGCGTACGCCTTCACCGCCTACCAGGGCGGCGAGAAGAAGGCCGGCAAGGAGAAGGACTCCGGTCCGAAGCAGCCGCTCGCCGAGGTCGCCCTGCTGGGCGCCAAGCCGCGCGACAAGGAGCACAAGGCCGCCGCCGAGCGTGCCGCGGTCGTCGCGACCGAGGTCAACGTCGCCCGCGACCTGGTGAACACCCCGCCGAACGACCTGACCCCCGAGGCCTTCGCCGCGGTCGCCTCCGCGGCCGCCAAGGAGAACGGCATCAAGGTCCAGGTGCTGGACGAGAAGGCTCTGCTCAAGGGCGGCTACGGCGGCATCATGGGCGTCGGCAAGGGCTCCGAGAACCTGCCGCGCCTGGTGAAGCTCACCTACACGCACCCCAAGGCGGAGAAGACCCTGGCCTTCGTCGGCAAGGGCATCACCTACGACTCGGGCGGCATCTCCCTGAAGCCGGCCGGCCACAACGAGACGATGAAGTGCGACATGGCCGGTGCCGCCGCCGTCTTCGCCTCCGTCGTCGCGGCCGCGAAGCTGGGCCTGCGGGTCAACGTCACCGGCTGGCTCGCGCTCGCCGAGAACATGCCGTCCGGCTCCGCCACCAAGCCCGGCGACGTGCTGCGCATGTACAGCGGCAAGACCGTCGAGGTCCTCAACACGGACGCCGAGGGCCGCCTGGTCCTCGGTGACGCGCTGACCAAGGCCTCCGAGGACAACCCGGACGCGATCGTCGACGTCGCCACCCTGACCGGCGCGATGGTCCTGGCCCTCGGCGACCGGACCTTCGGGATCATGTCGAACGACGACGCCTTCCGCACCTCGATCCACGAGATCGCGGAGGAGGTCGGCGAGTCCTCCTGGCCGATGCCGCTCCCCGCCGAGCTGCGCAAGACCATGGACTCCCCCACCGCCGACATCGCGAACATGGGCGTCCGCATGGGCGGCGGCCTGGTCGCCGGCCTCTTCCTCCAGGAGTTCGTCGGCGAGGGCATCACCTGGGCCCACCTCGACATCGCCGGCCCGGCCTTCCACGAGGGCGCGCCGCACGGCTACACCCCCAAGGGCGGCACCGGCTCGGCCGTGCGCACCCTGGTGCGGCTGGCCGAGCGTACGGCCACGGGCGACCTCGGCTGACGCACCCGGTGTGACGCGTGACGCACCCCGGGACCCGGCGGGCCCCGGGGTGCGTTCAGCCGACAACGAAATCCGTAGGTTCCTACGCAGCGGTAACCCCGGCTTGGGAGAGAACGCCCTCTCACAACGTGGGCCCGGCGTCCCGCGTTCCCCCGACAAATGCGAAGATGGGTTCTCGGCAGGACAGGGCCCCCACCACAGGGCCGAAGAAACAGCGGCCGATTACCAGCCGCCGCCCGGTCACAGAGGACCGGTGCCCGGCGCACATGCATGGAGGACGTGACGTGGCGAACGACGCCAGCACCGTTTTCGACCTAGTGATCCTCGGCGGTGGCAGTGGCGGTTACGCCGCGGCGCTGCGCGCATCCCAGCTGGGTCTGGACGTTGCCCTGATCGAGAAGAACAAGCTCGGCGGCACCTGCCTGCACAACGGCTGCATCCCCACGAAGGCTCTGCTGCACGCGGGTGAGATCGCGGACCAGGCGCGCGAAGCCGCCCAGTTCGGCGTGAAGGCCACCTTCGAGGGCATCGACGTCGCGGGTGTGCAGAAGTACAAGGACGAGGTCATCTCGGGCCTGTACAAGGGCCTGCAGGGCCTGGTCGCCTCCCGCAAGGTGACGTACATCGAGGGTGAGGGCCGCCTTTCCTCGCCGACCTCCGTCGACGTGAACGGCCGGCGCATCCAGGGCCGCCACATCCTGCTGGCGACCGGCTCCGTGCCGAAGTCCCTGCCGGGCCTGGACATCGACGGCAACCGCATCATCTCCTCGGACCACGCGCTGGTCCTGGACCGCGTGCCCGAGTCCGCGATCGTCCTGGGCGGCGGCGTCATCGGCGTCGAGTTCGCCTCGGCGTGGAAGTCCTTCGGCTCCGACATCACCGTCATCGAGGGCCTCAAGCACCTCGTGCCGGTCGAGGACGAGAACAGCTCCAAGCTGCTGGAGCGCGCCTTCCGCAAGCGCGGGATCAAGTTCAACCTCGGCACCTTCTTCGACAAGGCCGAGTACACCGAGAACGGCGTCCGCGTGACGCTGGCGGACGGCAAGACCTTCGAGGCCGAGGTGCTGCTGGTCGCCGTCGGCCGCGGCCCGGTCTCCCAGGGCCTGGGCTACGAGGAGCAGGGCGTCGCGATGGACCGCGGCTACGTCCTGGTCGACGAGTACATGCAGACCAACGTGCCGACGATCTCGGCCGTCGGCGACCTCGTCCCGACCCTCCAGCTCGCGCACGTCGGCTTCGCCGAGGGCATCCTGGTCGCGGAGCGTCTGGCCGGTCTCAAGACCGTCCCGATCGACTACGACGGTGTCCCGCGCGTCACCTACTGCCACCCCGAGGTCGCTTCCGTCGGCATCACCGAGGCCAAGGCCAAGGAGATCTACGGCGCGGACAAGGTCGTGGCCCTCAAGTACAACCTGGCGGGCAACGGCAAGAGCAAGATCCTGAAGACCGCGGGCGAGATCAAGCTCGTCCAGGTCAAGGACGGTGCCGTGGTCGGCGTCCACATGGTCGGTGACCGGATGGGCGAGCAGGTCGGCGAGGCCCAGCTGATCTACAACTGGGAAGCCCTGCCGGCCGAGGTCGCGCAGCTCATCCACGCGCACCCGACCCAGAACGAGGCGCTCGGCGAGGCCCACCTGGCCCTGGCCGGCAAGCCGCTTCACTCGCACGACTAGTTCGTCCCGGGCGCGACGACCACTTCCGCACTTTCGTAAGGAGCAACAGAAACCATGTCGGTTTCCGTAACCCTTCCGGCGCTCGGCGAGAGCGTCACTGAGGGCACTGTCACCCGCTGGCTGAAGGCCGAGGGCGAGCGCGTCGAGGCCGACGAGCCGCTGCTCGAGGTCTCGACCGACAAGGTCGACACCGAGATCCCGTCGCCCGTCGCCGGCATCCTGGCCTCCATCAAGGTCGCCGAGGACGAGACCGTCGAGGTCGGCGCCGAGCTGGCCGTCATCGACGACGGTTCCGGCGCCCCGGCCGCCGCCGCGGCCCCGGCCGCCGAGCCGGCCGCCGCTGCCGAGGCCCCCGCTGCCCCGGCTCCCGTCGCCGAGGCCCCCGCTGCCCCGGCTCCGGCCGCCGAGGCGCCGGCCGAGGCTGCCGCCCCGGCCGCCTCCGGCACGGACGTCGTGCTGCCCGCGCTGGGCGAGTCCGTCACCGAGGGCACCGTCACCCGTTGGCTGAAGGCCGTCGGCGAGTCGGTCGAGGCCGACGAGCCGCTGCTCGAGGTCTCCACGGACAAGGTCGACACCGAGATCCCCGCGCCGGTCTCCGGCACGCTGCTGGAGATCGTGGTCGGCGAGGACGAGACCGCCGAGGTCGGCGCCCGTCTGGCCGTCATCGGCGTCGCCGGTGCCGCCCCGGCCGCTGCCGCCCCGGCCGCCGCACCGGCCCCGGTCGAGGCCGCTCCGGCCCCGGCCGCCGCTCCGGCTCCGGCTCCGGCCGCCGCGCCCGCTCCGGCCCAGCCCGCCCCGGCCGCCGCTCCGGCTCCGGTGCAGGCTGCCGCCCCGGTGGCCGCTCCGGCTCCGGTGGCCCCGGCTCCGGCCGCCGCCCCGGCCGCTCCGGCCGCGGCGCCGGTCTCCGCCGGTGACGAGGGTGCGTACGTGACCCCGCTGGTGCGCAAGCTCGCCTCGGAGTCCGGCGTGGACCTGTCCGCGGTCTCGGGCACCGGTGTCGGTGGCCGGATCCGCAAGCAGGACGTCCTGGCCGCCGCCGAGGCCGCCAAGGCCGCTGCCGCCGCTCCGGCGCCGGCTGCCGCTCCCGCCGCGAAGGCCCCGGCCGCCGCGGTCTCCGAGCTGCGCGGTCAGACGGTCAAGATGACCCGCATGCGCAAGGTCATCGGCGACAACATGATGAAGGCCCTGCACTCGCAGGCGCAGCTCAGCTCCGTGGTCGAGGTGGACATCACCAAGATCATGAAGCTGCGCGAGAAGGCCAAGGCCGGCTTCCTCGCCCGCGAGGGCGTCAAGCTGTCCCCGATGCCGTTCTTCGTCAAGGCCGCTGCCCAGGCGCTGAAGGCCCACGCGGTCGTCAACGCCCGGATCAACGAGGACGAGGGCACCATCACCTACTTCGACTCGGAGAACATCGGCATCGCCGTCGACTCCGAGAAGGGCCTGATGACCCCGGTCATCAAGGGTGCGGGCGACCTCAACCTGGCGGGCATCTCCAAGGCGACCGCCGACCTGGCCGCCAAGGTCCGCGGCAACAAGATCACGCCGGACGAGCTGTCGGGCGCGACCTTCACCATCAGCAACACCGGTTCGCGCGGTGCGCTGTTCGACACGGTCATCGTGCCCCCGAACCAGGTCGCCATCCTGGGCATCGGTGCCACGGTGAAGCGCCCGGTGGTCATCGAGACCGCCGAGGGCACCAACATCGGCATCCGCGACATGACGTACCTGACCCTGTCCTACGACCACCGTCTGGTGGACGGCGCGGACGCGGCCCGGTACCTCACCGCGGTCAAGGCGATCCTCGAGGCCGGCGAGTTCGAGGTCGAGCTCGGCCTCTGAGCCGAACGGCTTGTAACCAGCCTCACTGTCGGCGCCCCCGTCCGGGATACTCCCGGGCGGG
>NZ_MQUR01000188.1 GCF_001953875.1 Streptomyces amritsarensis
GCCCCGGCAGCACTCTCTGTGCTGCCGGGGCGGTTCGTTTACCGCCACAAGCGGCAAATACCTGACACAAGCGGTCATACGCGAAGCGCAAAACTCGGGAGGACAACAGTGGGACGACTCTTCGGGACGGACGGTGTACGCGGCGTCGCCAACGCGGATCTGACGGCGGAGCTCGCGCTCGGCCTCTCCGTGGCGGCTGCCCACGTACTCGCCGAGGCGGGCACGTTCGAAGGCCACCGGGCGACCGCGGTGGTCGGCCGGGACCCCCGCGCCTCCGGTGAATTCCTCGAGGCCGCAGTCGTGGCCGGCCTGGCCAGCGCGGGCGTGGACGTCCTGCGCGTCGGTGTGCTGCCCACCCCGGCGGTGGCGTATCTCACCGGTGCGCTGGGTGCCGACCTCGGCGTGATGCTCTCCGCCAGCCACAACGCCATGCCCGACAACGGCGTCAAGTTCTTCGCGCGCGGCGGCCACAAGCTCGCCGACGAGCTGGAGGACCGCATCGAGTCCGTCTACGAGGAGCACCGCACCGGTGCCCCCTGGGACCGGCCCACCGGGTCGGGCGTCGGCCGGGTCTCGGACTACACCGAGGGCTTCGAGAAGTACGTCTCCCACCTGATCGGCGTCCTCCCCAACCGCCTCGACGGCCTGAAGATCGTCCTCGACGAGGCGCACGGCGCAGCCGCCTACGTCTCGCCCGAGGCGTTCGCCCGGGCCGGCGCGGAGATCGTCACGATCGGCGCCGAGCCGGACGGCCTGAACATCAACGACGGCTGCGGATCCACCCACCTCGGCCTGCTGAAGGCGGCCGTGGTCGAGCACGGGGCCGACCTGGGCATCGCGCACGACGGCGATGCGGACCGCTGCCTGGCCGTGGACGGCAGCGGCGCGGAGGTCGACGGCGACCAGATCCTCGCCGTGCTGGCGCTGGCCATGCGCGAGGCAGGCCAGCTGCGCGAGAACACCGTGGTCGGCACCGTGATGTCCAACCTGGGCTTCAAGCTGGCGATGGAGGGCGAGGGCATCCAGGTCGTGCAGACCGGGGTCGGCGACCGGTACGTGCTGGAGTCGATGAAGGAGCACGGCTACGCCCTCGGCGGCGAGCAGTCCGGCCACGTGATCATCCTCGACCACGCGACCACCGGTGACGGCACGCTGACCGGCCTGCTGCTCGCGGCGCGGGTCGCGGCCACCGGCACGTCCCTCGCCGAGCTGGCGGGCGTCATGCAGCGGCTGCCGCAGGTCCTGATCAACGTGCCCGACGTGGACAAGTCCCGGGTCTCCACCTCCGCCGAGCTGGCGGCGGCGGTGTCCGACGCCGAACGCGAGCTGGGCGCCTCCGGCCGGGTGCTGCTGCGCCCCTCCGGTACGGAGCCGCTCGTACGGGTGATGGTCGAGGCCGCCGACATCGAGCAGGCCCGCTCCGTCGCCGGCCGGCTCGCGGACGCCGTGAAGTCGGCGCTCGGCTAGCAGGCCGCCCCGCCCCCGCTGGCAGAGGGCGCCTCCGCCAGGTCTGCGTGGCGCACCCGGTTTCCGGATCATCCGGTTCTGCCGGGTGCGCCACAGCGGTTTCCCGGCGATGGGGGCGGGCGTCCCCGAGGGACGGTCCCGCCCAGGTCGGGCGCCGGCCGCAGGCCGGAGCCCGCGCCGGGCCGGCGCGGCGGCTACAGCTTGCGCAGGCTCAGCTTCTGGACCTTGTGGTCCGGCCCCTTGCGGACGACGAGGGTGGCGCGGCCGCGGGTGGGGGCGACGTTCTCCAGCAGGTTGGGCCGGTTGATCGTCCGCCACATCGTCTGCGCGTACTCCATGGCCTCCTCCTCGGAGACCTGCGTGTACTTGCGGAAGTACGAGAACGGGTTCTGGAAGGCGGTCTCGCGCAGCTTCCGGAAGCGGTTGAGGTACCAGCGCTCGATGTCCTCGGGGCGGGCGTCCACGTACACGCTGAAGTCGAAGTAGTCCGCGAGGGCGACGCGGGTCCTGCCGTCGGTGCCGGGCAGCGCCGGCTGGAGCACGTTGAGGCCCTCGACGATGAGGATGTCCGGACGGCGTACGACGAGCTCCTCGCCCGGCACGATGTCGTAGATCAGGTGCGAGTAGACCGGGGCCCGCACCTCGTCCTTGCCGGCCTTGATGTCGGCGACGAAGCGGGTGAGCGCGCGCCGGTCGTAGGACTCGGGGAAGCCCTTGCGGGAGGTGAGCCCGCGCCGCTGGAGCTCCTTCATCGGGTACAGGAACCCGTCCGTGGTGACCAGCTCCACGCGCGGGTGCTCGGGCCAGCGGGCCAGCAGGGCCTGGAGCAGGCGCGCCACGGTGGACTTGCCGACGGCGACCGAGCCCGCGACCCCTATGACGAAGGGGGTGCCCGCCTGCGCGCCGTGGCCGTTGCCGGCGTCGCCCAGGAAGGTGTTGAGGGTGCCGCGGAGGTTGCTGGTGGCGCCGACGTAGAGGTTCAGCAGGCGTGACAGCGGCAGGTAGACGTCGCGGACCTCGTCGAGGTCGATGACGTCGCCGAGGCCGCGCAGGCGCTCCACCTCGTCGGCGGTCAGCGGCAGCGGCGTCCGTTCGCGCAGGGCGCTCCACTCGGCCCGGGTGAGGTCGACGTACGGCGAGGCCTCGGGGCCGCGGCGGTGCGCGGTCCTCGGGGGCTGCCCGTCCTGGCCGGTGTGCTCCGTTGCACCCTCGGGCGTGTTGCTTCGTGGCGGCGAAGTGATCACACCGCCATTGTCGGGGCTCAGGGGCGGTTGTGGGTGGTGGGGTCGGTCACGTGACCAAGGGCAGATGTGGCCGCAGGGTCCCGATCCGGGGCGATCGCGGTTGCGCCCTGATCACGATCCGGGTGCGGGGCGCGTACGCCGGTGGCGGCGGGCCCGCGGACCGGCCGCAGCGTGCGCAGCGCCGCGCTGAAGGGGCTCGGCTGAAAACGGCTCCCGGACGTCACCGGACGGGAGCCGCCACCGGCGGG
>NZ_MQUR01000206.1 GCF_001953875.1 Streptomyces amritsarensis
GGGGGGGGGGGGGGGGGGGGGGGGGGGGGGGGGGGGGGGGGGGGGGCGACGTCCTCGTCCTTGCGCTGTGGCCCTCGACGCGAAGTTGGGCGAGGCCGCGCCTAGGTAGCGGGTGTTCCACAGGACGGCGGCGTTGAGGACAGGCCGAGGGCCGCGAGCTGGTCTTCCTGGCCCTCGCGGTACGCGTGGCGGATCTGGCCGCGGCCGCCGTGGCAGATCGCGCGGGCCAGGCGGTGGCGGGACTCCTGCACCCGTCAACTGCCGGTTCATCGGCCGGCGGTAGGTGCCGTCGACCGGGTCGACGAGGGCGAGCAGGTGCATGGTCTTGTGCCGACAGCCGCTTGGGACCACCGGCCCCCGCCACGAATTTGCCTCCATCGAGAAGAACGCCGTCGCACAACGGGCTGCCCCGGACACCAAGTCGCTGACCCTGGAGGTACACCGATGACGGACACCACCACCACGGCAGAGGCGACTGTCCCCGAGCAGGCCGCGCCGCCCGAGGAGAAGACCGGCGCCCCTCCTCGATTCCCCGGCCAGGAACTACCCGGCCAGGCAACCCCACCTTGTCGACGATCCGTCTCCCAGCGCGAGCCCCCAAGACGGCAGGCGCCACCGCCGCCGACGGATTGCGCGCCCTCGGCGTGGCGATCCCGGACGCGCGTGGCCTCGCCTGACGGGTCGAGGAGCGCGCGTGGGAGACCAGCGGGCGGCCGGGCAGAGGCAGCGACGCGTCCCCCGCGGTCCGCATGCGATCGTCAGCGGGCGATCCTATGCTTGAGTCTGGCCACGTGGACCTGGCCTGTCGCTTGTGGCACGCAACACGAACCCAGCCGACAACGGATTCCATGCAGAGGTCCTGCTTCGTCGGCCCGGACTGCTGACCCTTCCTTCAGAGGAGGACCATGTCTACAACCGTCCGGAAGCGCCTTCCTCACATCATTGGCGCATCGTGTCTGATCGCAGCTTGCGCCCTATCCGCTGGCGTTCCTGCTTCGCCGGCCCAGGCGCGAGCGTCGGAGTGCGGTAGCTCCTCCGAGCCGGAGCCCAGCCCAACCACGGCCCCGGGCGACGAGGCGGTAGGGATTACGAAGATTGTGATGCCCAGCCTCGGCGAGTCCGCCACGGGGGGCGACGTCGACTGGCAGAAGCAGGTCGGTGACACGGTGAGCAAGGGAGAGACCATCGCCGTCGTCGAGAGCGCCAAGGTAGCGATGGACCTCGACTCTCCCGTCGATGGTGTTCTCATGGAGATGTGCGTTGCCGACGGCGGGTTTGCCGACCCCGGAGAGATACTTGCAGTGATCGGGCCTCCGGGGACTGCACCTGGCACTAGTGAGTGATGGCGGACCACTGAGTCGGCAGCCCCCACCCGGTGGCTCCGCCCGAGTCGGCGCAATCAGCCGTGCGACTCAGTCTTCGGCAGCCTCAAACGAAGGAAGGCCCGGGGTCTGCACCCTGGGCCTTCACGGCGGATCTTGTGGCGGAGAGGAACGACCTGGCCGGCTAGCGGCCCGCGCCGCCGTCCGTGCGCCGGCCGATCGGGCCGGCGCACGGAC
>NZ_MQUR01000190.1 GCF_001953875.1 Streptomyces amritsarensis
GTGGGCACGCGCTGACCCTCCCCTCCCCCGGACGCGAAGTCCCGTGGCTCCCACCGCCACGGGACTTCGCTCGTTCGCGTCCGCGAACGCGGCGCCGCAAGGGCGAGGCGGCACGTGAAGGAGCCGGCCGCCCGGATGCGGGCGGCGGGCCGAGCGGTCGGCCGCGGGCCCGGGTGCCGGATGGCTTGACATCACATGATCCCCCGAACACTTTTCTGACTCAGCATCAGACATGCTGGAGTCACCCTCTCCTCCCCACTCCGCCGGAGCCTGCCCATGTCCGCAAGCGCTTCACGCACGTCCCCCGCCCCCCTCCCGTCCAGACGCGCGGTCCTCGCCGGCACCGGGGCCGGGGTCCTCGCCGCCACGGTGCTGCCGTCCGGCACCGCGCGGGCCGACGCCGGACAGGCCGGGCCGCCGCTCGGCGAGTACGACGTGGTCGTGGTCGGTTCCGGGGCGGCCGGGATGACGGCCGCCCTCACCGCCGCGAAGCGCGGCCTGAGCGTCCTGGTGATCGAGAAGGCCCCCACCTTCGGCGGATCGGCCGCACGCTCGGGCGCCGGTATCTGGCTGCCCAACAATGCGGTGATCCTGGCCGCGGGAGTGCCCGACACCCCGCAGAAGGCGGCGACATACCTGTCGGCCGTCGTCGGGCCCGAGGTGCCGGCCGACCGCCAGGCCGCGTTCCTCGCGAACGGCCCCCGCATGCTGGACTTCGTGATGGCCAACAGTCCGCTGAGGTTCCGCTTCATGGAGGGCTACAGCGACTACTACCCCGACCTGCCGGGTGGCCTGCCGAACGGCCGCTCCATCGAGCCGGACCAGATCGACGGGAACATCCTCGGCGGCGAACTGGCCCGTCTGAACCCGGCGTACATGCCGGTGCCCGCCGGGATGGTGGTCTTCAGCCAGGACTACAAGTGGCTGAACCTCGCGGCGGTCAGCGCCAGGGGCCTGGCCGTGTCCACCGAGTGCCTGGCGCGCGGTACGAAGGCGGCGCTGCGCGGCGAGAAGCCGCTGACGATGGGCCAGGCGCTGGCGGCCGGGCTGCGGGCCGGACTGCAGCGCGCCGGGGTGCCGCTGTGGTTGAACAGTCCCCTGGTGGACCTGGTCCAGGAGGGCGGCGCCGTCACCGGCGTGGTGGTCGACAAGGAGGGCGTGCGGGGCGTCGTACGGGCCCGCAAGGGGGTGGTCGTCGGCTCGGGCGGCTTCGAGCACAACGGGGCGATGCGGGCGCAGTACCAGCAGCAGCCGATCGGCACCCAGTGGTCGGTGGGGGCGAAGGAGAACACGGGCGACGGGATCCTCGCCGGTCAGCGGGCGGGGGCGGCGCTGGCGTTGATGGACGACGCGTGGTGGGGGCCGTCGATCCCGCTGCCCGGGGAGCCGTACTTCTGCCTGGCGGAACGGACCCTGCCGGGCGGGCTGATCGTGAACGCCCACGGGACGCGGTTCGTCAACGAGGCTGCTCCGTACAGCGATGTGGTGCATGTGATGTACGAGAAGGACCGCGGTGCGACCGGTTCGCACATACCGGCGTGGCTGATCGTGGATCAGAACTACCGCAACAGATACCTGTTCAAGGACATCCTGCCGACGCTGCCCTTCCCGGACTCGTGGTACCAGGCGGGTGCGGCGAAGAAGGCGTGGACGTGGGACGCGCTGGCGGGCCAGATCGGCGTACCGGCGGCGGCGCTGCGGGCGACGCTGGGCCGGTTCAACGCGCAGGCGTGGAGCGGGACCGACTCCGACTTCCACCGGGGCGACACCGCGTACGACCACTACTACACGGACCCGAACGTGCAGCCGAACTCGTGTCTGGCCCCGATCTGGGTGCCTCCGTTCTACGCCTTCAAGATCGTGCCCGGGGATCTCGGTACGAAGGGCGGCATCGTCACGGACGCGCGGGCCCGGGCACTGCGCGCGGACGGCTCGGTGATCCGGGGCCTGTACGCGGCGGGCAACGCGAGCGCCGCGGTGATGGGCCACAGCTACGCGGGGGCCGGGTCGACGATCGGCCCCGCGATGACGTTCGGCTACGTGGCGGCCAACGACATCGCGGACGCGTGATCGGGCGGTTCCGACCGCCCGGGTCGGACCCGTACGGGTTCGTCCCGGGGTGACCCGGCGGTCGGTCGCGGGGACCTCGCGGGCAGGTCCGGGCCCGGCGGGGTCAGCCCTGCTGGAAGAGCTCGGCGGGGAGCGGCTTGAGAAGGGCGTAGAGGTCGTCGGTGATCGGGCGGTCCCAGCTGGCGATGGTGACCAGCACGTTGTCGCTGCGGTCGAACTGGACGCAGGAGATGCGGGACTCCGACAGCTTGATCTTCCGGACGATGAGGAGGTTGTCGCCCTGCATGACGGGGCAGTCCTCGACGCCGGTGACCTCGACGTCCTCGTCGTTCTCCAGCGCGTCGAGGAGCTGGGCCACCTCGAAGGGGACCTGGCCTTCGGCGAGGTCGCGGGCCGGGGACCCCTCGGGAAGGTTACCGATGATCATCGCGGGGCCGCGTCCGCCGAACAGGTCGTAGCGGAGGAAGACCCCCTGGCAGCTGCCGTCGGGCGCGGGCAGCAGCCCGGCCCCGAGATTGCCCGGCCAGTCCCCCGGGTCCATGGCCAGGACGTCGAAGTCCGGGCCGGCGGGTGTGGCGGCGCGGTGGCGGCGGAGGAAGGACATGCGGCCATGGTACGTGGCCGCAGGAGTTTTACGGCCCGGGGGCCCCTGATCCCACACCCGCGCGCGGGCGGGCCCGCCGGACGGGTGGGACCAGGGTGAAGCAGGGCGGGAGCAGGCCGGTGTCGCCCGTGACGTGCAGGGCGGCGGCCGGGACGCGGCGCCGGGGGAAGAGCGCCAGGTCCGCGCCGGAGCCGGCGGCCTCGCCGGCTCCG
>NZ_MQUR01000199.1 GCF_001953875.1 Streptomyces amritsarensis
GGCGGCGCCCGGTCCGCATCGCTCGGACCGGGCGCGCCGCGCGGCCTCACGCGGGCTTCTGCTGCCAACTCGTGCACAGGGACCAGATGATGAACACGTCGATCGCGATGATGATGATCGACCACCACGGCTGGTACGGAAGCCACAGGAAGTTCACGATGATGCTGAGGCTGGCGAGGGCGATGCCCGCGCCCCTGGCGACGTTCGAGCCGAGGAACAGGCCCACTCCGGTCAGGACGACGACGAGTCCGACGATGAGATGGATCCAGCCCCATGCCGTCAGGTCGAACTCGAAGACGTAGCTGCCGAGGCGTGCGTACACGTCGTCCTCGGCGATGGCCGCGATGCCCTGGAAGATCGCGAGGCATCCGGTCACCACGAGGAGGACCGCGGCGAAGAACGTGCCGACCGCCCCTCCGGTTCCGTCGCCACCGCTGGACAGCGGTGCGGTGCCCGGCGCGGGGCCGGTATTCCAATTTCCCCCGGTCGGTGTCGACTGGCCCATCGAACTCACCTCACAGTTGGCGGTACCGCGCCGGACACTTCCTCACAGTGTCGTCCGGCCGACGGCTTGTCGTGATCACCCGCAGCGGGTGGTCCTCCCTTCCGGGTCGCGGCGCGGGCACGGCGTCAGGCGGCTACCTGGCGCATTTCGAGCACCCGCAGGCCCAGGGACTGGAAGCGCGTGAGGAGCCCGTACAGATGTGCCTCGTCCGCCACGACGCCGAGGAGGAGCGTCTGCTCCCGGACCGGAATCCGGTCGAGCTCGGGAAAGTTCGCGGCGAGTGTGTCCGGCACGACGCCCGAGATGCGGAACTCGTAGCGCATGAGAGCACTCACTTCTCTCCGAAGGAAGACTTCAGGTGCCTTGTCCTGCCCTGCCATGGTGGTCCCGGACCCGCCGGCCCGGCATCGCCCGCCACGGGCGAGAAGGGCGTGTCTGGTGCTGTGGCCGGAAAGGTTTGCCGGGGCGCGGCGTCCGGTNNGCCGGGCGTCGCGACCCGGTGAACCTTGCCGGTCACAGCACTAGAGCAGCCCGAGGTCCTGGGCGCGGTGGACGGCGTCGCTGCGCCGGGTGACGCAGAGCTTGCGGTAGATGCTCTTCAGGTGGGTCTTGACGGTGTTGGCCGACACGTACAGCTCGGCCGCGATCTCCTCGGTGGACAGCATCCGTGCGGCTTGGCGCAGCACCTCCGTCTCCCGCGCGCTGAGCGCCTCCACGACGGGCGGCGGCCCGTCCGCCCCGGTCGGCCCGGTCGCCCCGGTCGGCCCGTCTGCCGCCGTCGGCCCGTCGGCCGGGCGGCTGTGGCGCGCGGCGGGCCGGGGTGCCTCGCGGAGGCTTCGTCGCACCCATGGCCCGCTCTCGGCGAACGGCCTGCGCAGTTCATGCGGCCGGGCGAGTTCCACGGCCTCGGCCAGTTTCCGGCGCGCCTCCCCGGTACGCCCGTCCGCCGCGGCGATCTCCGCCCCGAGCAGGAGGGCACCCACCCGTAGCGGCGCCGCCGGGCCGTTGTCCGCCGGGCCGTCGTCCGCCGGCAGGGCCGCCAGCTGACGCGCGGCGGACTCGGCGCGGCCGGCCGCGAGGAGGGCGCGGGCGCGGGCCAGCGTGTGCTCGGGCCGCCCGGCGGGTGCGGCGTCGAGGACGCGCAGGGCCTCTTCGGCGTCACCGCACGCGAGGTGCGCGGCCGATGCGGCCACGGCGAGCGCCTCCGCCGCCCACCCGGAGAGCGGCGCGGCCGCCGGGGCCGGCCCCGTCGGGCCGAGGCGGGCGAGGACGGCGAGCGCGGCCTCGCCGTCGCCCTCCGCGGCGGCGAGACGGGCGCCGATGACGGCGGCCTGGACGGCGGCCACGGGTTCGGGGCGGGGTCCGGCGGCCGCGGCCGCGGCCGCCAGGTCCAGGTGGGAGCGGGCCGCTGCCAGGTCGTCCTGCTCGACGGCGACGCCCGCCAGGACGAGGTGACCGGTACCGGAGCGGCGCTCGGGCGGCAGCGCCGACTGTTCGGCGACGACGAGGGCCGCACGGGCGTGCTCGGCGGCCTGCCGCAGGCGGCCG
>NZ_MQUR01000184.1 GCF_001953875.1 Streptomyces amritsarensis
GGTGTGCGCGGCCGCCCGGGCCGGCTCGGCCCCGTGGCCCGGTCCGGCCGCGCACACGGGGAGAGTCGGCGGGACGGACACCAGGAAGTCGTGTCCGCGCCGGCCGAGCATGCCGATCAGCGGCGCGGCGGCGCCCAGGCGGCTGAGGTCGGCGACCACGGGGACGCGTGCCGCCGAGGTGCGGGCGGCGATCGAGTCGACGAGGTCCAGGACCAGTGACTCCGGGGTCTGGTGCGCCACGTCGGGGGAGATCCGTGCCCGGCGGCGCAGGGCGGGGTCCACGGACCAGGACTCGGGGAGCACCAGCCGCCAGTCGACGGGCACGCTCATGCCGTCCAGGGACAGGAAGAGGCTGAATCCGAACTGGCAGTTGACGATGCGGCCGGCGACGGGATCGAAGCGGCGGTGCACGCCGACCGAGTGCTCACCGCGCTTGGGGAAGCAGACCTGCCCGATCGTCCAGGCGTGCACCGGGTGGCGTTCCTCCACCCAGCGCAGCAACTCGGCGCGAGCCGGATCCCACTCCCAGGGGCTTGCGTTGATGAACTGCTGAAGGGACTGGGACGCGGTGGGTGACGCGGTCACGGAAGCCGCGAGTCTGCGGACGGACTTCTTGCCCGGGGTGGTGAGCAGGCCCTGTAAGTAGACCCGCGCCCATCTGCGCTGGTCGGCCCTCGGCAAGTGGCCGAAGAGGCGTTCCGTGAACTCGTCCAGGGCGGTCCCGCCGGCAGGCAGGGCTCTGGTCCTCATGTGCGCCGTCATCTGTCGTCTCCCCCTCCGGTGCTGACATCGGTCTGCGCCATGACACCCAGAGAGTACAGAACGTTCGTTTTGTTTTCTAGCCGAAGTATGGCGTCCCCGGCGCGACTTGGGCACGTTGGGGGTACGGCGCAGCCGCTCCCGACACGGGGCGGCGCGGGACGGCGGGGCATGGTCGCTTCTTCGTCAAGTAGCCGTTGTGCGCGGCCGGTGCCGGGGCGACGCTTGGGGTCGTCCCCGTGCCGGGCGCGGGGGCGAGTGAGGAACGAACGGGATGGCAGTGGTAGTGCAGTGGTGAAGCAAGAGCGCGGCGTGCGCACCCGTAATCATCTGATCTCGGTGGCCGCCGCCGAATTCGACCGCAATGGATACGAGGGGACGTCGCTTTCCCGGCTGAGCAGATCGGCCGGTATTTCAATCGGGGCCGTCACCTTTCACTTCTCGGCGAAGGGGGAACTGGCCTCCGCCGTCGAGGATTCCGGTCGGGCCGCCACCCGCAGAGTGGTCGAGGGCGTGACGGCCCGCGGAGGGCCGGCGCTGGACACCGTCTCCTCGCTCGTCCTGGCCCTCGGCCGGCTGATCGAGACCGACGCGGCCGTGCGCGCCGCGGCCCGGCTCACCCAGGAACGTGTCGGCGCCGGACCCGAGTGGTGCGGTTGCTGGCTCCCTGACGTCGAGGAACTGCTGGAACAAGCGGCGCAGGAGGGGCAGCTCCATCCGGAGGTCGACCCGCGCCCGCTCACGCAGCTGACGGGGCATCTGGTCGGCGGAGTCGTCGCGCGGGCGCGCCGGGAGCGCAAGGAGCGTCCCGGCGCGATCGTCGGCGAGCTCGGCGAGCTGTGGTGCCTCGTCCGGCGGCGCGTCGCGGCCCGCCCGGAAGTGGAAATGCCCAAGTAGGCGCAAAGGCGCGGGAATTCCGGCCGTTGGCGTCAGGTGCCGTCTAGCGTCGGTGCCATGAATTCCACGCCTCCGCAGATAACCAAGGCAGTGATCCCCGCCGCGGGACTCGGAACCCGATTCCTCCCGCTGACGAAGGCCACCCCCAAGGAAATGCTCCCGGTGGTCGACAAGCCCGCCATCCAGTACGTGGTGGAAGAGGCGGTCGCGGCGGGGATGTCGGACATCCTCATGGTCACCGGACGCAACAAGCGGCCGCTCGAGGACCACTTCGACCGCAACCACGAGCTGGAGGAAGCCCTCCAGCGCCGTGGTGATCAGGACAAACTCAACAGCGTCTGCGCCTCCACCGAACTCGCGGACATCCACTACGTGCGCCAGCGGGACCCCAAGGGCCTGGGGCATGCCGTCCTGTGCGCGGCGCCGCACGTCGGCCGGGAGCCCTTCGCGGTCCTCCTGGCCGACGACCTGATCGACCCCAGGGACCCCCTGCTGGCCCGGATGGCCGAGGTGCGCGCCCGGCTCGGCGGCAGCGTCGTGGCCCTCATGGAGGTGGACCCGGACGCCATCCACCTGTACGGATGCGCCGCGGTCGAGCAGGCGGCAGCCGCCGGCGACGGCGTGCGCATCACCGAACTGGTGGAGAAGCCCGAGCCCGGCACCGCCCCCAGCAACCTCGCCGTCATCGGCCGCTACCTCCTCGACCCCGAGATCTTCGAGGTGCTGCGGGACACCGCCCCCGGGCGCGGCGGCGAGATCCAGCTCACGGACGCACTGCGCACTCTCGTGCGCGCCGGACGCCCCGTGCACGGCGTGGTCTTCTCCGGCCGCCGCTACGACACGGGGGACCGTGCCGAGTACCTGCGCGCCACGGTCCGCCTCGCCTGCGAGCGCGAGGACCTCGGCCCCGAATTCCTGTCCTGGCTCAGGGAGTTCGTGCGTGCGGAGGAGTTCGCGCCGGTCTGATCCACCGCCCGGTGGGCGACCGGGGAACTTCCGCGGTCGCCCACCCGAGCGGCCCCGACTCCGCCGACTTGCCCAAATCTCCACGGGGTTCGAGCACTCCATAGGTTACCGAACGGTAATTACGTAATTTCTTCTCCGGGCCCGGCGATCGGCGCGGCGCCCCGGTCATCGAGCGCACGAAGGGAGGTGAACCATGGACGACCCGAACGCAGGACACCGGGCCGACCGGACCGCCGAGGCCGCCGCAGAGGTATCGGTCGGCGTACTGCTCGCCGCGGACTCCCCCCGTACCGGACCCGTGGACGAGAGCCACGCCCAGGCCCTCGCGCACTCCGGCCGGACACTCCCGCCGCTGCTCGTGCACCGCCCCACGATGCGGATCATCGACGGGACGCACCGCTTGCGGGCGGCAGTGCTGAGGGGGCGCGACACCGTCGCAGTGACGTACTTCGACGGCAGTGCCGAGGACGCGTTCGTCCTCTCGGTCGAGGCCAACATCAGCCACGGACTCCCGCTGACGCAGGCGGAGCGGACCGCTGCGGCGCTACGGATCCTGCGGTCCCATCCGGACTGGTCCGACCGCGGCATCGCGCAGCGGACCGGACTGGCGGCCAAGACCGTCGCAGCGCTGCGCCGCCGGGAGGCGCCGGAGCAGGAACCACCGGGCCGCGTGGGCCGGGACGGGCGCGTCCGGCCGGCCGATCCGGCCCGCGGCAGGGAGGCCGCGGCCCGGCTGCTCGCCGGCCGACCCACCGCCTCCCTGCGGCAGATCGCCCGGGAGGCGGGCATCGCCCCCTCGACCGTACGGGACGTACGCCGCCGGATCGGCGAGGGCGAGGACCCCGTACCGGCGGGTCAGCGGCGCTCCGGCAACACCCCCGGCCCGGTGACCGCCCGCGGCCGCGGGCAACCGCTGCCCGCGCTGGTCACCGGCCTCTGCAAGGACCCCCTGCTCAGACTCAGCGAGGCGGGCAGGCTGCTGCTGCGCATGCTCGACCTCCAGGTGAGCGCTCTGCGCCAGCGGGAGCGGATCGTCGCCGCGGTGCCCCCGTACCGGGCCGAGACCGCTGCCGCCGCTGCCGCGCAATGCGCCCGCGACTGGCAGGAACTCTCGGAGGAACTGGGCCGCCGCGCCTCGGCGCAGGCGCAGGCCTGAGCGGTCCTCCACCCCCATACCGGCCTTCCCCGCTGGAAGGCCCCGTTCATGTGTGTGTCGGAAAGGAAGTCTGGCGATGTCGGTTGTCGAGGGTGCGCGGGTCGATTCGGG
>NZ_MQUR01000168.1 GCF_001953875.1 Streptomyces amritsarensis
GCCGACCGGTGGAGCATGGTGGGCGTGGGCCAGCAGACGTCGGCCGCTGCGTTCGCTGGCGCGGAGGACCTTAATGCCCCCAGGCTCACCGCGGCGTCGGGGATCCTCTTCATGGAAGGGCAGGGCGAGCCGGTCGAACTACAGCGGCTGAAACGCGAGGTCGGGCTGCTGGCGGATGACGTCGAGCAGACGGGTGCCTGGCTGGCCGGTGCGATGGAGCAAGCGTGGGAGATCGCGGGGGGCCTGGCTGCGTATCCCGCTCTGGTCGACCTGCTCGGGGAGCGACACCGGATCATCGCCAACGACTGGCAATCGGCGGGCCTCCAGACCCTGGTCGCACGGCTGTTGCGGCGCGCTCTCGATTTGCTGGCCCGCATCGACTTCGCTCCGGCGGCGCTGAGGGTCGATCTGGGAGGCGAGCGGACGGCCCCCGCCCACCTGTATTCGGCTTCAGAGCTGCTGGACCGGGCAGCTGACCTGATGACGGAGTCGGCAACGCTGGTGCATGACAACGAGCGGCGCTGGCGCATCTTCCGTGCCCGAGTTCGGGAGTTGCAGTCCACGTAGACGTTCCCGCCGTGCGGGATGATCTCCGCATGGCAGCAGTGATCACGGCGTCCGAGTCGTCCTGGATAGCCCCGTTCACCGGGCTGAGCCTGGGGAAGCTCGGCAAGCTGATCACCGCGCTGCGGCGGGAGGGCGCGGACCGAGTGCGCACTGGACGGCCGTGGAGTTCGGCGCTGGAGGACCGGGTCCTGCTGGTCGTCGCATACTGGCGGACGAATCTGGCCCTGCGGCAGCTCGCCCCGCTGTTCGGCATGTCCAAGTCGGCCGCCGGCCGCATCATTGACCACCTCGGGCCGTCTCGCACTGCAGCCACGCAGGCGGTTCCGCAAAGACGCCGTGCTGATCGTGGACGGAACACCTTGGTCCCCACCCGCGACCACACCATCGCCGCGCAGTCGAAGAACTACCGGTACTCCACCAACCACCAGGTCGTCATCGGCGCCGACACCCGCCTGGTCGTCGCGGTCGGCCTGCCGCTCGTCGGGAACCGCAACGACTGCAAGGCCTGGGAGGAGTCCGGCGCCAAAGCCGACGTCGGTAACACGCTGACGATCGCCGACGGCGGCTACCCGCGAACCGAACCGTGATGCCCCACCGCCGACGCAAGCGCGAAGAGCTTCCGGACCGGAAACAGGAGCCCAACACGTCCCACAAGCAGGCCCGTGCCCGCGTCGAGCACGTCTTCGCCCGCTGAACACCTGGAAGATCCTCCGCGACTGCCGCCTCAAAGGCGACGGCGTCCACCACGCCATGCTCGGCATCGCGCGCCTGCACAACCTCACTCTCGCCGGACAGACAGACCAGCGGGCTACACGGTGGCCAACCACGCCCGAGGCGACTCGTAAATCATTTACGGGACAGCCCTTAAGCCCTGGCGCGGATCGCCGGCCAGGTCTCCTCGTGCCCGCCTGCGCGGTGATCAGTACCGCGACCGAGCGATTACGAACCGAGAAAGATCGGACTTAACGCCCTCTCAGCGCAAACGGAACCAGCCCGGCGCACCAGCTCGAGCGGCTCGAGCGGCTCAACCAAGCGCTCAACCGATCTGCCACACACCAGACCAGCCAGCTCTCGATGCACCAACAACCCCTCCCAGCGCCATCCGGCCCGGTACGCCCTTCCGGCACCGCAAAATCAGCCACGCTCGGGTCCGCACGGAAAGCTCAGCCGAACCGCCCACACCGGCTCAAGCGTTGGGTAAGACGCCAAGCGCCGTAGCGAACAGCACTCAACGACCACAGTGACAACCAGTAGACGGAGAAACTCATGAAGAACAGAATCGCCACACCGAGAACATCACCGACGACGGCCGATGGCTGAAGTTTGAATAGCAAGACAAAAATCAGCGCAGCCGCGACCAGAGAGGCCGCAGGCGCACACACCGCCAGCTCAAACCCGAAGGCCACGGGAAAAACGAGAAGACTTGCGACAAACCCCACACCAGCGGCAACCAGAACGGCCTCGACATAATCTCTGGCGATAAATCCTTCGTCAACGAAAAAGACTGCCGCAATCGGTAGGGTAACGGCCATGAATGCCAATACGATGACTGCTGCCGTCATGGCAATGGACAGTGAGTGCCGAAGGGCCGCCCACCCTCGAGACTCGGGATTGTAGACAGATGCGGGGCTGTCGAAGGCGGCAGTGACGGGTGGATTCATCGGAGGTTCACCACGCAAAATTCGCTCCTTCACGCCGGGTCTCACAACCCCTGACGCACCCGCCCACCTCCGCGGTTGCTCCGGGACGGGCCCACGAGAGAGTTGACCTTCTCCGCCCAGTCGATGCCGCAGTAGATCAAAATCCTCCCCTCCCCGCGCTCCCGTGTTCGTACTGGTCACGAGCCCATGCGGAACCACGCAGCGACCTGATCCAAGGACTCGACACGAGGTCGGTCCGCCACCTCAGCAGTTGTTCGTGGCACCAGCCCACCGCATGGGCCCCGGTCGGCGTTGCAGCTCCAGTGGCTCGGGCCTCGCAAGGGTCACCATGCGATGACGTTCCGTTTCCCCTGCATCGCACTGATCTCCCGGCCTGCCCCGGCCTGCCACCGAGCAGGACGCCGGTTCCACGTCCCAAAACGCCGCACACCGCCCCGATCTCTGACGGACTGCCGCAGCCGATGTCGGAGGTCCTGGATACGGTCGCCGGGTGAACGGATCAAGTACATCAGCCGGAGTGCCCGCCCACCGCGGTGCGTTGCTGCCTCTCCTGGGTACCGCCGAGGATGTCGTCGCCTTCTTCGCCGGGGTCGCGGACCTCGATGCGACGAACCCGGCCGACCACCTGTTGGACGACGGCGTCCGGCTCGCCTCGGGGGCCCCATTGGAGCAGTTCGCGCGGGCGGGCTCGGGAGACGCGTTCTGCTTCGTCGGCGAAGGCGGCGAGGAACGGCCTGTGGTGTACGTCAGCCTCGATGGCGAGGCCGGACTGCTCGCTCTGGGACTGTTGGAATTGGTGCAGCTGTGCCTGGTGGCACCGTGGTGGCGGGACGCTCCCGGAAGGACGGCCGAAGAACTCCAGGCAGTCGCCGCCGAGTACCGGGAGGACATGCCCGACCTCTACCGGCGGCGCGACCGCGCGGCCTGGGCCCTTGGTCTCGATCCGGCCGGACTGCCATCCGAGGCGGAGGTCCTGGACCGGCTCGTAAACCGTGCCCGGGGACCGGTCGCTACAGCCTGCCTTGTCGTCGGGTACAAGGGCGATCCACTCGACCCCCTGTTCGGTGCCGCCCACGACACCGACTTCCACCTGCCAAAGCTCATCAGCCATCGACCACCGCCCGGGCAAAGCGAACGAGGTCGTCCTGCCTCGCTGCCGCAAAGGCATTGACCAGGGTGTCCAAACAAGCTCACTAGGGAACGACGGGCCGTCTTCCGGTCCTGACAGCAGCCGTCCGGACCGCGATCGCTCGCCGGCCTCCTCATGACTGCAGCCGGTCATGACGGCTTCGAGCTGGGCGATCACGACGACCGGACCGATGTTCCTGAGGAAGACCAGGTCGAGTTTCCGCCTGCCCCGGGCCTCCCGGAGTCCGGAGGACCGCGCCGACAGCTTGGTCGCCAGCGGCAGACGAGTAGCCACACAGCGTCACGCCGTCGATTCCGGCTTCCAGGGCCGACACCGCTGGCTGGCACTGGCAGAGCAGGCCACGACCGAACACATAGGGCCACGCTCAAGCACGAACCACCCCGCCACCAGGCCGCCAGCATGCTCAGGAAACCCCCACAACCCACGTCAAGAGCGGGAACGACAGGAGGCGCCAGGGATAGCCGGGGGCAGGGATAGGGAGGGGCAGGGGATGGCGGGGCAGGCATGACGAAAGCGGTAAGGACAACAGGTACACCGGCAGCAGCGGCGGCGGCAAGAACGGCAGGAAGCGGTGAGGACGACAGGGATGCGGAAGCGGCGAGGAGGGGGCATCGGGGGTGGCCTGTCACACGGCTGTGACAGACGACAGACAGCCTCATGAAGTCCGACGGCCACGCTCTTAACAAGAGAACAAACCGGACATTCTTCCGGAATGTCCCTCCTGCTTCCGAGGACGCGAGCAGCGATGACCGAGCCGACACGGCGGAGGAAATCCCATGACTCACACACTCACCACGCCCCACACCGCAGCCACCGCCGCCACCGCACTGGCCCCCCGCGAACAGGAAGCACTGCGCCACATCGCCGCCGGACGCACCTACCTCCAGACAGCCCGCCACATGGGACTGTCCAAGCACACCGTCGACGCCTACCTGCGCCGCATCCGAGCCAAGCTCAACGTCAACAGCACCGCCGAAATGACCCGCATCGCCATCGCCCTCGGCCTGTAAAGAACCCCCCACGCGCACCCCGGCCCACTTTCCACCAAGCCCGTACCCCCACGCATGGGGCCGAGCCACACCCATCACGGCCCACCCGGACCGGACACAACACACACGCACGGCCGACAGACCCGAACAGACACGGCACCGACGGACCCCGGACCCCGACAGGGCGCGACACGAGCAGACCAGACAACACGGACACAGCGAGCCAGGCCAGGTCAGGCCGGGCGGGTGCAGCACGGCCGGGGCAGGTGGGCGGGCGCAGCACGGCCGGACACGGCACGGACACGGGCGGGCCCTGACCGAACACGACCCGGACGAACGCGGCACACGGCCGGGCACAGCCGCGCCCCGACACAGCACCCAGGCCAATCACGCCACGGGCGGGTGCCGGCGGGCGCAGCACGGCCGAATGCGGGCTGGTCAAAGCCGGGCCGGACCGGCAAGGGAGGGGCGCGGGGAGGGGCCGCCGTCGGACAGGCCAGACCCGGCGGGGCTGAAGCCGGGGCAGGCAGGGACGGGCGCCGCAGGGCGGCCCCAGCCGGGTAAGCCGTGCTCGACCAGGCCGGCCCCGGACAGGCAGGCGCCGGGCGGCGGTCCGGGAACGGCTCAGGGTGCGCAGACGGCCGTTCGGACAGCCCCGATCCCCCGCACTCACATCGTCGAACCAGTAACCACCCGCCGCCCGCGCCCACACCGGATCAACGAACACACTGACCGGACAGCATGACAGTCACCGCGCGCCTACCCTCAGCACGCGGCCCAAGAGCACGCACACCCGGCTTCCCCACCATCGAATCCCCAGCACACCCACCGGCCCCGGCGGACAATCCCGCAAGCACAACAAGCGCGACCCCAGCACAGCCGTTACGCAGTCCGCTCCAACACAAGAGCACCGCGACGCATAAGGAATCACGCACCGCGTACCCACCACGCCCAGCCATCGCCCCCGGCGGACGGCGGCCTGTGACTCCGCCCACCCTCCCTTGACCTGCCAAAGAAGGGCTACCTAACTTCGAAAACATGGCCCCCCACACCCCCACCCCCGACGACAACACCAGCCCCGGCGCCCGCAGCGGCACGGGTGGCGGTGCGTCCGAGCTGGCCGACTTCGCCATCGACCTGACCCCCCACGAAGTCCTCCGGCGCGCCCACGTCATGGAAGCCCTCGGTCCCCACTGGGACCCCATCCAAGCCCTTCAGGGCGAAGAAGCCGCACATGACCTGCTCTACTCCGGCCTCGACCCTCAGCAACAACGCCTCTACAACGAACTCGTCGCCGCCGGCATCCTCCCCGCCCGAGGACACCGTGCTGCCCCTTGACCCCCACGCCGACCCTGGCCGCCGGGCCTGGGTCCCCTGCCCCCAATGCCAAGACACCCGCCACTGCACCCCGTGCCAACAACGCCGCACCTGCCCCACCCATTGGCGCTACCTCCTCACCAACGTCGGCACCCTCCTCCACCTGCAATGCCCCCACTGCCACCACCTCTGGGCCCACGAAACCTCATTCCGCACCACCCCCAAACCGCCCCACCCCTGACACCCACTGCAGGCTCCGGGCACCCCGGCCAACCGGCCACGGGGTTCAGCCCCATGGGCCCGGCAGGCACAGGCGACCGAACAGGCGAGGCCCTCAGAAGGCGCGAGGGCCGGGGACCGGAGTTGCGGGATACAGAAACCAGGGCGGCGAACGGAAGTGGCGACTACCGCAGCCCGCACGCGGCAAAGCGCCCACTGCCCTCTTCATCTCGCGCACCCACCCCGCCGATCATCGCCCGAGGCGCGGCAAGAACCGAACGACAGCAGCACGAGTTCAGTCAGTCACGACGCGTGAGGACCTCAGGAGCGCCCACCGACTGAGCGCCCTCCGACTCCAGGACCACCCGGTCGGCCTGCGGCATCGTCAAGACGTAAAGGTTCCCCCGAGGACATTCGAACGTGGCCGAACGATCCGTGGGATGACTGGTCACCGCCACCAGCACCGCCGAATCCCGACCCACCTGCCGCAACTCCAACGCCTCCGTACACCCCAGATTCCGCCCCGAGCCCAGCTCCTTCACATCGCTCACCTGCCGACCCACCAACTCGCCCACCGCAGCGGAGTTCAGGGTGACTGTGACGGAGAACGCGCCCGTCCTGGCTCGTGTGACGCCGTCCGCGTCCGGGGTGCCCGGGCCGGTCCCCGACCAGGTACCCTCCCACGCGGCGGGCAGCACAGCCGCCCCCGCCACCGACGCGGGGGCCGAAGCGGTCGAGGTCGGGGCCGACGCCTTCCCGCCACCGACGCCGTCACGGTCGCGGTCGCCGTCCAAGAGGAGCCGTAGCGGGAACACGGCCAAACCCGCCAGCACCACGGCAGCCCCGGCCGCGGCGAGCAGTTGGCCACGGCTCCATGCCCACCCGGCGCCGGCCGCAGCGGGAGCCGTAGGAAGCGACGGAGCCGCCGGCGGACCCACCGGCACAGCCGGCACCGGCGGGGACGGGGGCGGGGTGAGGAGGCGGGCCAGTTCGTTCTCGCGACGCGCGATGTCGTCGGCCAGAGCCGTCGGCACCAGCATCTCCCACTCCCCCGCCCCCCGCCCGGCTGCGGTGGCCGTCAAGCGCTGGTGGAGTTCTGTGGCGGTGGGGCGCAGGGCCGGGTCCTTGGCCAGGCAGTCCGACACCAGTGCGGCCAGATCTTGCGGGACGCCGTCCAGCCAGGCGTCGTCGTGGACGATCCGGTAGAGCAGGGCCGGCAGTTGCAGTTCCTCGCCCGCGGCCATGAACGGGCCGCGGCCGGTGGCTGCGTGGACGAGGACCGCCGCGAGCGAGAACACGTCGGCCGCGGCCGGCGCGAGAGCACCGGTGGCCTGTTCGGGGGCGAGGTAGCCGGGGGTACCGATGACCGCACCGGTCTGCGTGTAGCGCGCGTCCCGCACCCCGCGGGCGATCCCGAAATCGATGAGGAAGGGCCGCTCGCGGCCCAGCAGCACGTTCGCCGGCTTGATGTCGCGATGAACGACGCCGGCCGCCTGCACCGTGACGAGCGCGGCCGCCAGCTCCCGGGCCAGGCAGTACAGGGCGGGCACCGGCAGCGGGCCGTGGCGGTGGACCCAGTCAGCAAGCGAGGGCGCAGCCACGTACTGGGTTGCCATCCACTGCGGTGCAGCGCCGGGCGGGCTGAAATCGACCACCGAGACCGTCCACGCCCCGCGCACCCGGTCGCTGGTGCGGATCTCCCGGTCGAAGCGCTCGGCAAAATCGGGCTGCTGGCTCAGATCCCGGTGCACGGTCTTCAGCGCCAGCGGCCGCCCCGACGCCGTGCGGGCCAGGAACACCTCGCCCATCCCGCCCTCGCCCAGACGTCCCAGCAGCCGGTAGCCACCGATCTCCGTCGGGTCGCCGGGCCGCAGTTCCTCCACCAACTCCACCGGATCCCCACGCCTGTTGCCGCCCGCCGGATCTGGGCCGCCCGATCAGGCCACCCTAAGGGCTGTCCCGTAATCCCCGGCGGGCGCACGACGACAG
>NZ_MQUR01000200.1 GCF_001953875.1 Streptomyces amritsarensis
CACCCCACCACCAAGCCGCCCTCGCCACCCTCACCTGACACCCCCACACCCCACACCGCGCACGTTCAGCGGCCGGGCCCCGCCGGGTGAGCCCGCTCACGAAAATTTCACAACTCGGCTCCCGCCTCCGCCGTGAACGGCCGCCGCTGTCTTCGCGCCGCCGTGCCGACCTCCGAGCCTCCGGCCCCGGCCGGCGCCGCCGCACCCCGTCCCGTACGGCCGCCGCCCCGCCGGGGCGTGCGGCGTGGCTTGAATCAGCTCGGTCCGCGAAGGCGGTGGAGTTCGCCGCTCCGCCAGGAGTGGTGTGCAGGGGCCCAGGCCGTGGCGGCGGTGCGTCACGACCGTGCGGGAGGGCCCTCATGGCGGGTCGTTGCGGCGCACCCACCGTTTCCGGCGTGAAATCGCGCCCCGCGGGCCGCCGTGGTCAGCGCAGCACCGGCGGTACGGGAAGGCAGTCGGCGCGCCGGCGGTCGCCGCTCGGGCCCGGCGGCCGTGCCCGCGTCATGTGCGGTACGTCTTTGCTCGTTCATGGCCGGAGCATGGCAAGGATGTTACGCGCTCGTCGGCCCCTTGTGGGCGGGCCGGGGGTGGGCCAATCTTTCGGGGGCGGAGGCAAGTTGACGGGTTGTCATGTGCATGGCGATTTCCTGTTGCGCAGTCGCCTCCGCTTCATCCCCGAAGTGCACCACCCATGAGGAGGACCCCCCACATGTCCGTGATGCGTCACACCCGCCGGAGGCTCGCCGGCATCAGCGCGACCGCCGTCGCGGCCCTCGCGCTCGGCGCGGCCGCCGCCCTGCCCGCCTCCGCCGCCGACAGCGGCCCGCAGGGCGTCATCGAGAACGCCGGCGCCGCCGGAAGCATCTCCGGCAGCTACATCGTGACCCTGAAGGACTCCGCGGCCCGCTCCACCGCCGACAGCGGCAAGGCCGTGGCGAAGCGCTACGGCGCGAAGATCGACCGGACCTACAGCGCGGCCCTCAACGGATACTCCGTCAAGGTCTCCGAGGCGCAGGCCAGGAAGCTCGCCGCCGACCCGGCCGTCCAGTCGGTCGTACAGGACCGCGTCTTCACCGTGGACGCGACCCAGCCGAACCCGCCGTCCTGGGGCCTCGACCGGATCGACCAGCGCGCCCTCCCCCTGAACCAGAGCTACACCTACCCGGACAAGGCCGGTGAGGGCGTCACCGCGTACATCATCGACACCGGTGTCCGCATCACCCACCAGGACTTCGGCGGCCGCGCCTCCTACGGCTACGACGCCATNNNNAGGCCATCACCGTCGGCGCCACCACCAGCTCCGACGCCAAGGCGAGCTACTCCAACTACGGCAGCGTCCTGGACCTCTTCGCGCCCGGATCCTCCATCACCTCCACGTGGGGCACCGGCGACAGCTCCACGAACACCATCTCCGGCACGTCCATGGCCACCCCGCACGTGGTCGGGGCGGCGGCCCTGTACCTGTCGCAGAACACCTCGAGCACCCCGGCGCAGGTCCGTGACGCCCTCGTCGCGGCAGCCACTGCGAACGTGGTGACCAGCCCCGGCACGGGCTCCCCGAACCTGCTGCTGAACGTCGGCGAGGGCGGCACCGTCCCGCCGGGCAAGCGCTTCGAGAACACCGCCGACTACGCGATCAGCGACAACGCGACCGTCGAATCGCCCGTCACCGTCAGCAGTGTCGCCGGCAACGCCCCGGCGGCGCTGACCGTGGCGGTCGACATCAAGCACACCTACATCGGTGACCTCAAGGTGGACCTGGTCGCGCCCGACGGCACCCTGTACAACCTGCACAACCGCTCCGGCGGCAGCGCGGACAACATCATCAAGAGCGTCACCGTCAACGCCTCCTCGGAGGTCGCCAACGGCGTGTGGAAGCTCCGGGTGAACGACAACGCGAACCTCGACACCGGAAAGATCGACTCCTGGGCGCTGCAGTTCTGAGCACGGCGGGAGCGACACGGTACGACGTCCGAGCCGCGATGGGCGGATGAGCAGGTGAACGGATGAACAGGCGGGGGCGACCGCAGTGCGGTCG
>NZ_MQUR01000001.1:38-265169 GCF_001953875.1 Streptomyces amritsarensis
GGACCCTACCGTCCCGGCCCCGCCGCGGCGAGATCAGCTCTCGTCGCTGTCGACCCAGCTCATCAGCTTGCGCAGCTTCTTGCCGGTGGTCTCGAGCAGGTGCTCGGAGTCGGCCTTCTTGTACTCGTTGTACTTCGGCAGACCGGCCTTGTACTCGGCCATCCACTCCTCGGCGAACTTGCCGCTCTGGATCTCCTCGAGGACCTTCTTCATCTCGGCCTTGGTGGCGTCGGTGATGACGCGCGGGCCGGTGATGTAGTCGCCCCACTCGGCGGTCTCGGAGACCGACCAGCGCATCTTCTCCAGGCCGCCCTCGTACATGAGGTCGACGATGAGCTTCAGCTCGTGCAGGCACTCGAAGTAGGCGATCTCCGGCTGGTAGCCCGCCTCGGTGAGGGTCTCGAAACCGGCCTTGACCAGCGCGGACGCGCCACCGCAGAGGACGGCCTGCTCACCGAACAGGTCGGTCTCGGTCTCCTCGGTGAAGGTGGTCTTGATGACGCCGGCGCGGGTGCCGCCGATGCCGGCCGCGTAGGAGAGCGCCAGGTCGAAGGCCTTGCCGGTGGCATCCTGCTCGACGGCGGCGATGCACGGAACGCCGCGGCCCTCCTCGTACTGGCGGCGGACCAGGTGGCCCGGACCCTTCGGGGCGACCAGCGCGACGTCCACGTTGGTGGGGGGCTTGATGAAGCCGTAGCGGACGTTGAAGCCGTGGCCGAAGAAGAGCGCGTCGCCCTCCTTGAGGTGGTCCTTGATGGACTCCTCGTAGATCTCGGCCTGCAGCGGGTCCGGGGTGAGGATCATGATGACGTTCGCCCACTCGGCGGCCTCGGCCACGGGGACGACCTTCAGGCCCTGCTCCTCGGCCTTGGCCTTGGACTTCGAGCCCTCCTTCAGGCCGACGACGACGTCGACGCCGGAGTCACGGAGCGACAGCGCGTGGGCGTGGCCCTGGCTGCCGTAACCGATGACCGCGACCTTGCGGCCCTGGATGATGGACAGGTCGGCGTCGTTCTCGTAGAACAGCTCGGCCACTGGGATATCTCCTTGGTGCGCTGGTGTTGCTCCCACCGTACGGCGGGGAACGGAATCTGAGTTTGTCGGTCTCGCTATGCGGGCCGAGCGTGTCTGCCGCGGCCTCGGCGCCTGCTGTGCCGCGGCAGCCGGGGCCGGCCGGGTCAGGCGCTGCGGTCGAGCGCGCGCAGGCTGCGGTCCGTGATGGACCGTCCGCCGCGCCCTATGGCGATCGTGCCGGACTGCACGAGTTCCTTGATGCCGAAGGGCTCCAGCATCTTGAGCATCGCGCCGAGCTTGTCGGAGCCGCCGGTCGCCTCGATGGTGACGGCCTCCGGGGAGACGTCGACCGTCTTGGCGCGGAACAGCTGGACGATCTCGACGATCTGCGAGCGGGTCTCGTTGTCGGCGCGGACCTTCACCAGGACGAGTTCGCGCTCGATGGCGTTGTGCTGCTCCAGCTCGACGATCTTGAGCACGTTGACCAGCTTGTTGAGCTGCTTGGTCACCTGCTCCAGCGGGAGGTCCTCGACGTTGACGACGATGGTGATGCGGGAGATGTCGGGGTGCTCGGTGACGCCGACCGCGAGGGAGTCGATGTTGAACCCGCGGCGGGAGAACAGGGCGGCGATCCGGGCGAGGATGCCGGGCGTGTTCTCGACCAGGACGGAGAGCGTGTGCTTGGACATGTGAGGCGTTCTCTCTCTCAGGCTCTCTCGGCTCAGTCGTCTTCGTTGTCGCCGAAGTCGGGACGGACGCCCCGGGCTGCCATGACCTCGTCGTTGGAGGTGCCGGCGGCGACCATCGGCCACACCATGGCGTCCTCGTGGACGATGAAGTCGATGACGACGGTGCGGTCGTTGATCGCGTTGGCCTCGGCGATGACCTTGTCCAGGTCGGCGGGGTCCTCGCAGCGCAGCGCCACGCAGCCCATCGCCTCGGAGAGCTTGACGAAGTCCGGGACGCGCGTGCCCTTGCGGGGCGCGGTGGACTCGCCGAGCTGGGAGCCGACCGTGTCGTGACCGGTCTCGTCGGCGTGCAGGACGGTGTTGGAGTAGCGCTGGTTGTAGAACAGCGTCTGCCACTGGCGCACCATGCCGAGCGCACCGTTGTTGATGATCGCGACCTTGATCGGGATGTTGTTCAGGGCGCAGGTGACCAGTTCCTGATTGGTCATCTGGAAGCAGCCGTCGCCGTCGATCGCCCAGACCGTGCGCTCGGGCATGCCGACCTTGGCGCCCATCGCGGCCGGGACCGCGTAGCCCATGGTTCCGGCGCCGCCGGAGTTCAGCCAGGTGCGGGGCTCCTCGTACTTGACGAAGTGGGAGGCCCACATCTGGTGCTGGCCGACGCCGGCCGCGAAGACCGTGCCCTTCGGCGCGAGCGCGCCGATCCGCTCGATGACCTGCTGCGGGGAGAGGCTGCCGTCCTCGGGCAGGTCGTAGCCCAGCGGGTACGTCTCGCGCCAGCGGTTGAGGTCGTTCCACCATGCGGTGTAGTCGCCGGGGTTGCCCTCGGTGTGCTCGGCCTGGACCGCCTGGATCAGGTCGGCGATGACCTCGCGGGCGTCACCGACGATCGGGACGTCGACGGCGCGGTTCTTGCCGATCTCGGCCGGATCGATGTCCGCGTGGATGATCTTGGCGAAGGGGGCGAAGCTGTCCAGCTTGCCGGTGACGCGGTCGTCGAAGCGGGTGCCGAGCGCGATCAGCAGGTCCGACTTCTGGAGCGCCGTGACGCCGGTGACGCTGCCGTGCATGCCGGGCATGCCGACGTGCAGCGGGTGGCTGTCGGGGAAGGAGCCCAGCGCCATCAGGGTGGTGCAGACCGGGACGCCGGTCAGCTCGGCGAGGACCTTCAGCTCGGCGGTCGCGCCGGACTTCATGACGCCGCCGCCGACGTACAGGACGGGGCGCTTGGCCTGGCAGATGAGCTTGGCGGCCTCGCGGATCTGCTTGGCGTGCGGCTTGGTGACCGGGCGGTAGCCGGGGAGGTCCTGGGAGGGCGGCCACGAGAAGGTGGTCTTCGCCTGCAGGGCGTCCTTGGCGATGTCCACCAGGACCGGGCCGGGACGGCCGGTGGAGGCGATGTGGAACGCCTCGGCGATCGTCTTCGGGATGTCCTCGGCCTTGGTGACCAGGAAGTTGTGCTTGGTGATCGGCATGGTGATGCCGACGATGTCCGCCTCCTGGAAGGCGTCGGTGCCGATCGCCTTGGAGGAGACCTGGCCGGTGATCGCGACGAGCGGGACGGAGTCCATGTGCGCGTCGGCGATCGGGGTGACGAGGTTGGTGGCGCCCGGACCGGACGTGGCCATACAGACGCCGACCTTGCCGGTGGCCTGGGCGTAGCCGGTGGCGGCGTGGCCGGCCCCCTGCTCGTGGCGGACCAGGATGTGACGGACCTTCTTGGAGTCCATCATCGGGTCGTACGCGGGGAGGATGGCGCCTCCCGGAATCCCGAAGACGGTGTCGCACCCCACCTCTTCGAGAGAGCGGATGAGGGACTGCGCACCCGTGACGTGCTCAACTGCGGCGGACTGCTGTCCGCCGGAACGGGGCCGCGGCTGCGGATGGTGGGCCCCGGTGGCCTGCTCGGTCATCGGCATTCTCTTCTCGAAGCTGAGGGTTCTACGCGGATTCGACTCTGTGCCAGTGCAACAAAAAACCCCTCGTGCCAGGAGGCAAGCGAGGGGAGCGCGTCGGGTGTGTTGAGCGGGGACATGCAGGCCCCAGCTTCAGCCGACGCGCTTTCCAAGTACGAGAATTCGGGTGCGCATGGCATTGACCCTCCCTCTGGCGGGAGGGTGATGTCAAGTAGGTGGGACGGGCGTCTCATTATGTGAGCCTCTGCGGATGACCATCGAGCCCCCGGAGGAGCCGCCCGCCAGTGCGGGCTGGGCCGCTCCGCCCGGTACTGGGAACGTACCGCGCACCAGCGCGCGCCGCAGCCTGTACTCGTCGAGCGGGCCGGAAAACGCCATCCCCTGGCCGTGTGTGCATCCCATCGCGCGGAGCGCGGCCACCTGCTCGGGCAGGTCCACCCCGTCGGCCACCGAGCGCATGCCCAGGTCGTTTGCGATCCGCAAGAGCCCGGCTGTGATCTTGTGCAGGCGGGCGGACTCGACCACTCCCTCCACCAGGCCGCGGTCCAGCTTGAGCATGTCCACCGGGAGGCGGCGCAGGGCGCTGATGGCCGCGTAGCCGCTGCCGAAGCCGTCGAGGGCGATTCCCACCCCGAGGCGGTGCAGGGCCGCCAGGCGCCGCTCCAGGTCGTCGAAGGGCACTCTGGGGTCGGACACGGCGAGCTCCAGCACCAGGGCCCCGGAGGGCAGGCCGTGCCGGGTGAGCAGGGCTTCCACGGAGCCGAGGGGCATGGCGCTGTCCAGCAGCCGCTGGGCGGTCATCCGCACAGCCACGGGCACGTCGTGCCCGGCCCGGTGCCGGTCGGCGGCCTGCTCGACGGCCGCCTCCAGCAGCCAGCGCCCCAGCTCGGCGGTGCGCGAGGCGTCCGGGCCCGCGCCGGCAGCTCCGCCGCCGCCCGCCGCGCTCTCGCTGTACTCGGCCACCCGGAGGAACTCGGCCGGCGTGAAGAGGATCCCCTGGGCGGAACGCCATCGGGCCTGGGCGGCGACGGCTGCGACCTCGCCGGTGGACAGCGAGACCACGGGCTGGTGCAGCAGCGCGAACTCGCCCTCGTGCAGTGCGGTGCGCAGGCGGCCCGCCAGCTCGGCCTTGCGCACGACCTCGGCCTGCATCTGCGGGGCGTAGGTCTCGACGCGGTCCTTGCCGCCCGCCTTGGCCCGGTACATCGCCAGGTCCGCGTTGCGCATCAGGTCCGAAGGGGTGATCCCGGGGTCGGCGAAGGCCACGCCGATGCTGGCGGCCACCCGTACCTCGCTGCCGCCGATCCGGTAGGGCTGGGAGAGCTTGGCGCGCAGCCGGTCGGCGATCTCGCGGACCTGGTACTCGCGGGCGCTGCGGTCGCGGCTGCCGTCGCCCAGGATCAGCGCGGCGAACTCGTCGCCGCCGAGCCGGGCGGCGGTGTCCCCGGCCCGGACGGAGTCCTGGAGCCTGCGGGCGGCCTCGATGAGCAGTTCGTCGCCGGCCTGGTGGCCGATGGTGTCGTTGACCGCCTTGAAGCCGTCGAGGTCGATGAAGAGCACGGCGGTGCTGTGGTCGCCCGCACGGCGGCCCGCCAGGGCCTGGCGCACGCGCCGGGTGAAGAGGGCCCGGTTGGGCAGGTCGGTCAGCGGGTCGTGCTCGGCGCTGTGCTGGAGCTGGGCCTGGAGCCGGACGCGCTCGGTGACGTCGCGGCTGTTGAGGATGAGGCCGCCCTGGTGGCGGTTGACGGTGGATTCCACGTTCAGCCACTCGCCGCCGCCCGACTTGAAGCGGCATTCGATGCGGGTGGTGGGCTCCTCGGCGGGGGGTGCGGCGAGGAAGCGGCGTACCTCGTGGACCACCCTGCCGAGGTCGTCGGGGTGGATGAGGGCGGCCAGTTCGGTGCCGACCAGCTCCTCCGCCTCGCGGCCGTAGACCCCGGCGGCGGCCGGGCTGACGTAGCGCAGGGTCCCGGTGGGTGCGGCGATCATGATGACGTCGCTGGAGCCCTGGACCAGGGAGCGGAAGTGGTTCTCCTTCTGGGCCAGTTCCTGGGTCAGCGCGATGTTGTCGAGCAGCATGATGCCCTGCCGGATGACGAGGGCGAGCACGACGGTGCAGCCGGTGAAGACGACCATCCTGTCGACCTTCCGGCCGTCCACGACGTTGTAGAGGATGCCGAGGGTGCACACGGCGGCCGCGAGGTACGGCGTGAGGGCGGGCAGTGATCCGGTGATCGGGCGGCTGTGCGGCCGGTCCCGGCGCGGGTGCCCGGCCGGCACCGGGCTGTGGTGGATGCGCCGGGCGCCCCAGGGCGCGTACGCGAGCAGCAGCGAGCCGGCGAACCAGCCGGCGTCGAGCAGCTGCCCGGACTGGTACTCGGCGCTCAGCAGGGGCGAGGTGAACAGGGCGTCGCTGAGGACGGTCAGGGCCAGCGCCGCGATGGCGGTGTTGACGGCGGAGCGGTTGGTCTCGCTGCGCCGGAAGTGCAGGACGAGGACCATCGAGACGAGCGCGATGTCGAGCAGGGGGTAGGCGAGGGAGAGCGCGGCGCGCGGGACGCTGCCGGGGGCGCCGGACTGCGCGGTGCGCGCGGCGTGGGCCAGGGCCAGGCTCCAGGACAGGGTGAGGAGGGAGCCGCCGATGAGCCAGGAGTCGAGCCCCAGGCACACCCAGCCGGCGCGGGTGACCGGGCGTTTGGCGAGGACGAGCAGGCCCACGATGGCGGGCGGGGCGAAGCAGAGGAACGCGAAGTCGGCCACCGAGGGCTTCGGCACGTCCTGGCCGAGGACCACCTCGTACCAGCCCCAGACGGCGTTGCCGCAGGCGCCCATGAGGGAGGAGAAGGCGAAGAGCAGCCAGGCGGGGCGCTCCCGGCTGTCGATCGTCCGTGCGTAGGTGTAGCAGGAGACGGCGGCGAGCAGACCGGCCGCGCTGAGCCCGAAGTCGCCCATGATCTCAGCGACTTCCTCGGACCCCCAGTTGAGGGCGGCGCCGACGGCGTACCCGCCGCTGACGACCGCGAGGATCAGCTGCATCGCCAGGCCCCTGCCTCCGCCCGAGACGGACGGCCGGTCCAGGAGCGCCGCCCCCGGGGTGCTCACCGGTCCCCCTCGCCGGCTGGTTCCGGCGCGGTCCAGTCTCGGCAGCGCCGCCTCCGGCGGCTGTGCCGCATCGGATCCTTCGTCCATTGGCCGTGCATCGCCCGTCGCCCCCCAAAGTGTCCGATCACTCCCCAGCGCCAGACGTTCGTGGCGCAGCCCCTTCTTCCGGACGATACACCACTTTCGTCACTCAGGGACATAGTTGCTCTACGCTCCGTTACCGGACGGGGAGTTGTCGCAACCTATCGCGTTCGGGTGACTGCGGAGGGTACACGGGCCGGGGGTCATTCCGTGATCAGTACGGTGTGCTCCACGGGCTCCCCGGCGGCGAAGCGGGTGAGCTGGCGGGCCAGCAGCCGCTTGGCGCGCGGCTCGAACGCCGAGCTGCTGCCGCCGACATGCGGCGTGATCAGGACGTTCGGCGCGTGCCAGAGCGGGTGGCCGGGGGGCAGCGGTTCCGGATCGGTGACGTCGAGGGCCGCGCGCAGCCGGCCCGACTCCACCTCTGCCAGCAGGGACTTGGTGTCGACGACGGGTCCGCGCGACACGTTCACCAGCAGGGCCCCGTCCTTCATCCGACCGAGGAACTCGGCGCCCGCAAGAGCGCGGGTGGCGTCGGTGAGGGGGGTCACGAGGATCACCACGTCGGCCCGCGGCAGGAGCCGGGGCAGATCGGCGATGGCGTGCACCGGGCCCCGGGCGGCGGTCCGCGGCGAACGGGCCACGCGGTCGATCCGTTCGCACTCGAAGGGCACGAGCCGGTCCTCGATGGCCGAACCGATCGATCCGTAGCCGATGATCAGAACTGACTTGTCGGCGAGGGCGTCGTAGAAGCCGGAGCGCCACTCCTCGCGGTCCTGCCCGCGGACCATGCCGGGGATGCCGCGCAGGGAGGCGAGGGTCAGCGCGAGGGCCAGCTCGGCGGTGCTGGCCGTGTGGACCCCTGCGGCGTTGCACAGCCGTACGCCGGGGCGCAGGTCTCCGAGGCGGCCGAGCACGTCGTCGATGCCGGCCGTCAGGGTCTGGACGACCCGGACGGCCGGCATCGCGGCGAGCGGGCGCACGGTGACGGCGGCGGACTTCATGTAGGGGGCCGCGTAGAAGACGCAGTCGGCCGGATCGGCCGGGAAGGCGTCCTCTCCGTCCCACTGGCGGTACCGGAAGGAGTCGGGGAGGCCGGCGACCTCTTCGGCGGGAAAGGGGAGCCAGACGTCCCCGGGCGTTGCAGTCATGATCACGAGGCTATGCCAAGCCGTCTTGATCAAGCCGTTAGTTTGGTGGCCGAAGTGGAGGGGGACGCAGGGGTGGAGCGCAGGTCGATCGGGGCAGGGGCGCTGAGCGTGGGCGCAGTCGGCCTCGGCTGTATGCCGATGAGCTGGGCGTACGCGCCTTCGCGGCGGCGGGGGCATGAATCCCTGGCCGCCGTGCACGCGGCGCTGGACCTGGGGTCGAACCTGCTCGACACGGCCGATGTGTACGGGCCGTTCACCAACGAGCTGCTGCTGGGGCGGGTGCTGCGGGAGCGGCGGTCCGACGCGTTCGTGTCGGCCAAGGTCGGGCTGCGGGCCGGCGACCAGCACGTGGTGGCCGACGGCAGGCCCGGCTACCTGCGGCGGGCGTGCGACGCCTCGCTACGGCGGCTGCGCACGGACGTCATAGACCTCTACCAGCTGCACCGGGTGGACCCGGAGGTTCCGGTGGAGGAGACGTGGGGGGCCATGGCGGAGCTGGTGAGCGCGGGGAAGGTGCGGGCGCTCGGCTTCTGCGCGCTGGGGGCCGGGGCCGGCCCGGGGGCGGGGCGCCGCGGCGACCGCGGCTACCGGACGACGCTGCGGCACCTGGAGCGGCTCCAGCAGGTCTTCCCGGTGAGCGCGGTGCAGGCGGAGCTGTCGGTGTGGTCGCCCGGGGCGGCGCGGCAGCTGTTGCCGTGGTGCGCCGCGCGCGGGGTGGGTTTCCTGGCCGCCATGCCGCTGGGCAGCGGTTTCCTGACCGGGACGCTGACGCCGGGCCAGGGCTTCGAGCCGCAGGACGTCCGGGCCCGGCACCCGCGGTTCACAGCGGAGGCGATGGCTTCGAACCAGGTGCTGGTGGCGGGCCTGCGGCGGGTGGCGCGGCGGCACGGGCCCGAGGTCACGGTCGCGCAGGTGGCCCTGGCCTGGGTGCTGGCGCAGGGGCCGCAGGTGGTGCCGGTGCCCGGCGCGGACCGGGCGCACTGGGCGGTGGAGAACGCACGGGCGGCGCAGCTGCGGCTCACGGCCGGGGACCTGGCGGAGATCGCGGACCTTCCGGTCGACGTGGGAGCCTGGGACTGACCGCCCAAACCACTCGATCGGGTGTACGAGTGGTGGAACTTCGGGAGCTGCCCGGCCTGTTGAGACGGGTGAAGGGCAGGATCGGAGGACCGGAAGGGAGCAGGGCGATGCGATACGGAAGTTCTCCCGGGCAGGCGGGGTTCGAGGGGCGGGGCGCGCGGCGCCCGAGCGTGCTGGCGGCGGTCGCGCTGGCCGGGTGCGGTGCGCTGCTGGTGGCGGGATGCTCCCCGGAGGGGGCCCCGGCCACCGGGCGGGGTGGTTCCCCGCCGGGCGCGAGCGCGGCGGGGTCCGGGTCACCGGGCCCCTCGGGGAGCGGGACCGCCTCGCCGCCTGCGTCCGGGCCGCCCGCGAAGGGGGCGGTGACGGTCACCGGCGAGGCCGCCAAGGACCTCCAGTCGCCCTGGGGCGTGGCCCCGCTGCCGGGAGGTGACCTGCTGGTCGCCTCCCGGGACAAGGGGACGATCAGCCGGATCGCGGCCGGGTCGGGCGCGGTGACGCAGATCGGCGAGGTCCCGGGGGTGGAGCCGGGCGGCGAGGGCGGGCTGCTGGGGCTCGCGCTGTCGCCGGACTTCGCCGCGGACCGTCTGGTGTACGCCTACTTCACGACCGCGTCCGACAACCGCATCGCACGGCTGCGCTACGACGAGCAGAGACCTGCCGGGCAGCAACTGGGCGCGCCGGACACCGTGTTCCGGGGGATCCCCAAGGGGCTGATCCACAACGGCGGGCGGATCGCCTTCGGCCCGGACGGGATGTTGTACGCGGGGACGGGAGAGACCGGTGTCACCGGTCTCTCCCAGGACAGGAAGTCGCTCGGCGGCAAGATCCTTCGGATGACTCCGGACGGGGATCCGGTGCACGGCAATCCGGAGGCCGATTCGGTCGTCTACTCCTACGGGCACCGCAATGTGCAGGGCCTCGCCTGGGACAAGGACAAACGGCTGTGGGCGGCCGAGTTCGGACAGAACACCTGGGACGAGCTGAATCTGATCGAGCCCGGCGCGAACTACGGCTGGCCCGACGCCGAGGGCAAGGCGGGCCGGCCGGGTATGCGGGATCCGGTGGCGGTGTGGAAGACGGACGAGGCCTCGCCGAGCGGGATCGCCTGGGCCGAGGGGTCGATATGGATGGCCGGGCTGAGGGGCGCGCGGCTGTGGCGGATCCCGTTGTCCGGGACGGAGCCGGTCGCCGCGCCGGAGGCCTTCCTGCAGGACGAGTACGGCCGGCTGCGGACGGTCATCGCTCTGGGAGGCGACCGGCTGCTGCTGGTCACGAGCGAGACGGACGGGCGCGGCTCCCCGGAGCCGGGCGACGACAGGATCCTGACCCTGACGGTGCGGTGACCGGCATGCCGACCGGTCCCGGGCGGGCTGAAGAGCCGCCGCCGGCGGTGTGATCCCAGGTGCGTGCCGCAGGGGGTACCGGCCCATCGGTCGCATGCCGCGCCCGCCCGGCGGGGGCCGGGGGCCTGGGGCCGGGCGCCTTGGTCCGGCGCGGGGCGCCGGGGGGCCCCGGGCTCCCAGGGCACTGCCTAGGCGGCCCCTGCCTTCGGGATGGCCAGGAGGAGGTCGAAGTACATGAGGACGAAGAGGAGGAGGCCGAGGGCTCCCAGGCCGATGCCCGCCCAGGAGACGGACCGCACCCAGGTGGGGAGCGTGCGCTCGGGGGTGCTGAAGGCCGGAAGGGCCAGCACGAAGGTGGCGATGATCAGGGCGAGGGCCGAGAAGACGCCGTTGACCATGGCGGTGGTGTGCCAGGGGTCGACGAACTGGGCGGCGATCTGCGCGTTGGCGTCGGCGGCCTGGCTCAGCTCCAGACGGGCGGCGACGCTCGCGCGCTCGGACACGATGCCGGCGACCCAGCTTCCGCTGAGGGCGACGACGGAAAGACCGGCGGAGACGATCGCGAAGGCCGCGGAGCCCACATGGCCCGGCTGCTCGGCGTCGGCCTGGTCCTCGGCGAAGTCGTCGTCGAGGTCGGCGTCGCTGAGCGCGGAGTCGGCGTCGGCGTCGGTCGCCGCGGCGAGGTCGGCGTCGGCCTTGGCCTCGACCGCGGCGTCCTGGGTGGTCTCGCTCTTGTCGAGGTCGACCTGGGGGTCCGCCTCGGCGGCGTTCGGGGCGGGGGTCTTCGTGGTGTCCATGCGGGGCACCGTAGGGGTCGCGTCTGAGAGTTCTCTGAGAATCCGGTGGTCGTGGCCGTATCGGGCCCCGCGTCCGGCGGGGCCCGGCCGGTGTGCCTCAGGAGGTGCGGGTGGCCGCCCACTCGTGGGCGAGGATCGACCACAGCTCGGTGTCCTGGCGGACGCCCCGGTGGAGGTGGTTCTCCCGCATGACGCCCTCGCGGGTCATGCCGAGGCGTTCGGCGACGGCGAGGCTCTTCTTGTTGCCGGTGGCGGCGCGCCACTCGACGCGGTGCATGCCGCGCTCGCCGAAGGCGTAGTCGATCAGGACCCGGCAGGCCTCGGTGACCAGGCCGCGGCCGGCCGCGGCGGGCTCGAGCCAGCAGCCGATCTCGCAGTTCCCGGCGGCGGCGTCGAAGTTGGGGAAGAGGACGCCGCCCACGAGGGTGCCGTCGAGGCGGATGCCGAAGAAGCGGGCACCGTCCTCACCGGCCTTCACGGCGTACGTGGCCAGGAAGGACCGGGCGGAGTCGAGGTCCGGGGAACGGTCGGGGAAGCCGACGTAGCGGCCGATGAACTCGCGTCCGCGTTCGATGTGCGCGAAGAACTCCTCGGCGTGCCGGGCCTCCAGCGGGAACAGCTGGGCGCCTTCGGCGAGGTCTATCGAGAACATGCGGCTTCTTCCTTGGGTCTCGTGCGGCGGTTCGCCGGATCACCGGGAGGCTGTGGCGGCCTCGGTGTCGTCCTCGCTCGTCGTGAGGACCTCGCCGGACCGCTGTGCCGGAAGTTTCGCATGCGGCCGGTGTTCGGGGGGCTCGATGCTGATCCTGGGCAGCCGCCGGTCGAGCCAGGCGGGCAGCCACCAGTTGGCGCCGCCGAGCATGTGCATCAGGGCCGGGACGAGGAGGGTGCGCAGCACGAAGGCGTCGAGGGCGACGGCCGCGGCGAGCGCGATGCCGAACATCGCGATGATCCGGTCGCCGCTGAGCACGAAGGCGAGGAAGACGGAGATCATGATGACGGCGGCCGAGTTGATGACCCGGCTGGTCTCGGCGAGGCCGACGCGTACAGCCCGCCGGTTGTCGCCGGTCTCCAGCCACTCCTCGTACATGCGGCTGACGAGGAAGACCTGGTAGTCCATGGAGAGCCCGAAGAGGACGGACACCATGATCACGGGCAGGAAGGGTTCGATGGGGCCGGCACTGCCCAGGCCCAGCCGTTCGCTGCCCCAGCCCCACTGGAAGATCGCGACCACGACGCCGAAGGAGGAGGCGACGGCTGCGACGTTCATGGCCGCCGCCTTCAGCGGGATGCCGATGGACCGGAAGGCCAGCAGCAGGAGCAGGCAGCCGAGGGCGATCACGACGGAGACGAAGAGCGGCAGCTTCCCGATGATGACCTCGGCGAAGTCGTCGTAGGCGGCTGTCACGCCGCCGACGTGGACCTCCATGGAGTTGCCCTGGCCGGCGCGCGGGATGACGTCCTGGCGGAGGGTGTCGACGAGGTCGCTCGTGGCCCTGGACTGCGGGGCGGAGTCCGGTATGACGGTCAGGACGGCCGTGTCGCCGCTGCGGTTGAAGACGGCGGGGCCGGTGGAGGCGACGCCCGGCGTCGTACGGAGCGCCTGCTCGAGCCGGTCCACGGCGAGCCGGTCACCGGCGCCGTCCAGGCGGGCGACGACGGCGAGCGGGCCGTTCGCGCCGGGCCCGAAGCCCTCCGCGAGCAGGTCGTAGGCCTGCCGGGTGGTGGAGCCGGCGGGGTTGTTGCCCTGGTCGGAGGTGCCCAGGTGGAGGGAGAGGGTGGGCAGGGCCAGGACCACCATGACGGCGGTGGCGAGGGCACCGAGCAGCTTGGGGTGGCGCTCGACGAAGGCGGACCAGCGGGCGGCGAAGCCGGAGGTGCGCTCGGGCTGCGGGCCCTCGGCGGCGAGCCTTCGGCGTTCGCGGCCGGAGAGGGCGCGCATGCCGATGTAGGACAGGAGGGCCGGCAGCAGGGTGACGGAGGCGGCGACGGTCAGGACGACCGTCACGCACGCGGCTATCGCGACGCCGTTGAGGAAGTTCAGCCGCAGCACCAGCATGCCGAGCAGTGCGATGCAGACGGTGGCGCCGGCGAAGAGGACGGCCCGGCCTGTGGTGGCGACGGCCCCGGCCGCCGCCTCCTCCACCGGCAGGCCCCGTGCGAGGCCCTTGCGGTGGCGGGTGACGATGAACAGCGCGTAGTCGATGCCCACGCCGAGGCCGATGAGGGTGCCGAGCATGGGGGCGAAGTCGGCGACCGGCATGGCGTGCCCGAGCAGGGTGATGCCGAAGTAGGCGGTGCCGACGCTGACGAGGGCGGTCGCGATGGGGAGCAGGCTCGCGGCGAGGGAGCCGAAGGCGAGGTAGAGGACGAGGGCCGCGACGGCGACGCCTATGACCTCGGCGAGGTGCGCGGTGGGGGCCTCGGTGAGCTGGATGGCGCGGCCGCCGAGCTCGACCTGGAGTCCGCCGGCCTCGGTGGTGGGGTTCTTCGCGGTGTCGACGACCGCCCTGGCCTGGGCCTTGGGTACGGAGTCGGCCGGCTGGTCGAAGGTCACCACGGCGTAGGCGGTGCGGCCGTCGGGGCTGATGCGTGCGGCGCTCTCGGGGCCGGGGCCGTAAGGGCCTTCGACCGATCCGACACCGGGCAGAGCGGCGACGGCGTCGAGCGCCCGGGTCATGCGCTGCTCGATGTCCGGGGTCCGTGCGTTGTGGTGGTCCGGGGCCCGCCACACGATGGTGTCGGTGTCGCCGCCCTGGCCGTGGAAGCCTTCGCGCAGGAGGTCGTTGGCCTTGCCGGACTCGGTGCCGGGGACCTCGTAGTTGTTGGAGAACGCCGCTCCGGCGGTCACTGCGGCCGCCGCGGTCCCGCCGAGGGTGAGCAGCCAGATCAGGACGGCGAGGAGGCGGTGGCGCATGCACCACCGCGCGAAGACTGCCAACGGACGTGCTCCCTGGTGGTTCGGATCTTTACCGGGAGGCAGCCCGTCGCAAAGAACGCGTGAACTCGTGAAGGCCCGGCCGGACGCCTGGGGGGTCGCCCCGTGGTTCGGCCCAGATGGTCTGCTACCTCCACGATCGCAGCGTTTCGTGATCGTCGGCCCTTTTCGTGTGCATCATCACAGGAGGACCAGGAGGTGCGTGGGAACTCTCAGGTCCCGGCGGGGGCCCGGCCGGAGGTCTCCGGGGACAGGGCGCCGGTGCGGTGATCGGGCTCGTCCACCCGGTAGCCGGGGATCGAGGGCCAGCGGACGGTGAGGACGACCGCGTCCTCCTCCGCGTACCAGGAGTGGTCCACGCCGCGGCCCCAGAGCACGTAGTCGCCCTGTTCGGCGAGGACGACGGTCCGCCCCGGGAACTCCAGCCGGAAGCGTCCGCTGATCAGGACCAGCAGTGCGGTGCGCTTCTCGGCGGTCGCCCAGCGCTCCCGTTCGTCGCCCTTGGGGTGGACGCCCCATTTGATCTCCACGTCCTCGCTGTGACGGGGATCGGCCGGGTCCTTGAAGTGGCCGAGGAGCCAGCCGCGGTCGGCGGCGGCGTCGGGGCCGGCCTTGCCGGTGTGGATGGTGAGGTCGTCGTTCACGCTGGTGAGGCTAATGCAGTTGTGGGGGCCGGCCTGACGCTGGTGAGCTGGCCGGATGACGATGGATCGTGATGAGCTGCTGGCGGTGCGCGCCCGGTACGACGCCGAGGTGCGTGAGGATGCCCGACCGGACGGCGGGGACGCTCTCGTGGAGCGGGTGGGCCCGGTCGTCCGGCAGAGCGTGCCCGGCCTCGGGTGGAACGGCGTCCTGTGGTCGGACCTCGACGAGGGGACGGCGGATGCGCAGATCGCGGCGCAGGTGGCGTTCTTCTCGGAGCGCGGCTGCCCGGACTTCGAGTGGAAGCTGTACGCGCACGACGGGCCGGCGGACCTCGGGGACCGGCTGAGGGCCGCGGGCTTCGTACCGGAGCCGCCGGAGACGCTGATGGTGGGGCGGACGGCCGAGCTCGCGCAGCTGCCGGTGGAGCCGCCGGAGGGAATCACCCTGCGGGTGGTGACGGACGAGGTCGGTGTCGACCTGATGATGGAGGCCCACGCGGGGGCCTTCGGCACGGAGCGGCCCCGGATCCGCGAGGCACTGCTGAGCCGGCTGCGCGACGAGCCGGAGACCGTCGCCGCGGTGGTAGCGATGGCGGGCGACACCCCGGTCAGCGCGGCCCGGATGGAGATGCGGCCGGGCTCGGCCTTCGCCGGCCTGTGGGGCGGCGGCACGGTCCCGCAGTGGCGCGGCCGGGGCATCTACCGCACGCTCGTCGCCCACCGCGCGCGCCTGGCGGCGGAGTTCGGCATCCCCTACCTCCAGGTGGACGCCTCGGACGACAGCCGCCCGATCCTGGAGCGGCTGGGCTTCGGCGTGATGGGCGTGACGGTGCCGTACATCTGGACGCGGCCCGGCCCGGACGCGGGCTGAGGCCGGGCGGGCCGGCCCGTCCGGCCCGGCCCGTCCGGCCGGGCAGGGCGCCGGGCAGGGCGCCGGGCAGGGCGCCGGGCAGGGCGCCGGGCAGGGTTTCGCGGCCCGGGGGCGGACAGGCAGGATCGCGGGCATGGAACGCATCAGCCCGCCCCTGACCGGGGACGAACGCGAAACCCTCCGGGCCTACCTCGACTACCACCGGGCCACCCTCGCCTGGAAGTGCGAGGGCCTCACCGACGAGCAGCTGCGCCGCGCCTCGATGCCGCCGTCCACGCTGTCCCTGCTGGGCCTGGTCCGGCACATGGCCGAGGTGGAGCGGCACTGGTTCCGCCGGGTCGTCGGCGGCGAGGAGCTCCCGCACCTGTGGTCGGACAGCCACGACTTCCAGGCCGCCTACGACGCCTCCGGCTCCGACCGCGCCGAGGCGTTCACCGCCTGGCAGGAGGAGGTGGCGCACGCCCGCCGCATCGAGGCGGCCGCCGCGTCCCTGGAGGTGACGGCGTACGTACCGCGCTGGGAGGAGGAGGCCTCGCTGCGCCTGGTCATGCTCCACCTCATCCACGAGTACGCCCGCCACAACGGCCACGCCGACTTCCTGCGGGAGGCGATCGACGGGGCGACCGGCGCCTAGGGAGGCCGGCGCCGGCCCCGCGACTCAGGCCGCTCGCCAGTAGCCCAGGCCGTTCACCCGCTGCTTGGGCAGGCCGAGGTCCTTGCGCAGGTAGGCCGTCAGGGTGCGGGTCGTGGCCGTGTCGCAGGCCAGCCAGACATACGCCGATCCGGGGTCCCCGAGCAGCTCGGGCAGCTCGGCCCGGACCCGGTCGGCCAGCGCCGTGCCCTCGCGCGGCACCCGGCGCAGGTCGTGCCGGTCGGCGTCCAGGCGTACCGGAAGCTCCTCGTCGGAGGTGTGCTGGGTCTCGAACCAGATGGTCGCGGGCAGCTCGGGGAAGGAGTCCAGCAGCGAGTTGATCGCCGGGAGGGACGCGGGGTCGCCGATGACCAGCAGGCGTTCCGGCGCCGGAGCGGGGGCGGTGAATCCGGTGCCCTGGACGGTGGCCTCGATGGTGTCGCCCGGCCGGGCGCCGCGCGCCCAGTCGCTGGCGACGCCGTCGTGGAGCGCGAACTCGAAGCAGAAGGTGCCGGCCTCGGGGTCCGGGTCGACCAGCGTGTACGCCCGCTGGTGCGGCTTGTCCGCGTTCTGGAACCAGACCCGCACCCACATCGTCGGGTGCAGCGATGCGCCGGCGGCGGCCAGCAGTCCGCCGTCGGTGAAGTACACCCGGCGGTAGTGTTCCGTGACGTCTTCCGCCCCGGTCACCGTGAACGTGAAGTCCTTGCCCCGCAGGAGCTTGAGGACCACACCCTCCCAACCCTTGCCGACCGCCATGTCCGACCCCTCCCCTGACACCTTTATAGTTAGGGCAGCCTAACCTAAACGCATGTCGGGGAAGAGTGAGAGCAGCGTGAGCAGTGTGAGCAGCGAGAGCGACCCTGAGTCGCACACGGGCGCCCCGGACGAGCCCCACGGGCCGACCCCGGAATCCTACGACGTCTTCCGCGACCCCTGGGGCATCCCCCACCTGCGCGCTTCGGACGAACTCGAACTCGCCCGCGCCCAGGGCCGCGTCACCGCTTTCGACCGCGCCTGGCAGCTGGAGGTCGAACGGCACCGCGCCGAGGGCTCCAGCGCGTCCTTCCTGGGCCCGGACTCCGTCGTCTGGGACCGTTTCGCCCGCCAGAGCCGCCTGGCCGACACCGCCCGCCTCTGCTACGAGGCCATGGAGGCCGACGACCCCGCGACTTCGGCCTGGGTGCGCGCGTACGTGGACGGCGTCAACGAGGGCATGGCCGCCGGCGCCGCCCGGGACGAGCGCTTCGCCCGCACCGGACTCGCCCCCTCGCCCTGGGAGCCGTGGGTGCCGCTGGCGATCTGGGTCGCCACGCACATCCTGTTCGCGGGCTTCCCCACCAAGCTGTGGCGCGAGCGCGTGGCCCGCGCCCTCGGCGAGGAGACGCTCACCCTCTTCGCCACCGACGGCCCCCGCATCGCCGGCAGCAACGGCTGGATGGTGCCGGGCGACCGCACCACCACCGGCGCGGCGATCATCGCGGGCGACCCGCACCGCTTCATCGAGGACCCGGGCGTCTACCAGCAGATCCGCCTGTCCTGCCCGGAGTACGACGTCCTGGGCCTCGCCGTCCCCGGCGTCCCCGGCCTCGCCCACTTCGGGCACACCGGCTCGGCCGCCTGGGCCATCACCAACGCGATGTCCGACTACCAGGACCTGTACGTCGAGCGGCTGCGCCGCGGCGGTGACGGCGCGGCCGTCGAGGCGCTCGGCCCGGACGGTGTCTGGGAGCCGGTCGCGCGCCACACGGAGACCATCGCCGTGGCGGGCGGCGACGACGTCGAGGTGGAGATCCTGGAGACTGCCCGCGGCCCGGTGATCGTGCACGCGGACGGCGACCCCGGCGCCGGCGCCGCAACCGACGCCGCAACCGCCACCGACTCCCGCACCGGCACCGGCACCGCGGGCAGCGCCGACGGCAGCACCTGGACCCTCTCCCTGCGCTATCCGCCCCGCGTCCGCCGCGACCTCGGCTTCGCCACCCTCCCCGCCCTGCTGCGCGCCCGCACCGTCGCCGATATCGACCGCGCCCTCGACGGCTGGGCCGAGCCGGTCAACGTCGTCCACGCCGCCGACACCGAGGGCGGCCTGCTGCACCGCGTCGCGGGCGCCGTGCCGCTGCGCCACGACACCAACCGGCTGCGCCCCGTGCCCGCGTGGGAGCCGGAGCACGCCTGGCAGGGCTGGGCGCCGACCCCCGCCGAGCCCGTACAGGGCTTCGCCGTCATGGCGAACGCACGCGGCATCGCCTCCCCGCTCGGCGTGGAGTTCGCGCCCCCGCACCGCGCCGACCGCATCCGCGAACTGCTCAGCGGCTCCGCCGACTGGTCCCCGAAGGCGATGGCCGACGTACACCGGGACACCTACCTGGCTTCGGCCGAGCCGCTGCTCGCCCTGCTCCCCGGCTTCGAGGAGCTGACGCCGGCCGCGCAGGAGCTGCGGACCCGGCTGCTGGCCTGGGACCGGCGGATGGAGGCCGGGAGCACCGACGCCACCCTCTTCTCGGCCCTGCGGACCGCGACCGTACGGCGCCTCGCCGCCGACCCCGTCTTCGCGGACCTGGCAGGGGCGCCCGCCGGACCGGCGGTGTTCCACCCGTGGCTCCACCTCGTTCCCAAGATCGGCTACGCGCTCGAAGGCCTGCTCACCTCGTCCCTCGTGCCGGAGCTGGACCGTGCGGCGCACGTCCGCGCCGCCCTGGAGGAGACGGCAGCGGCGAACTCCCCCGACACCCCGTGGGCGGAGGTCCACCGCCTGACCCCCTGGCAGGCGGTCCCCGACCCGGACGCTCCCGAGTGGCCCGGCCTCGGCGGCGACCACGACTGCGTGAACGCCACTTCCTCCGTGCCCGGCTTCACCGACCTCACCGCCCGCGCGTCGGCCGCCCGTTACGTCTGGGACCTGGCCCGCCGCGAGGACAGCCTGTGGGCGGTCCCGCTGGGCGCGGACGGCGTCACCGGAACCCCCCACCACCGCGACCAGCTCCCCCTGTGGGCACGCTGCGAACTCGTCCCCGTCGTCACCGACTGGGCCCGGCTCACCAAGGAATCGATATGACCTCCGCCCTCTCCGCCCGGCAGCCCGTCTACACGCACCTCGTCGAGGGCTTCGGCACCGTCACCATCACCCCGGTCGACCCGGCCGCCGACGCCGGCCTGATCCACGGCTGGGTCACGCAGGAGCGGGCCCGCTTCTGGGGCATGGGCGAGGCCAGCCTCGAACTGGTCCGGGAGATCTACGAGGACGTCGACCGCCGCACCACCCACCACGCCTTCATCGTCGCCCGCGAGGGTGAGCCGGTCGCCCTGTTCCAAACGTACGAGTGCGCCGAGGACCGGGTCAGCGAGTGCTACGACGTGCTGCCCGGCGACGTCGGCGTGCACCTGCTGATCGGCCCCTGCGAGGGCGCCCCGCAGCCCGGCTTCAGCGCGAGGCTGATGGAGGCCTTCTTCTCCTTCGTGTTCTCCGACCCGGCCACCCGGCGCGTGGTCGCCGAGCCGGACGCGCGCAACACGAAGGCCATCGCACGGCTGGAGCGCACCGGCTTCGTCCTCGGCCCGGAGGTCGTGCTCCCGGAGATCGACCTGCCCGAGGTCTACCTCCCGGCCAAGCCGGCCCGTCTCGCCTTCCTCAGCGCACCGCGGGGCCGCTGAGGAAGTCGGTGACCAGCGCCGCCCATTCGGCCGGGCGCTCGGCGAACGGGAGGTGCCCGGTGGGCAGTTCCACGAGCCGCGCGCCCGGCAGGGTGTCCGCCAGCTCCCGCTGGAGCGCGAGCGGCACGAGGAGGTCCTCGGTGGTCGCGACGACGAGGGCCGGCACGTCGAGGCACGCGATCTCGGCGCGCAGGTCCGCACCGTCGAGCAGCGCGACGTGGTCGGCGGTGCCGGGCGGGAGCGAGCCGGCGGTGTCCCGCACCACCTGCTCCACCTCGCCGGGGGTGAGGCCTTCCAGGACTGTCGGGTTCAGTACGAGCGGCACCAGGAGCGAGGCCATCAGCTCCCGCTCACCGCGCTCGGCGAGCTCCTTCCAGAGGCGGCCGACCAGGTCCAGCCAGTTGCCGGACCGCGCGAAGGTGGCGGTGAGCACGATCGCGGTGACCCGCTGCGGATGCCGGGCGGCGACCCGGACGGCAACGTTCCCGCCGAGCGAGTAGCCGAGTACGGCGAACCTCTCCAGCCCCTCCGCGTCGGCGGCGGCGACCAGTTGGTCGGCCATGTCGTCCAGTCGGAGCGGCTCGTCGGCGCGCGGGGTGCCCCCGGTCCCCGGATAGTCGACGCCGACGACGCTGAACCCGGCGGCCAGCGCGTCCAGGACCGGTCCGAAGTTGGTCTCGACGGAGCCGCCGCCCCCGTGGGCGAGCAGCAGGCCCGGACCTCCGCTTCCGGTGCGGACGGTGCGGACGGTGCGGACGGTGCGGGCGTAGGGGGCGTAGGGGGCGGTCTCGGTCGTCGCGGTGACGGGCATGGCTGGACCTCTTCAATTCTGTAGCGGTCGTTACGTATCGAACCGTACACGGATTCTTTAGCGTGCGCTACGGAATCCTGTCCTGCGCCGAACACCTTCGCGGTACGGCAAACCGATCGTTCCGATTGACCGCGTGATTCCGGCCACGGAAGACTGATGGCCCATCACCCATGCGGCGCTGGGGGGAAATTGACCAGCCAGAATCTGCACATCGGGCCGGACGCGGCAGCGGACCGCTACCGCCTGCTCAGGTCGATCGGGCGCGGCGGGGAGGCCGTGCTGTACCTCGCGGAGATCGAGCTCGCCGGCGGGTCGGAGCCCGTGGTCGTCAAGGTGCTCGACTCCAAGACCACCATCACGCCCGAGGTCTTCGACCGCATCAGCCAGAAGTGGAACGAGCAGGCCGAACTGCTCAGATTCGTCCACCGGCCCGGCGTCGTGGGGGTGCGGGAGCACTTCGAGGGCCCGCCGATCCACCGGCCCGGGGAGTCGTCCACCCTGACCGGGCGGGCGCTCGTCCTCGTCATGAACCACATCGACGGGCTCGACCTGCGGGACTGGCGCGCCGAGCGGACGCTCGCCACCGCCGCCGAGCGGCGCGAGGTCATGCGGACCCTGGAGCAGTTGGCCGAGGTGCTGGACTGGCTGCACTCGGGGAAGGCCACGCCCTCCGGGCGGCAGGTCGTCCACGGGGACCTCTCCCCCGGCAACGTGATGGTCGACGCGCACGGGCAGGCCACGCTGGTTGACTTCGGCCTCAGCAAGCTGACCGCCGACCACCAGACGGCCGAGGTCTGGTTCACGCCCGGCTACGCCGCCCCCGAGGTGTTCGAGGGCAAGCGGACCCCCGGCACCGACCGGTACGCCTTCGGGGCGATCGCGTACTTCCTGCTCAGCGGTGAGTCCCCGCCGGCCTCTCCGCAGCAGCTGGCCCGGGCGATGGCCGAACTGCCCCAGATCGCGGTGCTGGACGCCGAGCAGCGGGCCCGGATCACGGCCCTCTACGCGGAGGAGCCGTCCCGGCGGCCGGTGAACCTGGCCGGGTGGATGAAGGACCTGCGCCGCGCGGTAGTGTCCACGACGGCGGCGACGACATCGCAGCGGCCCCCGCAGGACTCCCCGCCGAAGCCGGCCGCGCCACCACAGCCCGCCGTACCGCCCCAGCCGGCCACCCCGCCGGACCGGCCCGCGCAGTCCGTGCCGCAGCCGCCGCCGTACGTGCCGACCGCACCGGCGACGGCTCCCGACCCGGCCCCGGCACCACCTGCCACGCTCGCGGACCCGGCCCCGTCCGCGCCCACGGCGTCGGCGCCCGCGCCCGCGGCTACGGCGGCGCAGCCACCCGCGGCCGTCCCGGACGCGGTGCCCGCCGGATACGGCCCGGCCGCGGCGTACCACCAGGGCCCGGGCATGCCGGCGGCCGTGCCCCAGCCGTCCGCCGCGCAGCCGAGGAGGAAGCGGACCGCGGTGGTCCTGGGCTCCGCGGCCGCCGTGGTGGTGCTGGCCGTGCTCGCCGTGGTCGGCGTACAGCTCCTGGGCGACAAGGACAAGGCCGACGCCGCGCGGGACGGCCGCTCCGGCGGGGACGGCACCCGGGCGGCCACGACCCCCGCGTCGCCCACCCCGTCGCAGTCCGGGGCGACGGCAGGGGCCTTGAACGGGGCCACGCCCGAGGCCCCCGCGAGCCCGGAGGGCTCGGCGAGCCCGCACGCCCCGGGGGCGGTCAAGGACAGCAACGTGGCCGACCTGACCGTGCTGGCGTCGGTCGGGAACGTCGACAACTTCGAGGTGGGCTCCGCCAAGCTGAACACCACGGAGTACGGCGCGGCTCTCCTCGGCAGCTGTTACTACGGTGCGGCCATCGAGTACGACGTCAACCGGGCGTGGTCCACGCTGGAGTTCACCGCCGGGATCGACGACGGATCTACCGTGGAACAGGCGCGGCTGACCATCTCGGTGGACGACAAGCCCGCGATCTTCTCCGAACTGGTCCACCTGGGCAGGCCGGTCACCAAGGCCCTCGACATCAAGGGCGCCCTGCGGCTGCGCATCAAGGTGGAAGAGGGCTGCAAGGGCCGCGGCAACGCCGTCCTCGCCGCCCCCGTCCTCACCCGCTGACGGGCCCGGACCCGTCCGACACCCCGAGGTCGGCCCGCATGGCCGCGCGCATCTCCCGCAGCAGGGCCCAGATCTCCTGCTGGTCGCGGGAGACGGTGGCCATGGTCTCGCCTTCCTCGGGGGCGCCCCGCTCCAGGCGCTTGACCTGGCCGTAGACCCGGCTCAGGGCGTGGTTGACGGCGCTCGCGGGCCCGAGCACGGCGTCCGGCGCGATCATCTGCGCCTCGGAGTAGCGGTCGCGCTGGGCGTCCTTGGCCTCGTCGAGCGCCTCCCGGTCCGCGTCCTCGACCGCGCGCTCCCGCATGACGTGCAGATGGCGGTTGAGGGCGGTGGTGAACTGCCGGGCGTCCCGGTTGAGGTCTGCGTAGCAGGTCCGTCGCAGCGCCAGGTAGTCACGGATCTCCTCGTGACCGCGCAGGAGTTCCATCTCCCGGCGCTTCGCCCGCTCCGCGCCCCGCTGGGTGAGCAGCGCCCCGCCCAGGGTGCCCACGACACCCACGGCGGCGATGACCATCGCACCGATCTCCACCCTCGACTCCCCCGTCCTCGGTCGGCTTCGACGGTCCAGTGTGCGGGAGAAGACCGAGGCCCCGCACCTTCCGGTGCGGGGCCTCGTGCGCGATGCGGGACGGCGGGGGCGGATCAGCCCTCGGAGACGCCCAGGCGCTCCAGGATGAGCTCCTTGACGCGCGCCGCGTCGGCCTGGCCGCGGGTGGTCTTCATGACCGCGCCGACCAGGGCGCCGACCGCGGCGATCTTGCCGCCGCGGATCTTGTCGGCGATGGCCGCGTTGCCCGCGATGGCCTCGTCGACGGCCGCGCCGAGCGCGCCCTCGTCCGAGACGACCTTCAGGCCGCGCTTCTCGACGACCTCGTCGGGGGTGCCCTCGCCGGCGAGGACGCCCTCGATGACCTGGCGGGCCAGCTTGTCGTTCAGGTCGCCGGCCGCGACCAGGGCCGCGACCCGGGCCACCTGCGCCGGGGTGATCGGCAGCTCGTCGACGACGACGCCCTGCTCGTTGGCGTTGCGGGCCAGCTCGCCCATCCACCACTTGCGGGCGGCGGCCGAGTCGGCGCCCTCCTCGATGGTGGCGACGATGGAGTCCACCGCGCCCGCGTTGAGGATCGACTGCATGTCGTGCTCGCTGACGCCCCACTCCTCGCGGAGGCGGTTGCGGCGCACACGCGGCATCTCGGGCAGACCGCCGCGCAGCTCCTCGACCCACTCGCGGGCCGGCGCCACGGGCACCAGGTCGGGCTCCGGGAAGTACCGGTAGTCCTCGGCGTTGTCCTTGATGCGGCCGGCCGTGGTGGAGCCGTCGTCCTCGTGGAAGTGCCGGGTCTCCTGCACGATCGAGCCGCCGGAGGACAGCACGGCCGCGTGCCGCTGGATCTCGAAGCGCGCGGCGCGTTCGACGGAGCGCAGCGAGTTGACGTTCTTGGTCTCCGAGCGGGTGCCGAATTCCTTCGTCCCGTGGGGGCGCAGCGACAGGTTCACGTCGCAGCGCATCTGGCCCTTGTCCATGCGGGCCTCGGAGACGCCGAGCGCCTTGATGACCTCGCGCAGCTCGGCGACGTACGCCTTGGCGACCTCGGGGGCCCGCTCGCCCGCGCCCTCGATGGGCTTGGTGACGATCTCGATGAGCGGGATGCCGGCGCGGTTGTAGTCCAGCAGGGAGTGGGAGGCGCCGTGGATACGGCCGGTGGCGCCGCCGACGTGCAGCGACTTGCCGGTGTCCTCCTCCATGTGGGCGCGCTCGATCTCCACGCGGAAGATCTCGCCGTCCTCCAGCTGGACGTCCAGGTAGCCGTTGAAGGCGATGGGCTCGTCGTACTGGGAGGTCTGGAAGTTCTTCGGCATGTCCGGATAGAAGTAGTTCTTCCGGGCGAAGCGGCACCACTCGGCGATCTCGCAGTTCAGCGCGAGACCGATCTTGACGGCCGACTCGACGCCGATCGCGTTGACGACCGGGAGGGAGCCGGGCAGGCCGAGGCAGGTGGGGCAGGTCTGCGAGTTGGGCTCGCCGTCGAGCTCGGTCGAGCAGCCGCAGAACATCTTGGTCCTGGTGCCGAGCTCGACATGGACCTCGAGGCCCATGACGGGGTCGTACGACGCCAGGGCGTCCTCGTACGACAGCAGTTCGGTGAAGGTGGTCACGGTGAAACTTTCCCTCTCAGCCCAGCAGGACGTCGTCGTCGCCCAGGCGCTTGAGTTCGCGGTACAGGATCGCGAGGCCGGTGACGATGGCGGCGGCGGACACGGCGGCGTCGACCAGCTTCAGCATGTCGTGCTCGCTGCGGGCCTTCTTGACCTGCTTGAACACGCTGATGGCGCCGAATGCGGTGGTGCCGATCGACAGGTAGGTGCCGGTCTTGGACTTCTTGAAGCCCTTGGCCTTGGACAGTGCACTGGTGCTCACAGCGACGGTGCCTCCTCGAGCAGCGGGTGACCCCAGCGGGCGACGAAGGCGGCCTCGACGGCGGCACCGACCTTGTAGAGCCGGTCGTCCTTCATCGCCGGGGCGATGATCTGGAGCCCGACCGGGAGGCCGTCCTCCGGCGCCAGGCCGCAGGGCAGCGACATGGCGGAGTTGCCGGCCAGGTTGGTCGGGATGGTGCACAGGTCCGCGAGGTACATGGCGAGGGGGTCGTCGGTGCGCTCGCCGATCGCGAAGGCGGTGGTCGGGGTCGTCGGGGAGACGATCACGTCGACCTGCTCGAAGGACTTCTCGAAGTCCTGCGAGATCAGCGTGCGCACCTTCTGGGCGGAGCCGTAGTACGCGTCGTAGTAGCCGGAGCTGAGCGCGTACGTGCCGAGGATGATGCGGCGCTTGACCTCGTCGCCGAAGCCGGCTTCGCGGGTCAGGGCGGTGACGTCCTCGGCGGACTTGGTGCCGTCGTCGCCGACGCGCAGGCCGTAGCGCATGGCGTCGAAACGGGCCAGGTTCGAGGAGCACTCGGACGGCGCGATCAGGTAGTACGCGGCCATCGCGAGGTCGAAGGACGGGCAGTCCAGCTCGACGATCTCGGCGCCGAGCTCCTTGAGGAGCTCCACCGACTCGTTGAAGCGCTGGACGACGCCGGCCTGGTAGCCCTCGCCGGCGAACTGCTTGACGACACCGACGCGCATGCCGGCGACGGAGCCGTTGCGGGCGGCCTCGACGACCGGCGGGACCGGGGCGTCGATGGAGGTGGAGTCGAGCGGGTCGTGCCCGGCGATCACCTCGTGCAGGAGGGCCGCGTCCAGGACCGTACGGGCGCAGGGCCCGCCCTGGTCGAGGGAGGAGGAGAAGGCGACCATGCCGTAGCGGGAGACGCCGCCGTAGGTGGGCTTGACGCCGACCGTGCCGGTGACGGCCGCGGGCTGGCGGATGGAGCCGCCGGTGTCCGTGCCGATGGCGAGCGGGGCCTGGAACGCGGCGAGGGCCGCGGCGGAGCCGCCGCCGGAGCCGCCGGGGATCCGGGTGAGGTCCCAGGGGTTGCCGGTCGGGCCGTAGGCGCTGTTCTCGGTGGAGGACCCCATGGCGAACTCGTCCATGTTGGTCTTGCCGAGGATGACGACGTCGGCTTCCTTCAGCTTGCGCGTCAGGGTGGCGTCGTAGGGCGGGATCCAGCCTTCGAGGATCTTCGAACCGACGGTGGTCGGGACCCCGACGGTGGTGAAGATGTCCTTGAGGGCGAGGGGTACGCCGGCCAGCGGGCCGAGCTTCTCGCCGGCCGCGCGCTTGGCGTCGACGGCGCGGGCCTGGGCGAGCGCGCCCTCGCGGTCCACGTACAGGAAGGCGTGGACCTTCTCGTCAGTGGCGTCGATGCGGGCCAGGTGGGCCTCGGTCACCTCGACGGCCGTGAGCTCGCCGGAGGCGATCTTCTCGGCGGTCTCGGCGGCCGTGAGCTTGATGATGTCGACCATGGCTGTTAGTCCTCCCCCAGGATCTGCGGCACCTTGAAACGCTGCTGCTCCTGGGCGGGAGCACCGGAGAGCGCCTGCTCGGGGGTGAGCGACGGACGGACCTCGTCCGCGCGCATGACGTTGGTCAGCGGCAGCGGGTGGGAGGTCGGCGGGACGTCTTGGTCGGCGACCTCGGAGACACGGGCGACCGCGCCGATGATGTCGTCGAGCTGTCCGGCGAAGTGATCCAGCTCGTTGCTGGACAGCTCAAGGCGCGCCAGCCGTGCGAGGTGGACGACCTCCTCGCGCGTAATGCCAGGCATGCAGCGATCCTCTGGGGGTGGGTGGATGTGTAGTTTCGGGCTCAATCCTATGGGGCCCGGTGCCCGGCCTGCGAAACGGTTTGGCCGGGCCGCCGCCGGACCGCCGCGCGGAGCGGGGCGGGGGCGCACCCGGACCGGGGCCCCGCTCGCGCGCGGCGGCCCCTCGCCGCGAACCCCGGCGGGACCGGGATACGGACCCGGCGCCCTTCACCACGCGGGTCGGGGGCGGCGCCCGGCGCGGAAGTCGGGCGGTGTCCGGCGCGGAGCCCGCCGCCGGTCCCGGGGCGGAGCTGTACGGGGCGGAGGCCGGGCTTGGGACGGGGTGGAGCCCGGGCGGGTCAGACCGCGTCGGCTTCGGCCGCGGCCAGTTCCGCCGTGATGTCCGCCGGGCGGCGCCAGCCGCGCTCACCGCGGGCCAGCAGCCAGGCGGTGGCCTCCTGCGGCGGCATCGCGGCAGCCACCAGCCATCCCTGTACGGCGTCGCAGCCCAGGTCCCGCAGCCGCTCCCAGGTCTCGTCGTCCTCGACGCCCTCCGCCACGACGAGCAGGCCGAGCGAGTGCGCGAGGTCCACGGTGCAGCGGACGATCTCCGCGTCCTGCGTGTCCACGGCGAGCCGACCCACGAACGAGCGGTCGATCTTCAGCTCGCTGACCGGCAGGCGGCGCAGGTGGACGAGTGAGGAGTAGCCGGTGCCGAAGTCGTCCAGGGACATCTTCACGCCGTGCCCGGTGAGGCCGGCCATGGTGTCCGCCGCCCGCTGCGGGTCCTCCAGCAGGACGTGTTCCGTTATCTCCAGTTGCAGGCCGCTCGCCGGAACCCCGTGGCGGGCCAGCCGCGCGGCCACCGCGCCGGCGAACCCGGGCGTGTGGACGTCGCGCGGCGAGACGTTGACGGCGACCGGGACCTTCAGGCCCTGCGCCCGCCAGCGGGCCACCTGGGCCAGGGCGGTCTCCAGCACGTACTCCGTCAGGTGGGGCATCAGCCCGGAGGTCTCGGCGATCGCGATGAACTCGTCCGGGGGGACCCGACCGCGTTCCGGGTGGACCCATCGGACCAGTGCTTCGAGCCCGGCGACCTGCCCGTCGAAGCGGACCTTCGGCTGGTAGTGGAGTTCCACTTCACCCGCGTCGAGGGCCCTGCGGAGGTCGCCGAGGAGGCCGAGGCGGTCGGGGGTGTTGCTGTCGCGCTTGGACTCGTAGACCTCCACGCCCGTGCGGTCCCGCTTGGCCTGGTACATCGCCACGTCCGCGCGCCGCAGCAGCCCCTCCGCGTCGAGGGCGTGGTCGGGGAAGACGGCGAGGCCGGCGCTGGCCTCCAGGACGAGCGTGAGGCCGTCCAGGTCGAGCGGGGAGCTGAGCTCCGCGACCAGGTGGCGGGCGATGCGCTGGGCGCTGGTGGTGGAGTCGGCGACGGGGAGCAGGACGGCGAACTCGTCGCCACCCAGGCGCGCGGCCTCGGCCTCCTCGGGCAGCGCCTGGCGCAGCCGGTCGGCGATCTGGAGGAGCAGCCGGTCGCCCGCCAGATGGCCGAGGGTGTCGTTGACGGCCCGGAAGCGGTCCAGGTCGATCAGCACCAGGGCGGCCCGGGTGCCCAAACGTTCAGCCTCGTCCAGGGCGGACCAGGCCCGCTCCAGCAGCCACTGCCGGTTCGGCAGCCCGGTCAGGGGGTCCCGCAGCTGCTCCTCGGCGCGTGCCCGGGCGATCCAGAGGGTGGAGTCCAGCGCGATCAGCGGTACGGCGAACAGCGGCAGCAGGACCGGCTGGCTGACCGCCACCACGCAGATCAGGGGTGCGATGCCGAGCAGCGCGACCGCCACTAACGCCTGTCGCAGCAGGGCGGTCCGGGCGACGGTGGGCAGCCCGCCGCCGCGCGGGGCCAGGGCGATCCAGAGCAGGAGCCGCGTGGCGAGCAGGTAGGCGACGGCGACGAGGACGATCTCCGGTACGGCGTCCAGCCCCCAGGTGGTGGGCAGCCAGGGGGTTTCCACGGTGGGCGTCTCGCCGAACGCGGCGAGCACGAGGGCGCCGGCCCCGATGCCGAGGATGTCGACGGAGCCGTGCAGCAGCCCCTGCCGCCAGCGGTGCCGGCGGGCGGCCCCGACCAGGGAGACCACCGCCAGCGAGACCAGTCCGGCGGGCACCCAGCCGTAGAGGATGAGCACGCCGAGGGTGAGCGCGGCACCGGATCCGGTGCCGCCCCACCAGCGGTCCCGGCCGAGGGCGACCAGGTGGCCGACGATGATGCCGGTGAGGAGGGCCAGCGCCCAGCCGACCGGCCCCCCGGGGAAGAGCGCGTGACGGCCGCTCAGGGCGGACGCGACCCCTGTGGTGAGCACCGCGACCGCGAGACCCACGACGAGGAAGGGCAGCACGCCGCGCCGCCCCTGACCGCCCTCACCGGTGTCGACCGGTCGGGTCTGCGGAGTCCTGGCCCGCAGGACGCCGAGCCTGCCCGCCCGCATGGACGGGATGTCCCCGCCGAATTCAGGTGACGGGTCGGCGCTTTCGGTGGGTTTCATGCCCGTACCTCTCACAGCCGGCGATGCCGATGTCACGCGATGGCCCCGATGTCATGCCACCACGGCCGGAATCGCATCCCGCAGCCGTGCACGACAGGCGCACCCCTCAACAGTAGGACGCGGGAGGCTCCCAGGGGCAGCGGTCGGCAGTGGTTGCCCGAATGCGACCCAGCCATCCTCATCAGTACGGTATCCGCCGAACGGGTGAGTTTGGACCGGGGCCCCCGGTCACCCCTCCGATGATCCGACAGGTCACCGCCCTGCGACCAGCCTTGTACCGGCCGTTTACCACCGTCCGCCGCGCCTGGCGTGCGCCCGCCCGTACGGTCGCACGCCACGCATCCGTTCGCCTTCGCTACTCCCCCTCGGGGATTGCCCTGTCGTTACTACTCCCCTTCGGGTACGCCGTCCACCGGGAGCGCGGCTTCGCGGGCCGCGTCCGGTCCCTGCTCCAGCAGCACGGCGAAACCGGCGTCGTCGAGGATGGACAGCTTCAACTGGACGGCCTTGTCGTACTTCGAGCCGGGGTTGTCGCCGACCACGACGAACGAGGTCTTCTTCGAGACGGATCCGGTCACCTTGGCGCCGCGGCTCTGCAGGGCCTCCTTGGCGCCGTCCCGCGTGTGGTTCTGCAAAGTGCCGGTGACGACCACGGTCAGCCCCTCCAGGGGTCGCGGCCCCTCCTCCTCGGCGGAACCTTCCTCCTCCATCCGGACCCCGGCAGCACGCCACTTGCGCAGGATCTCCTGGTGCCAGTCGACCGCGAACCACTCCTTGAGGGAGGCGGCGATGATCGCGCCGACCCCGTCGGTGGCGGTCAGCTGCTCCTCGGTCGCCGCCTCGATGGCCGCGATGGAGCGGAACTCGCGGGCGAGGGCCTCGGCCGCGACCGGCCCGACGTGGCGGATGGACAGGCCGTTGATGATGCGGGCGAGGGGGCGCTCCTTGGCGGCGGCGATGTTCTCCAGCATCGCCAGGGCGTTCTTCTTCGGCTCGCCCTTCTGGTTGGCGAAGACCGTGACGACCTTCTCCTCGCCGGTCTTGGGGTCGCGCTTGGGCAGGCCGCTGTCCTGGTCCAGGACGTACGCCTTGATGGGCAGCAGTTGCTCGATGGTCAGGGCGAACAGGTCGCCCTCGTCGAGCAGGGGCGGCTCGGCCGGCTCCAGCGGGCCGGTCAGGGCGGCGGCCGCGACCATGCCGAAGTTCTCGATGTCCAGGGACTGCCGGCCGGCCAGGTAGAAGAGCCGCTCCCGCAACTGGGCGGGGCAGGTCTGGGCGTTGGGGCACCGGACGTCGATGTCCCCCTCCTTCATGGGCCGCAGCGCCGTCCCGCAGGCGGGGCACTCGGCCGGCATCTCGAACTCCCGCTCGGTGCCGTCGCGCAGGTCGACCACCGGTCCGAGGATCTCGGGAATGACGTCGCCGGCCTTGCGCAGGACCACGGTGTCCCCGATGAGCACGCCCTTGGCCTTGACGACCTCCTGGTTGTGCAGGGTCGCGAACTCGACCTCGGAGCCCGCCACCGTCACCGGCTCCACCTGCGCGTACGGGGTCACGCGCCCGGTGCGCCCGACGCCGACCTTGATGTCGATCAGCTTGGTGTTGACCTCTTCGGGCGCGTACTTCCAGGCGATGGCCCAGCGCGGGGCGCGGGCGGTGGAGCCGAGGCGGCCCTGGAGGGCGATCTCGTCGAGCTTGACGACCACGCCGTCGATCTCGTGCTCCACGGAGTGCCGGTTCTCGCCGAATTCCGCGATGAACTCCCGGACCTCGTCGAGCGAGGAGACCACCTTGTTGTGCCGGGCGGTGGGCAGGCCCCACTCGCGCAGCAGCTCGTACGCCTGCGACTGGCGCTCGATCTCGAATCCCTCGCGGGCTCCGATGCCGTGGACGACCATGTGCAGCGGGCGGCTCGCCGTGACCTTCGGGTCCTTCTGGCGCAGCGATCCTGCCGCGGCGTTGCGCGGGTTGGCGAAGGGCTTGCCCTCGGCCGCGACGAGTCTGGCGTTGAGCTCCTCGAACTTCTCCATCGGGAAGTAGACCTCGCCGCGGATCTCGACGAGCGCCGGGATCCGGTCGCCCGCCAGCCGGTCCGGGATCTCCGCGATGGTGCGGACGTTGGGCGTGATGTCCTCACCGGTGCGGCCGTCGCCGCGGGTGGCCGCCCGGGTGAGGCGGCCGTTCTCGTAGGTGAGGTTGACGGCGAGGCCGTCCACCTTCAGCTCGCACAGGTAGTGGTAGGCGGGGGTGCCCGTGTCGCGGGCCACCCGCTCGGCCCAGGCGGACAGTTCCTCGTCGTCGAAGGCGTTGTCGAGGGAGAGCATGCGCTCGCGGTGGACGACCGAGGCGAAGTCCGTCTCGTACGCCCCGGCCACCTTCTGGGTGGGCGAGTCGGGCGTGCGCAGCTCCGGGTACTGCTCCTCCAGTGCCTCCAGCGAACGCAGCAGCGTGTCGAACTCGGCGTCGCTGACGACCGGCTGGTCGTTCACGTAGTACCGGAAGCGGTGCTCCTCGACCTGCTCGGCCAGCAGCTGGTGCTGTTCGCGCACCGCCGCCGGTACTGCCGTGTCCTGCTGTTCGGCTGCCATGCCGTGTCCTCCCGTGGCCCGTCCCGACCGTCACTCAGGGTTGTCGGCGAGCGACCTCGCCGCTCTGACGCAATGCGCCTGCACCGCGCGGGCGTAGGCGGGCGAGGCACCCGCGAGACCGCACGACGGGGTGACCACGACGGACTCCGCGAGAGTCCCCGGGGCCAGCCCCAGCCTGCGCCAGAGCTTCCTGACACCCATGACGCTACCGCCCGGGTCCGACAACGGGCCGTCGGTGCCCGCCACCACTCCGGCGAACAGCTTCGTGCCGCCTTCGACGGCCTCCCCGATGGCGTCGTCCTCGCGCTCCGTGAGCAGGGAGAAATCGAACGAGACGCCCGTGGCGCCGGCCCGCCGCAGCAGGCCGAAGGGGACCTCGGGCGCGCAGGAGTGGACGACCACGTCGCCGTCGTGGACGGCGAACAGGTCGCGCAGCGCGCCCTCGACGACCTGCCGGTCGACGGCGCGGTAGGTGCGGTATCCGCTCGCGGAGCGGACCCGGCCGAGCAGCACGGCCGTCAGGGACGGCTCGTCGAGCTGGAGCACGACGTCGGCGCCGGGGATCCGCTTGCGGACGTCGGCCAGGTGCTCGCGCAGGCCCTCGGCGAGTGATCCGGCCAGGTCCCGGCAGGCGCCGGCGTCCTGCAGCATCGCCTCGCCGCCGTGCAGCTCCAGGGCGGCGGCCAGCGTCCACGGCCCGACCGCCTGGATCTTGAGCTTGCCGGTGTAGCCCTGGGTGAACTCCTCCAGGGCGTCGAGGTCTTCGCCCAGCCAGGACCGCGCCCGGCGTGTGTCGCGCCCGGGCCGGTCGCTGATCCGCCAGCCGCTGGGCTCCACGTGCGCGTACATGTCGACGAGCAGCCCGGTGGTGCGGCCGATCATGTCGGCGCCGGGGCCGCGGGCCGGCAGTTCGGGCAGGTACGGGAAGTCCTCGAAGGAGCCGGTCGCGGTCCTGGCGGCCTCGCGGGCGTCGCCGCCGGGCAGCGAGCCGACACCGGTCGCGCCTGCGCTCATCGGCCCGGCCTGACGGTCAGGTCGTTGACCTCGGCGTCGCGGGGCAGGTCGACGGCCATGAGGATGGTGGTCGCCACCGACTCGGGGTCGATCCAGTCGTTGGGGTCGTACTCCTTGCCCTCCTGGGAGTGCACCTTGGCCTGCATGGGGCTGGCGGTGCGGCCCGGGTAGACGGAGGTGACGCGGACGCCGTTGGCCCGCTCCTCGGCGCGCAGCGAGTCGGCGAGGGCCTTCAGGCCGTGCTTGGAGGCGGCGTACGCGCTCCAGTCGGCGTGGGCGTTGAGGCCGGCGCCGGAGTTGACGAAGACGACGGTGGCCTTGGAGGCGCGCAGGGTGGGCAGCAGCAGGCGGGTCACCTCGGCGGGGGCGATGAGGTTCACGTTGAGCTGCTGGTGCCAGGTCTTGGGCCGCAGGTCGCCCACCGGTCCGAGGTCGACGATCCCGGCGATGTGCAGGAGCGAGTCGATGCGCTCGGGGACCGCCTGCTTGGAGAAGGCCCAGGAGAGCCGGTCGGGGTCGGCGAGGTCGCCCACGAGGGCCCGGGAGCCGGGGTAGCGCTCGACGAGCTGCTTGCCGCGGGCGGCGTCGCGGGCCAGGAGGACGAGGTCGTCGCCGCGGGCGTGCAGGCGGGTCGCGACGGCGGCGCCGATGCCGGAACCGGCACCGGTGATCAGGTGAGTAGCCATGGAGCCCATGCTCGCAGGTCCGGCGCGGCGGGGAGGGGGAAGCCCCGGCGCCGCCGGTGGCCGGGGCCGGGCCGCGCGGTGACGGCGGGCGGGAAGCCGGTGGGGACGACGACCCCGCGGGAGCGATCGGCCCCGAAGGCCGGGGTCAGGTGCCGGCGGCCGCCGCGCAGGCCCGCTCCACGGCGGCGCGGGCCGCGGCCGCCTGCTCCGCCGTGACGGCGGGGGCGAAGCCCCGGCCGATCCTGGCGTGCGGGAGCGCGGCGACGAGCCGTTCCCGCACGTCGCCCCGCGGCCCGGCCCACCGCTGCAGCGCCTGCGCCCGTACGTCGGCGGGCGCGGCGGCACGGTCCGGCGCGGGCGGGGCGAACCGGCCGCCGGAGGCCCGTTCGTGCTCGTCCCAGCGGTCGGCCCAGAACTCCACGGTCCAGCCGGGCCAGCGCGCGGCCATGCGTCCGGCGTGGGGCACGATGCCGGTCAGCCACCACCCGACCCTGCGGGCCGCAGGGTCGAGGTGGATGCCGGCCTCGGCACGCCCCGCGTACCCGGTGTGGACGGGGGCGTCCGCGAGTCGTTCGAGGAGCGCCGGGCCTTCGGCCACGGGGTGGTCGGCGATGTGGGCGAGGACGTGGCAGCGGCCGGATCCGACCGTGACGACGGCGGCCATCGGGTCGGGGTCGGCCAGTTCCACCTCGTCGGCCGCCAGGGCCGGGCCGGGGTGCACGGTGGCGGGTACGTGCCCCGGGTCCAGGCCGAGGTGGGTGCGCAGGCCGCTCTGGCCGTCGTACGTCCAGCGGACCTCCCATCCGGGCCAGGCGGGGCCGAGCGTGCGCAACCAGGCGGCGCGGGTGCGCATCGCCACCGACGGGCCTTCCTGGGCGAAGACCAGGAGCAGCTTGCGGGCGGGATCGATCAGGGCGCCCGCTTCGCACATGTCGTCGTCGTACCAGGGGCCTTCCGCGAGCCGGTGGCCGAGTACGAAGGGCAGGACCGCCTCCGGGCCGCCGAGCAGGTCGAGATCGAGGCCGACGGCTCCGAAGGAGGAGGACCGGCGCTCGTACCCCTCCGGGCCCGCGATCACGAAGGTGGCCGGGTTGCCCATCAGAGGCCGGCTTCGGCCCGCAGGCGGGCGGCCGTCTTCGAGGCGTCGTAGTCGGCCGGGACGCCCTCGACCAGGACGGCCTCGCCCGCGATGTGGTGCGTGCGGAGCGGGAGGATGGCCTGGTAGGCGTCGGAGGCGTACCAGGCGCGGGCCTGCTCGATGTCGGGGAAGCCGATGACGACGACCGTGCCGGGGAAGGGGCCCTCCAGGACCTCGACCTGCCTGCCGTGCACGAGGAAGCGGCCGCCGAAGGGGTCCATCGTGGACTGGATGGCCTCGATGTAGGTGAGGATGTCCTCGTTCATCGTCTCGGGGCGGAGGTGGGCGATGGCGTACGCGGTCATGGTCTGCTCCCCTGTCGGTTCCGACCGGGCCGTAGGTGCGGGCCGTTGATCCGATCCTGTCAGCGTGCGCCCGCGGTGGCGATTACCTCGGAGGTCATGCCGGGGCGGCGGGCCGGAAGGTGCGGCGGTAGGCGATCGGGGAGACGCCGAGGGACGCGCGCATGTGCTGGCGCAGTGAGCCCGCGGAGCCGAAGCCGGACCGGTGGGCGACGAGGTCGACGGGGAGGTCGCTGGATTCGAGCAGGTGCCGGGCCGTCTCCAGGCGTTGGGCGGTGAGCCACTGCACGGGGGTCATGCCGACCTCGTCGCGGAAGCGCCGTGTGAAGGTGCGCAGGCTCATCCGGGCGTGGGCGGCGAGTTCGGCGAGGCTGACCGGTTCGGCGAGGCGTTCCAGGGCCCAGGCTCGGGTGGCGGTGGTGGTGGCGACGGTGGGCTCGGGGACGGGCCGGTCGATGAACTGGGCCTGCCCGCCGTCGCGCCAGGGCGGGACGACGCACATACGGGCGGCCCGGTTGGTGACGGCGACGCCGTGGTCGCGGCGGATCAGGTGCAGGCACAGGTCGACTCCGGCGGAGACCCCGGCCGAGGTCAGGACGTCGCCGTCGTCGACGAACAGGACGTCCTCGTCGATGCGGACCCGCGGGTAGGCGCGTCGGAACTCGTCGGCGAGGTTCCAGTGCGTGGTCGCGGGGCGGTCGTCGAGGAGTCCGGCGGCGGCGAGCACGTAGGAGCCGGAGCAGATGGACACCAGGCGGGTGCCGGGGCGGATGCCGGCGATGGCCTCGGCGACGGCGGGCGGCAGCGGCCCGCCGCGGGCCAGCTCGGGCATGGCGTGGGTGGGCGGGACGATCACGGTGTCGGCGGCGGCGAGGGCTTCCGGGCCGGCGGCGGGCTGGAGGGAGAATCCGCAGTCGCTGGGCACGGGGGCACCGTCGGCGGTGCAGACGACGACCTCGTACAGGGCGTCGCCGTCATCGTCGACGGCGCTGCCGAAGACGCGGGAGGGGATGCCCAGCTCGAACGGCGGGAAGCCGGGCAGGGCCAGTACCGCGACCAGGTGCCGGCCGTCCGTGCCGTTCCCGCGGCGGTTCGTGTCCGCGGCCTGCTCGTGGTCCTCGCGCATCGCACCCATGGCCAGATCCTGTCACAGGGTGGCCAAACGGCCAACACCACGAGGGGGCGCGGTGCCCGAGTCTGGGACACGTCGCCGGGAGACAGCCCGGTATCGGACGCAAACGAACGGAATGAGGCGGACTGAGATGCGCGCGATCGTCGTCAACGAGTGGGGCGGCCCGGAGAACCTGGTCGAGCGGGAGATCGAGCGGCCGGAGCCGGGGCTAGGCGAGGTCCTCGTCCGGGTCCACGCGGCGGGCGTCAACCCGGTCGACTGGAAGACCCGCGCCAGCGGCGCCCTGATCGCCTGGGGCGAGACCCCGATCCTGGGCTGGGACGTCTCCGGCACCGTCGAGGCGGTCGGGCCCGGCGTGACCCTCTACGCCCCCGGCGACGAGGTGTACGGCATGCCGCACTTCCCGCGGCAGGCGGGCGGCTACGCGGAGTACGTGGCGGCCCCGGCGCGGCACTTCGCCCGCAAGCCCGCCTCCCTCGACCACGTGCAGGCGGCGGCGCTGCCGCTGGCGGCGCTCACCGCCTGGCAGGCGCTGGTGGACACGGCCGGGGTCACGGCCGGGCAGCGGGTGCTCGTGCATGCTGCGGCCGGCGGCGTCGGCCACCTGGCGGTGCAGATCGCCAAGGCGCGCGGGGCGTACGTGATCGGCACCGCCAGCGCCGCCAAGCACGACGTGCTGCGCGGGCTGGGCGCCGACGAGCTGATCGACTACCGCTCGGTGGACTTCGCCGAGGCGGTCTCGGACGTCGACGTCGTGCTGGACGCGCTGGGCGGGGACACCGCCAAGCGCAGCCTGAAGGTGCTCAGGTCCGGCGGCCACCTGGTGTCCTTGCCCGGCCCGGACTCCGTCCCGGCGGATGCCGACGGGGTGAACGCGGCCTGGGTGCTGGTCGACCCGGACCTCAAGGGGCTGGAGGCGATCGCGGACCTCGCGGACAAGGGCCTGCTGAAGCCGCTGGTCGAGACGGTGCTGCCGCTGGCGGACGCCGCGCGGGCCCATGAGATCGGCGAGCAGGGCCGGACCACCGGCAAGATCGTCCTGACGGTGGTCTGACCGGGCCGATCAGACGGCGGCGGCGGCCCGCGTCGTCGTCGCGATGGTGGCCGAGCCGACCACGCGGGTGCCGTCGTAGAGCACGATCGCCTGGCCGGGGGCCACGCCGCGGACGGGCTCGGTGAAGGAGACGCGCAGCTCGCCGTCCACGACCTCGGCGAAGACCTCGGTCTCGCCGCCGTGGGCGCGCAGCTGGGCGGTGTAGGTGCCCGGGGCGGCCGCCTCGGCTCCGCACCAGCGGGGACGGATCGCGGTGAGGGCGCTGACGTCGAGGGCCTCGGCGGGGCCGACGGTGACGGTGTTGTTCACCGGGGAGATGTCGAGGACGTAGCGCGGCTTGCCGTCGGGGGCCGGGTGGCCGATCCGCAGGCCCTTGCGCTGGCCGATGGTGAAGCCGAAGGCGCCGTCGTGGGTGCCGATCTTCTCGCCGGACTCGTCGACGATGTCGCCCTCGGCCTTGCCGAGGCGGTGCGCGAGGAAGCCCTGGGTGTCGCCGTCGGCGATGAAGCAGATGTCGTGGCTGTCGGGCTTCTTCGCGACGGCCAGGCCGCGGGCCTCGGCCTCGGCGCGGATCTCTTCCTTGGTGGTGAGGGTGTCGCCGAGCGGGAAGAGCGCGTGGGCGAGCTGCTTCTCGTCGAGGACGCCGAGGACGTAGGACTGGTCCTTGGCCATGTCGGAGGCGCGGTGCAGCTCGCGGGAGCCGTCCTCCTTGAGCACGACGGTGGCGTAGTGGCCGGTGCAGACGGCGTCGAAGCCGAGGGCGAGGGCCTTGTCGAGCAGCGCCGCGAACTTGATCTTCTCGTTGCAGCGCAGGCAGGGGTTCGGGGTGCGCCCGGCCTCGTACTCGGAGATGAAGTCCTCGACGACGTCCTCGCGGAAGCGCTCGGCGAGGTCCCAGACGTAGAAGGGGATGCCGATGACGTCGGCGGCGCGGCGGGCGTCGCGGGAGTCCTCGATGGTGCAGCAGCCGCGGGCGCCGGTCCGGAAGGACTGCGGGTTCGCGGAGAGCGCGAGGTGGACGCCGGTCACGTCGTGCCCGGCTTCGACGGCGCGGGCGGCGGCGACGGCGGAGTCCACTCCGCCGGACATGGCGGCCAGGACGCGAAGGGGGCGGTCGGTGCGCGGCAGGTTCTCAGTCATAGCACCGTCCAGGGTACGGGGGAACCGAGCGGGGTCACAGCGCGTTAGGGGGTCAGGGGGGTGGATCACATGACCGAGCAGGGGAACACCGGGTCGAAGCCGAGGAGCCGCACGCGCCGTGCGGTGCTGTTCGGCGGCCTCGGGGTGGTCGCCGCGGCGGCGGTGGCGGGGCGGGACGAGATCAGCCGCACGTGGTGGCTGCTGCCGGGGGTGGCCAAGCCGCGCAAGGAGGGCGAGATCGACCACGCGGGTGCGGGGTGGACCGCGGCCTCGCCGGCGAACTGGCGGATGGCGGACCGGCCCGACGACTACCGGGTGGACCGGATCGTCGTGCATGTCACACAGGGCGGCTTCAAGTCCTCGGTGGACGCCTTCAAGAACCCCTGGCACAAGGCGTCGGCGCACTACATAGTCCGCGGTGACGGGCATGTGGAGCAGATGGTGCGCGAGCTGGACGTGGCCTTCCACGCGGGCAACCGCTCGATGAACGAGCGCAGCGTCGGCATCGAGCACGTGGGTTTCGTGGACCGGCCGAAGGACTTCACGGACGCCATGTACGCGGCGTCGGCAAGGCTGGCGGCCGACATCTGCCGCCGCTACGACTTCCCGGCGGACCGGGGGCACATCGTCGGCCACTCCGAGGTGCCGGGCGCCGATCACACGGACCCGGGCGACCACTGGGACTGGGACCGCTACATACGCATGGTCCGGGAGGCCCTGGCCGCTTCGGCCTGAGCCTCCCGGCCGCTCAGCTGAGGCCGGCCGTCCGGGCCCGCTCCACCGCGGGGCCGATGGCTGCGGCCAGGGCGGCGACGTCCTCCTTGGTGGAGGTGTGGCCGAGGGAGAAGCGCAGGGTGCCGCGGGCCAGGCGCGGGTCGGTGCCGGCCGCCAGCAGGACGTGGCTGGGCTGGGCGACGCCCGCGGTGCAGGCCGAGCCGGTGGAGCACTCGATGCCCTGGGCGTCGAGCAGGAGCAGCAGGGAGTCTCCCTCGCAGCCGGGGAAGCTGAAGTGGGCGTTGGCCGGGAGCCGCTCCTCGGGGTCCCCTCCGAGGACGGCGTCGGGCACGGCGGCGAGCACGGCGGCGATGAGTTCGTCGCGCAGGGCGCCGATCTCGGCGGCGAACTGCTCGCGGCGCTCGGCGGCGAGGACTGCGGCCACCGCGAAGGCGGCGACGGCGGGCACGTCGAGGGTGCCGGAGCGGACGTGCCGTTCCTGCCCGCCGCCGTGCAGGACGGGTACGGGGCTCTGGTCGCGGCCGAGGAGCAGCGCTCCGATGCCGTAGGGGCCGCCGATCTTGTGGCCGCTGACGGTCATGGCGGCGAGGCCGCTGTCGGCGAAGTGGACGTCGAGCTGTCCGAAGGCCTGGACGGCGTCGGAGTGCAGGGGGATCCCGGCCTCGCGGGCGGTGGCGGCCAGTTCGCGGACCGGCATGACGGTGCCGATCTCGTTGTTCGCCCACATGACGGTGGCCAGGGCGACGTCGTCGGGGTTGCGCTCGACGGCTTCGCGGAAGGCGTCGGGGTGCACGCGTCCGTAGCGGTCCACGGGCAGGTAGTCGACCTGGGCGCCCTCGTGCTCGGCGAGCCAGTGCACGGCGTCGAGCACGGCGTGGTGCTCGACGGGGCTGGCGATGACCCGGGTCCGGGCGGGGTCGGCGTCGCGCCGGGCCCAGTAGAGGCCCTTGACGGCAAGGTTGTCGGCCTCCGTGCCGCCGGCGGTGAAGACCACCTCGCTGGGGCGGGCGCCGATCGCCTCGGCGAAGGCCTCGCGGGCCTCCTCGACGGTACGGCGGGCCCGGCGGCCGGCGGCGTGCAGGGAGGAGGCGTTCCCCGTGGCGGCGAACTGCGCGGTCATCGCCGCGGCGGCCTCCGGCAGCATGGGGGTGGTGGCGGCGTGGTCGAGGTAGGCCATGATCCCCCGATTCTAGGGGCCCACCCGTGCCCTTCGGCCCAGCGGGACCCCGGCCGGGCCGCGGGGGGCTCGTGCCCGCCCCGCCGCCTCCCGCCGGGGTCCCACCGGGAGCGCGGGGGGTCAGATGCGCAGGGCGCGCGCGAGCTGGCGGGACTGTGCGACCAGGTGGTCGGTGGAGTCCCAGACCTCGGCGTCCTCCTCCAGGAAGCCGCCGGCCAGGTTGCGGGTGGTGATGGAGATCCGCAGCGGGCCCGGGGCCGGGCGGCGGCGGATGTGCGTGGTGAGCTCCACGGTCGGGGTCCAGGCCACCAGGCCGAGGTCGAAGGCGGTCGGCGGCAGCGCGTCCACCGCGAGGAGCATGGAGAGCGGGTCGGCGTCGCGGCCGTCGGCCAGCTCGAACCAGGCCCGCATCTCGCCCTTGCCGGAGGGCGCGCCGACGGCCCAGCCCGCGGTCGCCGGGTCCAGCCGGAGCCGGAGGCGGTCCACGATGGCGGAGCTGCCGGGGATCGGTGCGGGGCCCGCCTCGGGGCCGACGCAGTTCTCGTAGGAGGGCATGAGCGGGGGCTCGGCGACCGTCCGCACGTCGTCGGGGAGGGAGGCGAGGTCGCCGTAGGAGGCGAGGACGCGGATGCGCTCGACCTCGTTGCCGTGCTCGTCGTACTGCAAGAGCGAGGCCTGGCCGGTGGAGAGGGTGCGGCCGACCCGGACGACCTCGGTGCGGATCACGGCGGGTCCGGGCACGGAGGAGGTCAGGTAGTGCGCGGACACCGTGAAGGGGTCCGGGTGCGGGAGGGTCGCCGACAGGGCCCGGCCGACCAGGGCCAGCAGGTAGCCGCCGTTGACAGCGGCGATGATCGTCCAGCCGGCGGAGAGCTCCGCGTCGTACACGCCGGGCTCACCCGCGCGTTCGGTGATGGCGGTGTCGCGGTCGAACTCGCTGTCGCCGATGGATGCCTGGGCAGCTGCATATGACATGGAACGACGGTACACCCGCTTACTACTAAGCGGTAGCTTTCTCTTGTTACGGCTCTTCGGCCACCGAGGAGCGCCGGTTCCAGGCCAGGGGCGCCCGCCAGTGGTAGCGCATGGCGAGGAGCCTCAGGACGAAGGTCGTCACGATCGCCAGGCCGGTGGTGACGGCGTTGAGGGAGTCCAGGGCGATGGAGACGGCGACCATCGCGGCCCCGACGGTGGCGGGCACGGCGTACATCTCGCGGTCGCGCAGCAGCGAGGGCACCTCGTTGACCAGGACGTCGCGCAGTACGCCGCCGCCGACGGCCGTGGCCAGGCCCAGGGCGGCGGACGCGGTCAGGCCGAGGCCGTACTCGTAGGCCTTGGTCGTGCCGGTCACGCAGAACAGCGCGAGGCCGGCGGCGTCGAAGACGTTGATGGCCCGGTTGATCCGCTGGACCTCGGGGTGCAGGAAGAAGACGAACGCGGCGGCGAGGAGCGGGGTGACGAAGAAGCTGAGCTCGCCGAAGGCGGCCGGCGGGACGGCGCCGATGACCAGGTCGCGGAAGAGGCCGCCACCGAGGGCGGTGACGAGGGCGAGGACGGCGATGCCGAAGACGTCGAAGTTCTTGCGGACGGCGAGGAGGGCGCCGGAGGTGGCGAAGACGAAGATGCCTGCGAGGTCCAGGGCATGCTGGACCCCCGGCGGGAAGAGATCGTGGAGCACGGGGCCATTGTCACCTGCCGCGTCGCCTGCGGCGGGCTCGGCGGAATGCGGGGCTCCGCCACCGCGGCCGGGTACGGCTCACCGACGCGGGGCTCCGCCCCGAACCCCGCGCCCACGCGCCGGCGGAGCCGGGTTCGGCCGGGCGGGCTCGGCGGAGTGCGGGGCTCCGCCGCCGGGTGCGGGTAACCCCAGCGCCGCCGAGGCCGGGTTCGGCCGGGCGGGCTCGGCGGAATGCGGGGCTCCGCCACCGCGGCCGGGTACGGCTCACCGACGCGGGGCTCCGGACCGAGTCCCGTGCCTCACGCGCCGGCGGGGCCGGGCTGGGCGGGCGGGCCGGGGGGCCCGCCCGCGGCCGGGGTCAGTCCGTCGCCGTGGTCACCGCGTCCGACGCGCCCGGCAGGGGCTTGTCGTCCGGGGCCTGGTCGGGGGCGTTCTCCGGGTGGTGGCAGGCCACCTGGTGGCCCGCCTTCAGGGCGAGCAGCGGCGGCTCCTGCGTCGCGCAGATCTGCGTCGCCTTCCAGCACCGCGTGTGGAAGCGGCAGCCGCTCGGCGGCGAGATCGGGGACGGCACGTCGCCCTTGAGCAGGATGCGGCCGCTCTTGGCGCCCCGCCGCCTCGGGTCCGGCACCGGCACGGCCGACATCAGGGCCGTGGTGTAGGGGTGCATCGGCTCCCCGTACAGCGACTTGTTGTCGGCGAGCTCGACGATCTTGCCGAGGTACATCACCGCGATGCGGTCCGACACGTGCCGGATGACCGACAGGTCGTGCGCGATGATCACATAGGTGAGGCCGAGCTCCTGCTGGAGGTCGTCCAGCAGGTTCACCACCTGGGCCTGGATGGAGACGTCCAGCGCCGAGACGGGCTCGTCCGCCACGACCAGCTTCGGCTTGAGCGCCAGGGCCCGGGCGATGCCGATGCGCTGGCGCTGGCCGCCCGAGAACTCGTGCGGGTAGCGGTTGTAGTGCTCGGGGTTGAGGCCGACGAGCGACAGCAGCCGCTGGACCTCCGCCTTGAGCCCGCCCTCCGGGGTGACGTTCTGGAGCTTGAACGGTGCGCTGACGATGGTGCCCACCGTGTGGCGCGGGTTCAGCGAGCCGTAGGGGTCCTGGAAGATCATCTGGACGTCTCGGCGCAGCGGGCGCATGCCCGCCACTCCCAGGTGGGTGATGTCCTTGCCCTCGAACTCGATGGTCCCGCCGGTCGGTTCGAGCAGCCGCGTGATCAGCCGGCCCATGGTCGACTTGCCGCAGCCGGACTCGCCGACGACGCCGAGGGTCTCACCGCGCCGGACGTCGAAGTCGAGGCCGTCGACGGCCTTGACCGCGCCGGACTGCCTGCGCAGCAGCCCCTTGGTGATGGGGAAGTGCTTGGTCAGGCCGGTGACCTTGAGCAGCGGCTCGGGCGAGTCCGTGGCCTGCGCCGGAAGGGTGACGGCCGGATCCGTCTTCTTGGTGTCGGTCACAGCTTCGGCGCAATCTCTTCGGTCCAGATCCGGGTCCGCTCCTCCTGCGACATGTGGCAGGCGGACCAGTGGCGGGTGCCGTCCTGCCCGGTGTCGTCCTGCGCCGTGAGCTCGGGGCGCACGGTGCGGGTGACGTTGCCCTTGGGCACGTCGGCGTAGGGGCAGCGCGGGTTGAAGGCACAGCCGCTCGGGATGTTGATGAGGCTGGGCGGCGAGCCCTTGACCGGGATGAGGCGCTCGGTCTGCTCGCGGTCGATGCGCGGCATCGAGCCCAGCAGGCCCCAGGTGTAGGGGTGCCGGGGCTCGTAGAAGACCTTCTCGGCGGTGCCCCGCTCGACGCAGCGGCCGCCGTACATCACGAGGAGTTCGTCGGCCATCTCGGCGACCACGCCGAGGTCGTGCGTGATCATGATGACCGCTGAGCCGAACTCCTTCTGCAGGTCCCGGATCAGGTCGAGGATCTGGGCCTGGACGGTGACGTCCAGGGCGGTCGTCGGCTCGTCCGCGATGAGCAGTTCGGGGTTGTTGACGAGCGCCATCGCGATCATCGCGCGCTGGCGCATGCCGCCGGAGAACTCGTGCGGGTAGCTGTCGAACCGCTTGTGCGGCTCGGGGATGCCGACGCGGTCGAGGAGCTCGACGGCCCGCTTGCGGGCGGCCTTCTTGTCGACCTTGTGGTGGACCCGGTACGCCTCGGAGATCTGCTTGCCGACCGTGAAGTACGGGTGCATCGCGGACAGCGGGTCCTGGAAGATCATCGCGATCTCCCGGCCGCGCAGCCTGCGCACCTCGTCCTCGTCGGCGGAGAGCAGTTCCTTGCCGTCGAGCCAGATCTCGCCGGAGATCCGGGCCCGCTGGCGGCCGTACTGGCCCACCCGGTGCAGGCCCATGATGCCCAGCGAGGTGACCGACTTGCCGGAGCCGGACTCGCCCACGATGCCGAGGGTCCTGCCCTTCTCCAGGGTGAAGGAGAGGCCGTCGACCGACTTGACCAGTCCGTCCTCGGTCGGGAAGTGCACCTTGAGGTCGCGGACGTCGAGGAAGGCGGTGGAGGACGGCGCCCCGTCGTAGGGCTGGTTGAGCGCTCCGGTCTCTCCGGTCTTGGTCGTCGGGTCGGTCATGACAGCCTCACTCGGGGGTCGATCACCGCGTACAGGAGGTCAACGATGAGGTTCGCGGCGACGACGAAGAACGCGGAGATCAGGGTGATGCCCAGGATGACGGGGAGGTCGTGCTCGCTGATGGCGCGTACCGCGCTGTAGCCGAGGCCGTGCAGCGAGAACGTGTACTCGGTCAGGACCGCGCCGCCCATCAGGGCGCCGAGGTCGAGGCCCAGGACGGTCAGGATGGGCGTCATCGTCGAGCGCATGGCGTGCTTGCCGATGACGACGGGTTCCGTCAGGCCCTTGGCGCGGGCGGTGCGGATGTAGTCCTCGCCGAGGACTTCGAGCATGGTCGCGCGGGTGAGCCGCGCGTACATCGCCGCGTAGAGGAAGGCGAGCGAGACCCACGGCAGGATCATGCCGTTGAACCACCTGCCCGGATCCTCGGCGAAGCTCGCCTCCGGTCGTCCGAACCAGCCGAGCTGGTCGGAGAAGAGGGCGATGACGAGCATGCCCGTGAAGTAGATGGGGAGGGACACGCCGGCGAGGGCGACGCCCATGGCCGAGCGGTCCAGGAGGCTGCCGCGCTTGAGGGCGGAGACGACGCCGGTGGCGACGCCGCCCGCGACCCAGAGCACGACGGCGCCCATGGCGAGGGAGAGGGTGACCGGCAGCCAGTCCAGCAGCAGCGGCCAGACCTCCTGCTCGGTCTTGAAGGAGTATCCGAAGCAGGGCGCGGCGCATTGCGTGACGTCGGAGCCGTTGGCGTACGTGCGACCCGCCACCAGCCCGACGACGAACTTGCCGAACTGGACGAGGATCGGGTCGTCGAGACCCATCTTCTGCCGGATGCCTTCGATGGCGGCGGGGTCGGACTGCTTGCCCACGAAGTACAGGGCAGGGTCCGTCCCGATCAGCTTCGGGAACAGGAAGAAGATTCCGAAGGTCACCAGCGTGATGACCAGCAGCATGACGAGGACGGCGAAGATCCGTCGGATGAGGTATGCAAGCACTGCGCTCGGCCTGGCTGTGGCCCGGGGGCGCCCTCTTCTGGAGAGCGCCCCCAGGCCGCAACCGCGGCCATCACCTGCCCTTCGTGCCTAGCGGGTGTGGCACTGGAACACTGGAACTGGACTGATGGACCGTTACTTCACGACACCGAGGGACGCGTAGTCGTAGCGGCCGTTGTAGGCGTCGGTGGTGTAGGCGTTCGTCAGCCGGCTGCTGCGCCAGGTGATCGTCTTGTCGTAGACGAAGGGCAGGTAGACCGCGGCCTCGGAGACCTTCTGGTTCATCTGCTTGTAGATGTCGCCGGCCTTGGTCGGGTCGGTCTCCGCGATGGCCTGGTCGAACAGGCTGTTGATCGCCGGGTCGTTCAGCTCGGAGAAGTTGTTGTTGCCGCTCTGCAGGATGAAGCGGCCGTCGACCAGCGGCTGCGAGAAGCCCTGTCCGGTCGGGAAGTCGGCGCCCCAGCCCATGATGATGATGCCGTAGCCCTTCTCCTTGACGACCTTCGGCGAACCGATGATGCCGGAGGTCTGGGCGCCGTCGAACTGGTCGACGTCGGCCTCGATGCCGACCTGCTTCAGGGCGTTCTGGAGCGAGACGGCCGTGGCGACCTCGACCGGCTTGTTGTTGCGGACGGCGATGGTGGTCTTGAAGCCGGTCTCCTTGCCGCAGGCCTTGAGGGCCTCCTTGGCCTTCTCGAGGTTCGGCTTGCCGTCGTTCTTCAGGACCTCGTACGGGTCGTACTTGGCGTCCGAGCCCTTGATGCCCAGCGGCAGCATGTTCGGGGCGATGTCGCCACCGGCCTGCGGGCCGCCGCGGGCGGTCTGCAGCGACTTCTTGTCGGCGGCGTAGATGACGGCCTTGCGGCACTCGATGTTGTCGAACGGCGCGACGGTCTGCGGCATGACCGCGTACCGGATGAAGCCGGTCTGGCCGTTGTCGAGGTTGCCCTTGTGGTCCTTCAGCGCGGTGGCGCGGGCCGCCTGGCCGATGCCGGTCGCGTTGATGTCGAGGTCGAACTCGCCGTTCATCAGGCGCTTGTCCATGTCGTCCGCGTTCGCCATGAACGTGACCGAGATGGTGTCCGGGAGCGCCTTGCGGATGGTGTCCGACTCGGGCTTGTAGTTCTCGTTGCGCGAGAGCTTCATGCTCTTGTTCGGCTCGTACGAGTCGATCTTGTACGGGCCGTTCGAGAAGGGCTTCAGGCCGTACTTGGCGGCCGTGTCCTTGTCCTGCTTGACCGGGCTCGCCGCGGGCATCGCCAGCATCTGCTCGAAGTCGCCGTTGGGCGTCGGGAGCTTGAAGATGATGGTCTTCGCGTCCGGGGTCTCGATCGCCTTCAGGCCGAGCTTGTCCGGAGCGGTGTCCTTGTACGGGCCGGGGTACTCGGCCTTCGGGTCGAGGACCTGCTGGAGGTAGACCGGACCGCCGGAGATGACGTCCTGCGCCCAGGTGCGCTCGATGCCGTACTTGACGTCCTGGGCGGTGACGGGCGAACCGTCCTCCCAGGTCACGTTGTCCTTGAGGGTGTACTTGTAGGTCTTGCCGCCGTCGCTGATCTCGGCCTTGGCGGTGGCGAGGTCCGGGACGAGCTCGGTGCTCTCCTTGCCGGGGCCCGGCTTGAAGCTGATCAGCTGGCGCGTGTAGTAGCGGGAGAAGTCCCACATGAAGCCGTAGTAGCCGCGCTGCGGGTCCCACGAGTCGGCGTCCTGGGTACCGACGAACTTCAGCTCGCCGCCCTTCTTGTCCGACGCGTTGGCGACCTTGTCGATGCCCGCGTTGAAGCCGCTGCCGGAGGCGGCGGCCTTGTCGTCCTTCTTCTCGGCCCCGCCACAGGCGGTCGCGGTGAGCATGGCCGCGAGCACGACGGCCGTGCCGGCGGCAAGTCTGCGCTTCGACGTGCGATGGGTAGTCACGATGCTCGCAACCCTCCGTTGTAGTTCCGGTGTACGTACGGCACGAGGCCGGTTCCTGGTTTGCCCTGCGGTGGCTAGCGGGAGCCCTTCGGGTCGAGGGCGTCACGGACGCCGTCGCCGAAGAGGTTGAAGGCCAGCACGGTGATGAAGATCGCTACGCCGGGGAAGATCATGAAGAGCGGATCGTCCTCGTAGGTCCGCACGGCCGTGGCGAGGGTCTCCCCCCAGGACGGCGTGGGCGGCTTGACGCCGACTCCGAGGAAGCTCAGCGCCGCCTCGGTCAGCACGTTGGTGGGGATCATCAGCGTCGCGTAGACCGTGATGGGCGCCACCAGGTTCGGGAGCAGTTCGCGGAAGAGGATGTAGAAGCGGCCCGCGCCGAGGCTGCGCGCGGCCTCGACGTACTCGCGCTCGCGCAGCGAGAGGGTCTGGCCCCGGACGATGCGGCCGATGTACGGCCAGCCGAAGAAGCCGATCACCAGCACCAGTACGGCGATGCGCAGGCCCGAGCCCTCGAAACCCCAGAGCTTGTTCGGGATGACCGAGATCAGCGCGATGATGAAGAGCAGCTGCGGGAAGGCCAGCAGCAGGTCCATGACCCGGCTGATGGCGGCGTCGACCCAGCCGCCGAAGTAGCCGGCGACGATGCCGAAGACGGTGCCCAGCGAGACCGCCACGAAGGCGGACAGGAAGGCCACCAGCAGCGAGATCCGGGCGCCGTAGACGATGCGGCTGAAGACGTCGCGGCCGTTGACCGGCTCGACGCCGAGCAGGAAGTCGCTGCTCATGCCGCCCCAGTCGCCGAGCGGGAGGCCCAGCAGCGGGTCGAGCAGGTCCTCGTGCAGTTCCTCCGGCGGATGTCCGAAGGCCTTGACGATCAGCGGCGCGAAGATCGCGACGAGGATCAGCAGGATCACGATGATGCCGCCGGCCAGCGCGACCTTGTCGCGCTTGAGGCGCAGCCAGGCGATCTGCCACGGCGAGCGCCCCTCGATCGCCTTCTGCGGAACGTCGGGGGCGGCCACGGCCGCGGGCTCGGCCGCGCTGGTGTCGTGCAGTGGTGCCGTCATCGTGGTGGGGACCCCTCTCGGCCGACGGTGGCCGGCCCATGCCCGCCGCTGTGGCGGCTTGGTTCAATCGGCGTCGCTGGTTGTGCGATTGGCGAGAAATGTGCCGGAAGTGCACGTGAAGAGCCGGTGTTTGTGAGATGGACCGGCCTTCGGTGGGGGGAGTCTTCAACGCGCTCTCAATCGCCCGCCAGACCCCCCGGGGATGTGATGCGCAACCGTGATCTGCGCCTACACCTTCCGCTATCCGAACCGCCAGACCTGTTGAGCGGTGAAACACCGCCCGTTCGGCGCGGAACGGACATCCGGCCCAACTGCCCTTTCGGGCACGGATCCTGGGTCTATTCAGCGGATATGCCGAAGGCCGCACCGATGCGACCGGTGCGGCCTTCGAGACGGATGTCTCACTATGCGGGAGTGGTGCCGGAAGTCGCCGCAGGTCGGCGGGGCGTCCGTGCGCGCCGGATCAGTACGCCGGCGCCTGGCCCTCGCGGTCGTAGAAGGGGCGCGTCTGCGCCCGCAGCCACATGGCCACGGGATCGTGCTCGTCCGCCAGCGCGACGGTGCACACCGGGACGCCCTCGGGGACCGCCCCGACCGACTGGCGCATCATCTCCCGTACGGACTCCAGCGCGGGCCCGGAGGCGTCGTACAGGTCGAGCCCGACCGCGAGGTACGGCGACCCGAGGGCCGGCTGCACCCAGGCGCGGCGCAGCGAGCGCACAGCCGGTGTGCGGTGCGCGTGCTGGGTCAGCAGCCCGTAGAACTGCGGGAGCTCGATGCTCGGCTCGGACAGCCGCAGCGGGCCCGCCGGCATCCGGTCCAGGCCGGTCGCGATGCGCCGCAGGTCCGCCCACGGGACGCCGAGGCCGCCGCCCTGGGCGTGCGGGTTGAGCCACAGGCCCCACCGGTCCGGGTAGAGGGCCCGGGCGATGTCCCGGCCGGTGACCACCTCGTAGCCGCGGTTCCAGCCGCTCGCGGCCAGCTCCTGGGGGGAGGTGACGCAGGGCGCGTAGCCGAGCCCCTCGACCTCCATCCCGCCGTACTGGGCGTCCGGGGACCCCGGCTGCCCCTGCCACAGCAGCATCCACAGCCGGCCCTCGGACAGGGCGTGCAGCAGTGACTCGTAGCTCTCGTAGCGCCCGGGGGTCACCTGGCGCATCATGTGCTCGACCTGCCCGGCCGCGGCCGTGCCTGACGCACTCACCCGGTACCCCTCTTCGTCCGCCCGTCGCTCCACGCGTGCCTCACCCGGTCGGCGCTCATGCGTGCGGCCGGGAGATGTAACCAGCTTAAGCGGCCCTACGGCAGGTAGAAGGGGCGTACGCGCTCACGAATCCAGTCCGTGACCGGGTCCTGGGCCGCGTCCAGGAGGATCAACTGCACCGGCCACGGCGCCGGCACGCGCGCCAGGGCCCGTCCGAGCGCCTCCATCGGCGCCTCCCGCATCTGCGGCTCCCACCCCGCCAGGCGGACCCCGATGAACAGTTGCGGGGCCCCTCCCTCGACGCTGGCGAGGCAGCGGTGGGCCGCGGCGACCACGCCGGTGGCGCGGAACTCCTCGCCGGCGGCGGCCAGGAAGTCCACCGGGTCCTCCTGCCAGTCGGGCTCGAAGAGCCGCACGCGGCCGCCGGCGGCGGGTCCGTCGAGCGGGCTGCGGCCGGCGCGGCAGAGCTCCGCGACGGCGGGCGGGGGCAGCGGTACGCCGACGGCGCCCTCCGGATTGACCGCGATGCCCAGCTGCGGGGGCAGGCCCCGGGCGAACTCGACCGCCGGGGCCACCGCGAAGTCCATGCCGGGGCCGACACAGGCGAGGAACTGGGCCTCGGAGCTGTAGACCGGGACGTACGCCGCGCCGCCGATGTCCATGGTGGGCAGGTCCAGGCCGGCCGTGTCGGGGCCGCCGCCGCCCGGCAGGGGCACCCACACCTGGCTGCGCCCCAGCACCTCCAGGATCCGGCCGCCGGCGTCCGGCTGCCCGAGCGCCGCCCCGAGCACCTGCTCCAGCTCATTCCCCGGCCAGCCGCTGCCCTGCATCTGCCCCTGCCCCTGTCTGGTCGCGCGCGTACGGTCCCGCGCGTGTCGCCCCGCAGGGTACCGGCCCCCGGGCGGGCGCCGCCGCGGGGGACCCGGGTGCGGGCGGTCCGGCGGTCAGGGGTGGAAGCCGATCCCCGTCACCGCGGCGGCCGAGCGGCGGTCCAGGAGGGTCGCGGAGGCGCACCCGGCGGGCGGGCGGCCCTCCTCGGCGTCGCGCAGCAGGCGGCCCACGGCCCCGCGGTGGCGGGCGAAGGCGTAGGCGGACACCCCGCGGCCCCGAGCGGCCTGCCCGGAGAGTGCCTCCTCGGGGCTGCTGTCGAGGAGGACGAGGTGCAGCGCCCGGCCCCGCCGGCGCGCGGCCGCGGCGAGCAGGCCGCGCACCCAGCTCTGGGTGCCGCAGTCGTGGACGACCACGGAGGCGCCGGAGCGCAGGATCCGGTACAGCCCCCAGTAGTGCGCGGCGCGGACCAGCGGGCGGTAGACGGCGTAGGGAAGCCGGGCGGGCATCCGGCGCTCCCAGCGCTCGCGGGTGTCCTGGGAGTCGACGGCCCCGCCCTCCGGCGCGGCCCGCTTGATCAGCGTGCTCTTGCCGCCGCCGGGGAGGCCCGAGACCACGACGATGTCGCCCTCGGCGAAGCCGAGTCGCCGGGGTGCGGGCAGCGCCGGGCCGCGCAGGTCGCGTACGAGGCCGAGGCCGCCGTCGGCCGCCCTCCGGCGATCGCGCGCGCCGCGCCGCTGACCCGGCACCGCCTCCACGGTTCCCGTCGTCGTCACCACTCCGAATCTCCGCACAGTGTTCGCCTCCCCCGAATCGGGTCACCGGGACCCTTGCCCCCTGAGTGTAAAGAGACGGTAATCGGCATGTCCGGTTCCGTTCCGCCCGCTCGGATGGGCGTACGAACTTTCGGACCCCGACCCCCGATCTCGGGCATGGCGTGCAATGATGTGCGCCATCTGGACCAACTGCATACCGGCCGCTTGAATCCGCGCGGGAGAGTCCCGGCACGCCGCAAGGCCGTGCGCGGGCGCCGAAGGAGCAAGAACCTCCCTTGAATCTCTCAGGCCCCGTACCGCGTGGATGAGGCAGATCTGAAAAGCGAGCTGTTCGGCAGCTCCACCCAAGGTGCAAGTCGGGGAGACCGGCGATCGGACGATCGGCGGAACTCTCGGCGAACCTCTCAGGTTCCGATGACAGATGGGGAGGAACGTCCTCGTCATGTCATGTCGATGCCCTGGGACCCGGGAGCCACACCCATGAGCACTGCCCCCCGCCTGACCGCCCTCGATGCGCTGCACCGCTCGCTCGGTGCGACCATGACCGACTTCGCGGGCTGGGACATGCCGCTGCGGTACGCCAGCGAGCGCGACGAGCACAACGCCGTGCGCACCAAGGCCGGCCTCTTCGACCTGTCGCACATGGGCGAGATCACCCTGACCGGCCCGGAGGCCGTCAAGGCCCTGGACTACGCGCTCGTCGGCAACATCTCGACCGTCGGCGTCGGCCGCGCCCGTTACACGCACATCTGCCAGGAGGACGGCGGGATCCTCGACGACCTGATCGTCTACCGCCTCGGCGAGACCGAGTACATGGTCGTCGCCAACGCCTCCAACGCCCAGGTCGTCCTCGACGCCCTGACCGAGCGCGCCGCCGGCTTCGACACCGAGGTCCGCGACGACCGCGACGCCTACGCGCTGATCGCGGTGCAGGGCCCGGAGTCCCCCGGCATCCTGGCGTCGCTCACCGACGCCGACCTGGACGGCCTCAAGTACTACGCGGGCCTGCCGGGCACCGTCGCGGGCGTGCCCGCGCTGATCGCGCGTACGGGCTACACCGGCGAGGACGGCTTCGAGCTGTTCGTCGCCCCCGAGCACGCCGTGGAGCTGTGGCAGGCGCTGGCCAAGGCCGGCGAGGGCGTCGGCCTGGTCCCGGCCGGCCTGTCCTGCCGCGACACCCTGCGCCTGGAGGCGGGCATGCCGCTGTACGGGCACGAGCTGACCACCTCCCTGACCCCGTTCGACGCGGGTCTGGGCCGGGTCGTGAAGTTCGAGAAGGAGGGGGACTTCGTCGGCCGCGCCGCCCTGGAGGCCGCCGCCGAGAAGGCCGCGTCCCAGGCGCCGCGCAAGCTGGTCGGCCTGGTTGCCGAGGGCCGCCGCGTCCCGCGCGCCGGCTTCCCCGTCGTCGCCGGCGGCAAGGTCGTCGGCGAGGTCACCTCGGGCGCCCCGTCCCCGACGCTGGGCAAGCCGATCGCGATGGCGTACGTGGACGCGGAGCACGCCGCGCCCGGCACCTCCGGCGTCGGCGTCGACATTCGCGGTACGCATGAGCCGTACGAGGTCGTCGCGCTGCCGTTCTACAAGCGGCAGAAGTAACCCTCCGCGCACGACGTCCGCCGTCCGGGTACCCGGACGGCGCCGTCTCAGTACCCAAGACCGCAGTTCGTATCCACTCCCCCGCATCCAGGAGAATCAGGTCATGAGCAACCCCGAGAAGCTGCGTTACACCAAGGAGCACGAGTGGCTGTCGGACGTCGTGGACGGCGTCGCGACGGTCGGCATCACGGAGTTCGCGGCCAACGCGCTCGGTGACGTCGTCTACGCCCAGCTCCCCGAGGTCGGCGACACCGTGACCGAGGGCGAGACCTGCGGCGAGCTGGAGTCGACCAAGTCGGTCAGCGACCTGTACTCCCCGGTCTCCGGCGAGATCGTCGAGGCCAACCAGGACGTCGTCGACGACCCGGCGCTCGTGAACACCGCCCCGTTCGAGGGCGGCTGGCTGTTCAAGGTCCGCCTCTCCGAGGAGCCCAAGGACGCGCTCTCCTTCGAGGAGTACACCAAGCTCACCGCCGGTAACTGACCCCAGGGGACCCTGATGTCTGTACTGAACACCCCTCTCCACGAGCTCGACCCCGACGTCGCCGCCGCCGTCGACGCGGAGCTCGTGCGCCAGCAGTCCACCCTGGAGATGATCGCGTCGGAGAACTTCGCTCCGGTCGCCGTCATGGAGGCCCAGGGCTCGGTCCTCACCAACAAGTACGCCGAGGGCTACCCGGGCCGCCGCTACTACGGCGGCTGCGAGCACGTCGACGTGGTCGAGCAGATCGCGATCGACCGGATCAAGGCGCTGTTCGGCGCCGAGGCCGCGAACGTCCAGCCGCACTCCGGCGCGCAGGCCAACGCCGCCGCGATGTTCGCGCTGCTCAAGCCGGGCGACACGATCATGGGCCTGAACCTGGCCCACGGCGGTCACCTGACCCACGGCATGAAGATCAACTTCTCCGGCAAGCTCTACAACGTGGTCCCGTACCACGTGGACGAGTCCGGCGAGGTGGACATGGCCGAGGTCGAGCGCCTCGCCAAGGAGTCCAAGCCGCAGCTGATCGTCGCCGGCTGGTCCGCCTACCCGCGCCAGCTGGACTTCGCCGCCTTCCGCCGCATCGCGGACGAGGTCGGCGCGTACCTGATGGTCGACATGGCGCACTTCGCCGGCCTGGTCGCCGCGGGCCTGCACCCGAACCCGGTGCCGCACGCCCACGTCGTGACCACCACCACGCACAAGACCCTCGGCGGTCCGCGCGGCGGTGTCATCCTGTCGACGCAGGAACTGGCCAAGAAGATCAACTCCGCGGTCTTCCCGGGCCAGCAGGGCGGCCCGCTGGAGCACGTGATCGCGGCCAAGGCCGTCTCCTTCAAGGTCGCGGCCTCGCCCGAGTTCAAGGAGCGCCAGGAGCGCACCCTGGAGGGCGCGAAGATCCTCGCCGCCCGCCTGGTCCAGGACGACGTCAAGGCCGTGGGCGTGGACGTCCTCACCGGCGGCACCGACGTGCACCTGGTCCTGGTCGACCTGCGCAACTCCGAGCTCGACGGCCAGCAGGCCGAGGACCGCCTCCACGAGGTCGGCATCACGGTCAACCGCAACGCCATCCCGAACGACCCGCGGCCGCCGATGGTCACCTCGGGCCTGCGGATCGGTACGCCGGCCCTGGCCACCCGCGGTTTCGACGCCGAGGCCTTCACCGAGGTCGCCGAGATCATCGCGCAGGCGCTGAAGCCGACGTACGACGCCGAAGGCCTCAAGGCGCGCGTCTCGGCGCTCGCCGCGAAGTTCCCGCTGTACCCCTCGCTCTAGGGCGACGGGTAGGGCTGGCCCGGCCTTGTCTCGCACAGGGCCGGGCCTTTTCGTGGCCGGGCGCGGTCCTCGACGTCGGGGCCGCGAAAGACGCCGTACAGGTCGGCGTAACCGACCCCCTCCCGAACTGACGTACGCTGATGAACCGGGCAAGGGCGCCCACGAGGTGATCTTTGCCCGCAATCCCTGCAAAGTCCGCACCCTCCGTCGGCCGCCTCGCTACGCTGCGAGAGCGACTGGACGGTCCGTTCCCCGCCACAGCGGGGATGACCCGGGAGTCCGCTAACGTGGCCATTTCCGTTTTCGACCTCTTCTCGATCGGCATCGGTCCGTCCAGCTCGCACACCGTGGGTCCGATGCGCGCCGCACGCATGTTCGTGACGCGGCTGAAGAAGGACGGCGTGCTCGCCCAGACGGCCTCCGTGCGGGCCGAGCTCTTCGGCTCCCTGGGCGCGACCGGCCACGGCCACGGCACGCCCAAGGCGGTGCTGCTGGGCCTGGAGGGCCACTCCCCCCGCACCGTGGACGTGGAGACGGCGGACGACGAGGTGGAGCGCATCCGCAAGAGCGGCCGCCTGCGGCTGCTGGGGGCGGAGATAGGCGATGGCCACGAGATCGCCTTCGACGAGCCGAACCAGCTGATCCTGCACCGCCGGCGCTCGCTGCCGTACCACGCGAACGGCATGACGCTCTTCGCGTACGACGAGGCCGGCACCCCGCTGCTGGAGAAGACCTACTACTCGGTCGGCGGCGGCTTCGTCGTGGACGAGGACGCGGTCGGCGAGGACCGGATCAAGCTCGACGACACGGTGCTGAAGTACCCCTTCCGCTCCGGTGACGAGATGCTGCGCCTGGCGAACGAGACCGGCCTGTCGATCTCCTCCCTGATGCTGGAGAACGAGAAGGCCTGGCGCACGGAGGAGGAGATCCGCGAGGGCCTCCTGGAGATCTGGCGCGTCATGCAGTCCTGCGTCTCGCGCGGCATGTCCCGCGAGGGCATCCTCCCGGGCGGCCTGCGGGTCAAGCGCCGCGCCGCCTCCACGGCGCGCCAGCTGCGCACCGAGGGCGACCCGATGATGCACCGCAGCGAGTGGACGACGATCTACGCGATGGCGGTCAACGAGGAGAACGCGGCCGGCGGCCGTGTCGTCACCGCGCCCACCAACGGCGCGGCGGGCGTCCTCCCGGCGGTCCTGCACTACTACATGAACTTCGTCCCCGGCGCGGACGAGGACGGCGTGGTCCGCTTCCTCCTGGCGGCGGGCGCGATCGGCATGCTGTTCAAGGAGAACGCCTCGATCTCCGGCGCCGAGGTCGGCTGCCAGGGCGAGGTGGGCTCCGCCTGCTCGATGGCGGCCGGCGCCCTCGCCGAGGTCCTGGGCGGCACCCCGGAGCAGGTCGAGAACGCCGCCGAGATCGGCATGGAGCACAACCTGGGCCTGACCTGCGACCCGGTCGGCGGCCTGGTCCAGATCCCCTGCATCGAGCGCAACGGCATGGCCGCGGTCAAGGCCGTCACCGCCGCCAAGATGGCGATGCGCGGCGACGGCTCCCACAAGGTCTCCCTCGACAAGGTCATCAAGACCATGAAGGAGACCGGCGCCGACATGAAGATCAAGTACAAGGAGACCGCCCGCGGCGGCCTCGCGGTCAACGTCATCGAGTGCTGACCTGACCGACATCTGACCGACGCGCTGACGCGAAGAGCGGCCCGGTCCCCTGATCTTTCAGGGGACCGGGCCGCGCGTGTATGGGGGCGGGGGAGAACGCCGGGAGATGCGCACAGCACTTCCCGGCGACTCCCTACCGCTCGGATCAACCGGTCAGTCGAACTCGTTGAGGTGCTTGGAGGTAGCCACCCACCTGAACTGCTCGTCGTCGTCGCGCGACTCCAGCAGTCCGCCCTCTACGAGGGCCAGGAGCGCCGCGTGGAGCCCGCGCCCCGCCGGGTTGTCCTCCCAGAAGATCCGCTTGCTCCTCGAGAAGGGGACCTCAGGAGTGATGGCTCCGAGACTCAGCCCGAGCAGGTAGGCCGCCTGATCCCAGTCGACCCAGTCCGCCATCGATTCGGAAAGCACCATTCAGCCCTCACATCCTTCTCTTCACGAGGGCTCGATCCGGCGCCACAGGTGCCGCGTCGAGGCCAACAGATCCTCGAATTCTTCCAGAGGCATGTCATAGGCCGGCCCGATGGTCACGTGGGTCTTGCCGTCCTTGACTGCCTTGAGGCCCTTCGGCAGGTCTCGGGAGTCGATGGACCACATGTGCAGGGTCTGTCTCCGTCGACACGGATGCCGAGCTTCTTCGGCGAGCGCCCCAGAACGGGGAGTCCGTCCTCGTCCATCTCCATGCCACGGTAGGTTGTCCGGTCTCCGCCGCCGGAACCGCCGCCACCGCCACCGGGGCTGTCGCCGCTACCTCCGCTGTCGGCCTGTTTCGCCGCCGGAGCCTCGACGTCGTCGGCCTTCTTCGGCGCCTTCGCCGCATCGGCCTGTTTCTGCCACGCACGCATGTCCTCCTCGTACTTGGCGAAGGCCTTGGCGTCGTTGTCCGAGCGCTTGAGGGGTCCGGTGGCCCAAACGACCTCGTCCTCCCACTTGTTGTACATGGTCCAGGCGCGGTCGAGCGCCTTGACGACGCGCTTGCCCTTCCCGAGGACACCCAGGAACTGCTCACCGATCAGCATGGCGCAGGTCGTCTGTTCCCGCCCAGGCAGTCGGCGACGTCCTCCCAGCCGATGAGGCCCGATCTTGGTGGCCTTCTCGACATCACGCGCCGAAACCGTCGGTGTCGGCCTCGCCGGCGCCCGAGGGGTCGGAGAAGGGCGACCAGCAGCGGTACCCCGGTCTCCGGGGACACCGACGGCGACGGCCGGGCCGACATCGTCATGATGTACAACTACGCGGCCGGCGACAGCAGGGCCTTCACCCTGACCAGCCGCCCCGACGGCGGCTTCGACGGCGTCCGCGCGTCCTGGTACGCCGCACCCGGCATGTGGTAGCCGACAGCGGCTGCTGAGAGAAGGAGGGCCCCGGCCCCGTCCTGGGCGCGGGGCGGAACCGGGGGGTCCGGCATGGCGTCCTAGCAGGTGCCATCAGTCCCCGTCTCTCGAGAATCGAGGGGACATCATGATCCACACACGTCTCCGGCGGTTCGTGGCTCTGGCCTCCGGCGCACTGCTCGTCGCCGGACTCGCGTTCGCCTCACCCGCCTCCGCCTCCTCCCTCGCCTCCACCCAGGCGCCGACCCCGCTCGTCGTGAACGCCCGCTGGGGCGGGCACGCCACGTTCGACCGGATCGTCATCGACCTCCAGGGGTACGCCCCCACCGTGACCGTCACGCCTGTCGCACAGCTCAGGTACGACGGGTCCGGGCAGCCCGTGCCGCTGGCCGGGAAGCACTTCCTGGAGATCCGCCTCAACCCCGCCGCCGCGCACGACGACGCGGGCGAGAGCGTCTACCGCGGCCCGAGGCTCCGGAAGATCTACCTCGGCAAGCTCAAGGGCCTCGCCATGACCGGCGACTACGAGGGGTACGTGACCTTCGGCGCCGCCTTCGACACCCTTCCCTACTACCGCGCCTACAGCCTGCACTCGCCGGAGCGGTTCGTCGTGGACATCGCGCACTGAACCACCGGCATCTGCGGTCATCCGCGGTCATCTGCGCCAGAACAGGTGGTGCGTGACGCCGCTCGGGCTGGGCACGACGTCCAGGTGGAAGCGGTCGAGCAGTTCCTCGGGCGATTCCCACAGCCGTACCCCGGAGCCGATCTCCACGGGCGCGACCGCCACGTGCAGGGTGTCGACGAGGCCGGCGTCGAGGAACTCGCGGATGGTCGTGGCACCGCCGCCGAGCCGGACGTCCTTGCCCGGCGCCGCTTCCCTGGCCGCGGCGAGGACGGCGGCCGGCTCACCGTCGACGAAGTGGAAGGTGGTGTCGGAGAGCGTGAACGAGGGGCGTGGGTGGTGGGTCAGGACGAAGACCGGCGTGTGGAACGGCGGCTCGTCCCCCCACCAGCCGCGCCACTCGTGGTCGGCCCAGGGCCCCCGCTGGGGTCCGAACTTGTTGCGGCCCATGATCTCCGCACCGATGTTGTGCGTGAAGTCCCGGGTGAAGTAGTCGTCCAGGCCCCGGGTGCCGCCCGGCTCGGTGCGGTTCGGCCAGCTCGCGGTGGCCCCGGCCCACGCGAACAGGGCACCGGGATCGGCGTGCCCGAAGGGCCGCTCCAGGCTCTGGTGCTCACCGGTGCCGAATCCGTCGCGCGAGACGCAGAAGTTCTGGACTCTCAGCAGTTGCTCCACGGGCTTCCTCTTCCTCCGGTCGTGTCGTCCACCGTTGGACCGCCCCGGAGCGCGGAACTCATCGGTGCTCGGGGTTGGGGAAGTCGAAGCGGCAGCCGGCGTCCCACTCCGAGCGCTGGTTGCCGTGGGCCGGGATGCCGCCGGAGCGCTTGAGCAGGGCGGCCAGGTGCATGAGGTTCCAGGACATGAAGGCGGTGTTGCGGTTGGTGAAGTCGTTCTCGGGGCCGCCCGAGCCGGGGTCCAGGTAGGACGGGCCCGGGCCGGCCTCGCCGATCCAGCCCGCGTCGGCCTGCGGCGGGATCGCGTAGCCGAGGTGTTGGAGGCTGTAGAGGACGTTCATGGCGCAGTGCTTGACGCCGTCCTCGTTGCCGGTGATCAGCGCGCCGCCGACCCGGCCGTAGTAGGCGTACTGGCCGTGCTCGTTGAGCAGCGAGGAGCAGGCGTAGAGCCGCTCGATCACCTTCTTCATCACGGAGCTGTTGTCGCCGAGCCAGATGGGGCCGCACAGGACGAGGATGTCGGCGTCCATGATCTGGCTGTAAAGGACCGGCCACTGGTCGCTCTCCCAGCCGTGGTCGGTCATGTCCGGCCACACGCCCGTCGCGATGTCGTGGTCGACGGCGCGGATGAGCGAGGTGCGGGCGCCTGCGGACTCCATGACCGCCCGGCTCTTGTCGATCAGGCCCTCGGTGTTGCTGGTCTCGGGCGAGCGCTTGAGCGTGCAGTTCACGTACAGCGCGGTGAGGTCGGCGTAGTTCGCATGGTGCGCGGTGTTGTCGTCGGCTGCCACGCATCCCAGCCTGCGCAGCGTGCGGGGTGGCCGCCACCGGGCCTGGCCCGTACGGGGGCAGCGGGCGGGGACGGCGGCCAAGGGGCGGGGGCCGGGGCCGGGAGCCGGGGGCCGGGGCCGGGGGCCGGGCGCGGGGGCCGGGGGCGGCGGGCGGGGGGCAAGGGCCGCGCGGCGGTGAGCGGACGGCGGTGAGGGCGGTGGCCGGACCGCCGCGTACCTAGGATGGCCGCATGTCCCTGCCGCACGCCATCCTCACCGCCCTGCTCGAGAAGCCCTCGTCCGGGCTGGAGCTGACCCGGCGGTTCGACAAGTCGATCGGGTACTTCTGGTCGGCGACCCACCAGCAGATCTACCGCGAGCTCGGGCGGCTGGAGGAGGCCGGGCTGATCCGGGCGCTGCCCAGCGAGGTGCCCGTGCGGGGCCAGAAGAAGGAGTACGAGGTGCTGCCCGCGGGCGGCACGGAGCTGGCCCGGTGGGTCGCGGAGAGCCAGGACCCCAAGCCGATGCGCGATCCGCTGCTGCTGCGGATCCGGGCGGCGGGCGTGGTGGGGCCGCAGGGCCTCGGACCCGAGCTGCGTCGCCATCTGGAGCTGCACCGGCGCCAGCTGGCGCAGTACGAGGCCATCGAGGAGAAGGACTTCCCGCCGGGGCGCGACGCCGTGGAGGACCGGCTGCGCCGGCTCGTCCTGCACGGCGGGATCGCCCTGGAGACGTTCTGGCTGACCTGGCTGGAGGAGGCCCTCGCCGAGGTCGGTGACATGGCGGACGGGTCCGGGCCGGCGGCCTGACGCAAGCTGCCGCCCGGGCCCGCGGGCCCGGGCGGCAGACGCGGGGGCTACTTGTTCAGGGAGGCCCAGAACTCGTCGAAGCTGAGCAGCTTGTCGCCGTTGGCGTCCTTGGAGGCGACGACGGAGTCCGCGACGGCCGGGGTCACGTGGGCGTCGCCCATGGCGCGCATCGCGGCGCTGTACTCGTCGGCCGTGATGAAGCCGTCACCGTTCACGTCGAACCTGTCGAACGTAGCCCGTGCGCTCTCGATGTCCGCCACTGGGTCCACCCCTTCTTGGTGCTTGTTGACCGGCTCAGGGTAGCGGCACCCTCGGCGGGCGGGACCCCCGGGTCCCGGGGGTTCCCTAGCGGAAGATGCCGGTGTGCCCGAGCGAGTAGCGGCCGGGCTGCGGGTAGACGGCGAGGCCGTGGGGGCCGCCGCCCACCGGGATCCGGGCGAGCTGCTTGCCGGTCGTGGTGTCGATCGCGTACACCTCGGAGTTGTAGCGGCCGGACAGCCACAGCACCTTGCCGTCGGCCGACACGCCGCCCATGTCGGGGCTGCCGCCGTCCGGCAGGGTCCACTTCTTGGTGAGCTTCCTCTGCGCGAAGTCGTAGACGGAGACGCTGCCCTCGCCGCGGTTGGAGACGTACATCTCCTTGGAGTCGCGGCTCACGTAGAGGCCGTGGCAGCCCTTGCCGGTGGGCAGCAGCTTGGGGGTCTCGAAGGTGTCGCCGCTGAGCACCCACATGCCGTGCGCCATCATGTCCGCGACGTAGAAGGTCTTGCCGTCCGGGGAGACCTTGACGTCCTGCGGCATGGCGCCCTCGAACGGGAGCTTCTGCTGGCCGACGACCTCCATCCTCTCGGTGTCGACCTTGAGGAGTTCGCCGGAGAACTCGCAGCTGACGATGAAGTAGCGGCCGTCGGCGGAGAAGTCGGCGTGGTTGACGCCGTAGCAGGTCACCGGGACGGTCTTCACGCGGTCCATGGTGTGCGGGTCGCGGAAGACAAGCTCCTTGTCCATGGAGGCCATCACGATGGCGTACCTGCCGTTGGGCGTGAAGTACAGGTTGTAGGGGTCGTGCACCTCGACGGGCTTTCCGGCCTCGCCGGTCGCGGGGTTGATCGGGGTGAGCGTGTGGCCCCGGTTGTTGTTGACCCACAGGGTCTTCAGGTCCCAGGAGGGGACGACGTGCTGGGGCTGGACCCCGACCGGGATGGTGTCGATGACCCGGTAGGTCTCCGGGTCGATGACGGAGACGGTGTTGGAGTTGGTGTTCGGTACGTAGACGCGGGACGGGAAGTCCTTGACCACCGGGGAGAGTTTGCCCGGCCGGTCCGCCGCGTAGACGTCGTTCGGATCCAGCAGCGGCGGCATGCCGGGCAGTCCGGGCGGGGCGGCCGGTACGGCCTTGACGGGCTTGGCCGGGCCCTTGGTGCCGAGCGCCTCGGCGCGCTCCTTTCCGGCTGTTCCGCAGCCGGCCAGGGCGGCGAGGACCAGACCGGCCAGCAGCACGCCGGCATTCCGGGGAAGGCGGGTGGTCTTCATGGCGTCAGCAGCTCCGTGGTGGTCACCGCGCGCAGCTTGCGGCGCGCGAGTTCTTCGAGGAGGGGAGGCATCGCGTCGACCGTGTCCGCGTAGCCGAAGTGCAGGCTCACCACGGATCCGGGCCGGATCGTCCCGGTGACGTTGCGGATGACGGCCGCGGCGCCGGGCGAGGTGAAGTCGAGGGAGTCGACGTCGTACGAGAGGACGTGCGGGTAGCCGGCCCGCTGGGCCAGCTTCTGGACGAGCGGGGTGGCGTACTGCGTCCGGGAGGGCCGGAACCAGGTGCCGATGGAGCCGGTGAGCCGCTTGAGGCGCTGGGCGCAGCCGGTGATCTCGGCGTAGGCCTCCGCCTCTCCCATGTCGTTGATCGCGAGGTGGCGCTGGGTGTGGTTGCCGAGTTCGTGACCGCCGTCGAGGATCCGGCGGGCCAGGTCCGGGTGGGCGTCGAGCCAGGAGCCGATCGCCAGTACGGTGACCCGCGCGCCCCCCTTCTCGGCCGCGGCCAGCGCCGCGCGCGCGAGGGCGGGCTCCCCGTTGCCGTGGAAGGTGAGGGCGACCCGGCCGCGGTCGCGCGGGCCGTGGCCGATCTCCACGGGCTGCCCGGCGAACCGGCGGGGGGCGGCCGGGGCCGCGGCCTGTGCGGGCCTCGCCGGACGGGCCGGGCCGGGGGGCGGGGAGGAGGGCGGGCCGGGCGGCGGGGAGGAGAGGTCGGCGGCCGGGCGGCCGGGGCCGCAGCCGGCGGTGAGAGCGGCCGCGGCGGCGCCGGCCCCGCCGATACCGGCCGCGCGCAGAGCCGCACGCAGGGCCGCGCGGCGGCCTGGATGTGAGAGCACTTGCCCATTTAAGAGGCGGATAGCCCGGAAGGTAATGATTGACCCATTTCGGGACGTCCACCAAAGGGGCGGATCGGGCACCCCATCCGCCATGTGATCAACGATTTACTCAGAGCAGTCGATAGTTATTCATCGAATGTGAGGTGCGTGGCCCACCTCACCTAGGATTTAGCTAGAAAGTCTTGCGATTTGCACACTTATGTCCAAGTAGGGACTTTTGGCGTTCGAGCCCTCGTCTGCCATAGTCGAAACCACGACTTCCCCATTGACCCGAGCGAAGTCGCCACGCCGAGGATCACACCCCTTCGATCCTCGGCGCACCCATGAAGCCCCCACAGCGCCCACACGGCGAGCCGGGGGCTTCAGGCGTTCTGGCGGTCGGCGACCCGCATCTCGAACCAGGTGATCTTGCCGCGGGGCAGCAGGTCGGCGCCCCAGCGGTCGGACAGCTTGTCGACGAGGAAGAGGCCGCGACCGGTGGTGTCCAGTTCGTGGACCGGCATCAGGCAGGGCAGCCCGCGCGAGGGGTCGCGCACCTCCATCCGGATCCAGCCGCGCCGCCGCAGCATGCGTAAGCCGAAGGAGCGGGCTCCGGTGTGGCGGACCGCGTTGCCGACGAGTTCCGAGACCAGCAGGACGGCGTGCTCGGAGATCTGCGGCGAGAGGCCCCAGAGGCGGATCACCACGCACTGCGTGAGCCGGCGCGCGGTACTGGCCGACTCGGGCATGGACGGCAGCGTCACTTCCGCCTCGGCCGGGTTCCCGTACAACTCCAGCGCCCTGAGGCCCTGTTCCTCCTCGACGGCCGCCGTGAGCCGTACCGCCGAAGCACCGCCGCGCTGCCGCGGCTGTTCCACACTCTCCAGGCCCGCCATGGACCCATCATGGACGGCCGGCCTGCCGCTCCGGGCCGTTCCACCGGAAACACCCCCCGGATTCAACAAATCCAAGGGGGTGTCCTGTCATATGCGGGAGGCAAACAGGTGGCCCGAGAACCGGCCCGACCTGGCATGACGCACCGCACGGAAGCGATCACAGCGAGTGGATCACCGATTCGGCTTAAGGCTGCCTTAAGGCCTGGCTAATCCACCCACAGGGAGGACCGGCCGGCCGGGCTCAGACGAACTTCGCCTTGCCCGGGCCCTCTTCGACGAAGCTGCGCATGCCGCGTTCGCGGTCCTCGGTGGCGAACAGGCCCGCGAACCAGTTGCGTTCGATGGTGAGACCGGTGTCGATGTCGGCCTCCAGGCCCGCGTCCACGCACTCCTTCGCGGCGCGCAGCGCGATCGCCGGCCCCTGCGCGAGCTTGGCGGCCCAGGCGTGCGCCTGCTCGTACACCTCGCCGGCGGGCACCACCCGGTCGACCAGGCCCAGGGTGAACGCCTCGTCGGCCTTGACCATGCGGCCCGTGAAGATCAGGTCCTTGGCCCGGGAGGGGCCGACCAGCCGGGAGAGCCGCTGGGTGCCGCCCGCGCCCGGGATCAGGCCGAGCAGGATCTCGGGCTGGCCGAGCTTGGCGTTGTCGGCGGCGATCCGGTAGTCGGCGCACAGCGCGAGCTCGCAACCGCCGCCCAGCGCATAGCCGGTGATCGCCGCGACGACGGGCTTGGGGATGCGGGCGACGGCGGTGAAGGCGTCCTGCAGCGCACGGGACCGGACGACCATCGCCGCGTGGTCCATCGTCTGCATCTCCTTGATGTCCGCGCCGGCCGCGAACACCTTCTCGCCGCCGTAGATGACGACCGCGCGGACGTCGGCCCGGTCGGTCGCCTCCACCGCGAGCTCGCGCAGCCGGTCCTGGGTGGCGATGTCCAGGGCGTTCATGGGCGGCCGGTCCAGGCGGATGGTGCCGACGCCTTCGGAGACTTCGAGAGAGATGGTCATACGGGCCAGGTTAGCGTCGGTTAACGTGAAGTGGCCCGGTGCTGTGGGTCACAGCACCGGGCCACCCGGATCACGTGCGCGGCGTGCGCGCGGCGGTTACTTGATCCACTCCGCCCACGGCATGTTCCAGCCGTTGAGGCCGTTGTCGGGGGCGATCTGCTTGTCCTTCGAGTTCTTCACCACGATCACGTCACCGATCAGGGACTCCTCGAAGAACCAGGCCGCGGGCTGCTTGGAGTCACCCGCGCCGCGGACGTCCTTGAGTCCGATGCAGCCGTGGCTGACGTTCGCCGAGCCGAAGGTGCTGGAGGGGGCCCAGTAGTTGCCGTGCACGAACGTGCCCGACTGCGACAGGCGCATGGCGTGCGGGACGTCGGAGATGTCGTACTCGCCGCCGAAGCCGACGGTCGCGCCGTTCATCCGCGTGACCTTGTACTTCTCGCTGATGACCATCTGGCCGTTGTAGGTCGTGGTCGACGGGGCGCCCGCGGTGATCGGGACGTCCTTGAGGACCTGGCCGTCACGGACGACCTGCATCGTGTGCGCGGCCGCGTCGACCGTCGAGACCTGGGAGCGGCCGATGGTGAAGGTGACCGTGCGGGTCTGCTTGCCGTAGACCCCCGGGCGGCCCTCGACGCCGTCGAGGGCGAGCTTGACGGTGACCTTGGTGCCCGCGGCCCAGTAGTTCTCGGGGCGGAAGTCGAGGCGGTCGTTGCCGAACCAGTGGCCCTCGATCGGCACGGCCGGCTCGGACGTCACGGTGATGGCCTTCTCGACGGCCTCGGGGTTGGTGATGCCACGGGTGAAGTTGATCGAGACCGGCATGCCCACGCCGACGGTCGAGCCGTCCTCGGGGGTGTAGTGGCCCACGAAGGTGTTGGTCGGGGTCAGGGTCGTGAAGGTGGTGTCCTTGGCGGACTCCCGGCCGGCCTCGTCCTTGGCGACCGCGTGCACCTTGTACTCGGTGGCCGAGGCCAGGTGGCGGGCCGGCTCCCAGCTCGCGCCGTCGGCGGAGAGCTTGCCCTCGACCGCGTTGCCCTTGGTGTCGGCGACGGTCACCGTGCTGAGCTTGCCGCCGGTGCTCGTGATCTTCAGGACGCCGCTCGTCGCGACCTCCTTGGCCCCGTCGTCGGGCTTGACGTTGACGACGGCCTTCGAAGCCTCGGTACCGGTCTTGGCGCCGCCCCCGGCGTTGTCGCCGCCGCTGCCGCTGCTGTCGCCACCGCCCCCGCCGCTGCAGGCGGTGGTGAACAGCAGGGCCGCTCCCAGCAGCAGGGCCGGCAGGCGCGTCCGGGCGCGGCCGCGTATCGGCTGCAGGTTCACTCGTGTTCTCCCCATGTCCCCCGCGCGCGGACTGTCGCGCGCATGTCGAAAGGAAAGCACACGGGAGGATCACGATGAGCCACGGTCTTGTCACTGTTCCGTCCCAAGTGCCGCGAAACGGCGGGAACGGCTTGCGGTCAGTCCTCGGTGCCCGGCTTGACGCCCCAGACGTAGACGGCGTCGCCCTCGGCGAGCAGGCCCCAGAGGCGCTCCGCGTCCGGTTCGGTGAGGTTGACGCAGCCTGCGGAACCACCGGTTCCGTAGAGGGAGCCGGGGGACCCGTGCAACGCCTGGCCCCCGTCGAAGAACTGGGCGTGCGGCATGGGCGTGCCGTAGAGCGTGGAGACGTGGTTCTTGTTGCGCCAGTACACCTCGTGCCAGCCGGTCCGGGTCTCCTGGTAGTCGCGCCCGGTCCGGATGGGCACGGGCGGGAAGACGACCCTGGACCCCCTCTGCACCCACAGCAGCTGGCGCTCCAGGTCCACGCAGGTGACGCGGTGGTCGCGTACGGGGCAGTCTCCCGCGGCGTTGGGGTCGGGACGGGCCGTCACGACGAGCATCGTGCGGTAGGTGGCCACACCCGGGTAGCCGTCGGCGGGACTGACGCCGTTCGTGCGCTGGAAGGCGCGGACCGCCTGGCAGTCCGCGGTGGACTGCACCCCGTCGACCGGCCGCCCCAAGTGCTTCTCCAGCTCCCGCTGATAGGGCCCGGTGCCCGCCGCGCAGGCGCTCTCCGGTTCGGCCGTGGCGGCCGCCGCCGGGGACGTGAGCGGGCCGGCCAGTGCGAGCAGGGCGCCGAGTACGGCCACCCGCACCATGGGTCCGGTCCCCTGGCGTACGGCCATCCGGGCCTCCTCCGGTCTGTGGACGCGACGGTCACGGACCAGCCAACCCGTGGGCCGGGGTCACGGCTCGCGCTGCTGCGCCGACGGAGTGAGGAGGTCACTCCGGCGGCGCACCGGCGCGTGCGGTCCGGGCCCGGCGGCCGTCGTCCCCGCCCACGGTGGGGATCGGCTCGGCACGCTTGTTGTAGACCGTGAGGACGAGTCGGCGGCCGGATGGGCCGTCCAGCCGCCAGGGGCCGGCCACCGGGTTCTTCGGCATCACATAGCCCTCGGGGACGTCCTTCTCGACCAGGAAGTACGCCCCGTCCGCGAGCCCCGCGAAGTCGCACGTGCCGTCGGCGTCGGTGGCACAGCCGCGCCGCGGGCGCTGGTCCGCGTCGACCCCCGCGGTCTGCAGGCCGGTGCTGCCGTTGGTCTCCTTCCAGACCTCGAACACCGCGCCGGGCAAGGGCGCGCCGGTCTTCCCGTCCCTCTTGCGGACCCGGATCCCACCGCCGTACGCCGCCTCCCGGCTGCGGTTGGGGACGTTGACGACGAGCCCCTCCCCGGCGGCGGCACCGCCCACGTCGAAGCCGGTGAACGGCTCGTCGGGCCGCTCGTAGCCGGCGGGGGCGGCGACCTGCACCGCGTAGTACGTCTCGCCGGTCGTCAGCTCCACCGTGCAGACGCCCTCCGCGGCGGTCGCACAGCCGGCGGTCTGCCTTTCGTCGGCGGCCCGGCCGGTGCTCTGGAGCCCGGCCAGGTCGTTGGTCTCGCGCCACAGTTCGAACCGGGCGCCGGGCAGGCGCGCCCCGGTGTCCACGTCCGTGCTGCGCAGCACCACCCGGGCGGTGCCGGGCGGCGGCGCGGACGGAGCGGCAAGGGCCGGGCCCGCCGCGGCGAGCACCACCGCCGCGGCGAGGCCGATGGGCCGTACCGTCGTCGTCATGGCTGTCATGTCGCTCCGTCCGTCGTACGGGGCCGCGGGTCAGACCCGGGGACCCTTGGCGTCCTTCGGGTGCTTCGGGTGCTTCGGGTGGTCGTGGTGCCCGCCCTTGCCCTTGCCGTGGTCTCCCTTGCCCTTGCCGTGACCGTCACGCTGGTTGCGGAGCGTGACGACCAGCCGCCGGTCCGGGGTGGCGGCGTCCAGCCTCAGCGGCCCGGTCACCCGGTCCGCGGGCAGCGCGTAGCCCTCGGGCACGGCCGTCTCGACGAGGTAGTACCAGCCCTCGGGCAGCGGGCCGAAGTCACAGACGCCGCCCCGGTCCGTGGCGCAGCCCTCCGCCGCCCTGCGGTCGGGGTTGATGCCGCGCGTCTGCAGGCCGGCCGTGCCGTTGGTCTCCTGCCACACCTCGAACACCGCGCCGCGCAGCGGCCGCCGCGTCTTGGCGTCCTGCTTCAGGACCCGGATGGAGCCCTCGTACCGCTGGCTCCTGGTGTTCGCGACGGTGACGACGATGCCGTCCGCCACGTCGCCCGCGGTCAGGTCGAAGCGCGTGACCGGGTCCGCCGGCGGCTCGTATCCGGCCGGGACCGCGGTCTCCCGCCAGTAGTACGTCTGGCCGACGGGGAGTTCCACCGTGCAGGTGCCCAGGGCGTCGGTGACGCAGGCGCCGTCCAGCCGGGTGTCACCGCCCGGGGCGGCGGTCTGGAGGCCGGGGGTGCCGTTGCTCTCCCGCCACAGTTCGAACTCCGCGCCGGGCAGTGCCGCGCCCGTCCCCGCGTCCGTCTTGCGCAGCACCACCCGGGCGCCGTCCGGCGGCTGCGGGCTGCGCCGGTTGTCCGCCTCGTACCGGACGCCGGCCTGCGCGTTCTCGGTGGTCAGGGTCACCTCGCGGACCGGCTGGGCGGGCGGCTCGTACCCGGGGGGCGCCTGGGTCTCGCGCCAGTAGTAGGTGCCGGGCGTCACGGTCTGCTCGCACAGGCCGCTCGCCGGGGTGGTGCACCCGGTGACGAGGGTGTCGGCGCCCGGGCCGGCGGGCTGGAGGCCCGCCGTGCCGTTGGTCTCCCGCCACAGTTCGAACTGCGCGCCCGCCAGCGCCTCGCCCGTCGCCGCGTCCCGCTTGAGGACGGAGAGCGAACCGGTCACCGGGGCCGGGCCGCCGCAGTCGGGCAGGTCCCCGTCGAACGGGTAGGCGTGGAACTCCTGGCCTCCGCCCCCGACGGTCTCGCTGCCGTGGGTGACGGAGCCGGTGGTGAAGAAGCGGCCGTTGATGCCGGGCAGGGTGATCGTGGTCTCGGAGCGCTGCTGCCCCATCAGGAAGCTGCCCTGGAACTGGCCGCCGCCGGTCAGGTTCACGGTGGTGGCGTCCGGGAAGTTCCACAGCAGCCGTTCGCGGTAGGCGTTGAGCGGGTCGGTGTCCGCGATGCCGCCGCTGTAGGTGTTGATCGTGCGGGTGGTGCCCAGCACGTTCACCAGGACGGTGGCCGTGGCCGGGATGCGGGCGAACCGGATGCCCTGCTGGCCGCCCCCGGTGCCGACGAGGTCCGCGTCGACGTTGAAGACCTGGAGGGCGGAGGTGCCGTCGCCGGTGAACACGGTCTCGAAGCCGCTGTTGACGACGGTGCCGGTGGCCGGGCGGAGCTGCCCGCCGACCCGGGCGTAGCACTGGCTGGCGGCGCTGAGCCGGTCGCGCAGTCCGGCGTACGGGGTGGCGGCGGCCGGGTCGGGGGCCAGGCGGCCGGTCACCGTGCCGGTGAGGGCCCCCGCGTAGCGGACCGTGCCGCCGTCGGCGAGGAGGCTTTCGCCCGGGGCGACGGTGACGTCCGCGCCGGTGGTGAGGAAGTCCGCCCCGTCGGGCGGCGGGACGAGCGATCCGGCGCCGACGATCCCGATGTTGTAGCGGCTGTCGCCGCCCGCCTGCTTGTCCTGGTCGAAGTCGCCGAGGACGACGAGGCGGCCCTCCGCCTCGGAGGCCCGTCCCCGGACCCGGAAGTCGCCGCCGGCGAAGATGTTGATGCCGTTGTCCCGGCCGCGCAGGACACCGTCGCTGTTGATCGGCGGGTACGGGTCCGGGCAGCGGCCTGGGACGCACGGACCCAGCCCGTCGGGCAACGGCGCCCGGGCCGCCGCCACCGGCCGGCCGGCGTCGGCGCCGGGTCCGGCGGCGACGGCCGCCGGGGCGGCGGCGGCCAGCACGGCGCCGATCGCGAGCCCGAGGGTCCACTTCCTTGCTTGCATGGTGCTCCGTCCGTTCCCTGCTGCCCTGATGTGCCCTGGACAGGCTGGGGGCAGGGAGCGGCGGTGCGGCGCGCGGACACTCTGCGCTACGGCATTCCGATCACACAAGTCACTCTTGCGGGGTGGCCCTGCGCCGTTCAGGCGAGGGCGGAGCCGGCCACCCAGTCCGCCCAGGACATGTTCCAGCCGCCCAGCCCGTTGTCGGCGGCGACCGTCTTGTCCTGCGAGTTGACGACCTCGACCACGTCGCCGATCAGGGTCCGGTCGAAGAACCAGCCCGCGGGGGTGTCGGAGCCGCCGCCCTTGTCGTCGCGCAGGCCCACGCAGCCGTGGCTGACGTTGGTGGTGCCGAAGGTGTCGGGGCTGGACCAGTAGTTCCCGTGCAGGAAGGTCCCGGAGTGGGTCAGCCGCATGGCGTGCGGGACGTCGGGGATGTCGTACTCGCCGCCGAACCCGACGGTCTGGCCGTTCATCCGGGTGACGTCGAAGAGCTCCATCACCACCATCTTGCCGTTGTAGGTGGTGGTCTTGGGCGCTCCGGCGCTGATCGGCACGGTGGACAGCAGCTCTCCGTCCCGGCGGACCTCCATGGTGTGGGCGGCGGCGTCCACGGTGGAGATCTGGGAGCGCCCGACGGTGAAGGTGACGGTCTTGGACTGGATCCCGTACGAGCCGGGGGCCCCCTCGACGTCGCGCAGGGCCATCTGCACGGTGACCTTGGTCCCGGGCTTCCAGTACTGCTTGGGCCGGAAGTCGAGGCGCTCCTTGCCGAACCAGTGGGCGGCGACCTCCACGGCCGGCTCCGCGGTGATCCGGATGGCGCGCTCCACCTCGGCGCGCCGTTCGATGGCGCGGCTGAACTTGAAGGAGACGATCATGCCGGTGCCGACGGTGGAGCGGTTCTCCGGCTTGAAGTAGCCGATGAACCGCTCCTCGGGGACGTAGGTGGTGAAGGTGGTGTGGCGGGCCTGGCGGCGGTTGTGCCCGTCGAGGGCGACGGCGTCGACGGTGTACTTGGCGGCGAGGGCGAGCCGGCCGGCCTGCGGGGCGGGGCTCCAGCTGAGCCCGTCGGCGGCGATGGCGCCGGGGACCTCCTGCGCCTGCGCGTCCTCCACCTTGGTCACCTTGACCCGCTCCAGCCGGCCCTCGGGCACGGTGACCGTCAGCCGCCCGTCGGCCGGCACGTCCTTGGCGTTGTCGTCGGGGGTGATGCGGATGGCCTCCTCCGGCGAGCGGACCGTGCCGGGGAGCTGGATCTCGACGGGCGGCTTGCCGTCCTGGGTGCAGCCGGCCAACCCGCCCAGCAGGCCCGCCCACGCCGCCACGGCGGCCAAGCCCGCCCCTGCGCGCCTCGTCAGAAGTGTCACGTTCCCTCCAACGACCGGGCCCTCCGGGGGAAACGTGAGCGCGGGCGACGTTCCGGGCAGAACAGTCCGGGCAGAACAGTGGGAAGGACCAGACGGGGGCGGGCCCGGGCCGGGACGCCGGGGCCACACACTCCCCTGCCCCCGCCGGTACCGAAGAGCCGTGGAGGCGGGCAGTGTCGAGCGCAGCCGAGCAGGAGGCGGTGGAAGCCGTCAGCAACGCCGTCGGAGCGGTACGGAGCGGCCAGGCCGCGCCCGCACCGCACATCGACGGCGGGCCGGGCGGCCCACTGGGCCAGCAGTCGGACGGACGACCGGACGGACGACCGGACGGCCGGACGAACGGCCAGGTCAAGGGGCAGGTTCCACGGGTGCGGGCACGCCCGGCCCCGGCGGTGTGGCCGGGGTCCTCGCATCCCCTGGGGGCCCGCTTCCACCACGGTCCGGACGGGACCGCGGGCACCAACTTCGCCGTGTGGGCGCAGGGCGCGGAGGCGGTGGAGGTGTGCCTCTTCGACGAGGGCGGGGCCGAGACCCGCTGCCTGCTGACGGAGCTCACGCACGAGATCTGGCACGGTTTCGTGCCGGGCGTACGCCCGGGGCAGCGGTACGGCTTCCGGGTGCACGGCCGCTGGGATCCCTGGACGGGGGTCCGGCACAATCCGGCGAAGCTGCTCCTGGACCCGTACGCGCGGGCCGTCGACGGGGACTTCACGCTGCCGCCCGAGGTGTACGGGCACGTCCGGGACTGGCCGCAGCAGTACATCGCGGACACCGTGCGCGACGACCGGGACTCCGCACCATATCTCCCCAAGGGCGTGGTCGTGCACGATGACGACGACTGGGCGGACGACGTCCGGCCGAAGACGCCCTGGGCCGATTCGGTGATCTACGAGCTGCACGTGCGCGGCTTCACGATGCGCCATCCGGGTGTTCCCGAGGAGCTGCGCGGCACCTACGCGGGCCTCGCGCACCCGGCGGCGGTCGAGCACCTGGTGAAGCTGGGCGTGACGGCGGTCGAGCTGATGCCGGTGCACCAGTTCGCGCACGAGGACCACCTGCTGCGGCGGGGGCTGCGCAACTACTGGGGCTACAACTCGGTCGGATACTTCGCCCCGCACGCGGGGTACTCCTCGAGCGGCACGGCCGGGCAGCAGGTCGGGGAGTTCAAGCGGATGGTCCGGGCGCTGCACGCGGCCGGGATCGAGGTCATCCTCGACGTGGTCTACAACCACACGGCGGAGGCCGGCGAGCTGGGGCCCACGCTGTCGCTGCGCGGGTTCGACAACCGGGGCTACTACCGGCTCCAGTCCGACCAGCGCCGGTACGCCGACTACACCGGCTGCGGGAACACCCTGCACGCCGGACGGCCGCACGTGCTGCGGCTGATCACGGACTCGCTGCGCTACTGGGTCACGGAGATGGGGGTGGACGGCTTCCGCTTCGACCTGGCGGCGGCGCTGGCCCGCTCGATGCACGACGTCGACATGCTGTCCCCGTTCCTGGCGGTGATCGCCCAGGACCCGGTGCTGCGGCGGGTGAAGCTGATCGCCGAGCCGTGGGACGTGGGTTCGGGCGGCTACCAGGTGGGGGCGTTCCCGCCGCTGTGGACGGAGTGGAACGACCGCTACCGCGATGCCGTGCGGGACTTCTGGCGGGGCGCGCTGCCCGACGTGCGGGACCTCGGTTACCGGCTGTCGGGGTCGAGCGACCTGTACGCGTGGGGCGGGCGGCGGCCGTACGCCTCGGTGAACTTCGTGACCGCGCACGACGGTTTCACGCTGCGGGACCTGGTGTCCTACGAACGCAAGCACAACGACGCCAACGGGGAGGCGGGGCGGGACGGGACCAACGACAACCGGTCGTGGAACTGCGGGGCGGAGGGCGAGACGGACGACGCCCGCATCGGTGTGCTCCGCCGCCGCCAGCTGCGCAACCTGCTGACCACCCTGCTGCTGTCGACCGGGGTGCCGATGCTGGTGGCGGGCGACGAGTTCGGGCGCACCCAGGGCGGCAACAACAACGCCTACTGCCAGGACAACGAGACGGGGTGGGTGGACTGGTCGCTGCTGGAGGATCCGGCGTGGCAGTCGCTGTTCGCCCTGACGGCCCGGCTGGTCTCGCTGCGCCACGCCCATCCGGTGCTGCGGCGGCGGGCGTTCTTCTCCGGCCGGCCGCAGGGGGCGGACGGGCTGCGGGACCTGGCCTGGTTCACGCCGGGGGGCGTGGAGATGACGGAGCGGGACTGGTACGCGCCGGCGGCCGCGCTGGGGATGTACCTGTCGGGCCGGGACATCCCCGGCCGTGACGAGCGGGGCCGGCAGGTGACGGACGACAGCTTCCTCGTCCTGCTCCACGCCGGTGACCGGCCGGTGGCGTGGGTGCTGCCGGGGGCGCCGTGGGCCGAGGAGTACGAGCTGGTCCTGGACACCTCCCTGGAGGAGCAGGCTGCCGTTCCCGGCACCCTGCACCGGGCCGGGGAGAGCCTGACCGTGCCGGCCCGGTCGGTGCTCCTGCTGAAGGTCAGCCGGTCTCGGCCGGCGGGAGCATCCGCTTGAGGAGGGCGGCCGCCGCTGCGCCGACCGCTGTCCGGGGCGGCTTTCGGGGCCGCGGCCCCGGGCGCGGGCCGTCCTCGGCGCCGCCGCGAACCCGGCCGTACTGCTTCTTCCGGACGTCCGCAGACATCCGGAACCGACCCGATCATCTGTCCTGCGATGATGTGTTCGACATCGTCGCTGAGGGGAGCCCCTGCATGGGCAGAGTCGGGACCGCGCTGCGGGAGCTGCGCGGGGCGCAGAAGTCTGCGAAGGGGGTGTCGCTCTACTCGCGGTTCGTCAACCGGCCCGCCGGGCGCTACCTGGCCGCCGGTTCGTACGCGCTCGGGCTCACACCGAACCAGGTGACGCTGATCAGCGCCGCCTTCAGCTTCGCCGCGGTGGCGGCGGTCGCGCTGACCGGGCCCTCCTGGGCGCTGGGGGTCGCCGTATGGGCCGCGCTCGCGGTCGGCTTCGCCTTCGACTCGGCCGACGGACAGCTGGCCCGGCTGCGGGGCGGCGGCAGCGCGGCCGGCGAGTGGCTGGACCACGTCGTCGACGCCGCGAAGCTCACGGCGCTGCACTCGTGCGTGCTGATCGCCTTCCACCGCTTCCCCGAGGAGTACGGCACCACGGCCGACGGCTGGCTGCTGGTGCCGCTCGGCTTCCAGTTCGCCGCCGTCGTGACCTTCTTCGGCGGGCTGCTGACCGAGAAGCTCAAGCCCAGGCCGGCGCCGGGAAGCCCCGCCGCCGCGCCGTCGACCCTGCGCGCGGTGGCGCTGCTTCCCGTGGACTACGGGGTGTTCTGCCTGGTGTTCCTGCTGCTCGGCGGCGGAGAGCTGTTCGCCTGGGCGTACGCCGGACTGGGCGCGGTCGCCGCGCTGTTCCTGCTGGCCTTCCTCGCCAAGTGGTTCCGGGAGCTCAGCGCCGTTCGCCGGTGACCTGCCCGGGCGCGGCGGCCGGCTCCGCGAGCGCGTCCAGCGCCCGGCGCAGCTGGGTGCTGGAGGTGTGGACGGTGTAGGGGAAGTAGACGACGTCGACGCCGTGGGCGGCGAAGTCCTTCTCCAGCTTGTCGCCCTTGGGAGTGCCCCGCCAGTCGTCGCCCTTGAAGATCACGTCGAAGCGGACCTGCTTCCAGGTCTCGACCTTGTCCGGGACCGTCTCGACGAAGGCGGCGTCGACGTACTTGACGCTGCGCACGATCTCCAGGCGCTCGACGAGCGGGATCATCGGGCGGCGGCCCTTGGCGAGTTCGGCCATCTCGTCGGAGACCACTCCGGCGACCAGGTAGTCACACTGACTCCGGGCGTGCCGAAGGATGTTCAGATGCCCGATATGGAACAGATCGTAGGCACCCGGCGCGTAACCGACTCGATACGGTCGACGCGCAGGCGCTCCAATGTCGGACATGTACCGCTCCGTCATCTCTTCATCCCCAGCGGCCACACCCCCCGGTGCAGCGGATTAGCAGACAATAGCGTGCACGTTCCGCAGCATGCGGGTGAACGAATAGGGTGACGTGCGCATCATCCAGGGGAAGAGGGGACGCACGGTGTCCAGATCCGGTCAGCGGCGCATGCTGCTGGTTTCCACCAATTACGCTCCGGAGCACGCGGGCATCGGCCCGTACGCGACGCAGATCGCGGAGCACTGGGCGGATCTCGGCCACGAGACGCACGTCCTCGCCGGCATGCCGCACTACCCGGCGTGGTCGCTCGAGCCGGAGTACAAGGGGGCGCTCCAGCGCACGGAACAGCGCGCGGGGGTCACCGTGCACCGGCGTGCGCACACCGTGCCGCCGCGCCAGACCGCCGTCAAGCGGGCCCTGTTCGAAGGATCGATCCTGCTGCACGGCTCCGTCGCCCCGCCGCGCATGCCCAGGCCCGACGCGGTACTGGCCCAAATGCCCAGCCTGGCCGGCGGGGTGCTCGCCGCCCGGCTCGCGGCGCGGTGGAAGGTCCCCTACGTCCCGGTCGTCCAGGACCTGATGGGCGCCGCCGCGGCGCAGAGCGGGATCAGCGGCGGCGACAAGGCTGCCGCCATCGCCGGCCGCGCCGAGGCGTACGCGCTCAAGCGGGCCACCCTCGTCGGCGTCATCCACGAGACCTTCGTGGAGCGGGTCGTCGGCATGGGCGTGGACCCCGGCCGGATCCGCCTCGTGCCCAACTGGTCCCACGTGCCCAAGCCCTCCAAGCCGCGCGGGGAGACCCGCCGCCACCTGGGCTGGGGCCCCGGCGAGACCGTCGTCCTGCACTCCGGGAACATGGGGCTCAAGCAGGGGCTCGAAGTCCTCGTGGGCGCGGCCCGACTGGACCCGAAGGTCCGTTTCGTCCTGATGGGCGACGGCAGTCAGCGCGCCGCCCTGGCGGACCTCTCCGCCGACGTGCCGAATCTGGACATCATCCCCCCTGCCGCTGACGGCGACTTCCCGGATATCCTCGCGGCGGCGGACGTTCTCGCGGTCACACAGCACGCCGCCGTGCTGGACATGAGCGTCCCGTCGAAGCTCACCTCCTACTTCCAGACCGGCCGGCCCGTCGTCGCCTCCGTGGCGGCGGAGGGCGGGACCGCCCAGGAGGTGGAGCGCTCGGGCGCAGGGGTGCTCGTCCCGCCGGAGGACCCCGAGGCCCTGCTGAAGGCCGTACGGGCCCTGGCGGAGGACCCCGAGGGCGCGGACGCACTGGGAGCGGCCGGACCCCGCCACGTGGCGGCACACCTGAGCCGTGAAGCGGGCCTGGCCCGCATCGACGCACTGATGGACGAAGCACTTGGGGGAACCCGGCCGTGATCGAGACGAACCGCCCGGCAGCGGCAGCGGCACCGGCCGACGACGAACCCGACCTCCTCCGGGACCAGTTCCGCCAGCTCCTGCGCTACCGCAGGCTGATCGGCGCGGGCATCGCCGTCGGCCTGCTGGGCGGCGTCTACCTCGGCATATCCACCGCCGACACCTACGTCGCCACCTCCGACGTCGTGCTGCGCGCGCCCACCGACGACCCGTTCAACCCGAGCCTCGCCCCCGACAAGGCGATCAACATCGGCTCCGAGCGCCAGGTCGCGCTCAGCTCCTCCATCGCCAACGAGGCGGCGAAGAAGCTCGGGGTGTCCGCCAAGGACTTCGCCGCCCTGCGCTCCGGCCTCCAGGTGACCAACCCGCCGCAGACCATGGTGCTGCGCTTCACCTACACCGCGGACTCCCCCAAGGAGGCCGCCAAGCGCGCCAACGCGATGGCCGATGCCTACCTGCTCAAGCGGCAGGAGTCCCTCGACGCGACCCGCGACAAGATGGTCAAGGGCTACAAGGAGCAGCGCGACCCGATCGCCAAGCAGCTCGACGAGCTCTCCAAGGAGATCGCCCGGATGCCCGCCGGCGCCGGGCGCGACGCGGCCAGCTCCTCCAAGACCGACCTGCAGAGCGAGGTCGGCGGCTACAACAGCAAGATCACCAAGCTTGAGGCCCTCGACATGACCCCGGGCCGGGTCACCAGCGCCGCGACCGCGCCCACCGCGACCGACGGCCCCGGCATCCTCATGTCCCTCGCGCTCGGCGCGGCCGTGGGCCTCGCGCTCGGCCTGCTGGCCGCCTGGGTCCGGCTGGTCTTCGACCCGGCGCCACGCTCCGAGGGCGACGTGGCCCGGGCCCTGCGCGCGCCCGTCCTGGGCTACCTGCCCAGGGACCGGACGGGCGGCGGGCCGCTTCTCGCCGCCGGCGAGGCCGACCCCCGGCTCGCCGAGGAGTACCGCTCGGTGGCCTTCCGCCTCGCCTACGACTCCCGCTTCGCCGACCGGCGCCGGCTCCTCGTGGTCGCGCCCCGCGGCAGCAGCGAGACCGCGGCCGCGGTGGCCGTGAACCTCGCGGCCTCCTTCGCCGAGACCGGCAAGGACGTGCTGCTCATCGAGGCCGACCTGCGCACCCCCGTACTGGCCAGCCAGCTGCCGACCGACGCCGGCGGCCGGCCCCGCTGGAGCCAGGGCCAGGGCGGCGCGCCCGCGCCCGGGCGCCACTCCGACTCCGAGTGGCCCGACGGGCGCCAGCTCGTCGTGGACGCCGGGGAGTCCGGCTCCTTCGACCTCATCCCCGGCGACCGGGCGCGCAACGTCCCGCGCGCGCTGACCTCCGCCCGCGCCACCCGGCTGATCTCCGAGGCCGACGCCCCCAACTCCACCGTCGTCGTGCTGGCACCGCCGGTGCTGTCGTACGCCGACGCCCTCGCCCTCGTCGACCGCGTCGACGGCGTCCTGGTCGTCACCGACCCGCGCGCCATCCACCGCACCGACCTCATCCGGATCCGCGAACTCATCAGCGGAGCCGGCGGCACGGTCCTCGGCGCGGTGCTGCACGCGCCGCTGCCCGGCGAGAAGCGCGGCAAGGGCAAGGGCGGGGCGCCCGCCGACGGCCCGGCGACGGCCGCGAAGCCCGGGAACAGCGCGCCGCAGCCCCCGCCGATCCCGTACGAGGTGGCCGAGGCCGAGCAGCACATCCCCGGTGACGGCACCGACACCGTCGCGCTGCGCACCGTGCGCACGGGCCGCAGGTGAGCCGACGCGGCCTCGCCGCCGTCGCCTCGGTCCTGGACCAGGCGGCCTCCAGCGCCACGAACATCCTGGTGCTGGTGCTGGCCGCCCGCCTGTCGTCGGCCTCCGCCTTCGCCGACTTCTCGATGGTCTACGTGGCCTTCAGCGTGCTCCTCGGGCTGAACATGGCCTACGTCGGGCAGAGCCTGGTCCTGGAGAAGGGCGACGGGCTCGGCGCGGCCTGCCGGTCGGCCGCCGGTTTCACCGGGGCCGCGTCGGCCGCCGTGGGCGTCCTGCTCGCGACGGTGGGCCTGGCGCTGCCCGGGGCCACCGGGCGGGCCTTCCTCGCGCTGGGCCTCGTCCTGCCGCTGGTGCTCCTCCAGGACGGGCTGCGCTACTGCTTCTCCGCGCTGCGCGCCCCCGAACGGGCACTGGCGGCCGACGCGCTGCGGCTGGTGTGCGTGGTCGCCGCGCTGGCCGTGCAGCCCGAAGGGGCCTCGGCGGGGCGGCTGGTGCTGGTGTGGGGCCTCTCGGCGCTGCCGGCGCTGGCGGTGGGCCTGTGGCTGCTGCGGCCGTACGTACGCGGCTCCCGCGCGGACCTGCGGCCGTACCTGCGGCGGGGCCACCTGGGGCAGCGGTTCGTGGTGGAGTTCGCGGTGGGCAACGGCTCCAGCCAGCTCGCCGTGCTGGGCCTCGGCGTCTTCGCCACGCCGCTGGCCGTCGGTGCGCTGCGGGGTGCGACCACCCTCTTCGGGCCGCTGAACGTGCTGTTCAACTCGGCGAACGCGTTCGGGCCGCCGGTCCTCGGCCGCCTCGGCGGCAGGCGCGCCACGGTCCGGGCCACGGCCGCGCTGGGCCTGGTGCTGGCCGCGGTCGGCGCGGGCTGGGCCACCGCCCTGTACCTGCTGCCGGACCGGCTGGGCCGAGAACTCCTCGGCGACACCTGGGCGTCGGCGTCCGCGCTGCTGCCCGCCACGGGGGCGCAGTACGCGGTGATGGGCCTGGGGACGTGTGCGCTGCTGACCCTGCGGGTGCTCGCCCCGAAGGCCACCCTCTCGCTCCAGGTGGTCTTCTCGCTGCTGTCCGTGGGTCTGCTGCTGGGCGGGTACGCGGTGTGGGGTGTGGCGGGTGCCGCCTGGGGCCTGGCGGCCGGCTCGGCCCTGAAGGCCCTGGCCGCCTGGTGGCGGGTGGCCCGGCTGCCGGTTGCCGTGCCGGCGGCTGCGGACCCGGCTGCGGCGCCCGCGGCCTGAACCGCCGCGCGGAGCCTGTCCGCGCCCCGCCCTTCCCCGTTTTACGGGCTCCGCCCGGGGTCAGCGCAGGGTGGTGGACTTGTCCGTGCGGTGGGTCGCGACCAGCGCGAGGCAGAGGGCCGCGATCGCGACGCGCCCCGACGCCTGGAGCAGCGGTCCGCGCAACAGGATGAAGGAGTAGCCCGCGACCAGCGGGACGACCACCGAGATCAGGCTGCCCGGCGGAGCCCGCCGCGTGGCGCGCTTGGCGTAGCGGCGGTCGACGCGGGCGGCGGCGTAGCCCAGGCCCAGCAGCCCCGCACCCATCCCCAGCGGCCCGAAGTCGAGCCACAGCTCCGCCCAGATCGGGGAGGAGAGGTTGGTGTTGACCGTGCCCATCCACTGGCCGACCATCACGCCCGTGTCCCGCGGCTTGCCCTCCCAGACCGAGCGGGGCACCGCGAAGAAGATCGACCCGGCCAGCTGGCGGCCGTAGAAGTGCCCGGGGCCCGACTCCGAGAAGGTGATGGTGTTCGCGAACATGCCGATCTGGTCGTAGTCCTTCAGGGCCATCGGCTCCAGGAAGGACGTGGTCTCGACCGGCCGGTAGTTCTTCTCGTCGTAGCGGAAGCGGTCCGCGAACGGGAAGATCAGGAGGGCGACGACCACCGCCATCGACAGGGCCACCCGGTACATCGCCGCGCTCACCGGGAAGACCGTGAACAGCAGCGCGAACATGACCGTCAGGAACCAGTACCGCGGGTTCGAGATCGGGTTGTTGACGATGAGGTTGAGGCCGGCGAGCGCCGCCCACGTGACGATGATCGACACCTTGCGGCGGGCGAACTTCGAGGTGATCAGCCAGCGTGTGTACAGCAGCAGCGAGAGCAGGGCCGGCACGGTGCCGAAGCCGCGTAGCAGGGCCTGGCCGGCCTGGCCGTCGCCGTTGGAGACGCCCGCCTCCTCGATGCCGGCGATGATCTCCTGGCGGCTGGAGAAGAACACCGCCGGGCCGCCCAGCTTCATGATGAAGGCGGCGCTGCACAGGAACGACAGGGCCGTCAGAAGCTGGAGCCGGCGCCGGTGCGCCATGACGGGCCTGGACTCCTTCTGGGAGCCGCCCGCGCGCCCGGCGGGCCGGTGGCGGGCCAGCAGCACGCCGACGTCGAAGGCCGTGCAGCCCAGCAGCACCAGCCCGATGGCGACGGTCAGATCCGAGCGGGGGCCGACGACCGGCGTCGGGACCTGGCCCAGGACGGCCTGCGCGAGCGGGGCCACGCCCATGGCCATGTAGACGAAGAGCCAGAAGGAGCCCTGGAGCAGTTTGCGGCGGCTGGTGAGGACCATCGCGGAGAGCCGTGCGCCCGCGTACATGGTGAGCAGCAGTTGGAGCCAGAAGGCCGCGTCGCGGACGCCGGCGCCCGTCTGGACGGCGACGAACAGCGGCAGGAAGACGGTGAATCCGAGGGCGAGCGGTACGGACAGCGCCCGGGAGAGGAGGGTGCGCGGGAGGGTCTCGCGGCCCCACATGCTCTCGTCCTCGAAGGGGGACGGGACGGCCGGCCCGGCGGGCGCTGCGGAGGGCTTGCGTATGTCCGTCGTCACTGCCGCCCCCACCCGATGTGCCTGGTCCGCGCGCAGTCTAGTCTGAGCGGGCCGCGCCCGGGGAGGCCGTGGCCGAGAGCACGATGGGGGCTTCTGTTGCGTGATCTTCCTTCCTTCACGCTGGCCGGGTACGACAAGGGGCGCGGGCTGCTGACGCAGGTGCTCTGGTTCGCCGTGATGAACACGCTCTTCATGGCGTGGTTCTGTCCGGCCCGGCTGCGGGTCGCGCTGCTGCGGGCCTTCGGGGCGGAGATAGGCGAGGGCGTCCTGATCCGGCACAGGGTCCGCGTGCTGTGGCCGTGGAAGCTGACCGTCGGGGACCACGCCTGGATCGGCGAGGGTGTCTGGGTGCTGAACCTGGAGCCGGTGGCCATCGGTTCGCACGTGTGCCTCTCGCAGGAGGCGATGCTGTGCACCGGCTCGCACGACCACCGGGCGGCCGACTTCCGCTACCGCAACGCGCCGATCACCGTCGAGGACGGCGCCTGGGTGGCGGTACGGGCGACCGTGCTGGCCGGGGTGACCGTCGGCCGGTGCGCCGTCGCGGGCGCCGGGGCCGTCGTGCACAAGGACCTGCCGGAACTGACCCTGCAGACGCAGGACGGGCGGCGCCGCCCGGTGGAGGAGCCCAAGTGAGTGCCCCGATGAGAGTGCTGCACGCCGTCACCCTGCACTCCCCCTCGCACGCCTTCGGCGGGCCGGTACGGGTCGCGCTGAACCTGGCGAAGGGGCTGCGGGCCCGCGGCCACGAGGCGCGGCTGCTCGCCCTGGGCGAGGGCTTCGAGGAGTGGCCCACCTCCGTGGAGGGTGTGCCGGCGAAGCTGTTCCCGGCCCGCCGGCTGCTCCCCCTCGGCTTCAGCGGGATGACCTCGCCGGCGCTGCTGGCCTCGGCCGGTCGCCTGGTGCGGGACGCCGACGTGGTGCACGTCCACCTGGCGCGCGACCTGGTGACCCTGCCGGTGGCGCTGGCCGCGCTGCGCGCCGGCAGGCCGCTGGTGCTCCAGACCCACGGGATGGTGGACCCGAGCGGGAAGATCCTGGCGAAGGTGCTGGACGCGGTGGCGGTGCGCCGGCTGCTGCGCGGCGCGGACGCGGTGCTGTACCTGACCCCGCACGAGCGGGAGAGCCTCGACGCGGTGGTCGGCACGCCGCTGGCGAACACGGTCCGGCTGATCAACGGGACCCCGGCGCAGGAGGAACGGCCCGCGCCCCTGGGGGCGCCGCGCGTGCTGTACTCCGCGCGCCTGCAGGCCCGTAAGCGGCCGGTGGACTTCGTGGACGCGGCCCCGGCGGTCCTCGCCGAGCACCCCGGCGCGCACTTCGTGGTCGCGGGTCCGGACGAGGGCGAACTGGCGGCCGTACGCGCCCGGATCGGGGCGCTGGGCCTGACGGACCGGTTCACGGTGCCCGGGGCGCTGTCCGGTGAGCAGGTTCTGGCGGAGTTGCGCCGGGCCCACGTCTACGTGCTGCCCTCGGTGGACGAGCCGTTCCCCATGTCCGTCCTGGAGGCCCTCGCGGTGGGCGTCCCCTCGGTGGTGACGCACTCCAACGGCCTGGCGCGGGACATCGCGAGGGCGGGTGCGGGCCGCGCGGTCGAGCCGGGTCCGGCGGGTGTGGCCGCGGCGGTCCTGGAACTGCTGGACCCGCGGGCGGGCCGCGCGGCCTCCCTCGCCGCGCGCGAGCTGGCCGACGGGTCCTTCTCCATGGACGCGGTCCTCGACACGCTGCTGCCGGTGTACGAGGCCGCCCGGCGCCGATGAGGCGGGACCGGGCGGGTCAGAGGACGTCCCGGCGGTGTTCCTCCACCACCGGGATCGCGCCCGCGGTCCGGCGCCGCTTGTAGATGCTGGTGTAGACGGCGAGGCCGATCCCGCCCACCGCCATCATGATCAGACCGACCAGGTCGAGGTTGACGCTCTCCATCTCCCAGTCGCTGGCGAAGGTGAGGATGGCGCCCACCACGATCAGGCCTATGCATCCGCCGATGCCCATGGGTCCGCCTTCCGGTGTGGTGACTGTGACCGCGCGGGTACCCGGGTATCGGGCGTGGAAACGCCCTCCGGGGCCGGATGTACCGGCCCCGGAGGGCGTTTTCACGACTGCGGTGGTGTTACGCGGGGATCCAGGCGTAGCAACCGGAGGAGTTGAACTCCGCGGTGCCCGCCGGGATCGCGGCCGTGATCCTGTCACCGGCCTTGGGCGGGGTCTCGGGGCCCGAGGCGAGGACGGTGCCGTCCTTGCCCTTGGCCTCCCACGTGCAGTTCACGGCCTGGGTCAGCGCCCGGTAGCTGCCGGCGGCGGGCGAGGTGCGGGGACCCTCGGGGAAGCCCTTCTCCGCCGCGGCGAGGATCGGCTTCTGGTCCGGGCACAGGTGCGTGATCGCGTCCTTGGCGCCCGGGATCTCCCCGGTGATGATCGCGCCGGTCGCCGCGTCCTTGTCGCGCTTGGCCGTGCGCGCCACCCGCTGGCAGGCCTCCTGGCCGCTCTGCAGGACGGCCGCCGGGTCCATCTTCTCCGGGACGCGCCCGCTGAGGTACTTCTTCTCCTCCGCCGTGAAGCTGCCCGTCTTCGGGGTGAGCTTGGCGTCGGGGAGGACCGGGCCGGTCGGCTTCGCGTCGGCGGCGGGCGACGCCGCCGGGTCCGGGGTGTCCGCCGGGTCGGGGGCCGCCGACGAGGCCGGGGGCTTCGCCTTCGCCTGGGCGTCGGAGTCGTCCCCGCCCGAACTGCAGGCGGTCAGCGTCAGTGCGGCGGCGAGCAGGACAGCGGCCGCTGCGGAGCGTCGGTACATCGGGTGGCTCCCGTACTCAAGGGGGTGTGCGGTGGATCAGGGCCGGCCGTGATCCTGCGTGCACCCCCGAGGGGGTGTACGCAGGAATGCGGGGCCCGGCCACGCAGCCGGGCCCCGCATTCCGTCAGGCGGTTGGTGGTGCTACGGCGCGCCGAAGGTGAGGACGAGCTGCGGAGTGCCCTCCGCGGCCGTGGCCTCCGAGGACCACAGCCACAGCGGGTCGCTGCCGTTGCTCGTCAGGCCCAGGCTGTAGCTGCTGCCCAGCACCGCGGTGACCGCGGCGGTGTCCAGCTGGACGTTGTGCACGGCCGAGCCGTCCGCCACGCCCGCGATGGTGCCGAGCGGGGTGGCGCCGAGGGCCGGCTTGGTGTTGAACGTCGTGCTCGCGCCGCTCCAGGTACCGGTGACCGGGACCACGGAGACGGTGTCGGCGGTGCCGGCACCCGTCTGCGTGGTGGTCTTGAACTGCAGCGAGGCGGACTTCAGGACCTGGCCGGCCGGGGCGGCCGGCAGGTCGAAGCGCATGTACGCCTGGTACAGCGAGCCGCTGCCGCGCACGGCGAGCGAGCTGGACGTGCCGTAGGCGGTGCTCGGGGCGCCCTGGTTGATGTAGGTGTCCTCGGTCGTCTTGACCGTGGAGACCGTGTCGGTGGGAGCCTTGGCCAGGTCGAAGTGGTTCTTGACCTGGGCCTGGGTGAGCGCCGTCGGGTACACGGCGGTCTCGTCGAGCTGGCCGGCGAAGAAGTTGCTCGTCGGACGGGTCGGCCAGCCGGAGAGGTTGTCGCCGCCCGCGTGCCAGTAGCCCGCGTAGGTGCCGTTGCTGGTGGCGTTCAGCGTGCCCTTGTTCTGGCCGTCGACGTACAGCGTGATGCCGCCGGGGCCCTGGGTGCCGACCACGTGGTGCCACTTGTTGTCGTTGTACGTGTCGAACAGGCCGGTGGAGACCGTCCGGACCGAGCCGTTGTAGACGCCGAACACCAGACGGCCGGTGTTGGTCATGTAGATGTGGCGGTCGTTGGAACCGCTGTTGCGCGTGGTGTTGTTGCCGAAGCCGATCAGCTTGCCGCCGCGCGTGGTGTTCGTCTTGAACCAGGTCTCGATGGTGAAGGTGCTGCCGACCGACTGGCGCCGGTCGCTGTGCACCTTCTGGCTGGTGCCGTTGAAGCCCATGGCGTTGCTGCCGGGGACCGCGCCGGGAGACTGCTTCAGGGCGGGGGCGTTGACCTGGATGCCGCTGCGGTTGCCGGACACCGAGGAGTCGGCGACGTACGGGCTGACCACGTCGTCGTAGCGCCAGTACAGCTCCGCGCCGTCGGTGCGGACCTGGTTCGGGTAGGACTGGACCGCGGTCGGGACGGTCACCGAGGCGGTGGCCGACAGGGCGCTGGTGTTGCCCGCTGCGTCGGTCGCGGTCACCCGGTAGGTGTACGACTGGCCGGCCTTGACCGTGGTGTCGTTCCAGGAGGCCTGCGGGCGCTCCCACTCCAGCGAGGCGGCGGTGACGGTGGCGGCCGGGGTGGCCGAGCCGTTGCGGTAGATGCGGTACGTCAGCTTGCTGTCGTCCGCGTCGTAGCTGGTGCGCCAGCGGACCTGGACCTCGCCCGGCTTGACGCTGGAGGCGCTGGCCACCGGGGTGGTCGGGGCGCCGACGTCGCCGGTGGAGGCGAAGCGGGTCAGGGCCTGCTGGGCCTTGCCGTTGATGAGGGTGAACTCACCGCCGACCCACATGTACTTCACGTCGTTCTTCTCGGCCACGGCCATCACGCGCGGGCCGATGCCCTCGCCGAGGCCGTCGTTGGCCGTGGGGTGCCAGCCGAGCTTGCCCGGGCCGCGCACGAAGCCGTCCACGGGCGCGGGGGCGGCGCCTTCGTGGTTGGTCGGCTGGGCGAGCAGGAAGTGCCGCTTGCCGTCGGGGAACTCCTGCTCGGTGGAGCAGTCGTGCGCGTGCGAGGAGCTGTAGAGGACGCCCTGGTACGGCAGGACGAACTGCGTCGCGCCGAGGCAGCGGTCACGCCACTTCTCGGTGAAGTCGCTCAGGCGCAGGCCGATGCGGCCGTCGAAGACACCGCCGCCGGAGCCCTCGTTGCCCGTGTAGAAGCCGGTGTCGTCGGTGGAGATGTCCTTGACGACCGAGTTCGACGGGATGTTGGTGTAGGTCTTCTTCACGGCGCCGGACGTGGCGTCGACGACGGCCAGCGCGTGGCTGTTGGCGTTGTTGACCGTGAAGAAGTCGCCGCCGAGCAGCACGCTCTTGCCGTCGGGGGTGACCTCGACCGCGCGGCCCGGCTCGTCGACGTTGGCGACGAAGGGCTTGAGCGCGCCGGAGGAGGCGTCCACCGCGGCGAACCGCTCGCGGGTCTGGCCCTCGACGGTGGTGAAGTCGCCGGCCGCGTACAGGGTGTCGTCCGTGACCGCGAGTCCGCGCACGGTGGCGGGGAAGCCCGGGTGGAACGCTGCCTTGGGGGTGCAGCTCGCGATGTCGATGGCCGCGACGCTGGAGACCGGGGTGCCGTTGACGGCGCCGAAGTAGCCGCCCGCGTAGAGGGTCTTGTTGTCCTTCGAGACGACCAGCGTGCGCACCGTCGCGGTGCCGTCGCCGATGGTGAAGGCCAGCTTGCAGGAGGTCGGCTTGCCCGTCGCGGCGTCGAGCGCGACGAAGTTCACGGCCTCCTGCTCGGCACCTGCCACGCCCTCGGGCGGGCGGACGGCCGAGAAGGTACCGCCGGCGAAGACGGTGCCCTCCGCCTGGGCCATCGCCCAGACGATGCCGTTCGGCTGCCACGTCGGCAGCTCGTCGGCGGTGAATGCCACCGGCGCCGTGATGGCGGACGCCTGGGGCATCAGCACCAGGCCTATTCCGGTGCCCGCCCCGGCCAGTGACAGTACGAGGGCGGCAGTCAGCCCTCTGGATCTACGCATGAGCCCCCCAGGGCAATCGCCCGGTTTGATGGCTGGAACTATCCGAACAGCCATATGTATCTGGCGCAGACTAGGGCTCACGCGAGGGCCTGGTCACCTCCCTTGACCCGTTGCATACCAACTTGGAATCAAAGGTTCAGCATGGAGGGTGCACTAGGGACATACGGCACGTTTACCCCGGCCACACTGGCGCAGAACCGCCTGCATGACCGGAACACGGCAAATCGTAGGGGAAATATAAGCCCTCAGCGATCGATACGGACCGTCGCGCCCGCCAGTTGGTCCTCGACCTGGCGGATGTCGGCGTCGACCATGATCTGCGCCAATTCGGCCACCAGGACCGACGGCTTCCAGCCGAGCAGGTCATGGGCCTTGGAGGCGTCGCCGATGAGGGCGTCGACCTCGCTGGGGCGCTCGTACTTGGCGTCGTAGCGCACGTGCTCGGTCCAGTCGAGGCCGGCGTGCGAGAAGGACGACTCGACGAACTCGCGGACGGTCGCGGCCACTCCGGTGGCGACGACGTAGTCGGTGGGCTCGTCCTGCTGGAGCATCCGCCACATGGCGTCCACGTACTCGGGGGCGTAGCCCCAGTCGCGCACCGCGTCGAGGTTGCCGAGGTAGAGGTGGTCCTGCAGCCCGGCCTTGATACGGGCGACCGCGCGGGTGATCTTGCGCGTCACGAAGGTCTCGCCGCGGCGCGGGGACTCGTGGTTGAAGAGGATCCCGTTGACGGCGAACATGTCGTACGCCTCGCGGTAGTTCACCGTGGTCCAGTACGCGAAGACCTTCGCGGCGCCGTACGGGCTGCGCGGGTGGAACGGGGTCTGCTCGTTCTGCGGCGGCGGGGTGGACCCGAACATCTCCGAGGACGAGGCCTGGTAGATACGGGTGTCGACGCCGCTGGCCCGGATGGCCTCCAGCAGCCGCAGCGCGCCCAGGCCCGTCACGTCGCCCGTGTAGAGCGGGGCGTCGAAGGAGACGCGGACGTGGGACTGCGCGCCGAGGTTGTAGACCTCGTCGGGGCGTATGTCGCGGAGCAGGTTCACCAGGGCGACGCCGTCGGAGAGGTCGGCGTGGTGCAGGACGAAGGACCGGTTGGCCGTCTGCGGGTCCTGGTAGATGTGGTCGACCCGCTCCGTGTTGAAGCTGGAGGACCGCCGCACGAGACCGTGCACCGTGTAGCCCTTGGAGAGCAGGAGCTCGGCGAGGTACGAGCCGTCCTGTCCGGTGACTCCGGTGATCAGTGCGGTCTTGCCCATGGGGTCCCCTTGCTGGTGGTTGCTGTGTGTCGTGGTGAGGCGTTGCCTCGGTGCAGGTGTGGAGCGCGCCCCGCGGGGCGGCGCACCGAGCGGTCGGGCCGCGGCCGGGCGGCTGGATGCGTACCGTACACGCCGGTCGGCGAGCGCCCCCCGCGGGGCGTGCGCCGCTCTGTGCTGCGGACGCCGCCCGGTACGCCTGCGGTTCCGAAGCCGGCCTGCCGGCCGGGCCGGCCGCCGGCAGGCGGGGCCGGGGCGCGGGCCGTGGACCACTGCCGCTGCGGCGGGAGCGGACTGGCATCATCGGCGGTATGACAAGTTCGCTGCCGCTCCTGCCCCCGAACGCCCGCGTCTTCGTCGCGGGCCACCGCGGCCTCGTGGGGTCCGCGGTCGCCCGCCGGCTCACCGCGGACGGCCACGAGGTGCTCACCCGGGGCCGTGCCGACCTCGACCTGCGCGACGCCGCCGCCACCGGGGCGTACCTGAAGGACGTCCGCCCGGACGCCGTCGTGCTGGCCGCCGCCAAGGTCGGCGGGATCATGGCCAACAGCACGTACCCGGTGCAGTTCCTCGAGGAGAACCTGCAGATCCAGCTCAGCGTGATCGGCGGCGCCCACGCCGCCGGCGTGGGCCGGCTGCTGTTCCTCGGGTCGTCCTGCATCTACCCGAAGCTGGCGCCGCAGCCGATCCGCGAGGACGCCCTGCTGACCGGCCCGTTGGAGCCGACCAACGAGGCCTACGCCCTCGCGAAGATCGCCGGCATCGTCCAGGTCCAGTCGTACCGCAAGCAGTACGGGGCCTCGTACATCTCGGCCATGCCGACGAACCTCTACGGGCCCGGCGACAACTTCGACCTGGAGACCTCGCACGTCCTGCCCGCCCTCATCCGGCGCTTCCACGAGGCCGCCGCCGAGGGCCGCGAGGAGGTCACCCTGTGGGGCTCCGGCACCCCGCGGCGGGAGTTCCTGCACGTGGACGACCTGGCCGCCGCCTGTGCCGTACTGCTGGAGAGCTACGACGGCGACGAGCCGGTCAACATCGGCTGCGGTGAGGACCTGACCATCCGCGAGCTGGCCGAGACGGTCGCCGAGGTGACCGGCTTCCGGGGCCGGCTCGCCTGGGACACCTCCAAGCCCGACGGGACGCCGCGCAAGCTGCTGGACGTCGGCCGCCTGACCTCTCTCGGCTGGAAGCCCGGCATCCCGCTGCGGGACGGCATCGCCTCCACGTACAAGTGGTGGCGCGAGCAGAGCTGATCGCACAGGCGGCCTCGGCCCCTCAGTAGGCTCCGCGACCGTCGACGACGGCGCGGAGCGTACGGCCCATCACGTCGACGTCACTGGTGAAGGACCAGTTGTCGACGTACTGCAGGTCCAGCTGGATCGTCTCGTCCCAGGACAGGTCCGACCTGCCGCTGATCTGCCACAGCCCCGTCATCCCGGGCCGCACGGTGAGCCGGCGCAGCTCGACCTCGTCGTACTGGGCCACCTCCTCCGGCAGCGGCGGGCGCGGGCCGACGAGCGACATGTCGCCCATGAGCACGTTGATGAGCTGGGGCAGCTCGTCCAGGGACGTGCGGCGCAGGAGCCGGCCCACCCGGGTGACCCGGGGGTCGCGGCGCATCTTGAACATCAGGCCGTCGTTCTCGTTGGCTCCGGCCAGCTCCGCCTTGCGCGCGTCGGCGTCCACCACCATCGTGCGGAACTTCCACATGACGAAGGGGACCCCGTCGCGGCCGATACGGCGCTGGCGGTAGAAGGCCGGGCCGCGCGAGCCGAAGCGGATCGCGAGGACGATCCCGAGGAGGAACGGGGAGAGCAGCAGCAGGCCGGCCGCGGCGCCCACCCGGTCGAGAACCGACTTGAGCAGGGTCTGCACACCGCGGCTGACCGGCGGTGCGACGCGCAGCACGGCGAGTCCGCCCGCGGAGAGGGTCTCCAGCCGCTTGACGGAGACCTCCACCAGTCCGGGGAAGACCGCGAGTTCGAGGCCGGCGTCGTGCAGGGCCCAGGCGATGCGGCGCAGCCGCTCCCCGGTGATGCGCACGCCGGGAGCCACCAGGACCAGGTCGGCGTGGTGGCTGAGGACCGCGCCGAGCACGGCCGCGGAGTCGACGCCGGGGGCCTCGGGGGCGTCGGCGTCGAGCCGTGCCGCCACGGGGACGCCGCTGGCGAGCCGGCCGGTGCCGACCGGGACGACGCCGACGACGACGTAGGGGTGGTCGGTGCGGGCGGCGAGGTGCGCGATGACGTCCTCGGCCGCGTCGGGCTCCCCTATCACCAGCACGCGGCTCACGGCCTGGGCCTCGCGGCGGGCGGCGGAGAGGTGGCGATAGGTCAGTTTGTGACAGGCCACGGTGATGAGCAGGGCGGGCAGCAGGGCGCCGAGGGCGGACAGCCGGGGCGTGTCCTCCTCGGTCACCACACGCGCCACGGCCAGCACGCCGATCAGAATCAGCCAGTCGTGGAGCACCGGCAGCACACCGCGGGACTCCCCGAGCGCCCGGGTGGCGTACCGGCGGCGCAGCGCCTGGATGCCGGTCCACGCCACGGCGGCGGCCAGGGCGCAGTAGACGGGCCGGACCTGCTGGGCGGCGTCGAAGACGAGCCCCACGGGGACGGCTGCGCCGACGAAGTCGGCGGCTATCGCGGCCGGACGGTACCAACGGGCCTTGTCCCCGAGGCGCCGCACGGGCGCCAGGGACTCATGGGCCGCCCTGGCCACTCTTTGCGCAGGAAAATGGACATGCCTCATGGGCCCCCCTGGCACGTGGTCTATGACAGTGGCAGGTGTCCATGGCTTCCCCTGGCGATGAACATCTGCCGCACCGGCAAACAGTACGACAAACACCCGTACGGCAAACGCCGTTTCGGTCAAACCAGCCTCTTGTTGCGCAAGTGTTAGCAACCGGTAGTTGACGTTCCGGATCGTGGACACCGTGGGACGCACACGAAGGTGAATGGTCCGGATACCGGATACGTATCTTCGAACAACGAACCGTTTCCGGCCAACCTTTTGACGCGGCCCTGACATCCGACGCGCCAGGTGGCAATCTTCGACCGTTCATCGCACCGCACCTGCTCTGCCCGGAGGCCCACCCAGCCGTCCGGAACCCCCCTTGCAGAAGGAGTCTGCGTTGAGGTCCACCCCCCAGAGGCGTGCCACCGCGGCGGGCGCGCTCGTTGCCGCGGCAGCCCTGCTCGCCGTAGGTATACAGACCGGAACCGCCACCGCCGACGCCACCGCGTCACAGGCACCCAAGGCCGCCCAGTCCAACCCGGGCGCGGCCAACCGCGTACTCAGCGCATCGGAGCGTGCGACGCTCCTCGCAGAAGCCAACTCGACCACCGCGCAGGCCGCCAAGGCGCTCGGCCTCGGCAGTGGCGAGAAGCTCGTCGTCCGCGACGTCGTCCAGGATGCGGACGGTACGACGCACACCACCTACGAGCGGACCTACGACGGTCTGCCCGTGCTCGGCGGCGACCTCACCGTCCACGCCAAGAACGGCGTCACCAAGAGTGTGACGAAGGCGACCCACCACGAGATCAAGGTGGCCACCACCGAGGCCTCGGTCACACCGGCCGCCGCCGAGAGCCAGGCGGTCTCCGCCGCCAACGCCGAGGGGTCGAAGGAGGCCAAGCCCTCCAAGAACGCCCGCAAGGTGATCTGGGCGGCCGAGGGCGCCCCGAGGCTCGCGTTCGAGACGGTCGTCGGCGGACTCCAGCACGACGGCACGCCGAACGAGCTGCACGTGGTGACCGACGCCAGGACCGGCGCCAGGATCACCGAGTGGCAGGCGGTCGAGACCGGCACCGGCAACACGATGTACAGCGGCCAGGTGACCCTCGGCACCACGCAGTCGGGCAGCTCCTGGAACCTGACCGACGCCGCGCGCGGCAGCCACAAGACGTACAACCTCAACCGCGGTACGTCCGGCACCGGCACGCTCTTCTCCGGCCCCGACGACGTCTGGGGCAACGGCCTGCCGTCCAACCTGGAGACCGCCGGCGCCGACGCGCACTACGGCGCCGCGGTCACGTGGGACTACTTCAAGAACGTGCACGGCCGCAACGGCCTGCGCAACGACGGCGTCGCCCCGTACAGCCGGGTCCACTACGGCAACAACTACGTGAACGCGTTCTGGCAGGACTCCTGCTTCTGCATGACGTACGGCGACGGTGACGGCAACGCCAAGCCGCTCACCTCCACCGACGTGGCCGCGCACGAGATGACCCACGGCCTGACCTCGGTCACCGGCAACATGACCTACAGCGGTGAGCCCGGCGGTCTGAACGAGGCCACCTCCGACATCATGGCGGCGGCGGTCGAGTTCTACGCCAACAACCCGCAGGACGTCGGCGACTACCTGGTCGGCGAGAAGATCGACATCCGCGGCAACGGCACCCCGCTGCGCTACATGGACAAGCCCAGCAAGGACGGCTCGTCCAAGGACGCCTGGTACTCGGGCATCGGCTCGATCGACGTCCACTACTCCTCGGGCCCGGCCAACCACTGGTACTACCTGGCCTCCGAGGGCTCCGGCGCCAAGGTCGTCAACGGCGTGAGCTACGACTCGCCGACCTCCGACGGCCTGCCCGTCACCGCGATCGGCCGCGACGCCGCCTCGAAGATCTGGTTCCGCGCGCTGACCACCGGCCTGTTCAAGTCGAACACCAACTACGCGGCCGCCCGTACGGCGACCCTGCAGGCGGCGGCCGACCTGTACGGCGCCGGCTCGACCACGTACAACAACGCGGCGAACGCCTGGGCGGCCGTCAACGTCGGCCCGCGCATCGTGAACGGCGTCTCGGTCACCCCGATCGCCAACCAGAACACCCAGGTCAACACCGCGGTGAGCCTTCAGGTCCAGGCCACCAGCACCAACCCGGGGGCGCTGAGCTACGCGGCGACCGGCCTGCCGGCCGGCCTGTCGATCAACTCCTCCACCGGCCTGATCTCGGGGACGGCCACCACCGCGGGCACGTCCAACGTGACCGTCACCGTGACCGACTCGCAGAACAGCACCGGCACGGCGTCCTTCACCTGGACCGTCGGCACCGGTGAGCAGAACGTCTTCGAGAACACGAACGACTACCAGATCAGGGACAACTCCACGGTCGAGTCCCCGATCAACGTGACCCGGTCGGGCAACGCCCCGAGCACGCTGAAGGTGGACGTGAACATCGTCCACACCTACGTCGGTGACCTGGTGGTCGACCTGGTCGCCCCCGACGGCAGCGTCTACAACCTGCGCAACCGCAGCGGCGGCAGCGCGGACAACATCGTCCAGACCTTCACCGTGAACGCCTCCTCCGAGGTGGCGAACGGCACCTGGAAGCTCCGCGTCCGCGACGCTGCCAGCCTGGACACCGGCTACATCAACAGCTGGAAGCTCACCTTCTGACCCTTCGCCGCAGCGTGAGCCACGGCTGAACGGACAGACAGACAGACACGGGGCCGCCCGGGAGAAGACCTCCCCGGGCGGCCCTGTCCCATGCGGCCCTCCCGCGTACGGGACGCCCGCCCCGACGCACCGGGCGGCGGGAGGCGGGAGGCGGGAGGCGGGAGGACCCGCCGCCCGCCCCCTCGCGGGCAGCCCCGCCGCCCCTAGCGCAGCAGTACCCCGCCGCCGGAGTCCGTGCCCGCCGGGGCCGCGACCAGGCCCAGCTCGGCCGGGGTCGCCAGCAGCGGATGCGTCGGCAGGATGCGGACCGTGTAGCCGAAGGGCCCGGTGCGGTCGAGTGCGAGCGGGCCCTCGTACACCCAGCGGCCGTCCATGTCGGGGCCGGCGGCCGGCTTGAGCGGGAAGGTCCGCCCGTCCCGGATCACGTCCTGCGGGTCCACCCGGCCCGCGACCGCCTGCACCTCCACGTCCTCGGGCGCGAGCGTGTCCAGCGACACCTGCACCCGCAGCGTGAGGGTGGCCCCCAGCTCGGCGGTGCCGTTCACGGGAGCCGCGGCCAGCGCCTCCACGTGCTCGACGCCGACGCGCGGCCACGCCGCCCGGACCCGGCCCTTCCACCAGGCGAGGTCCCGTGCGGCGTCGGCGGTCAGGGAGCGGTGGGCGAGCGCGGCCGGCGCGTACAGCCGCTCCACGTACTCGCGCACCATCCGCCCGGCGAGGACCTTCGGTCCCAGCGACACGAGCGTGCGCCGGACCATCTCGATCCACCGCACCGGGAGCCCGGTGCGCCCGGCCCGGTCGTAGAACCGCGGCGCGACCCGGCCCTCGATCAGCTCGTAGAGGGCGCTCGCCTCCAGGTGGTCCCGGCGGTCCTCGTCGGCGCCGAGCCCGTCGGCCGTCGGGATGGCCCAGCCGAAGTCCGGCTCGAACCACTCGTCCCACCACCCGTCCAGCACGGACAGGTTGAGACAGCCGTTCAGCGCGGCCTTCATGCCGCTGGTGCCGCAGGCCTCCAGCGGGCGCAGCGGGTTGTTCAGCCAGACGTCGCAGCCCGGGTAGAGCTTCTGCGCCATGGCCATGCCGTAGTCGGGCAGGAAGACGATCCGGTGGCGCACCCGCGGGTCGTCCGCGAAGCGCACCAGCTCCTGCACGAGGCGCTTCCCGCCGTCGTCGGCCGGGTGGGCCTTGCCCGCGACGACGATCTGCACCGGCCGCTCCGGGTCCAGCAGCAGCCTGCGCAGCCGGTCCGGGTCGCGCAGCATCAGCGTCAGCCGCTTGTACGAGGGCACGCGCCGGGCGAAGCCGATGGTCAGCACGTCGGGGTCGAGGACGGTGTCCACCCAGCCCAGTTCGGCCGCGGCGGCCCCGCGCTGGAGCCAGGAGGCCCGCAGCCGGTCGCGTACCTCCTGCACCAGCTGTTCGCGCAGCACCCGGCGCAGGTCCCACACGTCCTGATCGGGGATGTCGGCGACGGCGTCCCAGCGCCGGGAGCCGCCGACCGACAGGGCGTCCTCGGTGCGGCCGGCGCCGATCTGGCGGGCGCCGAGCCGGACCACCTCGGGAGCCACCCAGGTGGGGGCGTGGACCCCGTTGGTCACGGAGGTGATGGGCACGTCGGCGGGGTCGAAGCCGGGCCACAGGCCGGCGAACATCTCCCGGCTGACCGCTCCGTGCAGGGTGGACACGCCGTTGGCCCGCTGGGCCAGCCGCAGCCCCATGACCGCCATGTTGAACACGCCGGGGTCGCCCCCGGGGAAGGACTCGGCGCCCAGTTCCAGGATCCGGTCGACCGGTACGCCGGCCAGCTCGCCCCCGTCGCCGAAGTGCCGGGCGACCAGGCTCCGCTCGAAGCGGTCGATCCCGGCCGGGACGGGGGTGTGCGTGGTGAACACCGTCCCGGCGCGCACCGCCTCGACGGCCGCGTCGAAGCCGAGGCCCCGCTCCCGCTCCAGTTCCCTTATGCGCTCCAGTCCCAGGAACCCCGCGTGGCCCTCGTTGGTGTGGAAGACCTCGGGCGCGGGATGGCCGCTGATCGCGCAGTACGCGCGCACCGCGCGCACCCCGCCGATGCCCAGCAGCATCTCCTGGAGCAGCCGGTGGTCGCTGCCGCCGCCGTAGAGCCGGTCGGTCACCTCGCGGGCCGCGGCGTCGTTGTCCTCGACGTCGGAGTCCAGGAGCAGCAGCGGTACGCGTCCGACGCGCGCCTGCCAGATGTGTGCGTGCAGGGCGCGTCCGCCGGGGAGGGTCAGCGAGACGCGGGCGGGTGTGCCGTCGTCCTGGCGGAGCAGGCCGAGCGGCAGTTCGTTGGGGTCGAGGACGGGATAGTGCTCCTGCTGCCAGCCGTCGCGCGAGAGCGACTGGCGGAAGTAGCCGTGCCGGTAGAGGAGTCCCACGCCGATGAGCGGGACTCCGAGGTCGCTGGCGGCCTTCAGGTGGTCCCCGGCGAGGATGCCGAGACCGCCGGAGTACTGGGGCAGGGCGGCGGTGATGCCGAATTCGGGGGAGAAGTAGGCGACGGCGGCGGGCAGTTCCGCACCGTTCTCGCGGCTCTGGTACCACCTCCCGCCGTTGACGTAGTCATCGAGGTCGGCGGCGGCGACGGCCAGGCGTCGCAGGAACCGGCGGTCTGCGGCCAGTTCCTCGAGCCTGGCGGCGGAGACGGTGCCGAGCAGCCGGACGGGATCTCCGCCGGCGGCCTGCCAGCCCTCGGGGTCGACGGATTGGAAGAGTTCGCGGGTCTCGGCATGCCACGACCAGCGCAGATTGCGCGCGAGATCGGTGAGCGGCAGCAGGGACTCCGGGAGGACGGGACGCACGGTGAATCGACGGATAGCCTTCACACGTTCCACCTTCGCAGGGGATTGCGGATCGGAGCGGCCGCACCACGCTGTGCACCCGCGCATCACCCCGGGAAGGCTAGCGACGCCCCCGCGTTCCGGCCATGCCGCCTGCGGCGGGCACCACGGTCGAGGGGGCGGCGGTGTTCCGCGGGGCGGCGCCCGACGGGGCCCTGCTCCGGCGGCTCGCGCCCGCCCTCGGGCTGCACGGCGGACCTGTTCGCGGCGGCCGGGGTGGCCGTCCCCGACGACCTGGCGCCACTGGACCCCGGCGCCGGATCGGGCGTTCCCACCCTCGTGCGGCACGCGCCGGCGCTGGCGCCCGAGCAGCGTGAGGCCCTGCGAGCGTTCGCGGAGTCCCTGCCCCGGGAGGCGGGCGCGCGGCCCGCTCCCCCGCCGCCGGCGTACGAGGACTACCCCGCCGGCGTCGCGCCGCTGCCCGCCGCCGGGGGGCCGGAGCCTGCCGTCCACGGTGTGGCCGAGCTCGTCCGGGACGTACGCCGGCTGACGGCCGACCGGTTGCGGCAGGTCCTCGACCTCGCGGAGGCGACGCGGGGCGGGGCCGGTCCCGGTGGGGAACCCCCGCCCGGGTCCCGCGGAGAGGTCGGCCCGGCCACCGACCACGGCCAGGGCCAGGGCCCCGAACCCGGTCAAGGCGGGCGTTTTTCGGCCAGATCTCTCAAATCCTGTGAAACAGGGGTCACTCCCACCCCGCGGGGACGACGACCCTCCGTCTCCCGTACCCCCGCGCGGGTGGTTCCCGAGGGGCCTTGGAGACGGGTGGGACCGGTGTTCCGACCCCCTACGTCACGTAGTCCCGGCCGACTTGACGGAGCCCCGCCGGATGTCGAGCCGAGCCTTGGTATTGCCCGTTCCACTACGTACGAGTAGTTAACCAAGTGCGCGGATTGGGCGGGGTGAGAGTGGGAAGGGCTCCCCGGGTACACGTCGTACACGCACGGCGCACCCGCCCACAAACCCTCTCCCCGCCACCCGAGTGAACGCGGACAGGAGCGGCCATGCCCGCAGCCCAGCCGTCTCTTGAGCGGCTAGAAACAGAGCGAACAGAGCGTGCACTACCAGTCGTGATACCGGCTGGCCTGTTGTCACCGAGCCCTGCGAACTGCCCCCAGGTGATCCCATCATGATCGGTCGCATTCCCGTGCTGGACGTCCGCCCCGCCGTCGACTGCGGCGCCAGACCCGCCAAGGCGGTCGTGGACGAGGTCTTCGAGATCTCAGCCACCGTGTTCCGCGAAGGACACGACGCCGTAGCCGCCCACCTCGTCCTGCGTGATCCGAAGGGGAAGCTGCGGCCCCCCGTGCCGCTGAGCGAGCTCGCCCCCGGCACCGACCGGTGGGGGGCGCGGGTCTCCGCCGACGTCGAGGGGAGGTGGACGTACACCGTCGAGGCGTGGAGCGACCCGGTGGGCACCTGGCGGGCCCATGCCGCGATCAAGATCCCCGCCGGGATCGACACCGGGCTGGTGCTGCTGGAGGGCGCGGAGCTCTACGAGCGGGCCGCGGCCCGGATCCCCAAGCGCGACGGCCGCGACGCCGTCCTGGCCGCCGCCGGGATCATGCGGGACGAGGACCTCCCGGCCGCCGAGCGGTACGCGGCCGCACTCGCCCCCGCCGTGGGCGCCGCACTCGCCAGGCGCCCCTACCGGGAGCTGGTCACCGCCTCCAAGCCGCTGCCGCTGCTCGTGGAGCGCAAGCGGGCCCTGTTCGGCTCCTGGTACGAGATGTTCCCGCGCTCCGAGGGGGCGGTGCTGGAGCCCGGCGAGGCTCCGGTCAGCGGCACCTTCCGCACCGCGGCGGAGCGGCTGCCCGCGATCGCCGCGATGGGCTTCGACGTGGTCTACCTTCCGCCCATCCACCCGATCGGCAGCACCTACCGCAAGGGCCCCAACAACACGCTCTCCGCGGGGAGTTGGGACCCGGGCGTGCCGTGGGCCATCGGCTCCACCGAGGGCGGGCACGAGGCGGTCCACCCGGAACTGGGCACCATCGAGGACTTCGACGCCTTCGTCGCGCGCGCCCGCGAGCTGGGCATGGAGATCGCGCTGGACTTCGCCCTCCAGTGCTCCCCCGACCACCCGTGGGTGGAGAAGCACCCGGAGTGGTTCCGCCACCGGGCCGACGGGACGATCGCGTACGCCGAGAACCCGCCGAAGAAGTACCAGGACATCTACCCGGTGCACTTCGACACCGACATGGCCGGCATCGTCGAGGAGACCTGCCGGATCCTTCGGCACTGGATGGACCACGGCGTCCGCATCTTCCGGGTCGACAACCCGCACACCAAGCCGGTCGTCTTCTGGCAGAAGGTGATCGCGGACATCAACAAGTCCGACCCCGACGTGATCTTCCTGGCGGAGGCCTTCACCCGGCCCGCGATGATGCGCGCGCTCGCCGCCGTCGGCTTCCAGCAGTCGTACACCTACTTCACCTGGCGCAACACCAAGGCCGAGCTGACCGAGTACCTGACCGAGCTCTCCGCCACCCCGTCCGCCTCGGTGATGCGGCCGAACTTCTTCGTCAACACGCCCGACATCCTCCACGAGTACCTCCAGAAGGGCGGCCGTCCGGCCTTCGAGGTGCGCGCGGTCCTCGCCGCCACCCTGTCCCCCGCCTGGGGGATCTACTCCGGCTACGAGCTCTGCGAGAACACCCCGGTGCGCGAGGGCAGCGAGGAGTACCTGAACTCCGAGAAGTACGAGTTCCGGCCACGCGACTGGGCGGCCGCGGACCGCGAGGGCCGCACCATCGCCCCGCTGATCACCACCCTGAACCGGCTGCGCCGGCGCAACCCCGCCCTCCAGCAGCTGCGCGACATCCACTTCCACTCGACCGACAACGAACAGGTGATCGCCTATTCGAAGCACGCGGGCGCCAATTCCGTACTGGTGGTCGTCAACCTCGATCCGCACCACACCCAGGAGGCGACGGTGTCGTTGGACATGCCGGTACTCGGCCTCGACTGGCACGGGTCCCTCGCGGTGCGCGACGAGCTCACCGGCGAGACCTATCACTGGGGCAGGGCGAACTACGTGCGCCTAGAGCCGGGCCGCACGCCCGCGCACGTACTGGCCGCTCTGCGACCGTCCCCGCCCACCGGAGGGTCACCCACCACATGATGATCAACGATCCCGTCCACGACACCTTCGAGGACACCCCCGCCAAGGACCGCGATCCCGACTGGTTCAAGCGGGCCGTCTTCTACGAGGTCCTCGTCCGCTCCTTCCACGACAGCAACGGCGACGGCGTCGGGGACCTCAAGGGCCTCACCGCCAAACTGGACTACCTCCAGTGGCTCGGCGTCGACTGCCTGTGGCTGCCGCCGTTCTTCGCCTCGCCCCTGCGCGACGGGGGCTACGACGTCTCCGACTACACCTCCGTGCTGCCCGAGTTCGGCGACCTCGCCGACTTCGTGGAGTTCGTGGACGCGGCGCACACCCGCGGCATGCGGGTGATCATCGACTTCGTCATGAACCACACCAGCGACCAGCACGAGTGGTTCCAGCAGTCGCGCAAGGACCCCGACGGCCCCTACGGCGACTACTACATGTGGGCCGACAACGACAAGCAGTACCAGGACGCCCGGATCATCTTCGTCGACACCGAGACCTCGAACTGGACGTACGACCCGGTCCGCAAGCAGTACTACTGGCACCGCTTCTTCTCCCACCAGCCGGATCTGAACTTCGAGAACCCGGCCGTCCAGGAGGAGATCATCTCCGCCCTCCGCTTCTGGCTGGACCTCGGCATCGACGGCTTCCGCCTCGACGCCGTGCCCTACCTGTACGCCGAGGAGGGCACCAACTGCGAGAACCTCCCGCGCACCCACCAGCTGCTCAAGAGAGTCCGGGCCGAGATCGACGCGCACTACCCGGACACGGTGCTGCTCGCCGAGGCCAACCAGTGGCCCGAAGACGTCGTCGACTACTTCGGGGACTTCGCCAAGGGCGGGGACGAGTGCCACATGGCCTTCCACTTCCCCGTCATGCCGCGCATCTTCATGGCGGTGCGAAGAGAGTCCCGCTACCCGGTCTCCGAGATCCTGGCCAAGACCCCGGCCATCCCGAAGAACTGCCAGTGGGGCATCTTCCTGCGCAACCACGACGAGCTCACCCTCGAGATGGTCACGGACGAAGAGCGCGACTACATGTACGCCGAGTACGCCAAGGACCCGCGGATGCGGGCCAACATCGGCATCCGGCGCCGGCTCGCCCCGCTCCTGGACAACGACCGCAACCAGATGGAGCTGTTCACCGCCCTGCTGCTGTCGCTGCCCGGCTCGCCGGTGCTCTACTACGGCGACGAGATCGGCATGGGCGACAACATCTGGCTGGGCGACCGCGACGGCGTCCGCACCCCCATGCAGTGGACCCCGGACCGCAACGCCGGTTTCTCCTCGTGCGATCCGGGCAGGCTGAACCTGCCGGTCATCATGGACCCGGTCCACGGGTACCAGGTCACCAATGTCGAGGCGGCCATGGCGTCGCCCTCCTCACTGCTGCACTGGACCCGCCGGCTCATCGAGATCCGCAAGGCCAACCTGGCCTTCGGCCTCGGCTCGTACACCGAACTGCAGTCGTCCAACCCGGCGGTGCTCGCGTTCCTGCGCGAGCACGGGGACGACCTGGTGCTGTGCGTGCACAACTTCTCGCGCTTCGCGCAGCCCACCGAGCTGGACCTGCAGTCGTTCAACGGGCGGGTACCGGTGGAGCTCACGGGCGACGTGCGCTTCCCGCCGATCGGCGAGTGGCCCTACCTGCTGACCCTGGCGGGACACGGCTTCTACTGGTTCCGGCTGCGTGCCGAACAGCGCGGTGCCCGCCGCGCCGAATAGCCGGCACGGCCACAGGCGGACCACGCCTGGGCCAGGGGGCGGGCAGCTCGAACGGGTCAATCGCCCGCCCCTGTACGGATCATCCTGACCCGACACTCGCACATGCCGGAGAAGCAACAGCCGCGCATCCGGGACACTCTGCGCATTCTGTGACGGCCCGGGGAAAGGACGCGACGCCATGTCGGAGGCTGCATCCGCCCGGAGCCGGCTGACTGCCGACCGGGCCGCCGGGATCGCCCCGTTGGAACCGATGCTGCGGGCCTGGCTGCCCGCGCAGCGGTGGTTCGCGGGCAAGGGCCGGGCCATCAGCAGGCTCACGACCGTCTCGGCGGCCGACCTGCTGCCCCCCGGCTCCACTCCCGGACTGCTGCACGTGCTCCTCGACGTGGACGGGGACTGCTACCAGCTGCTGCTGGGCATCCGCCCGTCCCTGCCCCCCGCCCTCGCGCCCGCCCTGATCGGCCACGCCGAGGACGGGCCGTACGCGGGCCGCGCGGTCTACGAGGCCCTGGGCGACCCCCGGCTCGCCGCGATGCTGCTGGAGCGGCTGCGCTCGCCCGGCGTGCTCGGCCCGCTGCGCTTCGACCGGGATCCCGCCACACCGGTCCCGGCCGGGCTGACGCCCCGGCCGCTGTCCGGTGAGCAGACGAACTCCTCCCTCATCTACGGAGATTCGTTCATCCTGAAGGTGTTCCGCCGCGTCGGCCCCGGCGTCAACCCGGACCTGGAGCTGCCCAGGGCGCTGGCCGCCGCGGGCTGCGCGCGGGTGCCCGCGCCCGTCGCCTGGTACGAGGCCGAGCCGCCCGGCGGGGACACGCTGACCCTGGGCGTGCTCCAGCCGTACCTGCGCGGCTCCGACGACGGCTGGCAGCTGGCGCTGCGCCGGCTCGGCTCCGGGGAGGACTTCACCGCCGAGGCGCACGCGCTCGGCAGGGCGACCGCCGAGGTGCACAGCGCGCTCGCCGCGGCCCTGCCCACCGTCGCGCTCGGTCCGGAGCAGACCGCCCGGCTGGCCGCCGGGATGACGGCGCGGCTGGCCGCCACCGCCCGGGAGGTGCCGGCGCTGCGGCCCTACGAGGTCGGGCTGCGGGGTGCCTTCGACGCGCTGGCCGCGTCCCGCGGGACGGGGGTGGCCGCCCAGCGGATCCACGGGGACCTCCATCTGGGTCAGACCCTGCGCACCCTCGACGGCAGCTGGTCGTTGATCGACTTCGAGGGCGAGCCGGCCCGGCCCCTGGCCGACCGGCGCCGTCCCGAACCGGCGGTGCGCGACATCGCCGGGATACTGCGTTCCTTCGACTACGCCGCCCGCTCGCACCGGCCGTTCGCACCCGCCTGGGCGGACGACTGCCGGGCCGCGTTCTGCGAGGGCTACGCCCGCACCACCGGCCGGGACCCGCGCGAGGATCCCGTACTGCTGCGGGCGTACGAGACCGACAAGGCGGTGTACGAGGCCCGCTACGAGTCCCGGCACCGCCCCGACTGGCTCCACGTCCCGATGGCCGCGATCCGGCGGCTCTCGGAGCCCGCGCGGCCCGCCCACCGCGTGCCGCCGACCCCGCCCGCCCTCTCCCCGCACCCGCACCCGCACCCCCATCCGAAGCCCCCGAGGAGGCCGCTCGCGTGAGCGCCGCACGACAGCCGTCACCGACCGTCCGCGACGAAGCCGCAACCGCCCCGGCGGCGGCGAAGAAGCCACGCACTCCCCGGGCCCGCCGCGCCGCCCCTGCGCACGGGGTCCGGCCGGCGCCGGCGCTCCCCGCCGGGGAACGGGCCCGGCTGCTGGAAGGCCGCCACCACGACCCGCACGCGCTGCTGGGGGCGCGCACCCAGCGCGGCGGGGTGGCCTTCCGGGTGCTGCGCCCGCACGCCAAGGCGGTCACGGTCATCGCCAAGGGGCTGCGGGCCGAGCTCCACGACGACGGCGACGGGCTGTTCTCCGGGCTGCTGCCGCTGACCGCGGTGCCGGACTACCGGCTGCTGGTGGCGTACGAGAGCGACGAGATCGAGGTCCACGACCCCTACCGGTTCCTGCCCGCCCTGGGCGAGCTGGACCTGCACCTGATCGGCGAGGGCCGCCACGAGCGGCTGTGGACGGCGCTGGGCGCCCAGCCCATGGAGCACCAGGGTGTGGCCGGGACCCGGTTCACGGTGTGGGCGCCGAACGCGCAGGGGGTCCGGGTCTGCGGGGACTTCGCGTACTGGGACTCCGTCGCCTACCCGATGCGCTCGCTCGGGTCGAGCGGCGTGTGGGAGCTCTTCCTGCCGGGCGTGGGTGCCGGAACGCTCTACAAGTACGACATCACGCGCCCGGACGGCAGCCACACCCTGCGCGCCGACCCGATGGCCCGGTCCGCGGAGGTCCCTCCGGCGAACGCCTCCGTGGTCACGGCCTCGGAGTACGAGTGGCAGGACGCGGAGTGGATGGCGCGGCGCGGCGCCCGCCCCCCGCACCAGGCCCCGTTCTCCGTGTACGAGCTGCACCTGGCGTCCTGGCGGCCCGGGCTCTCCTACCGCCAGCTCGCCGAGCAGCTCCCCTCGTACGTCAAGGAGCTGGGCTTCACCCACGTGGAGATGATGCCGGTCGCCGAGCATCCCTTCGGCGGCTCGTGGGGGTACCAGGTCACCGGCTTCTACGCGCCGACCTCGCGCATGGGCACCCCGGACGACTTCCGCTTCCTCGTGGACTCGCTGCACCGGGCCGGGCTCGGTGTGATCGTCGACTGGGTGCCCGCGCACTTCCCGCGGGACGACTGGGCGCTCGCGGAGTTCGACGGGCGGCCGCTGTACGAACACCACGACCCGCGGCGGGCCTCCCACCCGGACTGGGGGACCCTGGAGTTCGACTACGGGCGCAAGGAGGTCCGCAACTTCCTCGTCGCCAACGCCGTCTACTGGTGCGAGGAGTTCCACGTGGACGGGCTGCGCGTGGACGCGGTGGCCTCCATGCTCTACCTGGACTACTCGCGGGGCGAGGGCGAGTGGGCGCCCAACGAGCACGGCGGGCGGGAGAACCTGGACGCGGTGGCCTTCCTCCAGGAGATGAACGCCACGGTGTACCGGCGCTGCCCGGGGGTGGTCACCATCGCGGAGGAGTCCACGGCCTGGAACGGCGTGACCCGGCCGACGGACGGCGGCGGGCTGGGCTTCGGCCTGAAGTGGAACATGGGCTGGATGCACGACACCCTGCGCTACATGTCGAAGGAGTCGGTGCACCGCAAGTACCACCACCACGACATGACCTTCGGGATGATCTACGCCTTCAGCGAGAACTACGTGCTGCCGATCTCGCACGACGAGGTGGTCCACGGCAAGCGCGCGCTGGTGTCGAAGATGCCCGGGGGCGACTGGTGGCAGCAGCGGGCGGCGCACCGGGCGTACCTGGGCTTCATGTGGGCCCACCCCGGCAAGCAACTGCTCTTCATGGGGCAGGAGTTCGCGCAGGGGTCGGAGTGGTCGGAGGCCTCCGGGCCGGACTGGTGGCTGCTGGACTCCTCCTACGCGGCGGCCGGCGACCACCGGGGTGTGCGCGATCTCGTGCGGGACCTGAACCGGACGTACACGGCGACGCCGGCCCTGTGGGAGCGCGACACCGTGCCGGAGGGCTTCGCCTGGGTGGAGGCGGACGCGGCGGAGGACAACGTCTTCGCCTTCCTGCGGTACGCGCAGGACGGCTCGCAGCTGCTGGCGGTGTCCAACTTCTCGCCCGTGGTCCGGCACGGCTACCGGGTCGGGGTGCCGGAGGAGGTGCCGCTGTGGCACGAGGTCCTCAACACCGACCTGGAGGCCTACGGCGGCAGCGGGGTGCACCACGGGCAGCCGCTGCTTCCCGAGCCGGTGCCGGCCCAGGGCCGACCGGCGAGCCTGCGGATGACGCTGCCGCCGCTGGCGACGATCTGGCTCAGGCCCTAGCGAGCTCGTCCGGCGGACGGCTCGCCGTCGCGGAGAGCCGGGGCCCTCGCCACCCCCGTAGGCGAGGGCCCCATAGGAACCACGTACGGGAAGGGGTTCCGGTTCACATTCCGTGGAGGGCGTGTGAGGGGTATTGCGTCCCGGCGGGTTGGCTGGAACCGTACGCAGTACTGGATCTTCGAAGATCCCGGGGTGCACCGATTACCGGACAGTCGCCGGAAAACTCGCCAAAAGCCCCCTACTTCATAGGACGTTCCTACGAGGTATGGGCTTGTTTGTTTGGTCTGTAGGCGGCGCAGCCCGGCCACTTCTACGGTGTGCGGTGTGCACTCCAGCCCGCCCTTCAATGCCCCCGCCGCGCGGCGCCTGCGCGCGGCCCTGGGCATGGCTCCCGGACATGTCGCCTACGGCCTTCGCGCCCAGTACGGACTCGTCGTCGCGCCCGAGACGGTGATGGCCTGGGAGCGTGGCGAGATATCACCGTCGTCCGTCGAGCTCACCGCGCTCGCGGGCGTGCTGTGGTGTTCGCCGGGTGAACTGCTCGCCGAGCCGGTCACGTTGCGCGAGCACCGGATGGCCCGGGGGCTGGCCGCGGACGAACTGGCCCGGCGGATCGGCCTGGAGACGAGCTCCTACCAGAAGATGGAGGACACCGGGCGCTGGAAGGGCAACGAGCGGCAGTCCGCCGCCCTCGCCACCGTGCTCGGTCTCACCCTGGCCCAGTTCGTGACGGCGACCGGCAAGCACGAGGAGCTGGCCGAGCTGCTGCGCAGCGCGGTCACCACGCGCTGGCAGGCGTACGTGAAGCCGCTCGGCAAGCTGCTGCCGATCCCCAAGCCGCACCTGGAGCGGACGCTGGACCGCTTGCACGGCGAGTACCAGTCGCGGATGGTGGCGACGCTCAGCTGGGGCGGCGGCCAGGGCGAGGCCGGCAGCGGGGACGCGGGCCGGGAGTTCCTCACCGGGATCGTGGACCGCTTCTGGCAGCTCGCGGGCGGTGCGGCGTAGCGCCCGCGAGCACCTACGGCAGCGGCGCGTGGACCACGGAGGCCGGGGTGCCGGCGGCGGCCAGGTCCTGCCGGATCCGGTCGGCGGTCTTCCGGTCGGCCACCAGGACGGTCGGCGGGGCGGGGCACGAGGCGATCGCGGTCTTCAGGTGGCCCAGCGAGGCCTGGTACTCCTTCTCCTCGACCGGGGCCGCTCCGCCGGCCTTGACGTGGAACACCTCGTACAGCCCGACCATGCTGCCGCCCTGCTTGGTGAGGATCTGGGCGAGGAAGGTCGACCTGAGGTTGAGGTAGGCGTCGGCGCGACCCGTGCGGGCGGGGCGGCGGGGGCGGTTTGCGCCGCCCCGGAGCGGAGCGGCGCCTTCCGGTCGGTCCGGCGGAGAACGGGGGCCGGAGGGCCCGCATCGGCCGGGGCGCGGGTCCCGGCCGGGTGGGTCAGAAGACCGACTCGGCCTCGTACATGCGGTCCTCGGGGACCGTCTTCAGCTCGGTGACCGCGTCGGCGAGCGGGGCCATCACGATGTCGGTGCCGCGCAGGGCGGTCATGTTGCCGTACTCGCCGCGGTGGACCCCCTCCACGGCGTGCCAGCCGAAGCGGGTCGCGAGGACGCGGTCGTAGGCGGTGGGCGTGCCGCCGCGCTGGACGTGGCCGAGGATGACCGGGCGGGCCTCCTTGCCCAGGCGGTGCTCCAGCTCGATGGCGAGGCGGTTGCCGATGCCGGCGAAGCGCTCGTGGCCGTAGGCGTCGATCGCGCCCTTCTCGTACGGCATGGAGCCCTCGGCCGGGTGCGCGCCCTCGGCGACGCAGACGACGGCGAACTTCTTCCCGCGGGCGAAGCGTTCCTCGACCATCTTGACCAGCGCGTCCACCTCGAACGGGCGCTCCGGCAGGCAGATCCCGTGGGCGCCGCCGGCCATGCCGGACTCCAGGGCGATCCAGCCCGCGTGACGGCCCATGACCTCGACGACCATCACGCGCTGGTGCGACTCGGCGGTGGTCTTGAGCCGGTCGATGGCCTCGGTGGCGACCATGACGGCGGTGTCGAAGCCGAAGGTGCGGTCGGTGGAGGAGATGTCGTTGTCGATGGTCTTCGGCACGCCGACGACCGGCATCCCGGCGTCGGACAGCATCCGGGCCGCGGTCAGGGTGCCTTCGCCACCGATGGGGATCAGGGCGTCGATGCCGTAGCGGGTGGCGAGCTCCTGCGCGTTCTCGGCGGCCTCGTGGAGGCGGGCCCGCTCCATGCGCGCCGAGCCGAGGATGGTGCCGCCGCGGGCGAGGATGCCGCTGACCGCATTGATGTCGAGGGGGCGGAAGTGGCCGTCGAGGAGGCCCTTGAAGCCGTCCTCGAAGCCGATGACCTCGTCCCCGTGGCCGACCACGGCACGGTGTACGACCGACCGGATGACAGCGTTGAGGCCCGGGCAGTCTCCGCCTGCGGTGAGAACTCCGATACGCATCGTGCTGTGTCTCCTGCTCCTGGTCCTGCCGGGCCCTGCGGGTGGGTTGCGCGCGGCCCGCCCGCCGTCCATATGAAGGGCGTATTGGTGCCGCCTGTCCGATTGTTCCATGCCCGCCGGGCGGGGCGCGCGTTCCGAGCCACTCGCCCCGGAGGGCCTTCGGGCCCCGGGACCCGGCCTGACTTCCGGCGGGCGCCCTATCCATTGGCGGAGGTATTGTCAAGAGGGCAACCCAATCCCAAGCGGGTCGATCGACCACACGAAGAGACGGAGAGCACGCGTGACGCGCAGCGTGTACGTGACCGGCATCGAGCGGGGGGACGGCCGACAGGTCGTCGAACTCGGGATCATGGAACTCCTGACGCGGCAGACCGGCCGGGTGGGCGTCTACCGGCCGCTGCTCCACGACGCACCCGACCGCCTCTTCGACCTGCTGAAAGCCCGCTACCGGATCGACCAGGACGCCTCGACGGCCTATGGCATGGAGTACCGCGAGGCCTCGGCGATCCTGGCCGAGAAGGGCACCGACGAGCTGGTCTCGCAGCTCGTCGACCGCTACCACCGGCTGGCCCGCGACTACGAGGTCGTGCTCGTCCTCGGCACCGACTACGCGGAGACCAACCTCCCCGACGAGCTGGCGCTCAACGCCCGCCTCGCCAACGAGCTGGGCGCGGTCGTCGTCCCCGTCGTGGGCGGCACCAAGCGCCCCGCCGAGGCCGTGCGCGCCGAGGCCCGCAACGCCTACCGCGCGTACGAGAGCCTGGGCTGCCACGTCGTCGCGATGGTCGTCAACCGGGTGGCCGCGGAGGACCGCGACCTCATAGCCGAGCGGCTGGCGGCCCGCCTCCCCGTGCCCTGCTACGTCCTGCCGGACGACAAGTCGCTGTCCGCCCCCACCGTCGCCCAGATCACCCGGGCGCTGGGCGGCGAGGTGCTCCTCGGCGACGAGGCGGGCCTGGCCCGCGACGCCCTGGACTTCGTCTTCGGCGGTGCGATGCTGCCGAACTTCCTCAACGCCCTGACCCCCGGCTGCCTGGTCGTGACCCCCGGCGACCGCTCGGACCTCGTGGTCGGCGCGCTCGCCGCGCACGCCTCCGGCACCCCGCCGATCGCCGGGGTGCTGCTCACCCTGAACGAGCGGCCGACCGAGGACGTCCTGACGCTGGCCTCGAAGCTGGCGCCGGGCACGCCGGTGGTGTCGGTGGCCGGCAACAGCTTCCCGACGGCCGCCGAACTCTTCTCGCTGCAGAGCCGGTTGAACTCCGCGACCCCGCGCAAGCTGGAGACCGCGCTCGGCCTCTTCGAACGCCACGTGGACACCGGCGAGCTGCGCGGCCTGCTCTCGGTGGCCCGATCGGAGCGCGTCACTCCGATGATGTTCGAGCACGAGCTGCTGGAGCGGGCCCGCTCCGACCGGCGCCGCGTCGTGCTGCCGGAGGGCGCCGAGGAGCGCGTGCTGCGCGCCGCGGACGTGGTGCTGCGCCGGGGCGTCTGCGACCTGACCCTGCTGGGCGAGGAGCAGGCGATCCTGAAGAAGGCCGGCGACCTCGGCGTCGACATCTCGGGCGCACAGCTCATCGACCCGGCGACCTCCCCGCTGCGGGAGGGTTTCGCCGAGTACTACGCCGAGGTCCGCGCGCACAAGGGCATGACCGTCGAGCTGGCCCACGACGTCGTCACCGACGTCAACTACTTCGGCACGCTGATGGTCCAGCGGGGCCTGGCCGACGGCATGGTCTCCGGCTCGGTGCATTCCACCGCGGCCACCATCCGCCCGGCCTTCGAGATCATCAAGACCAAGCCGGAGGCGTCCATCGTCTCCTCGGTGTTCTTCATGTGCCTGGCCGACCGGGTCCTCGTGTACGGCGACTGCGCGGTCAACCCGGACCCGAACGCCGAGCAACTCGCCGACATCGCCGTCCAGTCGGCCACCACGGCCGCGGCGTTCGGCGTCGAGCCGCGGATCGCGATGCTCTCGTACTCGACCGGCACCTCCGGTTCGGGAGCGGACGTGGACAAGGTCCGCAAGGCCACGGAGACCGTCCGCGAGCAGCGACCCGACCTCGCGGTCGAGGGCCCGATCCAGTACGACGCGGCCGTGGAGCCCTCGGTGGCCGCGACGAAGCTGCCCGGGTCCGAGGTGGCCGGCCGCGCGACGGTGCTGATCTTCCCCGACCTCAACACGGGCAACAACACGTACAAGGCCGTGCAGCGTTCGGCCGGCGCGGTCGCGGTCGGCCCGGTGCTCCAGGGACTGCGCAAGCCCGTCAACGACCTCTCGCGCGGCGCCCTGGTCCAGGACATCGTCACCACCGTGGCCATCACGGCCATCCAGGCGCAGGGCGCGCCGGGCCCCGCCGCGACCACCTGAGCCCCGGCCCCTCCCCCTTCTCCCCTTCACCGCCCGCGACAAGGAAAGACCCCCATCGTGACCGCATCGCGCGTACTCGTCCTCAACTCCGGCTCCTCGTCGCTGAAGTACCAGCTCCTCGACATGGCGGACCGGTCGCGCCTGGCCGTCGGCCTCGTGGAGCGGATCGGCGAGGAGACCTCCCGGCTGGTGCACGAGCCGCTCAGGGGTCCGGGCGCGGCCGGCGGCAAGCGCGAGCAGCTCGGCCCGATCGCCGACCACGAGGCCGCGCTGAAGGCCGTGGCCGGCGAGCTCGCCGCCGACGGGACGGGCCTGGACTCCCCCGAGCTGGCCGCGGTGGGGCACCGGGTGGTCCACGGCGGGACGCGGTTCACCCGGCCGACGGTGATCGACGACGAGGTGCTGGCGGAGATCAGGAGCCTGATCCCCCTGGCGCCGCTGCACAACCCGGCGAACGTCACGGGCATCGAGGTGGCGCGCTCGCTGCGCGCGGACCTCCCCCAGGTCGCCGTCTTCGACACCGCCTTCCACGCGACGTTGCCGGAGTACGCCGCCCGGTACGCGATCGACGCCGAGGTCGCCGAGGCGTACTCCATCCGGCGGTACGGCTTCCACGGCACGTCCCACGCCTACGTCTCGCGGGCGACGGCCGCCCTGCTCGGCAGGCCGGTGGAAGACGTGAACGTGATCGTGCTGCACCTGGGCAACGGCGCCTCCGCCTCGGCCGTGCGGGGCGGGGTCTGCGTGGAGACGTCGATGGGCATGACCCCGCTGGAGGGCCTGGTCATGGGCACCCGCTCGGGCGACCTCGACCCGGCGGTCGTCTTCCACCTGGCGCGGGTGGGCGGCCTCTCGGTGGACGAGATCGATTCGCTCCTGAACAAGAAGAGCGGTCTGCTGGGCATGTGCGGCGACAACGACATGCGCGAGGTGCTGCGGCGCGCCGGCGAGGGCGACGAGGCGGCGCGCCTGGCCTTCGACGCGTACGTCCACCGGTTGAAGAAGTACATCGGGGCCTACTCGGCGGTCCTGGGGCGGGTGGACGCGGTGGCGTTCACGGCCGGGGTCGGCGAGAACGCCCACCAGGTCCGGGAGGCCGCGCTGGACGGCCTGGCCGAGCTGGGCCTGGTGCTGGATCTCGAAGCCAACGCGGCGCGTTCCCCGCAGCCGCGGCTGATTTCGGCGGATTATGCCCGTGTGGCCGTGGCGGTGGTCCCCACGGACGAGGAACTGGAGATCGCCACCCAGGCGTATGCGCTCGTTACCCGGTAGTCACTTGGACTTTCCACCAGCCGGAATATTCCGCTACGAAACAAACCGATAGGATCCAGTCATGCGCCGTTCCAAAATCGTCTGCACGCTGGGCCCCGCCGTCGACTCGTATGAGCAGCTGAAAGCGCTCATCGAGGCAGGTATGAACGTGGCCCGATTCAACTTCAGCCACGGGTCCCAGGCAGAACACCAGGAGCGGTACGACCGCGTCCGGCAGGTCTCCGAGGACACCGGGCGCGCCGTCGGCGTCCTCGCCGACCTCCAGGGTCCCAAGATCCGTCTGGAGACCTTCGCCGAGGGTCCCGTCGAGCTGGTGCGCGGTGACGAGTTCACCATCACCACCGAGGACGTCCCGGGCGACAAGTCCATCTGCGGCACCACCTACAAGGGTCTCCCGGGCGACGTCGCCAAGGGCGACCAGGTCCTGATCAACGACGGAAACGTCGAGCTCCGGGTGACGGAGGTCGACGGCCCCCGGGTCAGGACCATCGTCATCGAGGGCGGTGTCATCTCGGACCACAAGGGCATCAACCTGCCGGGTGCCGCCGTGAACGTCCCCGCCCTGTCGGAGAAGGACGTCGACGACCTCCGCTTCGCCCTGCGGATGGGCTGCGACATGGTCGCCCTGTCCTTCGTCCGCGACGCCAACGACGTCAAGGACGTCCACCGGGTCATGGACGAGGAGGGCCGCCGGGTCCCCGTCATCGCCAAGGTGGAGAAGCCGCAGGCCGTCGAGAACATGGAGGCCGTGGTCGCCGCCTTCGACGCGGTCATGGTGGCCCGCGGCGACCTCGCCGTCGAGTACCCGCTCGAGAAGGTCCCGATGGTCCAGAAGCGGCTCATCGAGATGTGCCGCCGCAACGCCAAGCCGGTGATCGTCGCGACCCAGATGATGGAGTCGATGATCACCAACTCCCGCCCGACGCGCGCGGAGGCGTCCGACGTCGCCAACGCGATCCTCGACGGCGCGGACGCGGTCATGCTGTCGGCCGAGTCCTCGGTCGGCGCCTACCCGATCGAGACCGTCAAGACGATGTCGAAGATCGTGGCGGCGGCCGAGGAGGAGCTCCTCTCCAAGGGCCTCCAGCCGCTGGTCCCGGGCAAGAAGCCGCGCACCCAGGGCGGCTCCGTGGCCCGCGCGGCGTGCGAGATCGCGGACTTCCTCGACGGCCAGGCGCTCATCGCCTTCACCCAGTCCGGGGACACCGCCCGCCGCCTGTCGCGCTACCGCGCCACGCAGCAGATCCTGGCCTTCACCACGGACGTCAATACCCGCAACCAGCTCACGCTGAGCTGGGGTGTCGACTCGTACATCGTTCCGCACGTGGACACCACGGACGCGATGGTCGACCTGGTGGACGGCGAGCTGCTCAAGCTGGGCCGCTACAACGAGGGCGACACCATGATCATCACTGCCGGCTCGCCCCCCGGCGTCCCGGGCACCACCAACATGGTCCGGGTGCACCACCTGGGCGGCGTCGACCGCGTCTGACGCGCCGCACCGCACCGGACTCTGCCGCACAGAGACCGAGGGCGGCACCCCGCAGTGGGGTGCCGCCCTCGGTGCGTGCGGACCGGCCGCGGCCTACTCGGGCGGGCCGATGTAGTTCTTCAGGCCCGGCACCGTCAGGGTGCCGCCGAACTGCGCCGCCTGGACGACCTTGACGTCCGTGAAGAACGCGAACGGGACGTTCAGGGGCGGCGGGCTGTTCGGCGTGAACTCGATCGGGATCAGGCCGAACAGGTTCCCCTTGAGGCTCTCGGTGTACATCGTCACCGTGCCGCCGCGGATCTTGGACGTCGAGCCCGGACGGGACTTCAGGTGGGCGACGTTCCCGCCCTTGCCGACCGTCTGGTACAGGTCCTTGATGTCCAGCGAGTCCGCCGTGAACTTCAGGACCTTCTTGACCTTGCCGCCGGCGGTCTTCACCTCGACGATGCCGTGGTAGTCGAGGCCGTAGAGGGTCAGCAGGGAGCTGTCGAGGTACCAGGGCTCGTTCGGCAGGAGCGGGATCCCCTGCTCCAGCTCGGCGTTGGCCAGGGCTTCGGCGTCGTAGGTCGGGCAGGGGAAGGGTTCCTTCCCGTCCGGGTCCTTCGTCGCCTCCGGCTTCGCCTCGTCCTTGTCCTCGTCCTTGTCCGCGTCGCCCTCTTCCTTGGGCGTCTCGTCCTTGGGCTTCTTGACGGTGTCCTTGACCTCGTCGGGCAGCTCCTCGACCGTGGCGCCCGCCTGCTTGGCGGCGTCCCGGATCGCGTCCGCGGCCGGGTCCGGGGTCGGCCCGGCGGTCGTGGAGGCCGTGGGAGCGGGCGTGGGGGTCGCCTTCGTGTCCGCCTTCGGCTGGCCCAGCCCGTCGATCAGGTCCTTGAGCTTGTCGCCGACGCCGAGGGGGTCCAGCGGGTTCGCGGACCCGGTCGGGGCCGGCGCCGGGGTGGTGGTGGCCGGGGCCGGGGCGTTCGCCGACGGGGAGCCGGTCGCCGACGGGGTGGCGCTCGGCTTCGGCTTCGCGGCCGTGGACGGTGCGGGCGACGCGCTGGGCGAGGCGCTCGGCGAGGCCGTCTTGGAGGGTGTCGGGGACGGGGACTTCGACTCGGTCTCCGCCGGCTCGTCGGACCGCGTCACACACGGCCCGGGCGCGAAGGGGATCTCCTTGTCGTCGGCCACGGCCAGTTTGGGCGCCATGCCCATCCCGACGAACACGGCCGTCGGCATCGCCGCCAGCGCCATCGTCTTGCCGACGGGTATCTGGATCTTGTTCAGCAGGGACTTCCTGGGCGCCGCGTGCCGCGGGCCCTTCCTCTCACGGGACTCTGCGCCTGGGGCCGCGCCCCGCTGCGTCTCGTCACCCCGCACTGTTCCTCCCGCCATCGGCGTGGGCAGTCGTCTCGCTCGCGTGTGCCGTCTCCGTCTCGCGGGGACCGGGAACGTCCAGGCCCGCCGTCGCGTCCGTCTTGCCCAGCGCGACCACGGCCGGCTGCCGGTCCGCGGGTTCCTCCTCGTCCACCGGCTCTCCCGGCGCCCACGACAGCGCCAGGGCGCCGCCGACGAGGGAGAGGATGAAGCCCATCCCGAAACCGCCGAGGTTGGACACCGGCAGGGACACCAGGGCCAGCAGGATCGAGGCGACTCCGGCGAAGACGCGGATGGTCTGCTGGAACCAGAGGGCCAGTCCCAGCGTGATCAGCAGTACACCGATGATCAGTGCGCCGGCGCCGCCCGTGGTGGCCATGGCGAGACTGACGTTGCCCAACCGGAGGTCCGCATACGGGAAGTACGCGATCGGGAAGCCACCGAGGAGCGTGAACAGTCCGGCCCAGAAGGGGCGGCGACCGCGCCAGGCGCGGAAGTGGTAGTACACCACAGTGAGCCAGGCGTCGTCTTCTGCGCGAACGTAAACCGGGGCCTGGGGGTTCATGGACAACAGCTCCCTGGAAACGGTGGTACGGAGAACTCTGTGGAGCCCGGACGGGCGGGCGGGGACGGCCGTCACCGCCCGCCCGTCCGGTCATTCACCGGGACGGACTCAGTCCTTGCTGTCCTGGTAGCACGGCTGGTCGCCGCCGAGCAGACGCAGCTTCAGGTCGGGCAGCTTGAACGTGCCCGCCGTGGTCGCCCACGCCTTCTGGCGCACGTTCGTCAGGATCGCCTTGTCGGCGCGCTGCGAGAACGCGTACGGGCTGGAGACCGTACCGGCCTGCGGCTTCGTCTTGTGGCTCGGGTCGCCGACCGCGACACCGATGTCCAGGTTCTTGAACTCGGCGTCGGTGTCGAGCTCCGCAACATCCAGGTAGATGTTGTCGGCGACGGCCGGCTTGCCCTTGTGGCCGGTGCGCAGCTGCAGCGTGATGTTGCCGAGCGGCGTCGGGGTCACCAGCGACTGGCACATGTTGGTGATCTCGGCGTGGCTGAACCCGGAGATGGTCACCGGGTGGTGCTGCGCCTTGCCCTTGAGGTCGTGCCCCTCGGCGATGCCGCCGTACTGGATGAGGTTGTCACCGTCGAGCTTGTCGGCCGTGACCTTGAAGTCCTGGCCGGAGACGCTGAAGGACGCCGCGAGGGCACCCTGCGCCAGACCCACACCGACCGCGGCCGTGGCCGCGATGCTCGGCACCATGACGAGCGCGAAGCGCTTCCATCTGGTCCCGCCACGAACCTGAGAACTCATTTCGTTCCTCCTTCTCGGACGTACATCTCCGGTCCGGGCCGTGCCCGTCCTGGGATGGGAGAAGTGCTACGTCCTCGGGAAGGAGCGCAGGAGGCCGGGCCGCGGCCGTGCCACGTCCGATACACCGGCGTTCACCCCCGAGCGACAACCACTGGGCCACGCGTTCGCGCAACCTGGAGGACAGGCCCCGCCCTGTGGCAGAGACCCCCCTGTCCCACGGTCGGTGCCACTGCCACCGGCCGGCTCGGTGGGGACCCTCCACCGCGGCTCCGAGTGAGCGGCTCTGCGGGAAGGACCGAGCGTCGCCGATCGTGGTCCATTCCCGGCCGGGGCACAAGGGGGTTCGTTACTGGCGGGTAACGGCCAGATAACCTGGATGCTGCCTGTAACCGTCCGTCGGCAACGCAGGGTGCCACCCGGGGCCACGACAGAACGGCGAAATGGTGAACACACCGGACAGTTCACGGGGTTCGATTTACTGCGAGTAACAGCGGCCGCGATTGCCAAGTTTTGGCAAAGCGCGACCGCTGTTTATCTACGTGTCAACAAATCGGCGGCCGCCCGACGACGCCCCGGACCCTTCCCGGGACCGGTGCGGAGCGGCGCGGGAGCCGGACCGGGGCCGCCCTAGAAGAGCACGCGCGCCAGCGCCGTCCGCGCCGCCGTCACCCTGGGGTCGTCGGCGCCGATGACCTCGAACAGCTCCAGCAGCCGCAGCCGCACCGCATCACGATCGTCACCGAACGTGACCTTCACAGTGTCTACAAGGCGGCCGAAGGCGTCCTCCACGTGGCCGCCGACCAGGTCGAGGTCGGCCGCGGCGATCTGCGCCGCGGGGTCGCGCGGGTTCTCGGCCGCGGCCGTGCGCACCTGCTGGGGGTCCATGTGCTGGACCCGTGCGAGCAGCTCGGCCTGGGCCAGGCCCAGCTTGGCCTCGGTGTTGCCCGGGTCGTCCGCCAGTACGTTCTTGTACGCCTGCACCGCGCCGCCGAGGTCACCGGCGTCCAGTGCGACGACGGCCGCCTCCAGCAGCGCGTCGTGCGGACCGGCCGGGGCCTCGGCCGGGGCGGATCCGGTGGCTCCCTCGGCGTTCGGGTCCACCTCCAGGCCGATGATCCCGAAGCGCTCCTCGGCCACCTGGACCAGCTGGGCGAGGGTGTCGCGGATCTGCTGCTCGGGGGCGACGCCCTGGAAGAGCGGCAGCACCTGCCCGGCGACCACGGCGAAGACGGCCGGGATGCCCTGGATCTGGAACTGCTGCATCAGCATCTGGTTGGCGTCGACGTCCACCTTGGCCAGCACGAAGCGGCCGTTCGCCTCGACGGTCAGGCGCTCCAGGAGCGGGCTGAGCTGCTTGCACGGCTGGCACCACTCGGCCCAGAAGTCGAGGACGACCGGGACCTCGGCGGAGAGCTGGAGCACGTCGCGTTCGAATCCGGCCTCGTCGGCGTCGAAGACGAGGGCGGAGGGCGGGACGGCGCCGGGGGCCGGACCGGCCCCGCCGCCCTGAGCGGCCTGTCGCGCCGCTTCGGCGCGAGCCTGCTCGGCCTTGGCCTTGGCCTCGCCGGCCGCCTTCACCGCGGCGAGGTCGACGACGCCGCTCATGGACATGTTTCTGGGCTGCATGCGTACATCCTCCCCCGTGTGCGCGCGCCGACGAAAAAGATCGCGTGAATTGGCCGTGCCGTCGCATCCGCCGCGATCGTGGTGCTGGGCGGCGCCGGGTCCCCACCTGGCGCCTGTAGCTCTTCGCGTGGTTGTCGCTTTTACGCTACGAGCCGTAGCGTAACTCCCCCGCGGGCCCTGCGCGCCCCCGCGGCGCCCGTGATCTGAACCACAGCGGCCCGTTCGGCTACCGGCGGGTATGGTCTCGGCCATGCGCAACCCCAGTCCCGGCCGCACCGGTCGCCCCCGCAGCGCGGCCGCGGACGCCGCCATCCTCGCCGCCACCCGGGACGCGCTGGTCGAGCTGGGCTGGTCGAAGCTGACGATGGGCGACGTCTCGGCCCGCGCGGGCGTGGCCAAGACCACCCTCTACAGGCGCTGGGCGGGCAAGAGCGAGCTGGTCGTGGACGCGGTCGCGGAGCTATTCGACTCGCTCGAACTGCCGGACCGGGGCTCTTTGGAAGCCGACATCGAGTACGTGGTCCTGCGCTTCGCGGAGCTGCTGCGGCGCCCGGAGGCCCGCACGGCCCTGATGGCCGTCGTCTCCGAGTCCACCCGGGACGAGGCCCTGCGCGACCGGATCCGGTCGGCGATCGTGGACCGGCAGAAACGTCTCGTCGTACTGGGTCGCGAACGGGCCCAGGCCCGCGGTGAACTCCCCTACGAGGAGGACGAGTTCCTCGCGAGCCGCACCACGGACCTGATCTTCGACGTGATCGCGGGCACCGTGGTGCACCGCGCCCTGGTCAGTTCCGAGCCGGTGGACGAGCTCTGGGTGGCCACCTTCACCGCCCTCCTGATGCACGGCCTGCGCGGCCCGGCCGCCGCCTGAGCCGCGGGCCCCGCCCGCGCCCCGCCCGCGCCTCACCCCGGGGCGGCTCCGCTCACGTCCCGGTCCCCGGCTTCACCCGATGTACGCGTACGGCCCGCAGCCGGTCCGCATCGCCACGCGGACGCCCACACCGGGCACGGGAACGGGAAGGCCGGTCATGGCGCCACCGTACGGGCGCCGCGACCGGCCTTCCACGTCGCTTCCGGGCCGGGGCCCGGGCTCAGAAGCCCGGGGGCTCCGTGTAGACGCCCCACTCGTCGCGCAGGGTGTTGCAGATCTCGCCCAGCGTGGCCTCGGCGCGCACCGCGTCCAGCATGGCGGGGATCATGTTCGACCCGTCGCGTGCGGCGTCCAGCATCGCCTTGAGGGACGCGGCGACCTTGGCGTCGTCGCGGCGGTCCTTGCGGTCGGCGAGCACGCGGACCTGCTCGCGCTCCACCTCGTGGCTGACCCGCAGGATCTCCAGGTCGCCGGTGACGGACCCGTGGTGGACGTTGACGCCGACGACCCGCTTGTCGCCCTTCTCCAGGGAGCGCTGGTACTGGAAGGCCGACTCGGCGATCTCGCCGGTGAACCAGCCGTCCTCGATGCCGCGCAGGATGCCCGAGGTGATCGGCCCGATGGGGTGCTGCCCGTCGGGGTGGGCGCGCAGGCCGCGCTCCTTGATCTGCTCGAAGATCCGCTCGGCGTCGGCCTCGATGCGGTCGGTGAGCTGCTCGACGTACCAGGAGCCGCCGAGGGGGTCCGCCACGTTGGCGACGCCGGTCTCCTCCATGAGCACCTGCTGGGTGCGCAGGGCGATCTCGGCCGCCTGCTCGCTCGGCAGCGCGAGGGTCTCGTCGAGGGCGTTGGTGTGCAGCGAGTTGGTGCCGCCGAGGACGGCCGCGAGGGCCTCCACGGCGGTGCGTACGACGTTGTTGTACGGCTGCTGCGCGGTGAGGGAGACGCCGGCGGTCTGCGTGTGGAAGCGCAGCCACATCGACTTCTCGTTCTTGGCGCCGTAGACCTCCTTCATCCAGCGCGCCCAGATCCGGCGGGCGGCGCGGAACTTGGCGATCTCCTCGAAGAAGTCGAGGTGCGCGTCGAAGAAGAAGGAGAGCCCGGAGGCGAAGTGGTCGACGTCCAGGCCGCGGGAGAGGCCCAGCTCCACATAGCCGAAGCCGTCGGCGAGGGTGTACGCGAGCTCCTGCGCGGCCGTGGCGCCGGCCTCGCGGATGTGGTAGCCGGAGACGGACAGCGGCTTGTAGGCCGGGATGCCCTTCGCGCAGTACTCCATGAGGTCGCCGATGAGGCGCAGGTGCGGCTCCGGTTCGAAGAGCCACTCCTTCTGGGCGATGTACTCCTTGAAGATGTCCGTCTGGAGCGTGCCGTTCAGGACGGCGGGGTCCACACCCTGGCGCTCCGCGGCGACGAGGTACATGCAGAAGGCGGGCACGGCGGGGCCCGAGATCGTCATGGAGGTGGTGACGTCGCCGAGCGGGATGTCCTTGAAGAGGACCTCCATGTCGGCGGCGGAGTCGATGGCGACGCCGCAGTGGCCGACCTCGCCGAGGGAGCGGGGGTCGTCGGAGTCGCGGCCCATGAGGGTCGGCATGTCGAAGGCGACGGAGAGCCCGCCGCCGCCGGCGGCCAGGATCATCTTGTAGCGCTCGTTCGTCTGCTCGGCGTTGCCGAAGCCGGCGAACTGGCGGATGGTCCAGGTCCGGCCGCGGTAGCCGGTGGCGTGCAGGCCGCGGGTGTAGGGGTACTCCCCCGGCCAGCCGATCCGCTCGAAGCCCTCGTACGCGTCGCCGGGCCGGGGCCCGTAGACGGGTTCGACCTCATCCCCGGAGAGCGTGGTGAAGTCTGCCTCGCGCTTGCGGGCCTTGTCATAACGGGCCTGCCAGCGACGGCGGCCTTCCTCGATGGCGTCAGCGTCCATACCCACGAATTTACTAGGACGTCCTAGTAAATGTCGATGGGAAACCCCCGGGAGTCGTCCCGGGGGTGGGTGACGCTCGCCTCGTCGTCAGGCCTTCACGGCCACCGGCGAGTCGCTGACCAGCGGCTCCACCTCGGCGCGGATCGTGCGTTCGACGAAGAAGGCGGCCAGCGGGATCGTGCCCGACACCAGCACCCACAGCAGCTTGCCGAAGGGCCACTTCGCCTTGGACCCCAGGTCGAAGGCGAAGACGAGGTAGATCATGAAGAGCACACCGTGCGTCTGCGACACCACGAAGGTGAGGTCGGCACCGGTGTCGAAGCCGTACTTCGCCACCATGCAGGCGCAGAGGATCAGGAGCATGACCGCGGTCACGTAGGCCATGACGCGGTAGCGGGTCAGCACGCTTCGTTTCATGCCGACGAGCCTAACCGTCCGTTTTGCTCGATCTTGACGCGGCCCCGGTCAAGCGGGACGGGTGGAGACGGCCTCTTCAGGACTCGTCGAAGTCCGCGGCGGCCACGCGCAGCGGGCGGAGCAGCGCGAAGATCTCCCCGCACTCCTCGGCGTCGTACGCGCCGAGGCCGAAGTCGATCGCCATCAGGTCCTTGGTGGCGGCCTCGACGACCTCCCGGCCCCTCTCCGTGATGGAGGCGAGGGTGCCGCGGCCGTCGTTCGGGTTGGGCCGCTTGGCGACCAGCCCGGAGCGCACCAGCCGGTCCACGGTGTTGGTCACCGAGGTCGGGTGGACCATCAGCCTCTCGCCGATCTTCGACATCGGCAGCTCGCCCGCCTTGGAGAAGGTGAGCAGCACCAGCGCCTCGTAGCGTGCGAAGGTCAACCCGTACGGCTTGACGACCGCGTCGACCTCGCCGAGCAGGATCTGGTGGGCGCGCATGATCGAGGTGATCGCGGCCATCGAGGGCACGGGCCCCCAGCGCTGCTGCCAGAGCTCGTCGGCGCGGGCGATGGGGTCGAAGGGAAGGCTGAGCGGCTTGGGCACGCTTCCGACCCTACCGGGAGGTCACTTCCCGGCGGGGGCCGTCTCATCCCTCAGTCGTTCCTCCTGCCGGACGGCGCAGTGGAGTTCGGCCAGGACCGCCAGGACGACGGCGGTGCCGAGCACCCCGGCCCCGGTCACGACCACGTGCACCGGGAGGAACTCGGCGGCGAGCCCGGCCAGCGCCATGCCGGCCCCCTGGAGGGTCATCAGGCCGGTGCCGAGCAGGGTCATCGCCCGGCCGCGCAGCTCGTCGGGGACGGCGTCCACGTACCACTGGTCCAGGCCCAGGGTGTAGGCGTGGGCCAGCCCGGCCAGCAGCAGGGCGCACAGGGCGAGGGGCGCGCCCGGCCGGCCGGCGTAGAGCAGGAGGGGCAGCAGGCCGGCGGCGGCCAGCGGGGCGACGATCCGCGAGCGGGTCCGCGCGCTGAGCGCGGAGCCCGCCCAGAGCTCCCCGGCGAGCGTGCCGACGGGCAGGGCGCACATCAGCAGGCCGAGGACGGCTGTCCCGGCTCCGATGCCGTCGGCGTAGGCGGCGAGCAGCGCCTCGGGGACGACGAGGAACACGGGCGGCAGCCAGAACAGGAGGGTGAGCGCCCGCAGCCGGCGGCGTCCCAGGACGGCCCGTATCCCGGCGAGCGGGGAGGTGCGGACGGCCGTCCGGGCGGGCCGCGCGCGGGTGCCCAGCCGCAGCAGGAGGGCCGAGCCGAGGAACCCGGCGGCGGTCAGCGCGATGGCGGCGCGCGGGGCGAGCACGGTGAGCAGCAGCCCGCCGAGGCCGAAGCCGACGAGCTGGGCGCTCTGGGCGACCATGCGCAGCAGCGAGCGGCCCAGGACGTAGGCGTCGCCGGAGCCGAGGATGTCGGGGAGGGAGGCGTTGCGGGTGCCCTGGAAGAGGGGTGCCACGAAGGCCATGGCGCAGCGCAGGGCGAGGAGCGCGGCGACGGGGGTGGCGGGCAGCACCATGGCCGCCGCGCAGGCGGCGCAGACGAGGTCGCAGGTGACGAGCACCCGGCGGGCGGGGCGGCGGTCGGCGATCCCGGCGAGGAGGGTGCCGCCGAGGGCGTACGGGAGGAAGCCGAGCGCGAAGGTGAGGGCGCTCATCAGGGGCGAGCCGGTGAGGCGGTAGACGAGGACGGAGAGGGAGATCTCGGCGACGACCAGCCCGAGTACGGACATCAGGTGCGCGGCGAAGACGGCGGGGAACTCGGGGGTCCGAAAGACGGTGAGGTAGCCGGCGGAGCCCCCTTGGGCCCGGGCCGGGGTGACGGTTGGCATGACGGCAGCGTCGGGGGCCTAGGCTGGCCGGCACAGAGATTCGGCCTGGGGCGAATGTCGGGCGGAGCGGTCCGGGGAGCAGGAGGGTGCGGCATGGGGTTGCACCACCGTTTCGGGCACGAGGACCTGCTGCGGTGCCGGTTCGCGCTGTCGCCGGCCTGGGAGACGCAGGAGGCCGTCCGCACGCTGAGCCGCCCGGACCGGCAGGGCTACCACCTGCCGTGGCTCCGGCGGATCCGGGCCGCCGCCGACGGGCTGGACCTGCGGCCGCTGTGGCTGCTGATGCCGCGCCGGGGGCACAGCACCGACTTCATCGGCCCGCCGCCCAGCGGGCCGGGCGGCTCCTTCGAGGAGGAGCTCGCGGTGATCCGCGCGGCCGATCCGGACGGGGCGCGCGAGGACATGCGCAGAGCGCTGGCCTGTACGCCGGGTGCGCTCGACAGCGATCTGGGCCGCCGCCTGCTGGCCGACCCGGCGCGGTCGGTGCGGGAGCTGGCCGATCTGATGGAACGGGCGTGGAGCGTGCTGGTGGAACCGCACTGGCCCCGGCTGCGGGCGCTGCTGGAGGCGGACATCCTCTTCCACACGCGCCGGCTGGCCGCCGGAGGGCTGGAGTCCCTCTTCGACGGCCTGCACCCCGACCTGTCCTGGGACGCCGCTTCGCTCACCCTCACCATCGAGCGGCCCAGCCACCACGACCGGGTCCTGGGCGGCCAGGGGCTGCTGCTCATGCCGAGCGCGTTCGTCTGGCCGGGTATCGCGGGCGGCTTCGACCCGCCCTGGCAGCCGACCGTCGTGTACCCGGCGCGGGGCATCGGCGCCCTGTGGACCCCGGCGGGCGCGGACACCCCGACCGCGCTGGCCCGGCTGCTGGGCCGGGCCCGGGCGGACGTGCTGTGCGCGCTGGACGAGCCGGCGTCCACCACGGCCCTGGCCCACCGCCTCGGCCTGGCCCCCTCCACCGTCTCGGCGCACCTGGGGGTCCTGCACGCGGCGGGCCTGCTCATCTCCGCCCGCCGGGGGCACCAGGTGCTCTACGAGCGCACTCCCCTGGCCATCGCCCTCACCACGGGGGACGCGGTCGGCTGACCGGCGCGGGCGGTGTCGCACAGACGAGCCGACTATCCGTCATGTCACCATATTCCGGTCGTACATCCTCACCGCCTCACGGTCTGCCGCCCGACCCTTCGTCGCGAGGAATCCGGATGCCACCCGTCGCTCCCAGGCCCGTCGCCGCCCTCGGCCTGCTCCTGCTCCTCGTGGCGGCCCCCGCCTGCTCCACCGCGCCGGAGCCCGGGCCGCGCGGCCCCGCCGCCGGGGCCGGGGCCTGGGCCGGGGCCGCCGGGCCGGCCGCCGCCGAGGGCGAGTCCCCCTTCTGGGTGGACCCGGACAGCCCGGCCGCCCGGCAGGTCGCGGCCTGGGAGGCGACCGGCCGCTACGCCGACGCCCAGGTGCTGCGCCGCATCGCGGACCGGCCGGTCGCGCTGTGGGGGCGGCCGGGCGATCCGGGACCCGCGATCCGCCGGGCCCGCGCGGCCGCGCAGGCCTCCGGGCGGACCCTGGTGCTCGCCGCGCACAACATCCCGCACCGCGACTGCGGGCAGCTGCCCGCCGGGGGCGCCGCCGACGCCCGCGCCTACCGCGGCTGGATCGGCGCCTTCGCCGATGCCGTCGGCGATGCCAGGGCCATCGTCGTGCTGGAGCCGCATGCGGTCGCGCACGCCGTCGACGGCTGCGTGCGCGCCGAGCACCGCGCCGAGCGCTACCGGCTGCTCTCCGAGGCCGTCGACCGGCTCAAGAGGAACCGCCATACGAAGGTCTATCTGGACGCCGGCGATCCGGCGTGGATCCGCGACCCGGCGGACCTCGCCGGCCCCCTCCGCGAGGCGGGCCTCGACCGCGCGGACGGCTTCGCCCTGAACGTCTCCGGCTTCCAGCCGGACGCGGCCGTCCGGGCCTACGGCGCAAAGCTCTCCCGGGCGGTGGGCGGCCGGCACTTCGTCGTCGACACCGGCCGCAACGGCGAGGGTCCCCTGCCGGGCGACCGCGAGCGGGCCTCCTGCAACCCGCCGGGCCGCGCCCTCGGGACACCGCCGACCGACCGGACCGGCGACCCGCTCGTCGACGCGTACCTGTGGGTGAAGGGGCCGGGCGAGTCCGACGGGACCTGCCGCGGCGGCCCGGCGGCCGGCACCTGGTGGCCCGAACAGGCCCTCGGACTGGCCCGCCGCGCGCGGCACGTCCCGTAAGCGGCGTCCGCGCGGTCCCGCCCGCCGTGCGCCGCTGCGCGGGCACGGCCCGGGGAGGGTCAGGTCCGGGTGCCGCGGCGCAGGCCGTGGCGGACCGCACGCTGGCTCAGGGGGCCCAGGCCCTCCAGTACCGCGGCCAGTTGGGCGAGCTGTTCGAGGGCGTCGAACGCGCGGCCGGCGCCCTGCGGATCCACGGCCTCGTACAGCTCGATGCCGACGAAGGAGGCGGCGGTGGCCCGGGCGAGCCCCGCGGGGTCGGCGAACCCCTCCAGCGGGGTCGCCGCGAGCAGCCGGGTGAGCACCGCCTCCAGTTCCTCGATCCACAGGCCGAGTCCGGCGGCGGTCGCGGCCGCGAGGGCGGGCGAGTTCTGCCCGGCGGCCAGCAGCTGGCCGAGCACGGCGACGTGCCCGGCCGCCCGCTCCTCGGCGTGCATGGCCCGGGCGAACTCCAGCAGTTCGGTGAGGCTGCCCAGCTCCGCGAGACGGTCGCGGTAGCGGGCCACTCGCTGCTCGGCTCCGTACCGGCAGGCGGCGGCGAGCAGTTCGTCGACGGAGCCGAAGTGATAGAAGATCAGCCCCTGGCCGACGCCGGCGGTGGCCGCGATGGTGCGGGCCGAGACCTTGGCGATGCCCTGCTCGACGACCGTGCGCAGGGCTCCTTCGAGGAGCTTGTCCTTGGTGGCCGCGCTCACGCCCGGGCCTCCTCGCGGACCGGCCGCAGGTCGCCGCAGAGCCCGCTCGCCCACCGTTGACGGGCGTCCACGTACTGCACGGTGAAGGACCCCTCGTAGCCGAAGAGCGGCCCGAAGCGGCGGTTGGCCACGCGCACCCGGATGCGGAACCGGCCGGTGGCGTCGTCGAAGGACTCGCGCACCTCGGCGTCGCCGCCGATGAGGTCGGGGACGCGCACGTCGACGGGCCCCTCGCGGAAGCGGTGCTCACCGGAGCGGATGAGCAGCGACCCGTCGGGCTCGGCGCTCATGTGCAGGTCGCTGGCGAGGTGCTGGTGCGTGCCCAGGTAGTCGAGGACGCAGTCGCGCTCGGGGCTGTGGACCATCGTGGCGTCGAACCGGTGCGGCCCGTCGGGGAGCCGGAAGGTCCGTACGAAGGTGACGGTCTCCCGGCCGAAGGAGTCGCGGTAGGGGAGGTTCTCGATGACGAAGGGGACGTCGCGGCCCTCGCGCGGCACCAGGATGTTGCGCGTCCCGCCGAGCCGGAGGAAAGGCTTCACGAAGCTCCCGCCGTGCCATATCCGCTCCATGGTCCCGCGGCCGACGCAGCCCTCCCCGCTCTCCAGGCCGACCGAGAACCGGCGCCGGATCTGCGGGTGCAGGCGGTCGAAGTCGGCGCCCATGTGGGCCTGGAAGATGGAGGTCATGACGGCTCCAGGGTGCTGAGCAGACGGGGTGCGGCGGCGGGGGTGCGGCCGGGCGGGGTGCGCAGGCAGCGGCGGGCGGCCGGGGTGCCGGGCAGCGGCGGCAGCAGCAGCGCGGCGGCCACCACGAGGAGGGCCGCGGCGGTGGGGGCGTACAGCAGGGCGGCCGCGGCCGCCAGGGCACGCAGGGCGCTCTCGCCGACGGCCCGGGCGAGGGCGCGGCCCGGCGGCGTTCCGCGTTCGCACCACAGCCGCAGCCTGTCGAAGGACCAGGCGGTGGCCCAGCCCATGAGCGGCCGCAGGACGAGCCGGTCGGCCAGCGCCCCGAAGCGCCCCCAGCGGGGCCGGTAGTCGTAGCCGGTGAGGAAGCGGATCCCGTCGCCGTCCGGGACGTAGCGCCAGTACCCGCTGCCCTCGGCGAGCAGGGACAGCGGATGGTCCGAGGCGAACCGCAGGGCCGACACCCTGGTCCCGTCGGGCCGGCGGCGGTCCCCCGCGCAGACGCCGGTCCCGTCGACGCAGACGAAGGGCAGTACGCGGGTCGCGTACCGGAAGCGCTGCGGCTCGCCCTCGGACCGCGGGAGGTGGTGGATGGAGGTGAACCTCAGGTCCCACCGCTGGTGCCGCGCCGGATCCTGGCTGCGTTCCCACAGCTCGTCCATCCCGGCCCGGACGAACGTCTCGACGTACAGGCCCATGCCCGCCCCCCGTATCCCCGCTCCCCCGTTTTGAGCGATCGCTCAACTGGGACCCTAGGCGAGTTTGAGCGATCGCTCAACCCCGCCCATGCGAAAGCGCCCCCGGCCGGCTGGGCCAGGGGCGCTCGTCAGGTGCGGGTGCGGGCGTCTTCAGCCCTGCCCGAGGTGGCGCTCCACCGTCTCGACCTTGGAGGTGATCCCGTCGGTGACGCCGGGACGGATGTCGGCCTTGAGGATGAGGGAGACGCGCGGTGCCCGCTCCTCGACGGCGGCGACCGCGCGCCGGATCACGTCCATGACCTCGTTCTACTCGCCCTCGACGGTGGTGAACATCGCATCGGTGCGGTTCGGCAGGCCGGACTCGCGTACCACGCGGACGGCGTCGGCGACGTACTCCCCGACCTCTTCACCGACCCCGAGCGGGGTCACCGAGAACGCGACGATCACGCCTGGGCCGCCTCACGGGCGCGGGCCGCGACCACGCTGTCGGCCTCTTCGCGCTTGAGCAGCTTGTCGCCGTAGAGGCCGCCCAGGGGCACCACCGAGAGGACGAAGAAGAACAGGACCTTCTTGAAGGGCCACTTCGCCTTGTACCACACGTCCAGCAGCAGCACCGAGTAGACCATGAACAGGAACGCGTGCAGGAGGCCCAGCGGCATCAGCAGGTAGTCGATGTCCGAGATCCGGCTCAGCAGCGAGCCGAAGATCAGCAGGGCCGGGAACGACAGCGCCTCCGGCACGGAGACGAGGCGCAGGCGGTGCAGGGCGGAGGCGGTCTTGATGTCCACGTGGAACCTTCGGGGGTGGAGGCCAGGGTCGCCTCCAGTGTCTCAGCCGCTTTACGGGATCTTGACCCGGGCCCTCGCCTCCCGGCCCGGCCCGGACCGTACCGGGATCGCTCCCAAACGCCCGGGTGTGTCATATATCCGGCCACTGGACTCTGTTCGGGTCCGCCCGCTGCCGATAACGTCTCCCCGTGGCTCAGTTCCGACTCCAAGGCAGCAAGGTGCTGGCCGTCGACCTGACCGGGGACGCCGTGAAAGCGAAGAACGGCTCGATGGTCGCGTACGACGGGCAGATGGCCTTCAAGAAGATGACCGGCGGTGGCGAAGGCCTCCGCGGCATGGTGACCCGCCGGCTGACCGGCGAACAGATGACGGTGATGGAGGTACAGGGGCACGGCACCTGCTTCTTCGCCGACCGCGCAAGTGAGATCAATCTGGTCAATCTGCACGGCGAGAAGCTCTACGTCGAGTCCAGCAACCTGCTGTGCACCGACGCCGGCCTGCGCACCGGCACCACCTTCACCGGCCTGCGCGGCGCCTCGACGGGCAACGGTCTGTTCACCACGACGGTCGAGGGATCGGGCCAGGCCGCGATCATCTCCGACGGTCCGGCCGTGGTGCTGCGGGTGAGCGCGCAGTACCCGCTGTCCGTCGACCCGGGGGCGTACATCGCGCACACCGGCAACCTCCAGCAGTCCTTCCAGTCCGGTGTGACGTTCCGCACGCTCATCGGCGAAGGCTCCGGCGAGGCGTTCCAGATCCGCTTCGAGGGCGAGGGCCTGGTCTACGTGCAGCCGAGCGAGCGCAACACCGTCGGGGGCGACGTCTGATGCCGTTCCGCGAGATCAACTCCAAGATGGTCGAGGCCCAGGTCGTCCCGGGCCAGAAGATGTTCAGCCAGCGCGGCGCGATGCTCGCCTACCGCGGCGACGTCTCCTTCACCCCGAGCCTGACGGGCGGTCAGGGCGGGGTCATGGGCATGATCGGGCGCCGCGTGGCGAACGAGCAGACGCCGCTGATGGCGGTCGAGGGCAGTGGCACCGTGATGTTCGGCCACGGCGGCCACCACATCCAGGTGATCAACCTGACCGGCGAGACCCTCTACGTGGAGGCCGACCGGCTCCTCGCCTTCGACGGCACCCTCCAGCAGGGCACCATGTTCATGGGCTCGCAGGGCGGGGTCATGGGCATGGTCCGCGGCCAGGTGACCGGCCAGGGCCTGTTCACCACCACCCTCAAGGGCCACGGCTCGGTCGCCGTGATGGCCCACGGCGGGGTCATCGAACTGCCCATCACCCCGAACCGGCCGGTCCACGTGGACCCCCAGGCCTACGTGGCCCACCACGGGGACGTCAGGAACAAGCTCTCCACCGCCCTCGGCTGGCGGGACATGGTGGGGCGCGGCTCGGGCGAGGCGTTCCAGCTGGAACTGTCCGGCCAGGGCGCGGTGTACGTACAGGCCTCCGAGGAGAAGCTGTGAACTTTGGCCCCGTGATGGGCGGGCCCGGCGGCCCGACGGTCTTCGACCCGTACACGCTGCCCTCGGACGACAACGTGAACGCGTACACCTTCTGCGTGGAACTCAAGGGGAGCCAGTGGTTCCTGCAGAAGGGCAAGATGATCTCGTACTACGGGCGCATCGAGTTCAACGGCATCGGCAACGGGCGCTTCGACCGCCTGCTGCGCACCAGCTTCCACTCCCCGCTGCACGCCGGCGACTGGGTGGTCGCCGAGGGCCAGGGCAAGATGCTGCTGGCCGACCGGGCCTTCGACGTGAACTCGTACGACCTGGACAACGGCAACCTGACGATCCGCTCGGGCAACCTCCTCGCGTACCAGCCCTCGCTCGCCCTGAAGCAGTCGATCGTCCCGGGATTCGTGACGCTGATCGGGACGGGCAAGTTCGTGGCGGCCTCGAACGGGCCGGTGGTGTTCATGGAGCCGCCGCTGCGCGTGGACCCCCAGGCGCTCGTCGGCTGGGCGGACTGCCCGTCTCCCTGTCACCATTACGATCACGGCTACATGTCCGGCGTGATGGGCGGACTGCGCTCGCTGACCGGCATCGGCGGCACCTCGGGCGAGGAACACCAGTTCGAGTTCGTCGGAGCGGGGACGGTGCTGCTGCAGTCCTCCGAGATGCTGATGGCCGAGCAGTCGATCGGCACGGTGGGCGCCGGGGCCGCCACGGGCAACGCGCAGGGCGTGCCGGGCGCCGGCCAGGGACCCCTGGGACAGGTGGGCGTACCGCGGATGCCGGGACAGCTGGGTGACCTCCAGCGCCGCCTGGGACTGTGACGACCGGGACCTTCGACCTTTGTACGCAATTCAACTTTTTAGGTAGAATTCATTCATGGAGACGATGGAGACCGAGACGGCCACGCGCTGGCTCACCGACGCGGAGCAGTGCGCCTGGCGCACCCACCTGGACGTCAGCAGGCTGCTCATGCACCAGCTGGAAAAGGATCTCCAGCCCTTCGGACTCACCAACAACGACTACGAGATCCTCGTGAACCTCTCGGAGTCGCAGGACCACCGGATGCGCATGAGCGATCTCGCGACCGCCACCTTGCAGTCCAAGAGCCGGCTGTCGCACCAGATCACGCGCATGGAGACGGCGGGCCTGGTCCGCCGGGTCAACTGCGAGTCCGACCGCCGCGGCCTGTACGCGGTGCTCACGGACGAGGGCATGGAGACGATGCGCAAGGTCGCCCCGCACCACGTGGCGTCCGTCCGCCAGCACTTCATCGACCTGCTGACGCCGGAGGCCCTGGCGGCGCTGCGCGCCTCGCTGACCCCGGTCGCGGAACACCTGCGCGGCACCCGCGGCAAGGTCTGAGCGGGCCGGCGGACCGGCGGACCGGACCACGGGCGGTGTCCGCCCGCGGCCGGCCGCCGCCGAGCACCCGTGACGCTCCGCGGAGCCGCTCCGCGCCCGCCGCGCATCCGCCCCGCCGCCCCCGGCAGACCTCGCCGGAGGCGGCGGGGCGGAATCGTGCACGGCAGGCGGCAGCGGCCCGGCCTCAGGCGCGGCTCACGCCTCCGTGAGCGTCGCCAGGAGGGCGTCGGCCGCCGCGTACGGGTCCAGCTCGCCCTCGGCGACCCTGGCGGCCAGCGCGCCCAGGTGCGCGTCCCCGTGGACGTCCGCCATCCGGGCCCGCAGCGCCGTGACGGCGATCGTCTCGACCTCCCGGGCGGCCCGCGCCGCCCGCCGCTCGGCGAGCACCCCGCGCTCGTCCATCCACGCCCGGTGCTTCTCCAGCGCCTCGACGACCTCGTCGATGCCCTGCCCGCGGGCCGCGACCGTCTTCACGATCGGCGGCCGCCAGTCGTCCTTGCCGCGGGCCTCCCCCAGCCCCAGCATGTGGTTCAGCTCCCGGGCGGTCGCGTCCGCGCCGTCCCGGTCGGCCTTGTTGACCACGTACACGTCGCCGATCTCCAGGATCCCCGCCTTCGCGGCCTGGATCCCGTCACCCATCCCGGGAGCCAGCAGCACCACCGAGGTGTCCGCCTGCGAGGCGATCTCCACCTCCGACTGCCCCACCCCGACCGTCTCGACCAGGATCACGTCGCAGCCGGCCGCGTCCAGCACCCGGATGGCCTGCGGGGCGGCCCAGGCGAGCCCGCCCAGGTGGCCGCGGGTGGCCATGGAGCGGATGTAGACCCCCGGGTCCGAGGCGTGGTCCGACATCCGCACCCGGTCACCGAGCAGCGCCCCGCCCGAGAAGGGCGAGGACGGGTCGACGGCGAGGACGCCGACGCGCTTGCCGGCCCGGCGGTACGCCGACACCAGCGCCGAGGTCGAGGTCGACTTGCCGACGCCCGGCGAGCCCGTCAGGCCCACCACGTACGCCCCGCCCGTCAGCGGGGCCAGCGCGGCCATCACCTCGCGCAGCTGCGGGGACGCCCCCTCGACGAGCGAGATCAGCCGGGCCACCGCTCTGGGCCGGCCCTCCCGCGCCTGGGCCACCAGCTGGGGGACGTCCACCGCCGTCATACGTGCTGCGCTCCTCGGTTCTCGTACGGGACAGGTGCGGGCCGCCGGGCCCCGGACCGGCGGTCGCCGGGCCGGGTGCGGGCCCGGCGGCCGGGCCGCCTACTTGGCGACGCGGACGATCAGCGCGTCGCCCTGGCCGCCGCCGCCGCACAGCGCGGCCGCGCCGACCCCGCCGCCGCGGCGCTTCAGCTCCAGCGCCAGGTGCAGCACCACGCGGGCGCCGGACATGCCGATCGGGTGGCCCAGGGCGATGGCGCCACCGTTGACGTTCACCTTTTCCGGGGTCACGCCCAGGTCCTTCATTGACTGCACGGCGACCGCGGCGAAGGCCTCGTTGATCTCGATGAGGTCCAGGTCGGAGACCTCCAGGCCCTCCTTCTTCAGGGCGTGCAGGATCGCGTTCGACGGCTGGGACTGGAGCGAGTTGTCCGGGCCGGCCACGTTGCCGTGGGCGCCGATCTCCGCGATCCACTCCAGGCCGAGCTCCTCGGCCTTCGCCCTGCTCATCACGACCACGGCGGCCGCACCGTCGCTGATCTGCGAGGACGTGCCCGCGGTGATCGTGCCGTCCTTGGCGAAGGCGGGACGCAGCCTGCCGAGCGACTCCACCGTGGTCTCGGGGCGGATGCCCTCGTCCTCCGAGAAGATCACCGGGTCGCCCTTGCGCTGCGGGATCTCCACCGGGGTGATCTCGGCCTCGAAGACGCCGTTCTTCCGGGCGGCGGCGGCACGCTGGTGCGAGGCGGCGGCGAACTCGTCCTGCGGGCCGCGCTCGATGCCCAGGCGGGCGTTGTGCTTCTCGGTGGACTCGCCCATCGCGATGTTCTCGAAGGCGTCGGTGAGGCCGTCGTAGGCCATCGCGTCCAGCATCTCGATCGCGCCGTACTTGAAGCCCTCGCGGGACTTCGGCAGCAGGTGCGGGGCGTTGGTCATCGACTCCTGGCCGCCCGCGACCACGATGTCGAACTCGCCGGCGCGGATCAGCTGGTCGGCCAGCGCGATCGCGTCCAGGCCCGAGAGGCACACCTTGTTGATGGTCAGGGCCGGCACGTTCATCGGGATGCCGGCCTTGACCGCCGCCTGGCGGGCGGGGATCTGGCCCGCGCCGGCCTGGAGCACCTGGCCCATGATCACGTACTGGACCTGGTCGCCGGAGATCCCGGCCCGCTCCAGCGCGGACTTGATGGCGAAGCCGCCGAGGTCGGCACCCGAGAAGGACTTCAGCGAGCCGAGCAGCCGCCCCATGGGCGTGCGGGCCCCGGCGACGATCACGGAAGTGGTGTTGTTCGATCCGGACATGAGGCACAGCCCCTTGGATGAGGAGTGAACGAGGGTTTACGTGAATGTACTGGGCGGTACCGCAGCGGTCACCGGGCTGCCGGTGTGATCGCGCGCACGTTGCGTGACGACCCCCTTCAGCGGTGCACTGTCCCCATGCTGACAAGAATCGACCACATCGGGATCGCCTGCTTCGACCTGGACAAGACTGTCGAGTTCTACCGTGCCACGTACGGCTTCGAGGTGTTCCACACCGAGGTCAACGAGGAGCAGGGGGTCCGCGAGGCCATGTTGAAGATCAACGAAACCTCCGACGGCGGCGCCTCCTACATCCAGCTCCTGGAGCCCACCCGCGAGGACTCCGCCGTCGGCAAGTGGCTCGCCAAGAACGGCGAGGGCGTGCACCACATCGCCTTCGGCACCGAGGACGTCCGGGGCGACTCCGAGGCGATCCGCGGCAAGGGCGTCCGCGTGCTCTACGACCAGCCCCGCACCGGTTCGATGGGCTCCTCGATCACCTTCCTGCACCCCAAGGACTGCCACGGAGTCCTCACCGAACTGGTCACCTCGAACCCCGACCATTGATGGACCACTGATGGCCCGATTCCCCGGCCGGTAGAGTGGCCATGGCTCGGCCGGGGTTCGGTGCGGAGAGGGTCGGGGCCTGTGACCCCTGCCCCGGTATCTGACACCATTCCCCCGGGGGCGTCGTTCAGCGGGCGAGCGATGCTCATTGGGAGTGAGCTTGCGACCAGGGGACGGATGGGACCGCGCTGTGCGGGGCTACGAAAGCCAGGAGAGCCATCAGGCCGAGGCCGACCATCTCTCGCGCTTCGAGGCCGAGATGGAGCGGCTGAAGAAGGAGCGCGGGAAGGCCGTCCAGCACGCTGAGGACCTGGGTTACCAGGTCGAGGTGCTGCGCGCCAAGCTCCACGAGGTACGCCGGGCCCTCGCGTCCCGTCCTGCCTACGACGGCGCGGACATGGGGTACCAGGCGGAGCAGCTGCTCCGCAACGCCCAGATCCAGGCCGACCAGATGCGCTCCGACGCCGAGCGCGAGCTGCGCGACGCACGGGCGCAGACCCAGCGCATCCTCCAGGAGCACGCCGAGCACCAGGCGCGCCTGCAGGCCGAGCTGCACAGCGAGGCCGTCAACCGCCGCCAGCGGCTGGACCAGGAGCTCAACGAGCGCCGCCAGACCGTCGAGGCGCACGTCAACGAGAACGTGGCCTGGGCGGAGCAGCTGCGCGCCCGTACGGAGGCCCAGGCGCGCCGCCTGATGGAGGAGTCCCGCGCCGAGGCCGAGCAGTCCCTGAACGCGGCACGCGCCGAGGCCGCCCGGGTCGCCGAGGAGACCCGGCGCCGGATGGCCGCCGACGCCGAGGCCGCCCGCGCGGAGGCCGAGTCCACGCTGCTGCGCGCCCGCAAGGAGGCCGAGCGGCTGCTGACGGCAGCCTCCGCGCAGGCGCAGGAGGCCACCCAGCACGCCGAGCGGCTGCGTTCCACCACCTCCGCCGAGGCCGAGCAGACCCGGCAGCAGACCCTCGACCTCGGCCGGGTCGCCGAATCCCGCGTGCAGGAGGCCGAGTCCGCGCTGCGCGAGGCCCGCGCCGAGGCCGAGAAGGTCCTCGCGGAGGCCAAGGAGAGCGCGTCGCGCCAGCTCGCGTCGGCGGAATCGGTCAACGAGCAGCGCACCCGCACCGCCAAGGAGCAGGTCGCCCGGCTGGTCGGCGAGGCCACCAAGGAGGCCGAACTCCTCAAGGCCGAGGCCGAGCAGGTCCTGGCCGACGCCCGCGCCGACGCCGAACGGCAGCGCACCGAGGCCGGCGAGCAGGCCCGTACGGCCGCGGCCGAGGACATGGCCGCGCAGCTGGCGAAGGCCGCCCGCACCGCGGAGGACGTGCTGAACAAGGCCTCGGAGGACGCCCGGGCCACCACCCGGGCCGCGTCCGAGGAGGCGGAGCGGATCCGCCGCGAGGCCGAGGCGGAGGCCGACCGGCTGCGGCTGCAGGCCGCGGCGACCGCCGACGAGCTCAAGGGCGCCGCGAAGGACGACACCGAGGAGTACCGGGCCCGCACGGTCGAACTCCAGGAGGAGGCCCGCCGTCTGCGCGGCGAGGCCGAGCAGCTGCGCGCGGAGGCCGTCGCCGAGGGCGAGCGGATCCGCGGCGAGGCCCGCCGCGAGGCGGTCCAGCAGATCGAGGAGGCGGCCAAGACCGCCGAGCAACTGCTCGGCAAGGCCAAGTCCGACGCCGACGAGCTGCGCGCCGGGGCGACCACCGAGAGCGAGCGGGTCCGCGCCGAGGCCGTCGAGCGGGCCGGCACCCTGCGCAAGCAGGCCGAGGAGACCCTGGAGCGCACCCGCGCCGAGGCCGAACGGCTGCGCGCCGAGGCCGAGGAGCAGGCCGAGTCGGTCCGCGCCGAGGCGGACGCCGCAGCCCTCGCCCGGCGCGAGGAGACCGAGCAGGCGCTGGCCGCGAAGCGCGCGGAGGCCGACGCGGAGCTCGTACGGCTCCACACGGAGGCCGAGAGCCGGCTGACCACGGCCGAGCAGACGCTGCGCGACGCCCGCAGCGCGGCGGAGAACATCCGCCGTGAGACGACCGAGGAGAACGACCGGCTGCGCGCCGAGTCGGCGGAACGCATCCGCACCCTGCAGACGCAGTCCGAGGCGGAGGCCGACCAGCTGCGCGCGGAGGCGGCGCAGGACGCCGGCCGGGTGCGTGCGGAGGCCGAGCAGGCGGCCGTTCGGCTGCGCGGCGAGGCCGAGGCCGAGGCCGAGCGCGTGCGCTCCGAGGCCCAGGAGACCGCGGACCGGCTGCGTGCGGAGGCCAAGGCGGCGGCCGAGCGGGTCGCCGCGGAGGCCGCCGAGGCCCTGGCCGCGGCGCAGGAGGAGGCCACCCGGCGCCGCCGGGAGTCCGAGGAGACCCTGGCCTCGGCCCGTGCCGACGCCGACCAGGAGCGGGCGCAGGCCCGCGAGCAGAGCGAGGAGCTGCTGGCCGCGGCCCGCCGCCGCTCGGAGGAGGCGCAGGCCGAGGCGGCCCGCCTGACCGAGGAGGCCGAGAGCCGCGCGTCCGAGCTGGTGTCGGCGGCCGAGGCCACCGCCCAGCAGGTGCGCGACTCCGTGGCCGGACTGCACGAGCAGGCCGAGGAGGAGATCTCCGGGCTGCGCAGCGCCGCCGAGCACGTGGCGGAGCGCACGAAGGCGGAGGCCGAGGAGGAGGCCGCCCGGGTCCGCGGCGACGCCCACGCGGAGCGGGAGCGGGCCGCCGAGGACGCGACCCGCATCCGCACCGAGGCGCGCGCCGAGACGGACGCCGCCAAGGCGCTGGCCGAGCGGACCGTCGGCGAGGCGATCGCCGAGGCGGAGCAGCTGCGCGCCGACACCGCCGAGTACGCGCAGCGGCTGCGCACCGAGGCCACGGACGCGCTGGCCGCGTCCGAGCGCGACGCGGCCCGTACCCGGGCCGACGCCCGCGACGACGCCAACCGCATCCGCGGCGAGGCGGCCGAGTCCCTGGAGGCCGCGCGCGCCGAGGGCGCCCGGATCACGGCCGAGGCTTCGGCCGAGGCCGAGCGGATCACCGCGGAGACCGCCGCGGCCAACGCGGCCCTGGTCGCCGACGCCGAGGCGGAGGCCGCGCGGATCACCACCGAGGCGGCGGAGGCCGCCGAGGCCACCCGCACCGAGGCCGCGGCCACGCTGGACGAGGCCCGGGCCGAGGGCAACCGGCTGCGTACCGAGGCCGCCGAGCAGGTGGACCGGCTCATCACCGAGGCGTCCGCGGAGGCGGACCGCCTCGTCGAGGAGACCCGCGCCGCGAACGCGGCCACCGTGGGCGAGGCGGCGGCGGAGGCCGAGCGCCTCACCACCCAGGCGGCACGGCTGAAGTCGCAGGCGGCCGAGACGCTGGCGAGCGCCGAGCGCGACGCCGCGAAGATCATGGTCGACTCGCGTGCCGAGGGCGACCGGCTCATCGACGAGACCCGCGTGGCCAACGAGGCCACGGTCGGCGAGGCCGCGGCCGAGGCCGAGCGGCTGCGCGCCGACGCGGCCCGGGTCCTGGACGACGCACGCGCGGAGGGCGGCCGGATCATCGGCGAGGCCACCGCGGAGGCGGACCGTGTCACGGCCGCGGCGGGCGAGACCCTGGCCGGCGCCGAGCGCGAGGCCGAGCAGACGCTGGACGAGGCGCGCGCCGAGGCGAACCGGCTGCGCAGCGAGGCGGCCGAGCAGGCGGACCGGCTCATCACCGAGGCGGCGTCCGAGGCGGACAAGCTCACCGAGCAGACCCGCAGGGACAACGAGCGCACGGTCGGCGAGGCGGCGTCCGAGGCGGAGCGGCTGCGCGCCGACGCCTCCGAGGCGCTGTCCTCGGCGCAGGAGCACGCGGCCCGCACCCGGTCGGAGGCCGAGCGGGTCAAGGCGGAGGCCGCGGCCGCGGCGGAACGCACCCGTGCGCAGGCCCGTACGGAGTCCGAGCGGCTGCTGGACGAGGCCCGCGAGGAGGCGAACAAGCGCCGCAGCGAGGCGGCCGAGCAGGTCGACCGGCTCATCACCGAGGCGGCGGCGGAGGCCGACAACCTCACCGTCGAGGCGCAGAAGCAGGCCCTCGCCGCCACCACGGCGGCCGAGGAGCAGGCCGATGCCATGGTCGACGCGGCCCGCAAGGAGGCGGCGCGGATCACCTCGGAGGCCACCGTCGAGGGCAACTCCCTGGTGGAGAAGGCCCGTACGGACGCCAACGAGCTGCTGGTCGGCGCGCGCACGGACGCCGCCGCCATAAGGGAACGGGCGGAGGAGCTGCGGGGCCGCGTCGAGGGCGAGGTCGAGGAGCTCCACGAGCGGGCCCGCCGGGAGTCGGCCGAGCAGATGAAGTCGGCCGGCGAGCGCGTGGACAAGCTGGTGCGCGCGGCGACCGAGCAGAGCGTCGAGGCCGAGGCGAAGGCCAAGGAGCTGCTGTCGGACGCGAGCAGCGAGGCGAGCAAGGTGCGCATCGCCGCGGTCCGCAAGGCGGAGGCGCTGCTCAAGGAGGCCGAGCAGAAGAAGGCCGAGCTGGCCCGGCAGGCCGAGAGCGCCCTGGCGGAGGCCAAGGCGGAGGCCGAGCGCCTCGTCGAGGAGGGCCGCCGCGAGCTGGAGGTCCTGGTCCGCCGGCGGCAGGACATCCAGGGGGAGATCTCCCGTGTCCAGGACGTTCTTGAGGCGTTGGAATCATTCGAGGCGCCTTCGGGTGGCGGCAAGCCCGCGGTCGGCGGCCAGGGCTCGGGGGGAGCCAAGGCCGGAGTGTCCGCAGGTTCCACTCGTTCGGGTGGCAAGTCGTCGGAGGGGTAGCCAAGCAGTCCGGGATGTGCGCACCTGATGAAGGTTCAGGCGAACGGGTGACAAGCAATCCGCCGCCTTGCCACTCAAAAGGGGTGTCATTGTCCAGATCAAACGCGGATTGACTCGATGACACGCCGCCTGGGCGCCTAGGATTCCCCTTAACACCTCACGTAGCACCTCATCGGTCTCATTCGACAGGAACCCCATGAGCGACACTTCCTCCCCCTTCGGCTTCGAGCTCGTGCGGCGTGGTTATGACCGCGGTCAGGTGGACGACCGCATTACCAAGCTGGTCTCCGACCGCGACAGCGCCCTTGGACGTATCAACTCTCTGGAAAAGCGGATCGAGGAGCTGCACCTCGAGACGCAGAACGCCCAGGCCCAGGTGAACGACGCGGAGCCGTCGTACGCGGGTCTCGGCGCCCGGGTCGAGAAGATCCTGCGGCTGGCCGAGGAGGAGGCGAAGGACCTGCGCGAGGAGGCCCGTCGCGCGGCCGAGCAGCACCGTGAGCTCGCCGAGTCGGCTGCCCAGCAGGTGCGCAACGACGCCGAGTCGTTCGCGGCCGACCGCAAGTCGAAGGCGGAGGACGAGGGCGTCCGCATCGTCGAGAAGGCCAAGGGCGACGCCGCCACCCTGCGCGCCGAGGCCCAGAAGGACGCGGCCTCCAAGCGCGAGGAGGCCGACGCGCTGTTCGAGGAGACCCGGGCCAAGGCCGCCCAGGCCGCCGCGGACTTCGAGACCAACCTGGCCAAGCGCCGCGAGCAGTCGGAGCGCGACCTGGCCTCCCGCCAGGCCAAGGCCGAGAAGCGCCTCGCGGAGATCGAGCACCGCGCCGAGCAGCTGCGCCTGGAGGCGGAGAAGCTGCGTACGGACGCCGAGCGCCGGGCCCGCCAGACCGTGGAGACCGCGCAGCGCCAGGCCGAGGACATCGTGGCCGACGCGAACGCCAAGGCCGACCGCATCCGCAGCGAGTCCGAGCGCGAGCTGGCGGCGCTCACCAACCGCCGCGACTCGATCAACGCCCAGCTGACCAACGTCCGCGAGATGCTGGCGACGCTCACCGGTGCGGCCGTGGCCGCGGCCAACCCGATCGTGGACGACGAGCCGGTCACCCGCGGCGTGCCGGCGCAGCAGAGCCGCTGACCGCGGGGCATGACCCGCAGGTAGTCATTGAGCCTGATCGAGGGCCCTATGTCACCCGTTTGAGGTGGCGTAGGGCCCTCGGGCGTTCTAGCGTGACTCCATGATCGAGCTCGATGGCCTCACGAAACGATTCGGTGCGAAGACTGCGGTCGACAATCTCAGCTTCCAGGTCAAACCGGGGCTGGTGACCGGCTTCCTCGGTCCCAACGGGGCCGGCAAGTCCACGACAATGCGCATGATGCTCGACCTCGACAACCCGACGAGCGGTGCCGTCCGGATCTACGGCAAGCGCTACCGCGAGCTCCGGGAACCGCTGAAGCACGTCGGGGCGCTGCTGGACGCGAAGGCCATGCACGGCGGACGCAGCGCGTACAACAACCTTCTCTGCCTGGCGCAGTCGAACGGCATCCCGCAGCGCCGGGTCGCCGAGGTGCTGGACCTGGTGGGACTGGCGCCGGTGGCCAGGAAGAAGTCCAAAGGATTTTCGCTGGGCATGGGCCAACGGCTGGGAATCGCCTCCGCATTGCTGGGCGATCCGCAGATCCTCATGTTCGACGAGCCCGTCAACGGCCTGGATCCCGAAGGAATTCTCTGGATCCGCAATCTGATGAAGGGCCTGGCGGCAGAGGGGCGGACGATCTTCGTGTCCTCCCATCTGATGAGCGAAATGGCCCTGACCGCAGACCATTTGATCGTCATCGGTCAGGGACGGCTGCTGGCCGATACCTCTATGGCTGATTTCATTCACCAGAACTCCCGCAGTTTCGTCCGGATGCGCTCGCCGCAGCTGGAGCAGCTCAAGGACGTCCTGCACGAGGCCGGAATCGCCCCTGTCGGCGTGCCCGACGGCGGCGCGCTGGAGATCGACGGCGTGGGCGCGGAGCAGCTCGGCGAGCTCGCCGCCCGGCACCGGATCGTGCTGCACGAACTCAGCCCGCAACGGGCTTCACTGGAGGAAGCGTTCATGCGCATGACGGCGGACTCCGTCGAGTACCACGCCCACGCACCGGGGGCACCCGGCGCGGCCATCGACAACCCGGCCCGGCCGGCCGACGTCCCCGCCTGGGGCGCCGGCTTCGACGCCGCCGACTCCACGCGCAAGGGCGGGCGGTGACCATGGCCTTCTCCGCCGTCCTCACGTCCGAGTGGACCAAGATCCGCACCGTGGCCTCCACCAGCTGGACGCTCGCCACCGCGCTGCTGGTGACCGTCGCCATGGGCGCCGGTCTGTGCGCCGTGGTCAACGCGACCTTCGACACCATGCCGGAGTCGCAGCAGATCGCCTTCGACCCCACCCAGATGAGCTTCTCCGGGATGCTCTTCGGGCAGGTGGCGGTGCTGATCTTCGGCGCCATGGTGGTCGGCAGCGAGTACAGCACGGGCATGATCCGCAGTTCCCTCGCCGCCGTGCCGGCCCGCGGCGCCCTGCTGCTGGGGAAGCTCACCGTGGCGACCGCCCTCGCGCTGGTGGTCGGCCTCGCGACCGGATTCCTGTCCTTCTTCCTCGGCCAGGCCCTCCTCGGCGAGCACAGCACCACGCTCGGCGAGGAGAACGTCCTGCGCGCGGTGATCGGCGTCGGCCTGTACATGGCGCTGCTCGCGGTGTTCGCCATGGGTGTGTCGATGATGCTGCGCAACACCGCCGCAGCGATCTCGATCCTGATCAGCTTCGTCCTGATCCTGCCCATCGTGCTCAGCCTGGTCGACGCCACCCGCAAGATCGCCTTCTACCTGCCCAACCAGGCCGGCTCCGCGATCATGCAGACCGTGTCCTCCCCCGCCGTCACCTCGGACGCGCCCTACGGCCCGTGGGGCGGTCTCGGGATCATGGTCCTGTGGGTGGCCGCCGCGGTACTCGGGGGCTATCTCGTCCTCAGCAGGAGGGACGCCTGACGGCCGACCCCCTCCGCAAGGACTACGGGTCATACCAGGGTCGGCCTCCGGGACGGGTCAGGGATCCGGCCCGGGGCGGAACCGTAGGATCCTCGCTATCCTCTTAACCCTTACACGGGCGAGAGTCGTCCCGGCCTGGTAAGGGGCAGCAAGATGATCGAGGCAGTCGGCCTGACGAAGCGCTACGGCGCCAAGACCGCCGTCGACCAGTTGTCCTTCCAGGTCAAGCCGGGTCACGTGACGGGATTCCTGGGGCCCAACGGCTCCGGTAAGTCCACGACCATGCGCATGATCCTCGGCCTGGACCGGCCCACTTCCGGTCATGTCACGATCAACGGCTCCCCCTTCCGGGAGCTGCCGAACGCCCAGCGGCACGTCGGGGCCCTCCTCGACGCCAAGGCCGTGCACGGCGGCCGGCGGGCCCGCACCCACCTGCTGTCCATCGCCCAGCTGTCCGGGATCCCGGAGAAGCGGGTGGACGAGGTGCTCGCCGTCGTCGGCCTCCAGGACGCCGCCCGGCAGCGCACGAAGGGCTTCTCGCTCGGCATGGGCCAGCGCCTCGGCATCGCCACCGCGCTCCTCGGCGACCCCCAGGTGCTCCTGTTCGACGAGCCGGTCAACGGGCTCGACCCCGAGGGCATCCTCTGGGTCCGCAACCTCATGCGCCGGCTCGCCGCCGAGGGCCGCACCGTCTTCGTCTCCTCGCACCTGATGAGCGAGATGGCGCTGACCGCCGACCACCTGATCGTCATCGGCCGCGGACGGCTGCTGGCCGACATGGGTACGCAGGAGTTCATCGCGCACAACTCGGCCGGATTCGCTCGGGTGCGTGCGGCCGACACCGATCCCGATGGCCGGGACGCGTTGGGTACGGCCCTCACCAGGGCGGGCGGCCGGGTCCTCCAGGAGCCCGACGGAGCACTGCGCGTGACCGGGCTGGAGCTGCCCCGCATCAGCGACCTCGCGCACGCGGCCGGCGTCCGGCTGTGGGAGCTGTCCCCGCACCGGGCCTCGCTGGAGGAGGCGTACATGCGGATGACGCAGTCCGCCGTCGAGTACACCTCCACGGACGACCCGAGGGCCGAGCTGTGGGAGCAGGACCCGCTGGCCCTGCCGGCCTGGGAGGACGAGCAGGCGGCCCCCGAGGTCCCGCGGGCGGCGTTCTTCGCCCCGCCGCCGCCCGGAGCGGGCGGGAGCCCCTTCCTGATGCCCAGCCATCCCGGCGAGCTCGCGAGCACCGCCAAGGACTCCCCCGAGGACACCCGATGACCCCGACGACCACGACGCCGGACCGGCCGCGGAGCTACAGCTCTCCGCTGCCCTCGCCGCGGCCGCACCTGGGGCACGCCCTCGCCTCCGAGTGGACCAAGCTGATCTCGATCCGCTCCACCCTGTGGACGCTGGGCGCGCTCGTGCTGACCGTCGTCGGCGTCGGGATGCTCTTCGTCTCGCAGACCTCGGACCGGGACTACGAGTCCATCTCCTTCACCACGCCGGCCCTCTTCGGCCTGATGGTCGGGCAGGTCGCCGTGATGGTGCTCGGTGTGCTGACCATCTCCTCCGAGCACGCCACGGGGCTGGTGCGGACGACGTTCACCGCCGCCCCGGACCGCTTCCGGGTCCTCACCGCGAAATACCTCGTCTTCAGCGTCACGGCCTTCACGGTCACCGCGCTGTCCGTCTTCGTGGTCGGGATCGCCGCCTCGCTCGCCCACGGAGGGGCCGCCGCCGGTGCGCACACGGCCGACGAGTGGCTGGGCGCCGCGGCCGGCTGCCTCTACGTCACCCTGCTCGGCGTGCTCGCCCTCGCGATCGGCGCGCTGGTGCGGCATTCGGCGGGGGCGATCGCCGTCATGCTCGGCGTGGTCACGCTGCCGCCGGTGCTGGGCGCCATGCTCATCGTCTGGGAGGCCGTGGCCCCCATCGGGCGGGAGATCCTCCAGCGCAACGTGCCGGTCGCGCTGAGCCAGCTGTTCGGCATGCAGGAGGGCGGCGACCTGGGCGCGGCGCCGAGCAACTTCTCGAACGTGCTGATCCTCGTGCTGATCACGGGCGCGACCGTGGCCGCCTCGTACGTGATGGTCGGCCGCCGGGACGTCTAGGGAGTGTCCGGCGGGACCCTCCGGGGTCAGTACCTCGGCGCGTTGCGGGACCGCTGCACCTTCGTGGTGCGGCGGTCCTTCGCGTTCCAGCAGGCCTTGTGCCAGTGCCGCCGGTCGTCCACGCCGCCGTACTCGGGCCAGGCCACCAGGTGCGGGGTGCCGGCGGGGATCTCCTGGTCGCAGCCGGGGCAGCGGTAGCGCTTGCCCACCGCGCTCGCGCCCGCGACGTGTCTGACCCGCCACTCCTCGCCCTGGTACTCCTCGGTGCGCTCCAGCCCGAAGCGGTCCAGGCCGATACCGGGTCGGTCGTCCGGGTTCTCGCCGCCCCTCGGGCGGTTGTTGCGCGGTGACACGTATACCTCACGGATGGGCCGACGGCAGTGACTTTCTTCCAGACTACGCGCAGCGAGGCCGGGTACCCGCAGGGTGTCCACGGGGGACGGGCCGATGGCCGGTACTGGCCCGACAATCCCAATAACTTTCGTGTCAGCCCGTGCCTTTGGCACGTGTCAGACGTTGTTGCCATAGGAAGAACCGGTCCACCTGGGGGAGGCCGCGTCAGCCGCGAGGAGGATGAAGGCGATGCGCGTAGGAGCGTTTGTACTGGCGGCCCAGTTCCCGGGCCAGGGACAGGGTGAGGCACTGCACCGGGCGGTGCGGACCGCGGAGGTGGCGGAGGAGGCCGGGCTCGACTCGGTCTGGTTGGCCGAGCACCATTTCGTCCCGTACGGGGTCTGCCCGTCGGCGGTGACCCTGGCGGGCCTGCTGCTGGGCCGGACCCGCCGCCTGCGGGTGGGCACGGCGGTGAGCGTACTGCCGAGCACGCACCCGGTAGCCCTCGGGGAGCAGGCGGCACTGCTGCACATGGCTTCGGGCGGCCGTTTCACCCTGGGGGTGGGGCGCGGCGGGCCGTGGGTGGACCTGGAGGTCTTCGGAGGCGGCCTGGACGCCTACGAGAACGGCTTCCCGGAGTCCCTGGAGCTGTTGCAGCGGTGGCTCACCGAGGCGCGGGTGGGCGCCGCCGGGGAACGGTACGCCTTCCGCGAGGTGGCCGTCGTACCGCGGCCGTCGGAGGCGCTGGACGGGGACGGGTCGGGCCCGGAGGTGATCCTGGCCTGCACCTCGCCGTCGTCGGTGCGGATGGCGGCGCAGCGGGGGCTGCCGATGCTGCTGGGCATGCACTGCGGGGACGACAACAAGGCCGAGATGGTCGCGCTGTGGCGCAGCACGGCGCTGGCTGCGGGCCACTCCCCCGAGCACGTCGCAGCGGCCGGGCACGTCTCCGCCGGGGTGTGCCAGATCGCGGACAGCACCGCCGGCGCCCGGGAGACCCTGCTGAAGTCCATGCCGGGCTGGCTCAGGCTGGGCCTGGGCGCGCACGTGACCGTGGACGGCCGCGTGCGCGCGATGCGTGATCCCGTCGCCTATACGGAACTGCTGTGCGACCTGCACCCGGTGGGAACCCCGGAGCTGGCGGCGGACCGCCTGGCGGCCACCTCCGCGCGTACGGGCATCACGCGCTTCGCCCTCCTGACGGAGGGCTCCGGAGACCTCGCCGCGACGGAGGAGAACGTACGACGACTCGGCGTCGAGGTCCTGCCCCGTCTCGGCTGAGATCTACCGGCGTCGGCCCTGCTCAGCAGTCCCGCAGTTCCGGCGACTGGTTGAGCAGCTGGCCTCGGATCGAAGTGAACTTGGCCAGCCGGTCGTCCACCGAGGGATCCAGCGGGAAGACCGCCACCCGGTGACAGTTCTGGAATGCCAGGCGCACTCCGAAGTGCCGCTGCAGCGCACCGCGTATCGCGTCACTCGCGAGTGCGCGCAGCAGCTGCCCACGCGCCTGCTCGTCGGGCGGCGGCGTCTGGTTGTCGGCGAACTGTCCACCGTCGACCTTCAGCTGGGCCACCAGCGAGCTGATCATCTCCCATGCATAGGGCAGGGAGGTCCGGACGCAGTCGACGAATGCGGCTTCGTCGACCTCGCCTCGCTCGGCCTGTTCGAGTAGGGCCGGTGAGACGTCGAGCGACATGGGTTCTCCTCTCGCGACCCCGGCTGACTGGGTTGCCGGAGTCTTACGGGCAGGGAAGGAGATCGCGACGCAGAGTGCACGCTCGACAACCTCCCGCTCACCACGGTAGGCGCCCACTGGGTGACGCACCAGGAGAATGCGCATACAACGCGCCATCGGCGAACGGGGCTTTCAGGGGCGAATCGCGTGGAGGGCCGTAGGTCGAGTAGCGTTGCCGACCATGCGTCTCGTGATTGCCCGCTGCTCCGTCGACTATGCGGGCCGGCTCACCGCCCACCTGCCCTCGGCACCCCGTCTGATCCTCGTGAAGGCCGACGGCAGTGTCTCGATCCACGCGGACGACCGGGCGTACAAACCGCTCAACTGGATGTCGCCGCCGTGCACCCTCAAAGAGGGGAGCGGGGACGACACCGGTGTGTGGACGGTCGTCAACAAGGCGGGCGAGAGGCTCATCATCACCATGGAAGAAGTCCTCCACGACTCCTCCCACGAGCTCGGCACCGACCCGGGGCTCATCAAGGACGGCGTGGAGGCGCACCTCCAGGAGCTGCTCGCCGACCGCATCGAAACGCTGGGCGAGGGCTACACCCTGATCCGCCGCGAGTACATGACGGCGATCGGCCCGGTGGACATCCTGTGCCGGGACGCCTCGGGCGCGACGGTGGCCGTGGAGATCAAGCGGCGCGGCGAGATCGACGGCGTGGAGCAGCTGACCCGCTACCTGGAGCTGCTCAACCGCGATCCGCACCTGGCCCCGGTCCGGGGCGTGTTCGCCGCGCAGGAGATCAAGCCGCAGGCGAAGGTGCTGGCGGCGGACCGCGGGATGGACTGCGTGGTCCTGGACTACGACGCCCTGCGCGGCATCGAGGACGACAAGCTCCGGCTGTTCTGACCCCGCCGGAAACGAAGCGGCTCCGTCCGGCAGGACGGAGCCGTCGGCGTTCTCAGGGGGTGGTGACCGGCGAGGTGGCGGTGGCCGTGCCCGTTCCCCCGCCGGTGGCCGTGGGGGACGGCGCGACGGTCTCCGTCGGCTCCTGGGTCGGCGCCTGGGAGGTCGTCGGGGACGAGGAGGACGTCGGCGCCTGCGAGTTCGGGGGCGTCGTGGAGGGGCGCCGGGACGGGGTGCGGCCGGGCGTGCGGCCGGGGGTCGGGGCGGCGCTCACGCCGGGGGCGGGGGCCGTGGACCCCTGCGAGGGCGCCGACGCGGGCTGCTCCGGCGCAGGATCGTCCCCTTCGGTCTCCTGGACCGTCGAGGGCGTCCTGGAGGCTTCCGGGGTCGAGGACACCGCGGGGCCCTGCGCCGGCGGCTCGCTGTCCGAGGAGCTCATCGCGAAGCTGACGACCGTACCCAGCGCAACCGCCGTCAGCGCTCCCGCGGCGGCCAGCAGCACGAGCTTGCGGCGGCCGGCGTCCCGGGCGGGCCGCACGGCCGGGACCGGGGCCGCGGGGGCGGGCGCGTCCTGCTTCGGCGACAGCGGGAAGGCGTCCTCGAACACCGCCGACAGCGTCGTGGGCGGCTCAGTGCTCCGGTTCACCGGCACCACGGGGGTCATCCGTGTGACCGCCTCGGCGGACACCGGGCCCGGGGGGACGGCGGCAGCGGCGGGGTCCGCCGCGGGCGCCCCGGCGGTCGGCGGCGAGGCGGGCAGGGCCGCAGTCGCCCGGACGGCCGGGAAGGGCCGGGTGCCCGCCGCCGGCCGGGCGGCGGAGGTCCGGCCGTCGGCGGAGGTCCTGTCGGCGGCAGAGGTCCTGTCGGCGGCCGGGGTGGCCACGGTCGCCGCCTCGGCGGCGGGGGTCGCCACCGTCACGGCCTCCGGGGCCGCGGCGGGCGCTTCCAGGCGCAGCGGCGGCGACGCCGCCGCCCCCGCGGCCTCGCCGTCCACGACCAGCGCCAGCGCCCGCCGGCCCGCCACCGTGCCCCGCTTGTCGGCCAGCGCGCCCCGCAGCCCGATCGAGGTCTCCAGCTCGGCGCGGGCCCGGTCGAGCCGCCCCTCGCACAGGGCGAGCACGCCGAGCTCGTGGTGGAAGTAGGCCTGCTCGGCGACCTCTCCCGCCTTGCGCGCGGCTTCCGCCCCCGAGCGCAGCACCCGCTCCCAGGCCTCCCAGTGCAGCGAGGCGGCGAACGCGGGGGCGGCCGTACGCGCCAGCACCGCCGCGGCCACCACGTCGGCGCCGGCCAGCGCCGCGAGCACCGCGTCCGCCTCCGCCGCCACCCGCTCCGGGACCACCGAGGCGTGCCCGGTCCACCACGCGTAGTGCCGTGCGGCCGTACGGGCCTCCTCCGACGCGGTGTCCCCGTAGCCGACGTCCTCGAGCTGGCGGGCGACGCCTGCGGCCAGCCGGTAGCGCGTCCCGACGGGCGTCAGCAGCCCGCAGGCCAGCAGTTCGGCCACCGCCGTGTCGGCGTGGGTGTCCCCGACGAGCGCCGGCAGGTGGGCGTGGTGCGGCAGTTCGCCGCCGAGCGCGCACGCGATCCGCAGGGCCGCCCGCGCCGACTCGCTGACCCGCGAGGCCAGCAGCTCGGCGGGGGCCGCACCCTCGGCGAGCGTCGGCAGCGGCACCGCTGCGCCGTCGCGCGGGCGCTCCTCGAAGACGCCCGGCTCCTCCTCGTCGTCGTCCTCGTCGCTGTGGTTGAGCTCGTCGCGCTGGCGCAGCATCGCGGCGGCCTGTACGAAGCGCAGCGGCAGCCCCTCGGAGGCGAAGCTCAGGTCGCCCGCCCAGGCGGCCTCCTCGTCCGTCAGCGGGCGCCCCACGCCCGCCTCCAGCAGGGCCGCGCAGTCGGCCTTGCCCAGGCCGGTGAGGAAGACCTCCTCGATGTGGGAGTCGTCGGAGGGGGCCTTGGTGTCGGGGGTGGCCGCCAGCAGGTAGGCGCATTCGGGGGTGGCGCGCAGCAGTTCGTCGAGCGCGCTCCCGCCCATCTCCAGGTCGTCGAGGAGGACGACGGCGCCGATGTCGCGGACGCGGGCGAGGAGCTCGTCGCGTGCGGGGCGTTCCCGCGGGGCCTCGTACACGGTCGCGTAGAGCGCGTGGAGCAGTTCTGCGGGCTGCTGGTGCCCGTGGCCGCTGAGCCGTACGACGCCGTCGGGCGCGACGGACGCGCACCGGGCGGCGACCGCGTCGAGCAGCGCGCTGCGGCCGGAGCCGGAAGGACCGGTCAGGCGGACGGAGCGGCCGCGGCCGAGGAGCCGGACGAGCCGCTCCAGCTCCTCGTCGCGTGCGAGCAGGGGCCGGGCGGATATCGGGGACCCCGGCAGGACGGGCGGCCGCGCCGCGGCGTCCCGGGCCGCGCGGCCGGCGGCGTCGCGCCTGGCGGGGCGGGCGCGCTCGCTGCCCGGCCGCAGCGGTTCGATCTCGCTGCCGTCGACGGGGTTGACGGTGAGGGTGAAGTCGCCGGCGGTCAGCGTCACGACCCGCGCGGGCCCCGCGGGCCCGCGCGATCCCGCCCCGGGGGACGCGGGCGCGGCGGCGGGGGCGGGCGCGGCGGGGCCGCCCGCGGCCTGCTCGTCCCGCTCGCTCTGCCCTTGTGTACGGTCCATGACCCAGTCCCCCGATCGCGGGCCGCGCGCCTCGCCGTCGTACCGCCCGGCCGTTGCGCACCCGCTGTCGCCACTGGTCCGGTTTCCGCCCGAACCCTAGACCGTGGCCGGTCGTGCGGGAAACCGCAGGGGCTCGATCACCACCGGACCGTTACTTTCCGCAGGAAATGCAAAGGTCAGCGGCTTGCGGATCGGACCGGGGTCAGACGCGGGGAAGGGACTCGGCTTCCAGGCCGCCTTCGATCGCGAGGATCCGGTGCAGCCGGGTCGCCACCAGCAGCCGCTGCATCTGCGGCGGCACCCCGCGCAGGACGAGGCGGCGTCCGGTCCGGCCGGCCCTGCGGTGCGCGCCCATGATCACGCCGAGGCCGGTCGCGTCCCAGGAGTCGAGCCCGGTGAGGTCGAGCACGAGGTCGCCCTTGCCGTCGTCGAGGGCGGAGTGGAGGGCCGTACGGGCGTCCGCCGCGCTGCGCACGTCGAGGCGGCCCCCGACAGCGAGTTCGGCGTGGTCGCCCCTGATGTGCATGTGTACTCCCGCAGTACTGCGTACGTATGGCAACTGGTCCGTGGTCGGCAACTCTCACTGCAACTGACTGCCGCGCGGGCAGGGAAGTTGCCGACCGTGAGCGAACCGATACCTAATTCACCCTGACGGGTGAAGGCATTCGAACGATGGCGCTCAGTGGCTGGACCGTTCTCAGTGCTTGTAGAAACCCTGGCCGCTCTTGCGGCCGATGTCCCCGGCGTCCACCATGCGGCGCATGAGCTCCGGCGGCGCGAACTTCTCGTCCTGGGACTCGGTGTAGATGTTGCTGGTGGCGTGCAGCAGGATGTCGACGCCGGTGAGGTCGGCGGTGGCCAGCGGGCCCATGGCGTGACCGAAGCCCAGCTTGCAGGCGATGTCGATGTCCTCGGCGGAGGCGACGCCCGATTCGTACAGCTTGGCGGCCTCGACGACCAGCGCGGAGATCAGACGGGTCGTCACGAAGCCGGCGACGTCGCGGTTGACGACGATGCAGGTCTTGCCGACGGACTCGGCGAACGCCCGCGTGGTGGCGAGGGTCTCGTCGCTCGTCTTGTAACCGCGGACCAGCTCGCACAGCTGCATCATCGGGACGGGCGAGAAGAAGTGCGCGCCGACGACCCGCTCCGGGCGCTCCGTCACGGCCGCGATCTTGGTGATCGGGATGGCGGAGGTGTTGGAGGCGAGGACGGCGTCCTCACGCACGATCTTGTCGAGGGCGCGGAAGATCTCGTGCTTGATCTCGATCTTCTCGAAGGCCGCTTCCACCACGATGTCGACGTCGGCGACCGCGTCCAGGTCGGTGGTCGTCGTGATGCGGGCGAGCGCCGCCTCGGCGTCCTCGGCCGTCAGCCTGCCCTTGGAGACGAACTTGTCGTACGAGGCCTTGATCCCGTCCGTGCCCCGGGTCAGCGCCGCGTCGGTGACATCGCGCAGCACGACGTCCCATCCCGCCTGCGCGGAGACCTGAGCGATCCCGGAACCCATGAGTCCCGCACCGATGACGGCGAGCTTCCCAGCCACTGCACACCCCTCGTTGTTCTCAAATACGGCACGGCTTCGCAGCCACTCCGGCGGAGACTAGCGCCCGGGGGGTGCGGTGTGACCGCGAAGTAACACGCGTCACGTCTCAGATGACGGACATCACACCGGTCCGGCCCAGCAGCCCTGCCCCGCCGTCCAGTTCATGTGACGTGGGTCCCGGCGTACCGCCCGGCCCGTGCGCCCCGCGGCGGCGGCCGCCCGACCGGCCGCGCCCCCGGCGGGCCCGTCTACCCTGGCCGCATGGTGAACCTCACGCGCATCTACACCCGTACCGGCGACAAGGGCACGACCGCCCTGGGCGACATGAGCCGCACGGCCAAGACCGACCTGCGGATCTCCGCGTACGCCGACGCCAACGAGGCCAACGCGGCCATCGGGACGGCCATCGCGCTGGGCGCCCTCCCCGCCGAGGTCGTGAAGGTCCTGGTGCGGGTGCAGAACGACCTGTTCGACGTCGGCGCGGACCTGTGCACCCCGGTGGTCGAGAACCCGGAGTACCCGCCGCTGCGCGTGGAGCAGTTCTACGTCGACAAGCTGGAGGCCGACTGCGACCTCTTCCTGGAGCAGGTGGAGAAGCTGCGCAGCTTCATCCTGCCCGGCGGCGCCCCCGGGGCGGCCCTGCTGCACCAGGCCTGCACGGTGGTCCGGCGCGCCGAGCGGTCGACGTGGGCGGCGCTGGAGGTGCACGGCGAGACGATGAACCCGCTCACCGCCACTTACCTCAACCGCCTCTCCGACCTCCTGTTCATCCTGGCCCGGGTGGCCAACAAGGAGGTCGGGGACGTGCTGTGGGTGCCGGGCGGCGAGCGGTAGCCCGCACGCGGCCGCTGTCAGCGGGACTTCACCGGCGAACGCCGGTCCTCCTCCGCGTCCGCCGGGGCCTTGCTCGGCCACACCGTGTAGGCGACGGCGACGAGGGCGTGGATGCCGGCCACGCGCAGGGCACCGGCCTGCCAGGCCCGCAGCGAACTGATGTCGCCCGCGTCGCCCACGTACCAGATCGCCGCCTGGAGCAGGCCGACGCCGACGGCCGCGGCGAGGACCGTCCGGGCCCACAGCTTCCACTCGTGCGCGGCCCGGGCCCTGCCGTAGCCGGCCCCCGCCGGCTTGGGGCCGCCGGCCAGCCGGTGGGCGGCGTGCCCGTCGAGCCACTTGATCGTGTAGTGGCCGTAGGCGACGGTGTAGCCGATGTAGAGGGCGGCCACGCCGTGCTTCCAGTCCGGCTCGGCGCCGTTCTTCAGGTCGATCGTGGTCACGACGAGCAGGACCAGCTCCATCAGCGGCTCGCACAGCAGGACCGCGGCCCCCAGCCGGGGCATCTTGGCGAGGTAACGCAGGGCGAGTCCCGCCGCCAGCAGGACCCAGAAGCCGATCTCACAGGCGATGATCAGCGCGACGATCACGGGACTCTCCGTCCGCTCGGGTTGGTCGTTCCCCTCAAGGCTCCCGTCCGGCTCCGCCCGATTCGTCGTCGCGAATGACCATGTGCGTCTGCACCCTTCGATGTACCCGCACCTCGGCCGCTCCGCCGAGGTGCGGGGCGCGTACACCCTGTTGGATGGGACCGTGACCGAGAAGAGCCTGCGCCCCCACCGTGACGACGTCCTCCTCGCGGTGGTCAGCGTGGCCGCGGGCCTGGTGTTCTGGTCGCTCGGTGTCTACAGCAACCCGGCCCGCGGCTCCCTGCCGGCCTGGGCCGCCCTGGTGCCCCTGGTGGTGCTCGGCGCCATGGAGCTGCTGCGCCGCACCGCCCCGCAGGTGACCCTGATCGTCGGCACGGCGGGGGTGATCGCCGACCAGTTCACCGTCGGCAGCCTCGCCACCGTCGTGATCTTCACGGACCTGATGTACGCCGCCGCCGTGTACGGAAAACCGGCCATGGCCCGGCGGCTCCCGGTGACCACCGGGCTGATCACCGTCGTCATCACCATCGCCTCGCTGGCCTGGCTGCGCACCCCGCAGGCCCTGCTGATCGGCGCGGTCACCGGCATCGTGAGCTTCGCCCCGGCGTTGACCGGAGCCACCCTGCGCAACCACCGCGAGGCCGCCGAGGCCGCCCGGCTGCGCGCCGAGCAGACGGCGCTGCTGGCCGAGATGGACCGCAGCCAGGCCGTCGCCGCCGAGCGCGCCCGGATGGCCCGGGAACTGCACGACATGGTGGCCAACCACCTCTCGGCGATCGCCATCCACTCGACCGCCGCGCTCTCCATCGACACGGCGGGCACCAGCCGCGACGCGCTCGGGGTGATCCGCGAGAACAGCGTGCAGGGGCTGGCCGAGATGCGCCGCCTGATCGGGCTGCTGCGGGATGCCGGGGGCGGCCAGGAGGCGGTCGCGGTGCCCTCGCTGGACGGCCTCGACGCCCTGGTCGGGCAGGCCGGGACCAACGGCTCGGCGAGCGGGCTGACCTTCGTCCTGCACGACGACCGGCCGCCCGGGGAGCCCGCGGCGGCCCCGGTGGAGCTGGCCGCGTACCGGATCGTCCAGGAGTCCCTGACCAACGCCCTCAAGCACGCGGCCCCCGGCACGGTGACGGTCCGCGTGGCGCACGAGGACGGGCTGCTGAGCGTGGTGGTGGACTCCCCCTACGGGGAGCGCCCCGGGCCGCGCGCCCCGGGTTCGGGCGCCGGGCTGATCGGGATGAGGGAGCGGACGGAACTGCTGGGCGGGACGTTCACGGCGGGCCGGACCGGCAGCGTGTGGCGCGTGCGGGCGACCCTGCCCGCGGAGGAGAAGGCGGTGGAGATGTGACGATCCGGGTGGTGGTGGCCGAGGACCAGGCCGCGGTGCGGGCCGGGCTGGTGCTCATCCTGCGCAGTGCGGGCGACATCGAGGTGGTGGGTGAGGCGGCCGACGGGGAGGAGGCGGTGCGCCTGGCCCGGGAGCTGCGGCCGGATCTCGTCCTCATGGATGTGCAGATGCCCCGGCTGGACGGGGTGTCCGCGACCCGCGTGGTGGTCGAGGAGGGCTTGGCGGACGTGCTGGTGCTGACCACGTTCGACCTCGACGAGTACGTCTTCGGGGCGCTGCGGGCGGGCGCCTGCGGCTTCCTGCTGAAGAACGCGGACGCGGCGGAGCTGATGGAGGCGGTACGGACCGTCGCGCGCGGGGAGGGCCTGATCGCCCCGGCGGTCACCAGGCGGCTGATCGCGGAGTTCGCGGCGCCGCGTCCGGCACGGGGCGGTCCGGCGCCGGAGCGGGCGGCGGCGGTCGCCTCCCTCACCCCGCGGGAGCGGGAGGTGCTGGGCGCGCTGGGCGAGGGGTTGTCGAACGCCGAGATCGCCGAACGCCTGGGCATGGCGGAGGCGACGGCGAAGACGCACGTCAGCCGCCTGCTCGGCAAGCTGGAACTGCGCAGCCGACTCCAAGCCGCGGTCTTGGCGCAGGAGTTGGGCATCTAGCGGACGACGGGCGGCACCGGTCTGGACCTCTTGACGGTTGGTCCAGACCTTTCTACTCTCACGGCAACACTGTGGTGAGCGTGCCATGACAAAGCGTGCTCACGGGCGGCGCAGGTCCCACCCCCATGTCGACGTCGGCCCCACGACGGCGACGGACCTACGGAGGAGCACCCTTGAGCACAGCATCCCCACCCCCCACCAGGCGCACCCGGTTCTTCACCAAAGTCGCGGCGGTCGTCGCCGTGCTCGCCCTGCCGGTCACCGGGCTCGTGGCCCTGGCCGGCCCGGCCCAGGCCGCCGCGTCCGCGACCGCGACGTACACCAAGGTCTCCGACTGGGGTTCCGGCTTCGAGGGCAAGTGGGTGGTGAAGAACACCGGCACCACCACGCTCAGCAGCTGGACCGTGGAGTGGGACTACCCGGCGGGCACCTCGGTCACCTCTGCCTGGGACGCCACCGTGACGAGCTCGGGCACCCACTGGACCGCCAAGAACGTCGGCTGGAACGGCACCCTCGCCCCCGGGGCCACCGCCAGCTTCGGCTTCAACGGCTCCGGATCCGGCGCCCCCAGCGGCTGCAAGATCAACGGTGCCTCCTGCGACGGCGGCACCCAGCCCGGCGACAATCCCCCCACGGCTCCCGGCGCCCCCTCCGCGAGCAACGTCGCCGACACCTCGCTGACCCTGGCCTGGACCCCGGCCACCGACGACAAGGGCGTCAAGAACTACGACGTCTACCGGGGCTCCGCCAAGATCGCCACGGTCACCGGGACCAGCTACGCGGACTCGGGCCTGACCAAGGGCACGACGTACACCTACAGCGTCACCGCCCGCGACACCGCCGACCAGACCGGCCCCTCCTCCGGCTCCACCACGGTCACCACGACCGGCGGGGTGATCCCCCCGGACCCGGGCGGCAAGGTCAAGCTCGGCTACTTCACCAACTGGGGTGTCTACGGACGCAACTACCACGTGAAGAACCTGGTCACCTCGGGCACGGCGGGCAAGATCACGCACATCAACTACGCCTTCGGCAACGTCCAGAACGGCCAGTGCACGATCGGTGACGCCTACGCCGACTACGACAAGGCCTACACGGCCGACCAGAGCGTCGACGGCGTCGCCGACACCTGGGACCAGCCGCTGCGCGGCAACTTCAACCAGCTGCGCAAGCTGAAGAAGGCCTACCCGAACATCAAGATCCTGTGGTCCTTCGGCGGCTGGACCTGGTCCGGCGGCTTCCCGCAGGCCGCCGCCAACCCGACCGCCTTCGCCCAGTCCTGCTACAACCTGGTCGAGGACCCGCGCTGGGCCGACGTCTTCGACGGCATCGACCTGGACTGGGAGTACCCGAACGCCTGCGGCCTGTCCTGCGACAGCAGCGGCCCGGCCGCCTTCAAGAACCTCATGCAGGCCGTCAAGGCCCGGTTCGGCGCGAACAACCTGGTCACCGCGGCCATCACCGCCGACGCCTCGGACGGCGGCAAGATCGACAAGGCCGACTACGCGGGCGCCGCGCAGTACACCGACTTCTACAACGTCATGACGTACGACTTCTTCGGGGCCTGGGCGGCCCAGGGTCCGACCGCCCCGCACTCCCCGCTGACCTCGTACGCGGGCATCCCGCAGGCCGGCTTCAACTCGGCCGACGCCATCGCCAAGCTCAAGGCCAAGGGCGTGCCCGGCTCGAAGCTGAACCTCGGCATCGGCTTCTACGGCCGCGGCTGGACCGGCGTCACCCAGGCCGCCCCCGGCGGCACCGCCACCGGGCCGGCCCCGGGCACGTACGAGCAGGGCATCGAGGACTACAAGGTGCTCAAGAACAGCTGCCCGGCCACCGGCACCGTCGCCGGCACGGCCTACGCCAAGTGCGGCAGCAACTGGTGGAGCTACGACACCCCCGCCACCATCGCCGGCAAGATGACCTGGGCCAAGCAGCAGGGCCTGAGGGGAGCCTTCTACTGGGAGTTCAGCGGCGACACCGCCGGCGGTGAACTCGCGAACGCGGTCCACACCGGGCTCCAGTAGGCAGACGGAAGCCGGGGAGACGGGTCCGCCCCCGTCTCCCCGGCTTCTTCATGCCCGAAGGGTGTCTGGTGCTGTGACCGGCAAGGTGCACCGGGTCGCTCACAGCACTAGGCGACGTTCACCCGCTGGCCGGGCGGAGCCGCCTCCAGCCACGCCAGGAAGCCCGTCAGCGCGTCCTCGCTCATCGCCAGCTCCAGGCGCGTCCCCTGGTGGAGACAGCCGAGCACGACGGCGTCGGACAGCAGGGCCAGCTCCTCCTCGCCCTCCGGGGCGCGGCGGGCCAGGACCTCGATGGAGGAACGCTCCAGCAGCCGGCGCGGGCGCGGGGAGTACGAGAACACCCGGAACCACTCGATCCGGTCACCGCTGTAGCGCGCGACCCCGTAGACCCAGCCCTTGCCGGAGATGTCCGGCTCCTCGGACACCCCCCAGCGCATGCTGCAGTCGAAGGTGCCGCCGGACCGCTGGATCAGTCTGCGGCGCAGTCCGAAGACGAACAGCCCGATCACCACCAGGGCTACGACCAGGCCGCTCACAAGCAGAGCGAGGAGCATCTTCACCGACCTCCTCGCTCATCGAATACACATGAGAAACGGGGGCCCCTCCCAGACGGAGTCCGGGGGAGGACCTGCATCGCCTCAGCCGCGACCCGGTCTGGAAAGTTCCAGAACGGACCGCGGCTGAGGTCTGCCGAGTCCCGAAGGTCGCCCCCCCCGGGATTCAGCGGTTGAAACTCCGACGGGCGGTCAGCCCGTTACGGCGCGCAGCCGGACATCCGCGCGACGCTCGGCGGCCGCGTCGGCCTCCGCCTTCGCGCGCTCCAGTGCCCGCTCCGCACGCTGGACATCGATCTCGTCCGCGAGCTCGGCGATCTCGGCCAGCAGGGACAGCTTGTTGTCCGCGAACGAGATGAATCCGCCGTGCACCGCGGCGATGACAGTGTTGCCCTCGCTGGTGCGGATGGTCACCGGGCCCGATTCCAGCACACCGAGAAGCGGCTGGTGACCGGGCATGACGCCGATGTCGCCGGACGTGGTGCGGGCGACAACAAGGGTGGCCTCGCCGGACCAGACATTGCGGTCCGCCGCGACCAGCTCGACGTGCAGCTCAGCAGCCAAGGTGGCTCCTCGGGTCACCACCCGGCGGGTCGGCCGGGTGTTGGGTCAAATTCTAATGGGCGTGGGGAGAGGGACGGGACACACCCGCCCCTCTCGGTCGAACCTGCGAACCGGATGCGCTCCTCGCGGAGCGCGCCGGATCAGGAGACGCCCAGCTCCTTGGCGTTGGCCTTCAGGTCCTCGATGCCACCGCACATGAAGAACGCCTGCTCGGGGAAGTGGTCGTACTCACCGTCGCAGATCGCGTTGAACGCGGTGATCGACTCGTCGAGCGGAACGTCCGAACCGTCCACGCCGGTGAACTGCTTGGCGACGTGGGTGTTCTGCGACAGGAAGCGCTCGACGCGGCGGGCACGGTGGACAACGAGCTTGTCCTCCTCGCCCAGCTCGTCGATACCGAGGATCGCGATGATGTCCTGGAGGTCCTTGTACTTCTGCAGGATCCCCTTGACACGCATGGCGGCCGCGTAGTGGTCCGCCGCGATGTACCGCGGGTCGAGGATGCGGGACGTGGAGTCCAGCGGGTCCACGGCCGGGTAGATGCCCTTCTCGGAGATCGGACGGGAGAGAACCGTCGTCGCGTCGAGGTGGGCGAAGGTGGTCGCCGGCGCCGGGTCGGTCAGGTCGTCCGCGGGGACGTAGATCGCCTGCATCGAGGTGATCGAGTGACCACGGGTCGAGGTGATGCGCTCCTGGAGGAGACCCATCTCGTCGGCCAGGTTCGGCTGGTAACCCACCGCGGAGGGCATACGGCCGAGCAGGGTCGACACCTCGGAACCCGCCTGGGTGTACCGGAAGATGTTGTCGATGAAGAAGAGCACGTCCTGCTTCTGAACATCGCGGAAGTACTCCGCCATGGTCAGGCCGGCCAGGGCGACGCGCAGACGGGTGCCCGGGGGCTCGTCCATCTGGCCGAAGACAAGGGCGGTCTTGTCGATGACGCCCGAGTCGCCCATCTCCTCGATGAGGTCGTTGCCCTCACGGGTGCGCTCACCGACGCCCGCGAACACCGACACACCGTCGTGGTTGTTGGCGACGCGGTAGATCATTTCCTGGATCAGAACGGTCTTGCCGACACCGGCACCACCGAACAGACCGATCTTTCCACCCTTGACGTACGGGGTGAGAAGGTCGATGACCTTGACGCCGGTCTCGAACATCTCCGTCTTGGACTCGAGCTCGTCGAAGCTCGGGGCCTTGCGGTGGATGGGCCAGCGCTCGGTGACCTCGGCGTTCGCCTCGGGGTAGTTGAGCACCTCACCCAGGGTGTTGAACACCTTGCCCTTGGTGAAGTCGCCGACGGGGACGGTGATGCCCTCGCCCGTGTCGGTCACCGGGGCCTGGCGGACCAGACCGTCGGTGGGCTGCATCGAGATCGTGCGGACCAGGCCGTCACCCAGGTGCTGGGCGACCTCAAGGGTCAGCGTCTTGAGCGCGCCGTCCTCGGCCGGGTCGGCGACCTGGACCTTCAGCGCGTTGTAGATTTCGGGCATCGCGTCGACGGGGAACTCCACGTCGACGACCGGGCCGATGACCCGGGCGATGCGGCCCGTGGCAGCGGCCGTCTCAACAGAGGTCGTCATTACTTGTCACTCCCCGCGGTCGCGTCGGCCATGGCGCTGGCGCCACCGACGATCTCGCTGATTTCCTGGGTGATTTCGGCCTGGCGGGCCGCGTTGGCAAGCCGGGAGAGGCTCTTGATGAGGTCCCCGGCGTTGTCGGTCGCCGACTTCATCGCGCGGCGGCGGGCGGCGTGCTCGGAAGCGGCCGACTGCAGCAGTGCGTTGTAGATCCGGCTCTCGACGTAGCGCGGCAGAAGGGCGTCGAGGACGTCCTCCGCCGACGGCTCGAACTCGAACAGCGGAAGGATCTCGCCCTTCGCACCGTCCTCCTCCGCAGCCTTGTCGAGGCTGAGCGGCAGCATCCGGCCGTCGACCGCGTTCTGCGTCATCATCGACACGAATTCCGTGTAGACGATGTGCAGCTCGTCGACGCCGCCCTCGGCCGTTTCCAGCTGGATGGCCTCGATCAGCGGACCCGCGACGCGCTTGGCGTCGGCGTAGGCCGGGCTGTCGGTGAAGCCGGTCCACGAGTCCGTGACCTTGCGCTCACGGAAGCCGTAGTAGGCGACACCCTTGCGGCCGACGATGTAGCTGTCGACTTCCTTGCCCTCGCCGCGCAGCCGCTCGGTGAGCCGCTCCGCCTGCTTGATGGCGTTCGAGGAGTAGCCGCCGGCCAGACCGCGGTCGCTCGTGATGAGCAGGACCGCGGCGCGGGTCGGCGTCTCCACCTCGGTGGTCAGGGCGTGCTTGTTGTTCGAGCCGGTCGCCACCGCGGTCACCGCACGGGTGAGCTCGGTCGCGTACGGCATCGACGCCGCCACCTTGCGCTGCGCCTTGACGATGCGCGAGGCGGCGATCATCTCCATCGCCTTGGTGATCTTCTTGGTCGCCGTGATGGCACGGATGCGACGCTTGTAGACCCGGAGCTGCGCTCCCATGAGTCAGGTCCCTTCCGTCGTCACTTGGAGACGTTGACGGCCGGCACGTCCTCGCCCAGGAGCTTGCCGTCCGAGGTCTCGAACTGGCGCTTGAAGGCCGCGATGGCGTCGGCGATCGAGCCGAGGGTGTCGTCCGACATCTTGCCGCCGTCGGCGATGGAGGTCAGGAGGTCCTTGCGCTCGCGGCGCAGGTGCTCCAGCAGCTCCGACTCGAAGCGACGGATGTCGGCGACCGGGACGTCGTCCATCTTGCCGGTGGTGCCGGCCCAGACGGAGACGACCTGCTCCTCGACGGGCATCGGCTGGTACTGGCCCTGCTTCAGCAGCTCGACCATGCGCTTGCCGCGCTCCAGCGAGGCCTTCGACGCGGCGTCCAGGTCGGAACCGAAGGCGGCGAACGCCTCCAGCTCGCGGTACTGGGCGAGGTCCACGCGGAGACGACCCGAAACCTGCTTCATCGCCTTGTGCTGGGCGGAGCCACCGACGCGGGAGACCGAGATACCGACGTTCAGCGCCGGGCGCTGGCCCGCGTTGAACAGGTCGGACTCCAGGAAGCACTGGCCGTCGGTGATGGAGATGACGTTGGTCGGGATGAACGCCGACACGTCGTTCGCCTTGGTCTCGACGATCGGCAGACCGGTCATCGAGCCGGCGCCCATCTCGTCGGACAGCTTCGCGCAGCGCTCCAGCAGACGGGAGTGCAGGTAGAAGACGTCACCCGGGTAGGCCTCACGGCCCGGCGGGCGGCGCAGCAGCAGCGACACGGCGCGGTAGGCGTCGGCCTGCTTCGACAGGTCGTCGAAGATGATCAGGACGTGCTTGCCGGCGTACATCCAGTGCTGGCCGATGGCGGAACCGGTGTACGGCGCCAGGTACTTGAAGCCGGCCGGGTCGGACGCCGGGGCGGCGACGATCGTCGTGTACTCGAGCGCGCCGGCCTCTTCCAGGGCGCCGCGAACGGACGCGATGGTCGAGCCCTTCTGGCCGATGGCGACGTAGATGCAGCGGACCTGCTTGTTCACGTCGCCCGAGCGCCAGTTGTCGCGCTGGTTGATGATCGTGTCGACGGCCAGAGCGGTCTTGCCGGTCTGACGGTCACCAATGATCAGCTGACGCTGGCCACGGCCGATCGGCACCATCGCGTCGACGGCCTTGTAGCCGGTCTGCATGGGCTCGTGCACCGACTTACGGACCATGACGCCCGGGGCCTGCAGCTCGAGGGCGCGGCGGCCTTCGGTCGCGATCTCGCCGAGGCCGTCGATCGGGTTGCCGAGCGGGTCGACGACACGGCCGAGGTAGCCCTCGCCGACACCTACGGAGAGAACCTCACCGGTGCGCTGCACCGGCTGGCCCTCCTCGATACCGCTGAACTCGCCGAGGACGATCGCACCGATCTCGCGCTCCTCGAGGTTGAGGGCGAGACCGAGGGTGCCGTCCTCGAACTTCAGCAGCTCGTTCGCCATGGCGGAGGGCAGGCCCTCCACCTTCGCGATGCCGTCGCCGGCAACGCTGACCGTTCCGACCTCCTCGCGCGAGGCCGCGTCCGGCTGGTACGACTGGACAAAGTTCTCCAGTGCGTCCCGGATCTCCTCCGGCCGGATCGTGAGCTCCGCCATCTGGGTTCCCTGCTCTCCTTGTTGGGCCTGAAGCTTCTTAGGGGTCTGGGGGCGACCCCCAGGAATCTTCTGCAAGTTCTGCACGGCCCAACCGGGCCGCTAGGAATGCTTTGTACTTTTGGTGGCTGGTCAGCCGGCCATGCGGCGGGACGCCTCTGCGAGGCGGTCCGCGATGGTGCCGTCGATGACCTCGTCGCCGACTCGCACCGAGATCCCGCCGAGGACCTCGGGGTCCACGTCGAGGTTCAGGTGCATCTGGCGGCCGTACAGCTTGGCCAGCACCGCGCCGAGACGCTGCTTCTGCACGTCGCTGAGCGGAACCGCGCTGGTCACGGTGGCGACCATGCGGTCACGGCGCTCGGCGGCGAGCTTGGAAAGGGACTCGAGTCCCGCTTCCAGGCTACGTCCACGCGGGTGCGTGACAAGACGGATCACCAGGCGCTCGGTGACGGCGTTCACCTTGCCGCCGAGCAGGCTGCGCAGCAGCTGGCTCTTGGCGGAGGCGGTCGCCGCACGGTCGGTCAGCGCGGCACGCAGCTCGGTGCTCGAGGACACGATCCGGCCGAAGCGGAAGATCTCGTCCTCGACGTTGTCGAGCGCGCCGGCCTGCTGGGCCGCCGTGAGGTCGGCGGTGGCCGCCAGCTCCTCCAGCGAGTCCACCAGGTCGCGGGACTGCGACCAGCGGGACCGGGCCATGCCGGACACCAGGTCGAGGGTCTCCCCGCCGACCTGACCGCCGAGCAGCCGAGCGACGAGCTCGGCCTTGGCCTCGCCGGCCTGCGCCGGGTCCGTGATGACCCGACGCAGCGAGACCTCACGGTCGAGCAGCGCGGTGACAGCGGCCAGCTCACCGGCGAGCTTCGCCGCGTCGACGGACGTGCTGTCCGTCAGCGCGTCGAGACGCTCGCGCGCGGAGGCCAGCGCCTCGCGGCTCGCTCCGTTCATCGGGCCGCCTCGGCCTTCTCCTCAAGCTCGCTGAGGAAGCGGTCGATGGTGCGGCTCTGCCGGGCGTGGTCCTCGAGGGACTCGCCGACGAGCTTGCCGGCCAGGTCGGTGGCGAGCTTGCCCACGTCCTGACGCAGCGCCTGGGAGGCGGCCTTGCGGTCCGCCGCGATCTGGGCGTGGCCGGCAGCGATGATCTCCTCACGCTGCCGCTGGCCCTCTGCGCGCAGCTCTTCCTTCAGCGCAGTGCCCTGCTCCAGCGCTTCCTGGCGCAGGCGCGCGGCCTCGTGCCGAGCCTCGGCGAGCTGGGCCTTGTACTGCTCCAGGACGCTCTGGGCCTCGGTCTGAGCGGCTTCCGCCTTCTCGATACCGCCCTCGATGGCCTCGCGGCGCTCTTCCAGAACCTTGTTGATGTTCGGGAGGAGCTTCTTCGCGAGGAAACCGAAGACGATGACGAAGGCGATCAGACCGATGACGAGCTCGGGGATCGGCGGAACGAGGGGGTTTTGAGGCTCCTCGGCCGCGAGAACCAGGAGGTTCACATCAGTGCCTTTCGTCGATTCGGACTAGTCGTGTTCGTCAGGCGTAGACGAACGGCATGACCAGACCGATGAGGGCGAGCGCCTCACAGAAGGCGAAGCCGAGGATCTGGTTGGCGCGGATCAGACCGGCAGCTTCGGGCTGACGGGCGAGCGCCTGGGTGCCGTTACCGAAGATGATGCCGACGCCGACGCCGGGGCCGATCGCCGCGAGGCCGTAGCCAACGGAGCTGAGGGAACCGGTGACGGCAGCAAGGGTCTGGGACATGCCAGTTCTTCCTTCTCTTTCACGGACCGGTGGGGGTTGGCCACCGGACGACTGGGGGGATTGCTTGGAGCGGGCCGCGCTCAGTGGTGCTCGGCGAGCGCGCCCTGCAGGAAGCTGCAAGCCAGCAGCACGAAGACGTAGGCCTGGACGGCCTGGATGAAGAGCTCGAAGGCGGTCATCACGATGACCATCACGAACGAGACGCCCGCGTAGGCGATGCCGATCCCGTTCAGCAGGTACCAGCTGGCGATGGTGAACAGCAGCAGCAGGGTGTGACCGGCGAACATGTTCGCGAACAGTCGGACCGCGTGGGTGAAGGGGCGGACCAGGACGTTCGAGAAGAATTCGATCACCATGACCATCGGCAGAACCGGGCCGAGCGTCTTGTCGTAGCCCGTGATGTTCTTGAAGCCGCCGACGAAACCGTGGCGCTTGAAGGTCACCGACATCCACATGACGTAGATGACGAGGGCGAGACCGGCCGGGTACGCGATGACCGCGGTCACCGGGAACTGGGCGAGCGGGACGATGGACCAGAGGTTCATCATCCAGACGAAGAAGAACGTCGCGACCATGAAGGGGACGTACTTCTCGCCCTCCTTCTTGCCCAGCGTTTCGTAGACGATGCCGCGGCGCACGAAGTCGTAGCCGGCCTCGGCGACCATCTGCAGCTTGCCCGGGACGACCTTCGGCTTCCGGAACGCGGCCCAGAAGAAGGCGACGATGATGACCGAACCCAGCAGGGCCAGGAGCATCGTCTTGTTGAAGTACAGGCCGTCCGCATCGCCGAACATCGGCTTGAACAGGAACGAGTACAGGGTCGGGCCCGGGAAGCCGCAGCCAGTGCCGTCTTCGAAATGACAATTGATCTCGAAGGCGAGCGTCATGTCAGCAGCACTCACCGCAGGGCTCCTTCAGCGTGGCGCATAGGTACGGCAACCTCGTTGTGTCGGCGCGGCGCACAGCCGCGGTTCGGCACTGGACTGGTGTAACGGATGGTGGGGCGGCAGTCAGGCATCGAGCCTCGCGATGGAACAGGCGTCAGCTCAGATGCCCGCGCCCGCAGTGCCGCAGTTGGCACCGGACGATAGCAGGATCTCGAACGCCCACTTATCCCGGCCCTACCCTTCACGACTTCGGTCCCGGATTTTCGGGCTTGTCGCCCTTCATCGAGTCCGGTTCGACGTAAAGGATCTTGGCCTTCATGTGGGCACGCGTCTGCGCGGCGATCCACACCAGGGTGGTGGCGACGAGCGTGATGGCGAAGGCCTTGGGGTTGAACAGCGTCGTGTTCTTGAACGCTGCGACAAAGACGAAAAGCAGCAGGATCTGGGCCGTGTAGAGCATGAGCCCCATGGCCTGGAAGAGGTGCGGAAGCGATTTCGCCGTGCGCTGCAGGACGACGAATCCGATGCCCATGAACAGGATCACGACCAGCGTCGCGACGACGGCTCCGACCGCACCCTTGCCGCCGACGACAAGCCCGCTGATCAACGCCGCGAGAGCACCGGCGATGGCCGTGGGCACGGCGGCTTGCAGAAGGGATCGGACGTCATCTGACCGCATGGCGGTTTGCTCCGCGTGGTGGTGGGGGCACGGGACTCGTACGGGACGAGCGTAAGCCCGGTCCGAGAGAGAACCTCGGGCCAAGGGACCGTCGCACTACGGTCCTTCGGCTCTGTCGCCGGGTTTAGTGAACGGTATCACAAACTATTTGATGAGAGCTTTACCTGCCGGGTGTGCCGACTGTCACACATGAGAGTGACCCTGCGCGTGTGTGCGCGACAGGCGGGTCGTCTGTCTGGTAATGGGCACCCATGTCGGACATGCGGCTGCGCCGTCAGTGAGTCGATTCAGCCTTACGCCGCTCGGGGAAGCGCGAACGGGGGCCCACGGCGGTCGCCCCGTTGACGCCCGAGACGCCCGCCGCGATCGGCCTGGCGGGCTCCGGTTCGGCCCCCGAGGCGTCCTGTGCGGCCGCCTCCGCGGCCGCCTCGGCCGCGCGTGCGGAGTGCCGGTAGCGCGGCGGGACCAGGCGCTCGGCCCAGACCGGGGTACGGGGCGTGAAGCGCGGCAGGAGCAGCAGGAAGAGGCCCACCGCGCTGAGCACGGCGATCACCAGCACGATCCACATCGCGGTGGAGTGCACGGAATAGGCCACGGTGCCGAAGGCGATCAGGCCCGACCAGAAGTACATGATCAGGACCGCGCGGCTGTGCGAGTGGCCGAGTTCCAGCAGCCGGTGGTGCAGGTGCCCGCGGTCGGCCGCGAACGGCGACTGGCCCTTCCACGTACGGCGCACGATGGCCAGCACCAGGTCCGCCATCGGGATCGCGATGACCGTCAGGGGCAGGATCAGCGGGATGTAGGCGGGCAGCATCGCGTGCGTCGCGTTGCGCTCACCACCGGCGAACAGGGCCAGCGCGTCCGGGTCCACCTGGCCCGTCAGCGAGATCGCCGCGGCGGCCAGGACCAGGCCGATGAGCATCGATCCGGAGTCGCCCATGAAGATCCGCGCGGGGTGCATGTTGTGCGGCAGGAAGCCCAGGCACATGCCCATCAGGATCGCGGCGAAGAGGGTCGCGGGGGCCGCGGACTCGATGCCGTAGCCGAACCAGATCCGGTAGGCGTACAGGAAGAGCGCGGCGGCGGCGATGCAGACCATGCCGGCGGCCAGGCCGTCGAGGCCGTCCACGAAGTTCACCGCGTTGATGGTGATCACGACGAGTGCCACGGTGAGCAGGTTGCCCTGCCACTGGGTGAGCGGGACCGTGCCGATGAAGGGCACCGGGATCCACAGGATCGTCAGACCCTGCATGACCATCACGCCGGCGGAGATCATCTGCGCGCCGAGCTTGATCAGGGCGTCGATCTCGAACTTGTCGTCCAGTACGCCGATCAGCCAGATCAGGGCGGCGCCGGAGAGCAGTGCGCGCGGTTCGTTGGACTTCTCGAAGACCGCGTTGAGGTTCTGCAGGTGGTCGGCGACCAGCAGGCCCGCGCACAGGCCGCCGAACATCGCGATCCCGCCGAGGCGCGGCGTCGGCTCGCGGTGCACGTCGCGGGCGCGGATCTCCGGCATGGCCCCGGCCGCGATCGCGAACTTCCGCACGGGCCCGGTCAGCAGGTAGGTCACCGCGACCGTGACGCAAAGCGTCAGCAGATATTCACGCACTGGCTGCCCCAGATGTATCGCCGGCCATCTCAGCCCCACACATTAGCTGCGATGTCCCCTCCACCGAGGACGCGAGGGGGCCGTATACCGGTTCCACTACACCCCTCTTGTCCGCTTTACTCCCCGTAAGGGGGAAATCCTGCTGTGAGCTCGCCGACCTCCGTACGTGTCCGCGCGGCTTCCCCGTGCAGCGCGGCGGCGAACATCTCCGCGATCCGGAGCATCTGCGGCTCCCCCATCCCCTGCGTGGTCACCGCGGCCGTCCCCAGCCGCACGCCCCGCTGGTCCCCGTACGGCAGCACGCACGTGTCCAGCACCATCCCGGCGGCGGCCAGCCGGCCGCGGGCGGTCGGGCCGTCCACGCCCAGCGGCGCCGGATCTGCGGTGATGATGTGGGTGTCCGTGCCCCCGGTGGTGACCGTGAAGCCGTGCTCCTCCAGCGCCCCGGCCAGCACCCGGGCATTGGAGACCACCCGGTGCGCGTAGGTGGCGAAAGCGGGCCGGGCCGCCTCGCCGAAGGCCACCGCCTTGGCCGCGATGGTGTGCATCTGCGCGCCGCCCTGCGTGAAGGGGAAAACCGCCCGGTCGATGCGCTCGGCGAACTCGGCGCCGCACAGGACCATCCCGCCGCGCGGCCCGCGCAGCACCTTGTGCGTGGTCGCGCAGACCACGTCGGCGTACGGCACCGGACTCGGCGCGGCGCCGCCGGCCACCAGCCCGATGGGATGCGCGGCGTCGGCGATCAGATACGCCCCGACCTCGTCGGCGATCTCCCGGAAGGCCGAGTACTCGAGGTGGCGGGGGTAGGAGATGGACCCGCACACGATGGCCCGCGGGCGGTGCGCCCGGGCCAGGGCCTGCACCTGCCGGTAGTCGACGAGGCCCGTCCCGCCGTCGACCCCGTACCCGACGAAGGTGAACCACTGGCCCGAGATGTTGGCGGGCGAGCCGTGGGTGAGGTGTCCCCCGTACGGGAGCCCCATCGCCAGCACGGTGTCCCCCGGCCGCAGCAGCGCCGCGTAGGCGGCCAGGACGGCCGAGGATCCGGAGTGCGGCTGCACGTTCGCGTGCTCGGCCCCGAACAGCGCCTTGGCCCGCTCCACGGCGATCTGCTCGGCGAGGTCCGCGTACTCGCACCCGCCGTGGTAGCGGGCGCCGGGGTAGCCCTCAGCGTACTTGTTGGCGAGCGGGGACCCCAGCGCCGCCAGCACGGCCGTCGAGGTGAAGTTCTCTGCCGCGCTCAGCTGCAGCGTGCCGGCCTGCCTGCGGGCCTCCCCGTCGAGCACGTCGGCCATCTGCGGGTCCTGCCGGCGCAGCAGGTCCGTGGGCTGGGTGATGACGCTCATGGCGCGACTCCAGGGGGGTACCGGGTACCAGCCACTGTAGGCCCGGCCCGCCCGTCACGCCTCGCGGCGCCGCCGGGGTCAGCGGCGGGCCGTCACGCCCGTCAGGGCCGTCACCACGGGGTCCAGTGCCTGGTTGATCTCGTCGCCGATGGAGCGGAAGAAGGTGATCGGCGCGCCGTACGGGTCGTACACCTCGTCCGCGTCGGGCGACGGCGCCAGCAGCCAGCCGCGCAGCGCCGCGGCGGCCCGTACGAGGGCCCGCGCCCGCTCGGCCATGCCGTCGTCCAGCGGCGGCAGCGTCGCCGGGTCTATGGCCCGGACCAGCCGGGTGAACTCCTTGAGCGTGAAGGTGCGCAGCCCCGCCGAATGGCCCATCGAGATGACCTGCGCACGGTGGTCGCGCGTGGCGGTCAGCACCAGGTCGGCGCGTATGACGTGCTCGTCCAGCAGCTCACGGCCGGTGAACCCGGAGGCGTCCGCCCCGAAGTCCTCCAGCACGGCGGCGGCGTTCGCCTCCATCGGGGCGCCCTCGTGGCCCCACGTGCCGGCGCTCTCCACGATGAGGTCCCCGCCGACGGGGCCGCCGAGGCGGTGGGAGAGGGCGTGCCGGGTGAGCCGCTCGGTGATCGGCGAGCGGCACACGTTGCCCGTGCTGACGTGGAGTATGCGGAAAGTGTTTCCCCCTGCTATGCCACGCCCCTCAGGGCTCACGGGGCCACCTCGAGGTCGGGTACGACCTCCCGCAGCTGGTCGGCGCTCAGCGCCCCCTCGCGCAGCAGCACGGGAACCTTCCCCGTTACGTCGACGATCGACGACGGCTCGATGCCGGGGGTGGGACCGCCGTCCAGGTACACCGACACCGAGTCGCCGAGCATCTCGCGGGCCGCGTCGCAGTCCTCGGGGGCCGGCTGCCCGGAGATGTTGGCCGAGGACACCGCCATCGGGCCGACCTCCGTCAGCAGCTCGATGGCGACGGGGTGCAGCGGCATGCGCACGGCCACGGTCCCGTGGGTGTCGCCGAGGTCCCACGCCAGCGAGGGCTGGTGCTTGGCGACCAGCGTCAGCGCGCCGGGCCAGAAGGCGTCGACGAGCTCCCAGGCCTGCTCGGAGAAGTCCGTGACGAGGCCGTGCAGGGTGTTCGGGGAACCGATGAGCACCGGGGTGGGCATGCCGCGGCCGCGGCCCTTGGCGGCGAGCAGGTCGTGCACGGCCTCCGGGCTGAAGGCGTCCGCGCCGATCCCGTACAGGGTGTCGGTGGGCAGCACGACGAGCTCGCCGCGGCGCACGGCGGATGCGGCTTCGCGCAGGCCCGTCTTGCGGTCCGTCGCGTCGTTGCAGTCGTATCGCCGGGCCATCAGCGAGCCTCCTCGTGCAGCAGGGTGGTGGCGGGGTTCGTCGGGCCGGTCACGGCAGTGCCTTGCGGGCCGTGGCGAAACGCGGACGGTTGTTGAGGTCGGGGTGGTCGGCCGCGTCGGCCCAGCCCCGCTCCTCGGCGAAGATCCACGGGACCTGGCCGCCCTGGGTGTCGGCGTGTTCGACGACGACGATCCCGCCGGGCCGCAGCAGCCGGTGCGCGGTGCGTTCGAGGCCCCGGATGGTGTCGAGGCCGTCCTCGCCGGAGAAGAGCGCCATCTCCGGGTCGTGGTCGCGGGCCTCGGGCGCCACGTACTCCCACTCGGTGAGCGGGATGTACGGGGGGTTGGAGATGACCAGGTCGACCTGCCCGTCGAGCTCGGGCAGCGCGCTCAGGGCGTCGCCCTGGTGGACGGTGACCCGGGAGCCCTCGGCGTTCTTGCGGGTCCACCGCAGGGCGTCCTCGGACAGCTCGACGGCGTGCACGCGCGAGCGCGGCACCTCCTGGGCCATGGCCAGCGCGATCGCGCCGGATCCGGTGCACAGGTCGACGATCAGCGGCTCGACGACGTCCATCGCCCGGACGGCCTGTATGGCCCAGTCCACGACCGACTCGGTCTCGGGCCGGGGCACGAAGACCCCGGGGCCGACCTGGAGCTCCAGGTAGCGGAAGAAGGCGCGCCCGGTGATGTGCTGGAGCGGCTCGCGCGCCTCGCGGCGGGCGACGGCCTCCCAGTAGCGGGCGTCGAAGTCCGCGTCCTTGACGTGGTGCAGTTCCCCCCGTTTGACGCCGTGCACGAAGGCGGCGAGCTCCTCCGCGTCGAAGCGCGGTGAGGGCACGCCGGCGGCGGCCAGCCGCTGGGTGGCCTGGGCCACCTCGGCAAGCAGCAAGTTCACGCTGGTCCTCCGGGCTGCTGTCGTACGGGGGGTGATGCGGGTTCGGTCAGTGCGCGGCGGCGAGCTTGGCCGCCGAGTCCGTGTCCACGCAGGCCTGGATGACCGCGTCGAGGTCGCCGTCGAGCACCTGGTCCAAGTTGTACGCCTTGAAGCCGGTGCGGTGGTCCGAGATCCGGTTCTCCGGATAGTTGTACGTACGGATCTTCTCGGACCGGTCCACGGAGCGGACCTGGCTGCGGCGCACGTCGGAGGCCTCCTGCTCGGCGGCCTCCTGGGCGGCGGCCAGCAGGCGGGAGCGCAGGATGCGCATGGCCTGCTCCTTGTTCTGGAGCTGGCTCTTCTCGTTCTGGCAGGAGGCGACCACACCGGTGGGGATGTGCGTGATGCGCACGGCCGAGTCGGTGGTGTTGACGGACTGGCCGCCGGGGCCGGAGGAGCGGTACACGTCGATGCGCAGGTCGTTCGCGTTGATCTCGACCTCGACCTCCTCGGCCTCCGGGGTGACGAGCACGCCGGCGGCGGAGGTGTGGATGCGGCCCTGGGACTCGGTGGCCGGGACGCGCTGGACGCGGTGCACGCCGCCCTCGTACTTCAGGCGGGCCCACACGCCCTGGCCGGGCTCGGTGGCGCCGTTGCCGCCCTTGGTGCGGACGGAGACCTGGACGTCCTTGTAGCCGCCGAGCTCGGACTCGGTGGCGTCGATGATCTCGGTCTTCCAGCCCACGCGCTCGGCGTAGCGCAGGTACATGCGCAGCAGGTCGCCGGCGAACAGGGCCGACTCGTCGCCGCCCGCGCCCGCCTTGACCTCCAGCAGCACGTCCTTGTCGTCGCTGGGGTCGCGCGGGACGAGCAGCAGGCGGAGCTTCTCGGTGAGCTCCTCGCGCGCTTGCGTCAGCTCCTTGACCTCGGCGGCGAAGTCCGGGTCGTCGGCCGCGAGCTCCTTCGCCGTCTCGATGTCGTCGCCCGTCTGCTTCCAGGCACGGAAGGTAGCGATGATCGGGGTCAGCTCCGCGTAGCGCTTGTTCAGCTTGCGCGCGTTGGCCTGATCGGAGTGGACCGAAGGGTCGGCGAGCTGCTTCTCGAGGTCAGCGTGTTCGCCGACCAGTTCCTCGACCGCCTCGAACATCGGGGGGCTCCTGTGGTGAAAGTGCGGGGGACCGCACGGGGTGACGGGCTTGAACGACGACAAAGGCGCCGGTCCGGCCGCCCCCGAGTGGACAGGGGGCGGCCGAAGACCGGCGCCTGGGTCGCGCTACTTCTTGGCCGCGCCCTTGCCGAAGCGCGCCTCGAAGCGGGCCACGCGGCCACCGGTGTCGAGGATCTTCTGCTTGCCCGTGTAGAACGGGTGGCACTCGGAGCAGACCTCGGCACGGATGGTGCCCTCGGTCAGGGTGCTACGGGTCGTGAACGACGCGCCGCAGGTGCAGCTGACCGCGGTCTCGACGTACTCGGGGTGAACATCGCGCTTCAAGGTGTCTCCTAGATTCGGGAGGGCGCCGGGTCGCAGGAGCCGAATTGCTACTTGCGTGAACCGGGGCCGACAGACCAGTCTGCCAGGACCGGGCTGCCTGTCAAAATTCTGAGGACATCACCCTCAACGGGAGGGGGTCCCGGTCTATTCCGGGGTCCGTGCCGGGCTCCGTTCCGGGCATGCCCCGAGGCATCCCGCGGCCCCGACCGCCGGACGGCGGTCCGGGCGTCGAGCGGGTCCGTGGGCACGGGCAGGGTGATCATCTGCAGGTCGGCGGCGTGGCCGCCCTGGAGGCTCCGGGCGAAGCCGGGGGCAGGTACTGCACGTCGCCGTGCGCCGGCGGACGGGGCCTTCACCTGCGGTTTCGGGGTGCGCGCCCGGCGCCGCGCAGCGGGTGTGACGGCGCGCGGCCCGCACGGGCCCCGGACGGCTCCCCGAAGGCCCTCCAGGGGCACTTCGGGAGCACCCCCCGGGGCGCCCCGGGGGGTGGGTTCCCGGCGGCCGCCGGACGCACGGCAGCCCCCGCCGCGGGCGTGCGGCGGGGGCTGCTGTGGCGATGCCTCACGGCCGGCGTGGGACGCCGGCCGACGGACCTCAGTCGTCGTTCTTACCCGACGGGGTCGTCTTCGCGATCTGCATCAGGAACTCGGCGTTCGACTTCGTCTGCTTCATCTTGTCGAGGAGCAGTTCGATCGCCTGCTGCGAGTCCAGCGCGTGCAGCACCCGGCGCAGCTTCCAGACGATGGCGAGCTCTTCCGCGTTGAGGAGGATCTCCTCCTTGCGGGTGCCCGACGGGTCGACGTCGACAGCCGGGAAGATGCGCTTGTCGGCGAGCTTCCGGTCGAGCTTGAGCTCCATGTTGCCGGTGCCCTTGAACTCCTCGAAGATCACCTCGTCCATGCGCGAGCCGGTGTCGACCAGCGCGGTGGCCAGGATGGTCAGCGAGCCGCCGTCCTCGATGTTGCGCGCGGCACCGAAGAAGCGCTTCGGCGGGTACAGCGCGGTCGAGTCGACACCACCGGACAGGATGCGGCCGGAGGCGGGCGCCGCGAGGTTGTACGCGCGGCCCAGACGGGTGATGGAGTCCAGCAGGACGACCACGTCGTGGCCCAGCTCCACGAGGCGCTTGGCGCGCTCGATGGCCAGCTCGGCGACGGTGGTGTGGTCCTCGGCCGGGCGGTCGAACGTCGAGGAGATGACCTCGCCCTTGACCGACCGCTGCATGTCGGTGACCTCTTCCGGACGCTCGTCGACCAGGACGACCATCAGGTGGCACTCGGGGTTGTTCGTGGTGATCGCGTTGGCGATCGCCTGCATGATCATGGTCTTGCCGGTCTTCGGCGGGGCCACGATCAGGCCGCGCTGGCCCTTACCGATCGGCGACACGAGATCGATGATGCGGGTGGTCAGCACGCCCGGGTCGGTCTCCAGGCGCAGCCGGTCCTGCGGGTACAGGGGCGTCAGCTTCTGGAACTCCGGTCGGCCGCGGCCGGATTCGGGCGCCATGCCGTTCACCGAGTCGAGGCGCACCAGGGCGTTGAACTTCTCGCGGCGCTCGCCGTCCTTGGGCTGGCGCACGGCACCCGTGGTGTGGTCGCCCTTGCGCAGGCCCGCCTTGCGGACCTGGGCGAGGGAGACGTATACGTCGTTGGGGCCGGGCAGGTAGCCCGAGGTCCGGATGAACGCGTAGTTGTCCAGGATGTCGAGGATGCCCGCGACGGGGATCAGCACGTCGTCGTCGGCGACCTGCGGCTCGTTCGGCGCGAACTCGTCGCGGCCGCGGCGGCCCCGGCGGTCGCGGTAGCGGCCGCGGCGGCCGCGCCGGCCGCCCTCGTCGTCGAAGTCGTCCTGCGGGCCGGCGTCCTGGCGGCCCTGCTGGCCCTGGCCCTGACCGCGGCCGCCCTGCTGCTGGCGGTCCTGACGGTCGGCGCGGTCCTGACGGCCGCCGCCCTGGCCGCCCTGTGCGGGCTGGCCCTGGGCCTGGCCGCCCTGGCCCTGCTCGTCGGCCTTGGCGCCGCGGTCGCGGCGGTCGCGCTGGCGGTCGCCGCGCTCGCGGCGGTCGCGGCGGCCGCGGCCCTCGCCGTCCTGGCCCTGGGCCTGGCCGGCGGAGACCGCGGTGGCGGCTTCGGCCTTGGGCTCGGCGGGCGCGGTGGCGGTGGCGGTGTCGGCCTTCTGCTCGACCTGTACGGCGACGGGGGCCGAGCCCTCCGGGCTGCCGGAGGGGGCCGTGGCGCGACGACGGCGGCGCTCGCCGGCCGGGGCCTCGTCTGCCCCGCTCTCGGCTGCGCTCGAACGGGAGGGGCCACCTGCGGGCTGGCCCGGGATCTCGATCTGCGCCTGCGCGGCGGCGGGCTTCTCGACGGGGGCCGCGGGGGCCTGCGCCGGTGCGGTGTCGGCGGCGGCCGTACGGGCCTTACTGGTGGCGCGGCGCTTCGGCTTGGCCTCGGCGGTGTCCGCGGCGGCGGAGGCGGCGGCCTTGGGGGCACCGCTGCCCGCCTGCGCCTCCTTGATGACCTCGATCAGCTGGCTCTTGCGCATCCGCGCGGTGCCCCTGATGCCGAGGCCCGACGCGACCTGCTGCAGCTCGGCGAGGACCATGCCGTCAAGGCCGGTGCCGGTGCGGCGGCGCTTGGGTGCGGCGCCCGCGGCGGGGGCACTGGTGTCGACAGAGGTGTCGGCAGCGCCCATCAGATCGGTGGTGTCGCTCACGAAGGGTCCTTCCCTGGAGCGGACGTCGGCCTGTCTGGCTCGGCGACCGGTTGTGCTGTCCGACGACGGCCCTAGGTGTGGACCGTGCCGGGGCGGTGGTCCGCCGATACAGAGATACGGCGGAAAGAAACGTGCGTGGGTTCGGCGAGAAGCCCCCGAGCTGAAAGCGTGGGAAAATCACGCCGATTCCGGAGCGTGCTCGAAACTGCTGGAAGCGATCAAAGCAGTCGGGGAGGCTCCCGGAAGAAATGTGGTCCCGGATGGGGACACTGAGCACCGAGCCATGGCGGCTTCCGATGCGCACTTGAGACTAACACTACCGGATCCAATAGATATTCCCCCTCTCAATCACCGGCAATCGCGCCCTTCCGCGCGGGCGGCCTGCCCTGGCCGCCCGCCCCTGGCCGACTGGGCCTGCTCGAAGAGCAGGCCTAGCCGCCCTGGGTGCCCAGCGGGAGGACGCTCGCGCCCGCGGCGTCGAGGGCGAGCCGGTTCGCGGCCCACCCTTCGCCCGCGAGCTGCGCGACCTTGTCGGCCGCGTCGTTGTCGACCAGCGCCAGGACCGTGGGGCCCGCGCCGGAGATGACCGCGGGGATGCCGTCGGCCCGCAGTCGGTTGACGAGTGCCACGCTCTCGGGCATCGCCGGGGACCGGTACTCCTGGTGGAGCCGGTCTTCGGTGGCCGGCAGGAGCAGCTCGGGACGCCTGGTCAGGGCTTCCACGAGCAGGCCCGCGCGGCCCGCGTTGACGGCCGCGTCCACGTGCGGGACGGTACGCGGCAGCAGGCCGCGGGCCGTCTCCGTGAGGACCGGCCGGGAGGGTACGAAGACCACCGGAACGATGGATTCGGCGGGCTCCATCCGGATCGCCCGGGCGCTGCCCCCGTCCATCCATGCCAGGGTGAACCCGCCGAGGAGGCAGGCGGCGACGTTGTCGGGGTGGCCCTCGATCTCGGTGGCGAGCTCCAGGAGCGCCGCATCGTCGAGCTTCGCCTCGCCGCCTATGGTGACGGCGCGGGCGGCGACGATGCCGGCGCAGATGGCGGCGGAGGAGGAGCCGAGGCCGCGGCCGTGCGGGATGCGGTTGGCGCAGACGACCTCAAGGCCGCGCGGCTGTCCGCCCAGCAGGTCGAAGGCGGTGCGCATGGAGCGTACGAGCAGGTGGCTCTCGTCCCGCGGGAGGGTGTCGGCGCCCTCGCCCGCGATGTCGATGTTCAGGCCGGAGTCGGCCACCCGGACGACGACGTCGTCGTAGAGCCCCAGGGCCAGGCCCAGAGCGTCGAACCCGGGGCCGAGGTTGGCACTGCTGGCGGGGACGCGCACCCGTACGGCGGCGGCGCGGAACGCTGGACCGGCCATCGTCCGATGACACTCCTTGTGACTGTGCGAGAACTTCGCTCTTCGCTGGCTCGCTGTGAATGTACTGGAGAACCCACGACACCCGAAGGCCCTCGGGGCAGCACCGCAGTCATATGCGCGGTGGCGGATGTAAGTACAGCGTATCGAAGGAAGGTTCTCCCGCGACATAGGGCGCACAGGAGGCGCACGATGCGTGTCGCGGGGTTCGACCGGGTTGGACCCGCTTCGGCCGCACTTTTGTCGTCGTACGAGGCGAGTTGCCGGGTTCCGGAGGGCCCCGGGAGTGCCGTCAGGGCACTCGGGGAACCTCCGGAAACCCGGCTCGCACGATCGCTCGGTCAGACCAGGCCGAGGCGCACCGCGGCGGCTTCGGCGTCCACCGGAACGGTGACCGGCTGCGGAGCGCCGGCGACCGCCCAGTCGGGGTCCTTGAGGCCGTTGCCCGTGACGGTGCACACGATCTTCTGCCCCGGATCCACCAGGCCCAGCTCGGCGGCCTTGAGCAGACCGGCCACGGACGCGGCCGAGGCGGGCTCGACGAAGACGCCCTCCTGAGCGGCCAACAGCCGGTAGGCGGCGAGGATCTGGCGGTCCGTCACCTCGTCGATGAAGCCGCCCGACTCGTCCCGCGCGGCCAGCGCCTGTTCCCAGGAGGCCGGGTTGCCGATGCGGATCGCGGTGGCGACGGTGTGCGGCTCCTTGACGACCTCGCCGCGCACGATGGGCGCGGAACCGGAGGCCTGGAAACCCCACACGCGGGGCGTACGGGAGGCCAGGCCGTCGGCCTTGTACTCCTTGAACCCCTTCCAGTACGCGGTGATGTTGCCCGCGTTGCCCACCGGCAGCACGTGCACGTCCGGGGCGTCGCCGAGCGCGTCGACGATCTCGAACGCGGCCGTCTTCTGGCCCTCGATCCGCACCGGGTTGACGGAATTGACCAGCGCCACCGGGTAGTTGTCGGACAGTGCGCGGGCGAGGTCCAGGCAGTCGTCGAAGTTGCCGTCCACCTGGAGGATCTTGGCGCCGTGCACGAGGGCCTGGCCCATCTTGCCCAGCGCGATCTTGCCGCGGGGCACCAGCACCGCGGAGACCATTCCGGCGCGCACCGCGTAGGCGGCGGCGGACGCCGAAGTGTTGCCGGTGGAGGCGCAGATGACGGCCTTCGCGCCCTCCTCCTTGGCCTTGGTGATCGCCATGGTCATGCCGCGGTCCTTGAAGGACCCGGTGGGGTTCGCCCCTTCGACCTTCAGGTGCACCTCGCAGCCGGTGCGCTCGGACAGCACCTGTGCGGGGACGAGGGGAGTGCCACCCTCGCGGAGCGTGACCACCGGAGTCGTGTCCGTCACCGGCAGGCGGTCCCGGTACTCCTCGATGATCCCGCGCCACTGGTGGGTGCGATTGCTGCTCATGGGTCCTTACTCCCCTTCAACACGCATGATGCTGGCGACACCGCGGACGGTGTCCAGCTTCCGCAGCGCCTCGACGGTCCCGGAGAGGGCGGCGTCGGCGGCGCGGTGGGTGACGACGACGAGGGAGGCCTCCTTGCCGACCCCGTCTGGACGACCCTGCTGCCGGACGGTGTCGATGGACACACCGTGCTCCGCGAACGTCGTCGCCACCTGGGCGAGGACGCCCGGCTTGTCGGCCACATCGAGGCTGATGTGGTAGCGGGTGACGACATCGCCCATGGGGCTGACCGGCAGCTGGGTGTACGCCGACTCGCCGGGCCCCGTTGCCTCGGCGAGCTTGTTGCGGGCGACGGCGACGAGGTCGCCGAGGACCGCGGACGCGGTCGGGGCGCCGCCCGCACCGGGCCCGTAGAACATCAGCCGCCCGGCGGCGTCCGCCTCGACGAAGACGGCGTTGTACGCCTCGCGCACGGAGGCGAGCGGGTGGCTGAGCGGGATCATCGCCGGGTGGACGCGGGCGGTGACGGACTCGCCGTCCGCGGCGCGCTCGAGGATGGCGAGGAGCTTGATGGTGCAGCCCATCCGCTTGGCGGAGGCGAAGTCGGCGGCGCTGACCTCGGTCATGCCCTCGCGGTAGACGTCGTCCAGGCGGACGCGGGTGTGGAAGGCGATGCCGGCCAGGATCGCGGCCTTGGCGGCGGCGTCGTAGCCCTCGACGTCGGCGGTCGGGTCGGCTTCGGCGTACCCGAGGGCGGTGGCCTCGTCGAGCGCCTCCTGGTAGCCGGCGCCGGTCGAGTCCATCTTGTCGAGGATGAAGTTCGTCGTGCCGTTGACGATGCCCATCACGCGGTTGATCTTGTCGCCGGCGAGGGACTCGCGCAGCGGGCGGATCAGCGGGATGGCGCCGGCGACGGCGGCCTCGTAGTAGAGGTCGAGCCCGGCCTGCTCGGCGGCGGCGTGCAGCGCGGCGCCGTCCTGGGCGAGGAGCGCCTTGTTCGCGGAGACCACCGAGATGCCGTGCTCGAAGGCGGTGGTGATCAGGGTGCGGGCCGGCTCGATGCCGCCGATGACCTCGATGGCGATGTCGATGTCACCGCGTTTGAGGAGGGCGGTCGCGTCGGTGGTGATCAGCGCAGGATCGATGCCCTCACGCACCTTGGAGGGGCGGCGCACGGCCACGCCGGCGAGCTCGACGGGCGCGCCGATCCTCTGCGTGAGGTCGTCGGCGTGCGTCGTCATGATGCGAGCCACCTCTGAGCCGACCACTCCACAGCCCAGCAGCGCCACCTTCAGCGGACGCGTACGCATCATTCGACCTACGCCTTTCGATCTTCCCTCATTACCCCGCGCGCGGTTTGCGCGCGGGGTCTGAACCAGTCTCACCCAATGGACAGCACTTTCCATCCTCGGTCCATTGGCTGAGACACCTATTTCATTATCCGACGTCGAGCCGCAGGAGATCTTCCTCCGTCTCGCGGCGAACGATCACTCGCGCCTGTCCGTCACGCACGGCGACGACGGGCGGGCGGAGCGCGTGGTTGTAGTTGCTGGCCATGGAGCGGCAGTACGCGCCGGTCGCGGGCACGGCGAGGAGGTCGCCGGGCGCCAGGTCGGCGGGCAGGAACGCGTCCTTCACGACGATGTCCCCGCTCTCGCAGTGCTTGCCGACGACGCGCACGAGCATCGGCTCGGCGTCGGAGGTACGGGAGACGAGCGCGATGGAGTATTCGGCGTCGTAGAGGGCCGTACGGATGTTGTCGGACATCCCGCCGTCGACGCTGACGTACGTACGGAGCCCTTCGAGCGGCTTGATCGTCCCCACCTCGTACAGCGTGAAGGCGGTCGGGCCGACGATGGCGCGGCCGGGCTCGACGGAGATCCGGGGGGCGCGCAGACCGGCGCTCTCGCATTCGCGGGCCACGATCTCGGTGAGCGCCTTGGCGATCTCGTGCGGCTCGCGGGGGTCGTCGTTCGAGGTGTAGGCGATGCCGAGGCCGCCGCCGAGGTCGATCTCGGGCAGTTCGACGCCGTGCTCGTCGCGGACGGCGGCGAGCAGCCGCACGACGCGCTTGGCGGAGACCTCGAAGCCGGCCATGTCGAAGATCTGCGAGCCGATGTGGGAGTGGACGCCCAGCAGCTCCAGCGAGTCGTGCCCGAGGGCGCGGCGCACGGCCTCGGCGGCGGACCCGTCGGCCACGGCGATGCCGAACTTCTGGTCCTCGTGGGCGGTGGCGATGAACTCGTGCGTGTGCGCCTCGACGCCGACGGTCACGCGGATCTGCACGGGCTGGCGGACGCCGAGCTCGCGGGCGACGTGCGCGACGCGGGCGATCTCCTGGAAGGAGTCGAGGACGATCCGTCCGACACCGGCACCGACGGCCCGGCGGATCTCGTCCTCGGACTTGTTGTTGCCGTGGAAGGCGATCCGGTCGGCGGGCATCCCGGCGGCGAGGGCGGTCGACAGCTCTCCGCCGGAGCACACGTCGACGTTGAGGCCCTCCTCCTTCAGCCACTTCACGACGGCCTTGGACAGGAACGCCTTCCCGGCGTAGAAGACATCGGCGTCCTTGCCGAACGCGGTCGCCCAGGCCCGGCAGCGGGCCCGGAAGTCGTCCTCGTCGAGGAAGTACGCGGGCGTCCCGAACTCCTCGGCGAGCCTGGTGACTTCGATGCCGCCGACGGAGACGACGCCGTCGCCCTCGCGCCGTACGGTGCGGGCCCAGACCTTCTCGTCGAGCGCGTTCAGGTCGGCGGGCGGCGGGGAGTAGTGCCCTTCGGGCAGGACGTCGGCGTGGCGGGGCCCGGCGGGGTGCGCGGAACGGCTCATCGGTTTCTCTCTTCGCGGGTCATAGGCGTTCGGGTGCGTCCATGCCGAGCAGGGCCAGGCCGCCGGCCAGCACCGTCCCGGCGGCTTCGGCGAGTGCCAGCCGGGCGCGGTGGGCGGCCGAGGGTTTCTCGTCCCCCTGGGGCAGTACGCGGTACTGGAAGTCGAGCAGCGCGTCGGCCAGCTCGACGAGGTGCCGGGTGAGCCGCTCGGGCGCGCGGTGGTGGGCGGCGGCCTCGAGGACGAGGGGGTGGTCGGCGAGGAGGCGCAGCAGGGCGGCGGCGTCGTCGACCTCGCCCGCCTCCGGGCGGAAGCCCAGCTGCTCGGCGTTGCGTACGAGGGCCCGGCTGCGCGCGTGGGCGTAGCGCACCCGGAAGAACTCGCCGGCCTCGCTCTGCACGAGCAGTTGCTCGTCGGAGAAGGAAGGGGTCTCCCGGGCGGGCGTGGCGAGCATCGCCCAGGAGGCGGCGTCGGCCCCGTAGCGGGCGACGACGTCGCCGTCGCGCCGGGCGACGGGGGCGACGGGGGCGACGGGGAGGTCGGGCAGGTGCTCGGGCGCGGTGGTGGCGCCCTGGACGTACAGGAGCCGCTGAACGCTCCGGCGGACGACGCGCTCGCGCAGCCCGAGCCCGCTCGCGTCGGCGGGGGCGGCGGGGCCGGCGTGGGCGTCGGCGGGGACGGCGTGGGCGGCGGCGGGGACGGCGTGGGCGGCTCGGCCGCGGACATCCCGGCTGATCGCGTCGGCCACGAGGGCGCGCGCGGAGGGGGCGGGCAGCACGAAGTTGAGGAACCCTGCTCCGGTGACCTCGACCTGCTCGATGCCCGGCTCGGCGCCGAGCCGGCGGGCCAGTACGTCGGCCACGTCACGGGGCGGGCGTCCGGCGGCCTTGGCGACCTGGAAGGCGACGGGGGTGGCGTAGTCCCCCACCCCGCCGGGCCGGGTCCGCTCGACGACGACCCGCTCGGGCACGGCCGCACCGGCGGCCAGCTCCCCGTCCGCGACGGCGCAGCGCACGGCGCGTACGACGCAACGGGAGAGGTCTGCGGGGGTCACGGGACCAGCCTAGGGGAGACGCCCGGTCATCCCGCGAAGGGTTTCGCCATGTGAACAGCGGACCCGTCCCGGCCCGCTCAGCCCCGGCCCCGCCCGGCGGGAGCGCCCTTCCTCCCGTCGCGCCGGTCCTTGCGCTCGACGAGCCGGCGCACGACGCGTACGAGCTCGGTGGGCTCGAAGGGCTTGGCGAGGAAGGCGTCGACCCCGGCCGCGATCCCGGCCTCGACCTCCTGCTGCGAACAGGCGCTGACGATGGCGACGGGCACGTCGCGGGTCCGCGGATCGGCCCGCAGCTGCGCGGCGGTCCCGACCCCGTCCAGCCGCGGCATGACCACATCAAGGGTGATCACGTCGGGGCGCACCCGGTGCACCATGTCCAGAGCCTCGGCACCATCGTTCGCGGTCACGACCTCGAAGCCCTCCAGCTCGAGATTGACCTTGATCAGCTGCCGGATGACCTTGTTGTCGTCGACAACGAGGACGCGGCCCGAGACGCCTGACACAACTCGAGAGTAGGTCCGCCCGGGCCCCCGCGTCCGGGTTTTTGCCACTTCCACCCCGTGCGGGCGACCCACTCCCCCGTCCCCCGCAAAACGGTTCCTGATCACCCCGCGGAAGCTGGTAGTGTTCAACCCGTCGCCGCACCACAAGCGACACGCCCCCGTAGCTCAGGGGATAGAGCAACGGCCTCCGGAGCCGTGTGCGCAGGTTCGAATCCTGCCGGGGGCACAGAAGCCAGGCCAGCGTGATCAAACCGCTGACCAGCACATGTGCCAGCAGAAGAGGGCGGGAGTCAGTCTCACTGACTCCCGCCCTTTCTCGTTGTCTCTCACTGTTCACGACACACCTCCGACACACGAAGCCCAGGGGACCGACAACCCGACTAAGCCGCCTTGACCTGCCAGCCGGAGCCAGCGAGACTGGCGTATGACACCTGTACTACAGGCTGGAGAGAGGAGGAACGATGACGCCTGAAACCCGAGCGAAGAAGGCCAAGCCACTCCCTACGCCGAAGCAACGCGGCATCGCTGGGGTAACGCACAGCAGGGCTGCGAAATCCGCTGTAGAGGGCAAGAGCACTAAGCTCAAGCCTGCAGAGGTTGACCAGCGCAGCTCGCCGCGTTCCCGTGCGGGCGGCTACTCCAGCTCTACCGAAGTAGCCCAGGTTCGACTGCGCCCAGACGAGATGGCAGACCTGCGCCTCGTGATGCAGACCCTCAACCTCACGTCGCTGTCTGACGCTCTCCGAGAGGGATTGCGCCTACTTTCACGCGAAGCTGCGGAGGTGGCAGCCTCTGAGGAGATTCGCTCCTTCTATAAGGGGGCGCAGGCTCCGACTCCGGCAGGCGTTGCGCCAGCCACGGCGGATGAGCTGGAAGCAGCAGACGAGATCGAATGGTGAGTCCCGGTTCCGCGATGCGCGGAGAGGTATGGGGATGCGTCCTGCCCAGCCCAATCGGCTCACACCCCGTGGTCGTCCTCACCGTCAATCGCATTGCCGAACCACTGTCAGCGGTGACCGTTGCCGTGGTTACCGGAACGTCTGGCCCAACATCCACTCATGTCCCCATTGGCCCCGAGTGCGGCGTAACCAAGTACGACGAGTCATACGTCAACTGCACGGACCTGCACACCGTGGACAAGTCCAGGCTTCGTAGGCGTCTCGGTCTCCTGGATCTGAGCGAATTGCAGCGAGTCGAGGACTGCGTTCGCGTCATCTTGGGCCTTTCATGATGCCCACCGCCACCAAGATGTGAAGAGCGGTGGCCCGGATTGCTCCGGGCCACCGCTCCTAATCAACTACATCCCCGGTGTGTCGCCTTCGTCATCGAGAGCCTTTGCAATCTTCGCGTTGGCCGCCTCCTCGTGACCGTCGATGCAGCCGTGGTATCGGCGATGAATCACCTCAGGCGAGTTGCCGACGCGCCGCGCCACCTCAGCAATGGGCGCCCCAGCATTCAGCCACCGCGTGATGCACGCGTGCCGCAGGTCGTACGGGCGGCCGGCCAACGGCGAGTCCATACGTTCCGGGGGCAGCGCGTACGCCCGCGCTTCCTCCCATACCCGCCAATAAGTGGAGGATCCGACCACTCCACCGCGTTCGTTCCCGAAGACACGCCCCTCCTTGGCGGTCCCGAACTCCTCTCGGTGCGACTGAAGGATGGCGACCAGAACGGCCGGTATAGGGACCGGCCGGTCCGTGGACGCCTCGCGCGCCTTCAGGCCACGCCGGTCGTGGCGCTCGCCAGAGTCGGTCCACTGCTTCCCGGAGACGGGGCGCGTCTCCCGCAGCGTCAGCGTGCCCCACCCGTTCTCGGGCAGGTGGCAGTCCGTCCACCGGAGCCCGACCGCCTCGGCGGGTCGAAGCCCCGCGTAGTACAGGACCCGGCAAGCCAGTGCGGCGAGTCCGAGACGGCCTGTGTAGCCCCAAACGGCCGGTCTGTCGCCCCAGCGCCGATCGTCCGGCGACAGGGACTGCACACGATGTCGGTGTTACTTCGACTTAGCTTCGTGCCGCATTTTACACAAAGCGACGATAAAAGCTGCGCAATAACCATGGGTATTGTTCGTTCCCCTCGACAGGAGTGCATTGACCGCAACGACGCGAGTGCGGCCAGTTCATCGGATTCTCGCGGACGCTTGGCCCGCAACGCTCGCCGCAAGAAGATTCAGACGCCGAGCTGTCGTACCCGGATCTTCGAGAATCGAGTACTGGGAGCCCACTTTTCGGATCGCGTGGATAATTTCCGAAGAAAGGAACTTCAACACAGATTCAATTTCGTGCGGAGTCGGCGGATTTTCTACTTCGGACCGGAAAATCAGGTATAGATCGTGAGCCGAGAGCGCGCCAGTCGTTACCGCGTCCGCAGAGGCTGCTTCGGTGGCCAACTGTCGCAAAACCCGATCACACAACCTATACATCCTTTTCTCCGCGCTCCACCGCTTTTCGAGCACCCCACTCTCCACCACGCCGACACGACTACATACGTCCCTAAGCTCTTGAAGCGTGAGCGGGGCTTGCGCATGATGCTCGACAATGGAGATCAGAGTTTCTACATCCAGTAGCCCCACGCCATGCGCTTCGGCTCGTGCGGCCAGACGGCTACCGGGGAATCCTGGACCAACGACGAGTATATACTCTGCCGAATTCGCGGCGCGATGTTCCTTAAGCGTGTCGAAGTTGACCTGCGTCTCCCCAATCTTCCCGGATGCCGACGACTTGGCATCGACAATTACGCTGTACTTAGAGTCGCCAGAGAGGTGCGCCGTGACCAGGACGTCGGTTTGCCCGGGGCCGCCGAAAAGTTGACTGTCGTACCCGAGATGTGCAAATGCCTCCGCGACTTCTCGCTCGAACCGCTCAGGGCTACCCGAGTCCCGCGAGGCTGCCCGCAAAGTCTCGGCCGTCGGGCTGAGCGAGGCCTCAACCCCAGGAGTCGGGCCCTCCCCCTGCGTCGCTTCAAGGGCTGCGGGCGCGTCCGTCGGCAAGTCAGCCAGCATGGCCCGACCTAGCGGGAGCACTCGATAGTGCCCCCAAGTAACCTCCTCTACGAGCCCACACTCTCGCAGCATTTGAAGTCGCGTCCGCACTTCCGGAATGTCCTCGCGAGGAACCCTGTAGCGAGTCAGCGCCAAGGCAGCCAAGTCGCGAGGGGTGTCAACTTCCTCAAGGGCTTCTAGGATTTCACCGACGAACTTAAACTTCGAATGAACGACACGCAGGTAATCGAGGTCATGCGGTGCGGCGAGGCAGGCTTTCGCAATATCTGTAGACCGGTAGGTACCGAACCCCACTTGTTCAACCATCCCCGCAGCCTTGAGCGTTCCAAGAGCGGAGGCGACCGACGATGGCCTGAGGCCAAATTCAGCCGAGGCGAACTCGTCAATCTCCTCACGCGACATATCATCAGTCAGCGCTTTAGAAAATTTCCGCATCGTCAAAAAAGAGTCGCCATCATTGCGCGGAATATACCCAATGTTGGCCTTACGATCCCGCCCAGGGCCATCAAGCTGAGCCCGGACGAGTGGATGTGCTGCGGGCAGCTCCGTGACTGGGTCGACTTTTCCCGCACGTCGCTTACCAATTTTCGGTTCGGCCAGCTCCAAGCGCCGCACAAGCTCTAGGCCCGACTCTGTGGGGGTAATGTCATGCCGAAAGTCAAGCTCGACAAATCCGCCTGCTCGAAGCCAAGCTGTCCGCCTTCGGATCTGGTCAAGGCTCTCCCACGCACAGCCATATTTCTCAGCCGCGCGGGTCAAGAGATCCGACTGCGTACAGCCTTCGCGGGCCTCGTGAACCAGCTCACCCACAAAACGGATGTTGGCATGGAGAATCGCGATTAGATAAGCGTCGTCGCCGCTGTTCAGCCACTCCTCAGAATGCATGGTGAGCGCCCAGGAACTGCGACCCATCCTTGTAACAAGTCCCGCTGGCTGAAGTCGCTGACCAACCAGGGCAAGCGTTGTGTGGCCACCTGCGTCGCCCGGCAGGGCGATTGGCTCCTCCACCGGGAGACCGTCACGAAGGGCTGCCAGCAGGACACGCAGAACCTCAATCTGCGCGTCCGTCCCACCCGGCAACGCCGGCATGGAAAACGCTCGGTTACTCCACGGCCGCACCGGTAGCAGTACCTCCGCGCCATGGACTCGTTCGACGCTCACAGTGCCCTCCCCGTTTCGTACCAGATGACCGTCATGATCTGCCTTCACAGGCTGGGACGGCAGCGTTTCGTCAGATCTGATGCGCGACAGGTTGATGGCTGCCGGCGGGCTGGCTCATTCAACCCGTGGGATGACGAGGCGGTCTGCAGAGCACGGGGCCAGGGTGTCGGTGCCTCAAAGGAGGTCTTTTCCAGATTGGTTGGGCACGAAGCTCGTAGGATGAACGCCCTGTGAGACGCCACGGTCGACCGTCTCTCGCTCCAGACCAAGAGGTCTCTATGGACATGCTCTCCGACGTAACACTCACGCAGGACCAGCACTCCCTCCTCGGCGCTATCGCCCACCCGTGGCTTGACACTGGTGAGTGGCCGCTGTGGGCCAATGTTCAGCACCGGTACGACCTGCGAGGCCAGGACGCCGACATCATCCTCAATTCGATGCCCCGTGTCGGCATTGAGGGACCCTTCGGCGCCAGCTACGGTTTCGTCTCCCACCCCCGGCCCCGTGTAGGCCCGGGTGACCGGGTGCGGCTGACGGTAGCTGCCTCCCTGGTCCTCCCCCAGGTGAAGATGATGGCTGGGGATCCCTTCGTGCAGGCCCTGCGCCACATGATCGACCTCTACACCGATAGGCCGATCACCAACGAACTCCCCACCGTCCACCTCCGCTCCACCGAACTCGCTTCCACACATCCCTCCTTCAAGCCCTGGTTCGTCCAGGTCCTACCCGACCTGCTCTCGCACGAGCCGGCCATCAGCACCAGTGGCGTCAATTTCCCCGATGGGCGCTGGGAGCGCGATGTCACCCGCAGCGTGATGAAGTACATCGGCGTAGACACCGTCGAGAGGTACATCGAAAAGACGATCGAGATTGTGACCGCGAACGCCGCTGAGATCACTCCGGCCCCCGTGGAGATGATCGAGCCACAAGTCTCCCTGCCCGGGCGCGGGCCGTACGTGGGCCTCGCCCTTCTCTCTGATCTGGAGAAAGCCGCACAGACGAGCACTTGGGGGCTGCACAAGCTGATCGCCCTGTGCCGGGAGCTGAACGAGAACTACGCGACCGGCAACCCGTATGCGAGCGCGGCTTTGATCCGGGCCATCCTGGACCACATCCCACCGGTCTTTGGGCACCGAGACTTCAAGCAGGTCGCGGCCCAACACCCGTTCCCCATACAGCGGACCGACAAAGCACACGCCCAGAGGCTCGCTGCCTTCAAGGACATCGCCCATGACGGTCTGCACCGGCCCATCAGCGATGCCGCGGGCCCCACCATCGGCATGGACGACCTGGAACCGCCCGCCCGCCTCAACGCCATCCTTCACGAGCTGGCGCGGCTCCTCTAGGGCCATCGCAGGCCATGCCCGGGCGGCCGAGATCGGGCCTGTGCACGATACGCGATAGACAACGGTGGCGCTTTGACGCTGCTACGGCGAAGTCCCAGGTCAAGACCTCAACATACGCCGTCTTAGGCGCCCCCTCCGGAGCCGTGTGCGCAGGTTCGAATCCTGCCGGGGGCACTTCGCAGGAAGTGCCCAAAGACCCCGCCATCAGCGGCAGCGCTGAGGACGGGGTCTTCGCGTATGCGCCGGCGCCTGCTCGGCCGCGAGTTCAGCGGGCGAACCGTCGAAGACGACGCGCCCCGCGCAGTGAGACGACCCGGTCGGCCGGCAACTCGATGTCCGACGCAGCGGGTACGGCCCAGGTGAGCCAGGTACCGGCGGAGCTCGATGCGGTGTTCCCCATCGATGCCGGTCGTGGGCTGGTGGACGACGGTCCGGGCGCATGCAGGCACGCTGGCGGTTGCCTCCGGAGAGACGTGCCAGGCGGGCGTCGGCCACATCGGTGAGGTTCAGGTCGTCGACCACGCGCCGGACGGTCCCGGCGCGTCGGCCGCGAGGAAGCTGCGCAGCCACGCGGAACAGGTGATCGCCTCGTGGACGGTGAAATGGCCCGGAAAGCCTGGGGCTTGGGGAGGCATCCGATCGCCGCGCGGTAGCGCCGTGGCTCGATCGTCCCCGACGCAGACCGATCCCGCCGCGGGACGGAGGAGGAGCCCGAACCGTTGGAACTGGTGAGAGCTGTGATGCCGGGTCGGAAGGAGAGGCTGGGATGTCGAGGGCGGTCCTGGGCCTGTAGCGGACCACGAGGTCTCGGACACCCGAGTCCCCAGGCGCCGTCGCCGGCGTCGGGGGTCCGCGGCGAGATCCTTCGACATCGCCTTGTTCTTCGCGTTGTCATAGGTCGCTGTGACGCTTCCCCAGCCCACAACTGACGCCGACCCCGCCGTTCCAGGGGAGGTGCGAGGCATGAACACGCCTTTCGGAGCGGGGACTTCGAGACGCCCGGGCATGGCATGCGGTGTGTGCCCGCATAGGCCGGAGGGGGTGCTCCGGCCTCGATCCGCTCTGATCGGGTGACCGGAGCCTCATCGCGGGTTTCGCGGTGGCACGGCGTGGCTGCGGATGGCTTCCGGTGGTCCGTACGAGCGGTGGCCCGGGGATGCTGTGGGTTCGGGGGCTGGGGGCGGGGCATGGGGGTGTCTAGGGTGGATGGTGAGCCCGCAGGGTGCCGCTGACCTGGTGCTTTGCGGGGAGAGCTCGGAGTGGATGGGGCGGCGCGATGCGTGAGCTGGTGGAGACGGCGAAGCGGTGGGTGGCCGAGGGGCGGGCGGGGTATCTGGCCCGGCCCGTCACCGAGCAGGGCTTCGGGCCGCGGGATCCCGCGGGGGCCGTGCTCGTCGACCCGCGGGGGGAGTGCGTCGGCAGCCTGTACCGCGGAGTGTTCGACGCCGAGCTCGTCGCCGAGGCCGCGGCCTTGGCGCCCGGGGCCACCGCGCGGGTGTGCGAGGTGTCCGTGACCGGGGACGAGGCCGTGGCGGCGAAGCTGACCTGCGGCGGGCGGGCCGAGGTGCTGCTCCAGCCGCTCGCGGCGATTCCCGCCGAGTGGTGGGAGCTGCTCGGCGAGGGTGTCGGGGTGGCGTTGGTTACCCGGCTGAACGAGGCCGCCGACCGGGCATCCAGTGAGGTCGTACGGGCGACCGCGGTGCCGGGCGACGCTGCCGGGCGGCGGGCCGGGGAGTTGCTGGCCACGCGGCGGGCCGGGCGGGACGCCCTGTACGGGGATGGCGGGCTGGTGCTGGTCGAGGCGCACCCGTCGGCCCCGTACGTGGTCATCGGCGGCGGCGGTGAGCTGGCCGCCGTCATCGAGCGGCAGGCGCTGCTGCTGGGCTGGGAGGCGGTACGGGTCGAGGCGGCCGGGCCGGCGGTGGAGGTCGTCGAAGCGCGCCGGGACGCCGCGTGCGTGGTCATGCTGAGCCACGACGAGCAGTTCGACGTGCCGACGCTGCGGGCGGCGCTGGCCGCCGGGGTGCCGTACGTCGGGGCGCTCGGGTCGCGGCGTACGACCGCGCGCCGGCGGGAGGGGCTGCTCGCGGCCGGGGTCACCGAGGCGGAGCTGGCCCGGGTGCACGGGCCGATCGGGCTCGACCTCGGCGCCCGCACGCCGGCGGAGACCGCGCTGGCGATCTGCGCGGAGATCCTCGGGGTGCTGGGGGCGCGCAACGCGGGGGCGCTGCGGGACGCCGCCGGGCCGGTCAACGCCTGAGTCTCTTGCATCCCCGCCCGTCCCGATGCACCCCGCCGTCGCGTCCGAAATGCGCGCAACCAGGCGATGTGAGGGAAAATGCTCCGTATGGACATGATCCTGAGCGTGGACCCGGTCGCCTTGGACATCGTGTGGTTCCTCGTCGTCGGCATCGTCGTCGCCGGCATGCTGCTCGGCGGCTTCAAGCTGGGGCAGCGGGTCCGGGCCAAGGAGCCGCCGCCGCCCGCCCCCGAGGAGCAGCCGCACCTGCCGAACGGCGGGGCCGTCTACGAGGTCCGCGAGGAGCGGGACCAGGTGGAGATCCCCGAGGGCGGCCTGAGGCCGCACGAGATGCAGGGCTACGGGAACTTCGGCTCCACCACCTCCAGCCACCCGGACGAGGTCCGCAAGGAGCGCGAGTCCGGATACAGACTGCCCGAGGGCCCGGGGCCGCACCCGCAGCCCGGGGCTCCCCCGGACGCGGGGCGCGGAGCGCATTCCTGAGAAGACCCCTGCGTCCCGGAGACGAAGAGGAGACGACGACCCGACCCTCTGACCCGCGCCTCCCGCGCGGGTCAGAGGGTCGGGTCAGAGGTCTGTCCGCAGCCGCAGCACCTCCGGCGGCGGGTGTCGGGCCGAGGTGTGGCGGACCTCCGCCGTGAGCGGCGGGTCCAGGGTGCGGTAGGGGACCTCCCCGAGCCCGATGGCGGTGACGGTGGCGCCCGGCTCGGCGGCCCCGCGCGCGGCGGCGGCCTCGGCCACCTCCCGGCGCAGCGCCGCCGTCAGCGGGCTCGACACCAGCGGGGTCTCGTCCCCGACCGGCAGGACGAGCACCAGGGCGAGCGGCCTGCGCGGGGTGCCGGTGTAGCCGACGACGGCCGCGTCCCGTACGTCGGTGTGCCGCAGCTTCTGCCAGCCGCGCCGCCCGGCCGGGTAGGCCTGGTCCAGCCGTTTGACGACGAGGCCCTCGATGCCGCTGGCGGGGAGCGTCTCGTACCAGGTGGCGGCCAGTTCCGGGTCGGTCGTCATCGGGACCGGCTGGAGCGGTGGCCCGAGGGGCAGGAGCAGGTCGACGAGGAGGGCCCGGCGGCGTTCGTACGGGCGGCCGCGCACGTCCAGCCCGGCCAGTTCCAGCACGTCGAAGGCGGCGTACGAGGCCGGGAGGCTCTGGGCGAGCACGGCGGCCCGCGCGGCGGTGGCCGCCGCGCGCCGCTGCACCAGTGCGAAGTCCGTGCGGCCCGCGTGCCAGACCACCACCTCGCCGTCGAGGACCGTCCCGGCGGGCAACTGCAGGGCGGCCGCGGCCAGATCGGGGAACGCGCTGGTGACGATCCGCCCGGAGCGGGCCTGGAGGGCCACGTCGGCCGCCGAGCGTGCGATGACCAGCCGGTGCCCGTCGAACTTCGGCTCGTACGCCAGCCCCGCCCCGCGCGGCAGGGTGCGTACGGCGGCGGCCAGCGCTACGCGGATCACGGCCGGGCCCTGGGGAGCGGGCGGCCCTGCGCGGGGTCGGCCAGCGGGGCGAAGAGGTCGCCGTCGCGGTCGAGCCGCGGTCCGATGTCGTCGGCGAGGAAGACAAGGTCGGCGGGGGTGCGGCAGGCTTCGACCTCTGCCCAGGACACGGGGGCGGAGACGGTGGGCCGGGCCCGGGCGCGCAGGGTGTAGGCGGCGGCGGTGGTCTTGGCGGCGGCGTTCTGGCTGTGGTCGACGAAGACCTTGCCGGGGCGCAGGGCCTTGGCCATGCGGTGGACCACGAGGTCGGGGAGTTCGCGCTCGGCCTCCTGGGCGAGCTGCTTGGCGTACGCGGACACCTGCGCGGACGGGGTCGGCTCCAGGGGCACGGCCAGGTGCAGGCCCTTGGATCCGGAGGTCTTGGGGTAGGCGTCGAGGCCGTCGGCGGCGAGGCGGTCGCGCAGCCACAGGGCGGCGGCGCTGCACTCGACGACGGACGCGGGCGCGCCGGGGTCGAGGTCGAGGACCATGCGGTCGGCGACGGCGGGGCTGCCGGCCGGCCACTGGTGGATGTGGAACTCGACGACGAGGTTGGCGGACCACATGAGGGTGGCCAGGTCGGCGACGACCACCTGTTCGGCGGAGGGGTCCTCGGAGCGGGGCACGGGGGTGGTCCTCACCCAGTCGGGTGCGCCGGGCGGCGGGTTCTTGGTGAAGAACAGCTGGCCGTCCGGTCCGTCCGGGTAGCGCAGGAAGGACACCGCCCGGTCGTGGACATGGGCGAGCAGGGGCTCCGCGACGGTGGCGTAGTAGTGGAGAACCTCGCCCTTCGTGAAGCCGGTCTGGGGGTAGAGGACCTTCTCGAGGTTGCTGAGCGCGATGCGACGGCCCTCCACCAATGTGATCGGCGTCATACGATGAGATTGCCACGAAACAGGAGGAACCGTGCGATCCATCTGGAATGGAGCGATCTCCTTCGGCCTCGTCAGCATTCCGATCAAGCTCGTGAACGCCACCGAGAGCCACTCGATCTCCTTCCGTCAGATCCATCTCGCCGACGGCGGCCGGATCCGCTACCGCAAGGTGTGTGAGCTGGACGGCGAGGAGGTGCCGGGCGCCGAGATCGGCAAGGGGTACGAGGAGGCGGACGGGTCCGTCATCCCGATCACGGAAGAGGACCTGGCGCAGCTGCCGCTGGCCACGGCGAAGACGATCGAGATCATGTCGTTCGTGCCCGCCGAGGAGATCGATCCGCTGCAGATGGACGCGGCGTACTACCTGGCGGCGAACGGGGCGACGGCGGCGAAGCCGTACACGCTGCTGCGGGAGGCGCTGAAGCGGAGCCGGAAGGTGGCGATCGCCAAGTACGCGCTGCGGGGGCGGGAGCGGCTGGGCATGCTGCGGGTCGTCGACGACGTGATCGCGATGCACGGGTTGCTGTGGCCGGACGAGATCCGGGTGCCGGAGGGGGTCGCCCCGGAGGCGGAGGTGACGGTGCGGGACGCCGAACTCGACCTGGCGGACGCGCTGATGGCGACGCTGGGCGAGGTGGAGCTGGCGTCGCTGCACGACGACTACCGGGATGCCGTGGAAGCGATGATCGCGGCGAAGGCGGGCGGGGCGTTCGAGCCCGCGGAGGCGACGTCGGAGCCCGCCGGCGGGCAGGTGATCGACCTGATGGCGGCGCTGGAGAAGAGCGTGCGGGCCGCGAAGGCGTCGCGGGGCGAGGGCGGGGCGCAGGCGGGGGCGGGAGAGGGGGCGGAGGCAGCGGCGGACGCGGACGCCGATTCGGGTGGCGGGGCAGGGGCCGAGGTCACTCCGATGCGGCGGCGCGCGGCGGCGGGCCGCAAGACGTCGGCCGCGCCGAAGGCGGTCGGCGGGAAGAAGTCGACGGCGGCTTCGGCGAAGAAGACCGCGGCGGCCGCGAAGACCACGTCGAAGAAGCGGTCCACCACGGCCAAGTCGGCACCGGCCAAGGCGACCGCCACCAAGTCCACGGCCACCAAGTCGGCTTCGGGCAGGACCGCTTCGGGCAGGTCCGGTTCGGCCTCGGTCAAGTCGACCGCGAGCAGGTCGACTTCGGGCAAGTCGGCGACAGCCAGGTCGACTTCGGCGGCGAGCGCGAAGAAGGCGGGCACGGCCGCCGGGGCGAGGAAGGCGGCAGCGACACCGCGGAAGCGGACCTCTGCCTGAGGTCCTCGCCTGATGGGCGCCCTCGTCGCAGCTGCGCGGCCGAGCCTGATGGGCGCCCTCGGGGCGGGGCCTGGGCCCCTGCGGGGATACCTTCCTCCGACCCGGCCTTTCAGCGTTTCCCCGGCCTCCGCCCCGGACCTCGTGCCTCGAACCCCGGGGGGCCCGGTGTGGGCCGGGAGGGCGGCGGCGGGGCCGGCGGCAGCCAGGTCCGGGCGTCGCGGGCCTGGGCGAACAGGGCTTCGACATCGGGGGGTTTGAGGGCGGTCGGGGCGGCGAGGAGGTCCGGGGTCGCGGTCGGCGGCTGGAGGATGCGGATGTCGCGGACCGTCGGGGCGGTCTCCAGGCGGGAGGCGTCCACCACCGCGAGGGCCGGGGTGACCTTCGCGGCCAGGACCGCGGTCGCGCGGGCCGCGGCGCCGCGGATCCAGCGGGGGTCCGGACGGGGTTCCGCGCGGCCGACCGTGAGCAGCAGGTCGCCGATCACCGCGCGCTGCCGGCGCCCCGGGACCGTACGCACGCAGAAGATCCCGGCCGGGCCGATGACCAGGTGGTCGATGCGGCCGAATCCCGGGAGCGGGACGCAGTGCAGGGTCCGCCAGCCGTCCGGTTCCAGGGCGTCGAAGGCGTCGCCCATCCGCTGCTGCGCGGTCAGGTCCTGGCGCAGCCGGTGCCGGGACCGGGTGCCCGCGGTGCCGTGTTCCAACTCGGCCAGCAGGGTCTCGCCGGGGCGGTTCGGCGCCAGGTCCGCGTCCGGCGGCATGGCGAGGCGGCGCAGGTCGGCCGGGGTGGGGACCGGGGGCGGCCCGATGGACACCGTGCCGCTCAGGTAGGGCCGCAGCACGGCCAGGACGGCTTCGCGGTGGTCGTCCGCGAGGACGCTGATCCGGTTGGCCTGGCGGTCGTACCAGGCGACCGCCTGCCCGTCGGGCAGGTTGACGTACAGTCGGCCGCGTCCGGGCCGGCCGCTGGGCAGTACCTTGAGTCCGCGCATCCACCCTCACCCCCGCCGTCCATGTGAGCAGCCGGGGCGCCGCACGGCAATCCCTCGGTTGTGTAACGACTCCGACGGAACCTTGCGGCTTCGCTGTTACACGAACGGGGTGTCGCCGCAACGGCCGCGGCCTAGGTTGGTCGCACCTGGAGACACCGGACCCGGACCAGGACACCGACGCACCAGCCAGAAGGACTTCCCGTGAGCCCCGTCCGCCGCCGCACTCTCGTTCGCGCCGCCGCCGTGACCGCCTGTGCCGGAAGCCTGCTGGCGCTGCCCACCGCCGCCGCTCTGGCAGAGGGGGTGCCGGCGGTCTCGTCCGCGCACTCCTCGGCCCCGCAGCGGACCCTGGTCAAGAGCCTCTCGCTGGCCGACGGGGTGTCCACGGCGAGGATCTACCGGACGGCCGAGGGCGCCTACCAGGCGGACATCCTGGCCGCCGACGGCGCCAGGGCCACCACCTTGACCAGCCGTGACGGGGTCACCGATGTCGGCAGCTCCGGCGACCTGCACGCAGCCCTGGACCCCGAGGGACGGCTGACCTCCTGGGTGGGCGACGCCCCCGCGAAGGGCGGCGGCCACGCCGTCGCGGGCGACGGGCACAAGACCGGCACCCGCGACGGGCAGATCATCCCGGTGTCGGCCGAGCAGCGGGCCGCCGCCGGCGACACCCGCGCCCTGGAGGCCGCGTCCGCAGAGAGCCGGCGGCTGAGTACGCTGGCCGACGGGCCGGGCGACGGCATCCTGCTGCTCGCCGCGGGCGGCGGTATCGCCGCCGTGGGTGCGGCCGGGCTCGGTTTCGCCATGCTGCGCCGGGGACGCACGGACGGCTGAGGGGCGTCCGTACCCCCGTACGCACGGAGGGGCTCGGAGTGCCTGCCCGCCCGTCCCCACGGCCACCGGAGGCCGGCCCGGGCAAAAGGGGCGCACCTCCGCATAGGGTGGATGCGATCGACCGTCGTCGTAAGGCGCGCAGAAGGGCACGGGGGCTGTGAACAGGGGGGCCGTGAAGAGGTTCGTTCTCGGCGGCTGCGCGCGCCGCCGTTCCACCGCTCCAGCCGCGGCCGCGGCCCCGTTGCTGCTCCTCGCCGTGCTCCCGCTGCTGGCGGGCTGCGGGGACACCGGCGGGCTCGTCGGCGCCGGGGCGACCGCGACCGCGAGCGGCCCCGTGCACCTGTGGCCCGACCGCCTGGGGGCGACGGTACCGCCGGCCGATCCGGCCGGCGCCCCGCCCGAGTACGTGAAGGGGATTCCGCCCGTCCGCGACCAGGACGTGCACGGGGTCGATCCGGTGGCCCTCGTGCAGGCGGAGCTGAAGGCCCATCCGAAGAGCGGGGTCGGGGCCGACGGGATGCCGGCCGAGACGGCGGCGGCGATCAAGGCCTGCACGCCGGGGGCCGCGGAGCCGGCGCCGTGCCCGGTGCTGGCGCCGTACTACCGGGACCTCACGGGCAACGGCACGGACGAGTTGATCGTGGGTATCGAGTTCCCGGACAAGATGATGTCCGTACGGGTGTACACCGCGGACGGCGACGGCCGCCTCAAGCGGATCATGGCGACCACGCAGACCGTCGTCTCGGTGGAGCTGGCCGGCCGGGACGTGGTGCTGCGGGTGCCCAGCGGCAACCGCGGCTACGAGCTGATCACCGCCTGGTCCTGGGAGGAGAAGCAGCGCACCATGCTGCCGACCCGGGAGCAGATCGTACGGGTGCCCGCGAACCCGCCGGGTCCGCAGGACCGCGGTCCCGGGACCGGTCCCGGGACGGGGACGGGTGGCGGTGGCGGTGGCGGGGGCGGAAACGGTGGTGGTCTCGGCCCCGGGACGGGCCCCGGCCCGGGTCGCGGTGGCGGAGGCGGTCTCGGGCCCGGGCCCGCACCGGACCGGCCGTGACCGTGCGCGAGAGCGAGGACCGGGCGCGGGCCGGGGGGCGGATGCGGGCCGGGCGGCTGCGGCTGCGGCTGCCCGCCTGGACGGCCACGCTGACCTGGAAGTCCGCGTGCTTCATCGCGGTGATGTGCTGCTCGCTGGCAGCCGTGCTCGGCGCGCTCGTGCACGTGGAGGTCACCCGCCAGACGGTGGCCGCGGCACGGGAGAAGGCGCTGGGCAAGCTGGGCGAGGTGACGGACCGGTACGAGGCGGGCGAGCCCCTGCCGCCCGGTTCCGGACTGGACCCGGTGGGGCTGCCGCCGGAACTGCGGGCGCTCGCGGCCGGCGGGCACCGGGGCACGGTCGTGGCGGAGCACCGCGGCCGCCCCATGATGTGGGCGGCCGGCCCGGCGGACGGCCGGGCCCTGGCGACGGCGATCGACTACGGGCAGAGCGCCCGCACCATCAGCGGACTGGACAACGCGATCATCGGGTCGTCGGTGCTGGCGATCGGCGGGACGCTGCTCGTGGGCGCGTTCGCGGTGACGCGGGTGACGCGGCGGCTGCACCAGACGGCGACGGTGGCGCGGCGGATCACGCAGGGCGACCTCGACGCGCGGGTGGACGACCCGCGGACGAAGGACCCGTCGCGGCGCCAGGACGAAGTGGCGACGGTGGCCGGGGCGCTGGACACGATGGCGGGCAGCCTGCAGTCGAAGCTGGAGAGCGAGCGGCGGTTCACGGCGGACGTGGCCCATGAGCTGCGCACACCGCTGACCGGCTTGCAGGCGGCGTCGGAGCTGCTGCCGGCGGGCCGGCCGACGGAGCTGGTGCGCGAGCGGGTCCGGACGATGCGGCAGCTGACGGAGGACCTGCTGGAGATCTCCCGGCTGGACTCGGGCAGCGAGGCGGTGGAGACGGACCTCCACCAGCTGGGGCGGCTGGCCGGGCGCGTGGTGCGGGCCTCGGGGACGGACACGGAGGTGGTCGTCCTGCGGGACGCCCACGTGGAGACGGACCGGCGCCGGCTGGAGCGGGTCCTGGGGAACCTGGTGGCCAACGCCCATCAGCACGGGCGGCAGCCGGTGGTGCTGACGGTGGACGGGCAGGTGGTCACCGTACGGGACCACGGGGACGGCTTCCCGGACTACCTGCTGGCCCACGGCCCGCAGCGTTTCCGCAGCGGGGGTAAGGGGCACGGTCTGGGCCTGACCATCGCCGTGGGCCAGGCGGCGGCGATCGGCGCGACACTGCGCTTCCGCGCCGCGGAGGACGGCGGGGGCCTGGCGGTCCTCACCCTCCCGGGTTCCTGACGGACCGTCCCCCACCCGCCGCACCCCGCCGAACGCTCCCCGCCCCTCCCCGCCCGGCCCGGGCCACACCGCGGGTCGCGCCCCACCCCCAGCCCACCGGGCCTACAGGCCAGGGCCGCAGGCCGGGGCCGCAGGCCGGGGCCGGGGCCGGGGACCGACAGACGTGGCCGCACGCGCCGGGCAGCGGACCGGGCCCGGTGTCGGCGCGGGCCGGGCCGCAGGCCAGAGCCGGGGGCGGGCCAGGACCGGAACCCGAACCCAAACCGGAGACCACGAGCCGGGGACGAATCGGAGACCGCGCAACAGACCGGCTCCGGTTACGGCCACAGTCCACTCAGGCCCCCGCCCCGACTGCAGGCCGGGGCCACACCCCGGGGCCGCGTCCCGCCCCCAGCCCACTGGGGCCGCACGTCTAGACGGCTACTGCCCTTCACACTCACGGTTCTTCTGGGGCCTGCGCCTGCACCTGCTCTGCACACCCGGCGGCCTGCCGATCGCCTGGGCCCTGGCCAACCCCAAACTCGACGAGCGCGAAGTCCTGGCCGACATGCTCTCCGGCGACCAGGACCTGCTGGCCACCCATCCCGGGCAGACGATCGTCGGCGACAAGGGCTACGTCTCCAAGCACCTGGACGCCTTTATGGCCGAGCATGGCCTGACCCTGCTACGGCCCAGCTACCGCAACCGCAAGCCACGGCCCGGCGAGCACCTGCTCAAGCCCATCCGGCAGCTGATCGAGTCGGTCAACGACACCCTCAAAGGCCAGCTCGACCTCGAACGCCACGGAGCCAGAACCCCAGCAGGAGTCCTGGCCCGCGTCGGACAACGCATCCTCACCCTGACCGCGGCCATCTGGCACAACCGGCAGACGGGAACACCAACCACCCGCTCACTGATCGCCTACGACCACTGACCCGAGCACTTCGGACTTACTCATCTAGGCCAGGCCAAAAGGCTAGAGCCGGGGCCGGGCCAAGGCCAAAGCCGGGCTGGCGCCGAATCCGAGCCGGAATGAACCTGGGCCGCAGGCCGACACCGGGGCGCCGGACCGAGCCGGAGGCCGGCAGACGCGGCCGCACATGCCGGGCAGCGGTTCGGGCCCGGCGTGGGCTCGGGCCAGGGCCGGAAGGGGGTTCGGGCCGGGCCGGAAGGTGACTCAGGCCTCCGGCCCGCGGTGCCTGTCCCCCCGGGGCGTCGGCTCGGTGCCGGGGTCGCAGGCCGGGGCCGCGTTCCACGCCCAGCCCACCAGGGCCAGCCAGGGCCGGGGGCCGGGCTGGCGCCGAATCCGAGCCGAAATGAACCTGGGCCGCAGGCCGACACCGGGGCGCCGGACCGAGCCGGGGACCGACAGACGCGGCCGCACGCGCCGGGCAGCGGACCGTGCCCGGCGTGGGCGCAGGCCAGGGCCGGGCCGGGCCGGAAGGAGGCTTAGTCCTGCGGCCCGCGGTGCCCGCCCCCGGGGGCGTCGGCGTCGGCTCGGTGCCGGGGCCGCAGGCCAGGGCCACACCCCAGGGCCACCCGGGCCGCGTCCCACCCCCAGCCCACCGGGGCCGCAGGCCCAGGCCAGGGCCGGGGCCCGAGGCCGGGGCCGGGCCAAGGCCGGGGCCGGGGCGCCGGACCCGAGCCGGAGCTGGCAGGCGCGGCCCCACGCGCCGGGCAGCGGACCAGGCGCAGTGTCGGCGCGGGCCAGGGCCGAGCCGGAAGCGGGAACCGGCCGGGGGGAGGGGAGCTCTGGCCAGGCCCGGCGTGGGACCCGGCCGGAAGCGGGACCGGCCGGGCCCGACGCGGGACCCGGCCAGGACGGAAAGGGCTCGGGCCAGGCCCGATGCGGGACCGGGTCGGGCTGGGGCGGGAAGCGGGACCGGCCGGGTCGGGCCGGGAAGGGGGTTGGGCCTACGGCCCGCGGTGCCCGTGGCCCCCGGGGGTGTCAGGCCTGGGGGCGGGGGGTCTTGGTCCAGGGCCAGCGGGGTCGCGGCTTGGTGCCCGAGGGGCGGAACGCGTACTTCCAGCCCTTCTGCAGGCCCAGCCGCTTCGAGTAGCCCGACGGGACCCGTTCGTACAGCAGCACCGTCGGCGGGCCGTCCGGCGTCGGGACGGGGATCTCGTACCACTTCGGCGGGTGTCCGGTCGGGCCGGTCAGGATCGGGAGGACCCGGCCGTCCATCGGGCCGCCCTCGAACGGGGTCGGTTCGCTTCTCACCCCACCAGTGTCACAGCAGGTGGGCGGCCTCGGAGACCACCGGCATCACGCGCCGGGCCAGGTCCCCCACCGGGCCGTCGGCCGACTCCATGGCCAGGGCGGCCCGGGCGGCGGCCGCGGTCTCCGGATCCGTGGCGGCGGTGGCCGTCAGCAGGGCGATGAACTGGTCGAGCAGCCAGTCGCGGAGGGTGTCGACCTCGGGCTGCTTGCCCTCGTCGATCCATATGAGGGAGGCGGCCTCGACCGCCGTGATCCAGGTGCGGACCATCATGCGCAGCCGGGGTCCGGGCGCCGGGACACCCAGGTGGAGGAGGATCTGCTCGGCCGCGGCCCGGCGGATCCCGTCGACGGTTGCTGTGGTGCGGGAGGTCTCCACGACGCTGCCGCCCTGGAGGAGGGCCGCGAAGCCGGTGTCGTGTTCGTCGACGAACGCGAGGTAGCGGTCGAGGGCCCGGGACAGCCGCCGGGTCAGGGGGCCCTGCTGGGGTTCGGCGAAGCAGAGTTCGAGGAGGTCGGCCGCCGAGCGCAGGGCCGCCTCGTAGAGCTGCTGCTTGCCGCCGGGGAAGTAGCGGTAGACGAGCGGGCGCGAGACCCCGGCGGCCTCCGCGACGTCGTCGAGCGAGACCTCCTCCGGGGCCCGGTGCGCGAACAGCGAGAGGGCGGCGTCGAGGAGTTGGGCCCGCCGCTCCTCGACACTCAGCCTGCGGTACGCGCGTACGGTCATGACCGCAGGGTAGCCCGCGAGCGGCCGGCCGCGGCCTGCGTCCGAGAAGTCCCGGCCCATCCCTCCGACCGATCCCTCCGGCCCATCCCTTCAACGAACAGACCGCCCGCCCGTCCGCCGGTTCGTCCGATCGCCCGTCCGGACCCCTCCGCCGGGGCCCGGCCCCGGTTTGCGGCGCGGCTTTCTCCTCCCTCGTTCCTCTACGCCAGGAGCCCCGAGCTCTGCCACAGCCTGCGGCCGACGCCGCGCAGTACGCCGATGTCGTCGAGGAAGTCGGTGAGCCGCTTGGCACCGGTCTGCATGACCTCGCGGCGGTGGCCGCTGGCGCGGACCTGGGCGACCGCTTCGCGGCGGTCCAGCCCGACGTTGTCGTACACGGCCGGGTTCACGAACGCGAGGGAGAAGACGCGTGCGGCCTCGCCGCAGCTGATCCGGGTGAGCTCCTGCTCCCAGCGCGGGGCCGTCAGCATCTGGCGGCGCAGTTCCTCCCGGGCGTACCGGACGTGCCGGGCCTCCTCGATGACGTGGATCCGGGTGACGCCGCGGACCAGCGGCTGGATCCGCTCGTCCGGGAAGGTCAGGCGCTGCATCCAGTCGAGGATCTCCTCGCCGAGGAGGGTGCAGGCGAAGGAACCGGGGGTGGTGGAGACGGTCTTCAGGATCCGGGCGAGATTGTGGTTGAGGCGGGAGACCGGGTAGGCGGGGCTGCCGCTCTTCTGGATCATGCGGGCGAACATCATCGAGTGCCGGCACTCGTCGGCGATCTCGGTGAGCGCGTACCGCACGTGCTTGCTGGTCAGCGACTTGTCGTAGATGTGGCGGACCATCAGCTGCATGAGGATGATCTCGAACCAGATGCCGAGCGAGCCGAGCGCGGCCGCCTCGTGGCGGGAGAGGTCGATGCGCTGCTCCTCGCCCATCTTCTTCCAGAGCGGGGTGTCGTAGAGGGAGAGCAGCTCGGGCGGCCAGTAGTACTTGCCCTCGACCATGGGGGCGTCCCAGTCGAGTTCCTTGTCGGGGTCGAAGGAGTGCTTGGCGGAGGATTCCAGCAGGCGCTCGGCTATCTGCTCCCGGTCCTTGAGGAGGCCGAGGGCGTCCCTGAGCGCGGCTCGTTCGGTCACGGTCGTCATGGCTTCGGACACCTCGTCGTCGAGTTACCGGCGGACACAGCTTATGAGACTGCCTGTCAGCAAGGTCGTCAATCCCCCGCGCACGACTTGTTGACCCCGCGTCTACCAACGTGTGACGCTGCCAACCGTCCGGTCCTGCACGGCAGTACGCGAGACGAGGGGGCGTCAGTGTCGACGCACGAGCTCTACACGGGAGACCCGGGCGAGGCCGTCTGGCAGGTCCCTGCCAGCGGCTCCGCGCGCTTCAGCTGGGAGTACGACGACGGCCGCGAGCGGCTCCTCGCCCTGTACCAGAAGGGCAAGGACAAGCAGTGGGACGGCGCCAAGCGCATCGACTGGGACATCGAGGTGGACCCGTACGATCCGCTGGGGACCCCCGACGAGGCCCTGCCGCTGTACGGGACGCGGCACTGGGCCAAGCTCACCGAGAAGGACAGGGGCGACCTGCGCCGGCACTACACCGCTTGGAACTTCAGCCAGTTCCTCCACGGCGAGCAGGGCGCGATGGTGTGCGCGGCACGCATCGTCGAGTCCGTTCCTGACCTCGACGCGAAGTTCTACTCGGCCACGCAGACCATGGACGAGGCCCGGCACGCCGAGATCTTCGGGCGCTTCCTGCACGAGAAGGTCGGGATGCTGTACCCGGTCAACGACAGCCTCCAGGGGCTGCTCGGCGACACCCTGCGCGACTCCCGCTGGGACATGCCGTACCTGGGCATGCAGGTGCTCATCGAGGGGCTGGCGCTGGCCTCCTTCGGCCTGATCCGGGACACGACCGCCAAGCCGCTGCCCAAGCAGCTCCTGGCGTACGTGATGCAGGACGAGGCCCGGCACGTGGCGTTCGGGCGGATGGCGCTGCGCGACTACTACCGGCAGCTGACGGACGCCGAGCTGCGCGAGCGCGAGGAGTTCGTGATCGAGGGCTGCTACCTGATGCGGGACCGGCTGCTCGGGGTGGAGGTGCTGCAGAACTTCGGCGTCCCGGCGCAGGAGGCGGTGCGGCTCAGCGAGCAGTCCGAGTTCCTGCACCTGTTCCGCAAGCTGCTGTTCAGCCGGATCGTGCCGTGCGTGAAGGACATCGGGCTGTGGGGCGAGCGGCTCCAGAGGGCGTACGTGGACCTGGGCGTCTTCCACATGGGCGACTCCAACCTGGACCTGCTGATGAGCCAGGACGAGGAGATCGCCGAGGCGCTCGACCGCGAGCGGTTCGCGGCCGAGGAGGCGGCGCGGGTGGCGGAGGTGGAGGAGGCCATCGCCGAGGGCGCGGGCCGGCTGCGACCGTGACCGGATCCCAGCCGCGACCGTGACGGCAGGCCCCCCGCCGCGACCGTGACCGCGGGAGCCGGGCCGGGCAAGGCCGGGCCGGGCCGGGCAAGGCCGGATCCGACCGGCAGGTATGCGCCTCCGGAGATGTGGCGCGAAGATCCGTTCCCCCCGGCGGGGGAAGTGGATAGCTTCGGCGCCTGATCATCTTCCCGGACCGCAAGACCTGTTGGAGGACGACTGTGCAGTCCGCTGTGTCCCGACCCGTGCTCGGCGCCCTGCTCGCCGGCATCATGACGCTCGGCCTGGGGTCCGTCACCGCCACCCCCGCGCGGGCCGCCACGGCCGCCACGGCCGCCTGCACGGGGTCGGTCTCGCTGTACGGCGCCCTCGCCGACGGCCGGCTGACGTACTCGCAGATCAACCCGTCGAACGGCGACCGGATCAAGACGCTGATCGGACCGGACCTGGGCTTCACCCCCAAGGCCATGGCCACCCTGAACTTCAACACGGTCCTGGTCACCGACACCGCCGGCGTGCTCTACCGCGTCGACGTCCAGACGAACAACCTCTCGCTCGGCCTGGTCGGCCCGCCGGTGCAGATCGGCACCGGCTGGACCCACGACAAACTGACCTACGACGGCCACGGCCACCTCTACGGCACCGCCGGCGGCGTGCTCATCCAGTACCTGGTCTCCCAGGACAAGCCGGCCGGCTCCCAGCACATCGGCCAGCGCAAGGAGATCGGCAACGGCTTCGTCCTGAAGACCCTGTCCTCCTCCGGCGACGACCGGCTCATCGCCAACACCGCGGACGGCCGCCTCCTGGAGTACCGGATCGACAGCGGCGGCGGCTGGTCGGGGGCCGAACTGGTGGCTTCCGGATGGTCCGCCTTCGAACGGCTCGTCTCGCCCGGCGGCGGCCTCTACTACGGCGTCACCGGGGCCGGCGGCATGTACTGGTACCAGGATGTGAACCCGGCAGACCGCTCCGGCACCGACATCGTCTACCACAACGACGACCCCGTCGACGTCTCCGGCTGGACCCAGACCGTCCTGTCCGCGCAGCCCGGGACCGCGACCTGCTCCGGCGGGAACTACGCCTACGTCCTGCCGCACGCGGCCGTGCCGCGCAGCGAACTCGACGACCCGCACCACGACTACGCGGCCATCGACATCCAGGTACCGACCGGTACGCCCGTCTACGCGGTCACCAGGGGAACCGTCAGCTATGTGGACGGCGGCTTCGGCAACGGCATCCAGATCAACGGCGCCGACGGCGCGACCTACATATACGGGCACCTCAGCCAGCGGGGCGTGGCGGCCGGGGCCACCGTCACTCCCGGCCAGTACCTGGGCGAGTCCGGCAACACCGGCCAGTCCACCGGCCCGCACCTGCACTTCGAGATCCGCATCGGCGGCGTGAAGCACTGCCCGCAGGCCATGCTCCGCGACCTCTACGACGGCCTGAGCCCGCAGGCGCCGAGCACCCTGGCGACCAGCGGCTGCTCGTACTGAGCCCCGGGCGGGGGCCGGATCCGTCCCCCGCCCGTCGGTCTACGGAGCCCGCGGCCTCGCCCCGGGCGCGGTCAGGGCGGCCTCCATCACCGCCCGCGCGATCGGGGCCGCGGCGCCGTTGCCGCTGATGTCGCCCCGGTTCGCCGACGCGTCCTCCACCACCACCGCGACCGCCACCGCCGGCTGGGCCGCGTCCTGCGCGCGGGCCCACGAGATGAACCAGGCGTACGGGGTCCCCGCGTTGCCGACGCCGTGCTGGGCGGTGCCGGTCTTGCCGCCGACCACCGCGCCCGGGATCGCCGCGTTCTTTCCGGTGCCGTTCTCCACCACCTTCACCATCAGCTCCTGCATGCGCAGCGCGGTGGCCGGGTTCATCGCCCGCCCGAGGCTGCGCCGGCCGCTGCGCCGGACCGGGGACCCGTCGTCCTGGGTCGTGTGCTCCACCAGGTACGGGGAGGCGAGTTCACCGCCGTTGGCGACGGCCGCGGCCACCATCGCCATCTGCAGAGGTGTCGCGCGGGTGTTGAACTGCCCGATCGAGGAGAGGGCCAGCTGGTCCAGGCTCATGTCGGTGTCGAAGTTCGACCGGGACACCCACGAGGGCACCCGCAGCCCCTCCGTGTTGAAGCCGAACCGGCGCGCCGCGTCCACCATCCCGCGCAGCCCGACCCGCACGCCGATCTTCGCCATCACCGTGTTGCACGACCACTGCACGGCCTCGGCCATGGAGGCGTCCTCGCAGCCCGTGGCCGCGTTCGGCAGCAGGGTGCTGGTGCCGGGCAGCGGGTAGGGGTCCGGGGTCCGGGTCGGCGCGTCCACGTCGGTGACCACGCCCGCGTCGAGGGCCGCCGCAGCCGTCACGATCTTGAAGGTGGAGCCGGGCGGGTACGTCTCGCGCAGCGCCCGGTTGAGCATCGGTCTGGCGGGGTCCTCGTTCAGCGCCGTCCAGGCCGCCTCCACCCGCGGACCTGTCCCCGAGAGTACGTTCGGGTCGTATGAGGGGCTGCTGACCAGCGCGAGGATCTTCCCGGTGGCCGGTTCGAGGGCGGCGACCGCGCCGCGCTTGCCGCCGAGCCCGGCGTACGCGGCCCGCTGCACGGCGGCGCGGACGGTGGTGGCGGCGTTGCCGCCGGCCGGGCGGCCGCGGGCCAGGTCGTACCAGAGCGGGAACGCCGACAGCCCCGGGTCCGTGCCCGACAGGACGGCGTCCTCGGCGCGCTCCACGAAGCTGGTCCCGTACGTCTGGGAGGAGAAGCCGGTGACGGGCGCGTAGAGCGGGCCGTTCACGTAGGTCCGCTCGTGGCGCAGCAGCTGGCCGCTGTCGCGGGAGCCCGTGACGGGGCGTCCGTCGACGAGGATGTCCCCGCGCGGCTCGGCGTACCGTGCGATGGCGGCACGCTTGTTGGCCGGGTTCGCCCCGTACGCCGCGGATTCCCAGACCTGTACGCGGGCGATGTTGACCAGCAGGGCGAGGAGCAGCAGCGCGCAGAAGTACGCGCACCAGCGGATGTAGCGGATCACTCGGCCGCCTCCTGCGCGGGGCGGGGTCTGCGCGCGCTGTCGCTGAGCCGGACCAGCAGGGCGACGATGATCCAGTTGGTGACGACGGAGGAGCCGCCCTGGGCCAGGAAGGGCATGGCCATGCCGGTGAGGGGGATCAGCCCCGTGACGCCGCCCGCGATGACGAACACCTGGAGCGCGACGATCGAGGCGAGGCCGGTGGCGAGCAGTCGGCCGAAGGGGTCGCGCAGGGCGAGGCCGGCGCGGAACCCGCGCGCGACGAGGAGCCCGTAGAGGAGCAGGATCGCGGTGATGCCGACGAGCCCGAGCTCCTCGCCGGCGGTGGCGAGGATGAAGTCCGATTTGGCGGCGAACCCGATGAGGAAGGACTCGCCGCGGCCGAGGCCGGATCCGAGGAGCCCGCCGGCGCCGAAGGCGAAGAGGGACTGGGCGAGCTGGCCGGGGCCCTCGCCGCGCTCGATGGAGGCGAAAGGATTCAGCCAATCCTCGACGCGGCTGTTCACATGCGGTTCCAAGGTTGCGACGGCGTACGCGCCGAGGGCGGCGAGCAGCAGTCCGATCGCGATCCAGCCGATCCGCCCGGTTGCGGTGAACAGCATGATGACGAAGAGGCCGAAGAACAGCAGCGAGGTGCCGAGGTCCCGCTCCAGCACGAGCAGGCCGACGCTGAGCAGCCAGATCGCGAGGATCGGGCCGAGCACGCGGCCCGGCAGGAGGCGCAGCTTCCAGAAGAGCCGGCGCCCCGTCAGGGCGAGGGCCGTCCGGTTCGCGGCGAGGTAGGCGGCGAAGAACACGGCGAGCAGGATCTTGGCGAACTCCCCCGGCTGGAAGGAGAGTCCGGCGAAGCGGATCCAGATGTGCGCGCCGTTGACCGCGGGGAAGAAGACGGGCACCAGCATCAGCACCAGGGCGGTGGCGACGGACAGGTACGCGTAGCGCTGGAGCACCCGGTGGTCGCGGAGCAGCACGACGACGAGGACGAAGAGGCCCACGCCCAGGGCGGACCACAGGAGCTGGTCCCCGGCGGTCGGATGGCCGGGGGTGCTCGCGTCGAGGCGTTGGATGAGGACCAGGCCGAGCCCGTTGAGCAGGACGGCGATGGGGAGCACGAGAGGGTCGGCGTACGGGGCCCGGATCCGGACGGCGAGGTGCGCGAGCAGCGCGGCCGCGGCCAGGCCGACGGCGTACCGGTCGGCGGGGGCGGGGATGCGGCCGGTGGTGGCCAGGCCGACGTGGAGATGACCGAGTACGGAGATCAGGACGGCGCCCGCGAGGAGCGCCAGCTCCACTCCCCTGCGTGGGGGCGCGCCGGCTTCGGGGGGCGGGGGCGAGGGCTCCGCCACCTTCGCCGTCAGAGCGGTCATACCCCGAAACGTAGCAAGCAGACGGATAGTATGTCCGTTTATGTCATAGTGTGCCGAAGAGTCGTCACAAACGGTCGAAAGTAGCGGAAGTGAGGAGCCGAGGCGCATGGGACCTGTGGAATTCATCGTCCTCGCCTTCCCGGAGGAGCAGCTGCGGGTGCCGGCCGTCGAGGCCGTGATGGGGCTGCGCAAGACGGGGGTGGTCCGGCTGATCGACGGTCTCGTCGCCACGAAGACGGCGTCGGGTGAGGTCCTCGCGGCCGAGTTCGACGAGTTCGTGGAACTGCACGGCCTGCTGACGGGACGGGACGCGGCTCGGCTGATCGGACCGGAGGACGTACAGGAGGCGGCGGACCTGCTGGAACGCGGGAGCTGCGCGCTGCTGCTGGTCGTCGAGCACGTGTGGGCCGAGGACGCGGCGGTCGCCGTACGGGCGGCTGGCGGCCGGATCGTGGGCTCGGTCCGCATCCCACCGGACCGGGTCCCGGTGGACCCCCGGGCAGGGGTGGTCTGATGTTCATCCGCCCGATGGGAGTGACGGTCCGCGCCGCGAACCGGCCGGCGGGATCCCCCCTGCTGCGGGGGCTGCTGGCACGGGCCTCGGGTGTGGCCCCGGAGGCGGCGGGCGCGGTGCGCCCGGAGGAGCCCCCGCGCGGGGGCCTGCTCGCCCGGGCGGTGCGGGCGGCGGAGTCGGATCTCATGGAGGAGCAGGGACCGGACCTGCTGGAGGAGCCGGAACCGGAGGCCGAGCCCGACTACGAGCCCGAGCCCGACCACGAGCCGGAGCCCGAACCGATCGACGCGCTGTACTGGGACACCGGACCGGAGCGGGGCCCGACGGTCCCCGCCGGCCTGGCCGCGGAACTGCGCCAACTGGCCGACCTGGCCCGCGAGGGCATGCTGACCCCTCAGGAGTTCACGACGGCGAAGGCCCGCCTGCTGAACGGCTGACGGCCGCGCGACACCCCGCGGCCCCGGCCGCGCGTCCCCTCCCCCCGGCCGCGCCTCCCTCCCCCGTCCCGCGTCGGCACGCCGGGGGGCGCCGGCGCCGCCAACCGGGTGGCCCCCTTCGACAGGCCGACTCCATTGGGCGATTTGTCATACCGGGCGTGGCAGCATCGGCGGTCTCGGAGGTGATCGCATGTCATATCGGGGGCTTCGCGCTGCCTGTATCGCCGTAGCGCTCCTCGTCGCCGGCCCGGTCCACGACGCCGGCGCCGAGCCCGGTCTGCCCGAAGGGGAGAACGTGGGCGCGCTGCTCACCCGCCTGCAGGGGCTCTACCAGAAGGCGGAGGAGGCCTCCGAGGCGTACAAGGCCACGGAGGACGCCCTGGAGGCGGGCCGGCGGGAGGAGCGCTCGCGCGCCGCCGAGCTCGGCAGGGCCCGTACGGCCCTCGACTCCGAGCGGGCCCTCGCCGGGCGGCTCGCCCGCGAGCAGTACCAGGGCGGCCTGGGCCTGTCCCCCTACGCCCGGATGCTGCTGGCCGGGAACCCGCAGGCGGCCCTGGAGCAGCGTCGGCTCGCCGCCCGCGAGGGCGCCCGCCGGGCCGCGGCGCTGAACCGTCTCGCGCGCGGCGAGAAGGAGGCCGACGCGCTCGCGGTACGGGCCCGCAAGGCCCTGGACACCCGGCAGACCCTCGCCGCGCGGCAGAAGGTGCACAAGGAACAGGTCGCCTCGCAGCTCAAGCAGGTCGAGCGGCTGCTGGCATCGCTGACTCCGGAGCAGCTCACCCGGCTGGGCGCGCGCGAGGCGGAGAAGACGGCGGCGGCGCAGCGGGACCTGGTGACGTCCGGGGCCCTCCCCACGCGCACGGGCACCCCCACGGCCGCGGGCGGCGCGGCCCTCACGTACGCGGCGGCGCAGATCGGGAAGCCGTACGTCTGGGGCGCGGAGGGGCCCGGGTCCTTCGACTGCTCCGGCCTCACCTCTCAGGCCTGGGCGCATGCCGGCCGCAGCATTCCGCGGACCAGTCAGGAGCAGTGGGCGCAGCTCCCGAAGGTGCCGCTGGACCAGCTGCGGCCGGGGGACCTGGTGGTCTACTTCCCCAAGGCCACCCACGTGGGGCTGTACGTCGGCGACGGCAAGGTGATCCAGGCGCCGCGGCCGGGGTCCGTCGTGAAGGTGTCGCCGATCGCCGCGAACCCGCTGCTCGGGGCGGTGCGGCCGGACCCGGACGGGACCCCGCTGGCGGAGTACACCCCGCCGCCGCTGCCCGAGGCGTCGGGGGCGGCGGCGGGGGACGACGCGGGCTACTCCGCCGAGGAGGCGCCCACGGCCGAGGAGTCGGACGCGGAGGAGGAGGCGGAGGACGCGGAGGAAGCGGCGGCGGCCACCTCGGCCAGGTAGTCCGCCGCGTCCTCGGGGTCGTAGAAGTACGCGTCGAAGTCGGCCGGGTTGTCGAAGCCGTTGGCGAATCGATTCGCCACCGGCTGGAGCTGCCCGGCCGCGCCGATCAGGTTGAGCACGTGCTCCGGCGGAACGCCCAGCATCGCGTTCGTCCACCGGGTCACCGGCTTGCCCGTGGTGAACCAGTACTTGTCGAAGGTCGCCTTCATCCACGCCTCGTCGAACGGGTTGTCCCCGTGCATGAGGATCGAGGAGAGGTACGAGGCCGCGCACTTGGAGGCGGAGTTCGAACCCTGGCCCGTGATCGGGTCGTTGGCGACGACGACGTCCGCCACGCCCAGGACGAGCCCGCCGCCCGGCAGGCGCCCGATCGGGTTGCGGACGACCGGCGCGTACCGGCCGGCCAGGGTGCCGCCCGCGTCCGTCAGCTCCACCTTCGTCGCCCGCGCGTACTCCCACGGCGTGTACTTCTCCATCAGCCCCAGCGTGAGCGCCAGGTGCTCCGCCGGGTCCTTGACGCCGCCGAAGACGTCCAGCGGACCTCCGGGGATGCCCTCCCAGAAGAGGATGTCCGCGCGGCCCGACGTCGTCAGGGTCGGCATCACGAACAGCTCGCCGACGCCCGGGACCAGGTTGCAGCGGACGGCGTCCGTCTCGGGGTGCTCGGGGCGCGGGCCGAGCCCGTGCACGTAGGAGACGGCCAGCGCGCGCTGCGGGGCGTCGTACGGGGAGCGCGCCGCGTCCCGCCCGAACATCGACACCAGCTCGCCCTTGCCGGCGGCGATCAGCACCAGGTCGTAGGTGCGGGAGAAGTAGTCGAGGTCGGCGACGGACGCCCCGTGGATGACGAGCTGCCCGCCGCGCTGGGTGAAGGCGTCCAGCCAGCCGGACATCTTCACGCGCTGGTCGACGGACTGCGCGTAGCCCTTGAGCCGGCCGAGCCAGTCGATGGGGCGGCTGCCGTCGGGTGCGGCGACCGAGACGCCGAGGCCCTCGATCTTCGGGGCCTGCTGTTCCCAGAAGTTGATTGCGAGGTCGCGCTCGTGCTGGAGCGCGGTGTCGAACATGCACTGGGTGGACATGACCCGCCCGGTGCGGATCTCGTCCGCGGTCCGGTTGGACATGAGGGTGACCTCGTAGCCCTTGGACTGGAGTCCGAGGGCGAGCTGGAGACCGGACTGGCCGGCTCCGACGACAAGTATCCTGCGCATCTCTCAAGTCCTCTGTTCGGGAGTGCTGTCGAGGGCGTGGCCCACCAGCGCCAGCAGGGATTCGATCACCGTCCGGCGCTCTCGCGCATCCATGATCACCACAGGTATGTGCGGTGGGACGCTGAGGGCCTCGCGCACGTCCTCGGGCTCGTAGGACTGCGAGCCCTCGAAGTGGTTGACGGCGACGGCGTACGGCAGCCCGGAGCTCTCGAAGTAGTCGAGGGCGGGGAAGCAGTCGCGCAGGCGGCGGGTGTCGGCCATGACGAGCCCGCCGATGGCCCCGCGGACCAGGTCGTCCCACATGAACCAGAACCGTTCCTGGCCCGGGGTGCCGTACACGTAGAGGACGAGGTCGTCGTCGAGGGTGACGCGGCCGAAGTCCATGGCGACGGTGGTGGTGTGCTTGTCCGGGGTGCCGGACAGGTCGTCGGTGGGGACGCTGGCCTGGGTCATCACCGCTTCGGTGCGCAGCGGGGTGATCTCGGAGACGGAGGAGACGAAGGTGGTCTTGCCGACCCCGAAGCCACCCGCGACCAGCACCTTGACGGCGACGGGCGCGCGGGAGCGGTCGTACTGCCAGGGCTGGACCGGTTCGTCGTCCAGCTCCGGTCTGTCAGAGACGGCGAAGACCACCGAGCACCCTTTCCAGCAGCGCGCGTTCGGGACGGCCGGAGCCGTGGCCCGTTCCGTACACACGGATCCTGCCCTGGTCGGCGAGGTCGCTGACGAGGACGCGGACCACACCGAGCGGCAGCTTCAGCAGCGCGGCGATCTCGGCGATCGTGCGCATGCGCCGGCAGACCTCGACGATGGCGGGCATCTCGGGCATGCGGTCGGGCTTCTGCGGCTCGGACGCCTTGGTGTCCAGGGCGGCGACGAAGGTCTCGACGTGCAGGACCTGGGTGAAGCGTGTCCGGCCGCCCGTGAGGGAGTACGGGCGGACGCGGGCGGGACGGCGGTCGGCTCCGCGTATCGGGAGTCGGTCGGCGGCCGGTCTCCTCACGGGGTGTTCTCCATCGACTGGCGCAGCTCGCTGCGGACTTCGGGGGTCAGGACGTGTCCGGCGCGGCCGACGAACAGGGCCATGTGGTAGGCGACGACGCTCATGTCGCAGTCGGGTGTGGCGTGCACGCCCAGCAGTGAGCCGTCGCTGATGGCCATGACGAAGACCGAGCCGTTGTCCATCGCCACCATGGTCTGCTTGACGGCGCCGAACTCCATGAGGGCGGCCGCCCCGGTGGTGAGGCTGCCGAGTCCGGAGACGATGGTGGCGAGGTCGGCGGACGCCCCCCGTGGCCCCTTGGGCCTCGGCGTCGCCTGTGGTTCACCCGCGCCGCCGGCCGCTGCGGGGTCGGAGGACAGGAGCAGCAGCCCGTCCGAGGAGACGACGGCGACGGAGTTGACGCCGGGTACCTCCTCGACCAGGTCGGTCAGCAGCCATTGCAGGTTGCGGGCCTGGGTGCTCAGTCCGTACGTACTGGGCGCGGTCATGTGCGTGCCTCCTGTGCGCTGTCCCCCTGGTCGGTACTGCTCTGTCCCTGCCCCTGGTCCTGCCGCCGGTCCTGCCCCCGGTCCTGTTCGAGGCTCTGCTGCAGGTCCTGCGCGAGCTCGGCGGCGGCGACGCGCCGGCCGTCCTGGGCTCCCTGGTAGAAGCCCCCGAGCCGGCGCCGCAGTTCTTCGGCGTCGACCCGGCGGGGCGGTTGGGGCCGTACGTCCTCCCTGCGCGGGGCGGCGACGGTGCGCGGGGTGCGCTTCGGCAGGCCCTTGTCGGTGACGGGGCCGCCGCCGTCGGCGGGGTCGGCGGGGTGGCTGCCCTGGCGGGGGAGCCAGTCGGCCTCGGCGGGTGCGTGTGCGTGGTCCCCTGCGGGGGGCTCGGCGGGGGTGGCCTCGGCGGGATCCGGCAGTGTGAAGTCGGCCGGGTCCGCGCCGGGATCCCCTGCGGGAGGCTCGGCGGTGAAGACCTGGTCCGCCGGAGGCACGTCCTCCGCCGGGGCCGCCGTGAAGACCTGGTCCGCCGGAGGGGCGTCCGTGGCCGGGCCGGCCGTGTAGAGCTGGTCCGCCGGAGACGCGTCCTCCGCCGGTGCGGCTGTGAAGACCTGGTCCGCCGGAGGCGCGTCCGCGGCCCGGGCCGCCGTGAAGACCTGGTCCGCCGGGGGCGCGTCCTCCGCCTGGGCGGCCGTGAAGAGCTGGTCCGCCGGGGGGGTGGTCGTGGGCGTGATGGCCTGGTCGGGCTGGGTCTCGGTGGGTGCCTCGTCGGGAGACGGGAGGCCGGCGTCGGCCGGGGGCGCCAGGGCCTCGGCCAGGGTGACCGGGGTGACCGGCTCGGCCGGGGCGGGGGCCTCGGCGGCGTCGGCGGCGCCCGTGGGTTCCGCGTCCGCCCGGTCGGGCGCGGCGTGCGCACCGCGGCGACGGGCCTGGAGGGTGTTCTCGTTCGCCTCCGCTATCACGCCCGGCAGGTGCAGCGCGGGTGCGCCCGGGGTGGCCAGGGTGTGGACGGGCGAGGCCGGCGGGGTCGCGGGCAGCAGCGCCGCGGGGACGACCACCAGGGCCTCGGTCCCGCCGTGGCGTGCGCCGCGCAGCTCCGCGGTGACGCCGTGCCGTGCCGCGAGGCGCCCGGCCACGTACAGGCCGAGGCCGAGGCCGTGCTCCTCCTCGGGTTCCTCGTCGTAGGCCTCGGGGGTGGACAGCCGGGCGTTCAGCGCCTCCAGGCGGTCCCCGGTGACGCCGATGCCCTCGTCGACGACGGAGAGCACCACGTCGCCGTTGTCGAGGGTCCAGCCCGACACCTTCACCTTGACGTCCGGCGGGGAGAACGTCGTGGCGTTCTCCAGCAGTTCGGCCAGCACGTGCGAGATGTCGTCGGCGGCGTGTCCGGCGACCTGCGTGTAGGAGGGCAGCGCCGCGAGGTCGACGCGCTCGTAGCGCTCGATCTCGCTGACGGCGGCCCGCATCACGTCGACCAGCGCCACCGGCAGGCCCTGCCCGTGGCCGTGTTCCTGCCCGGCGAGGACGAGGAGGTTCTCGTTGTGGCGGCGCATCACGGTCGCCAGGTGGTCCAGCTTGAAGAGGGTCGCGAGGCGGTCCGGGTCCTGTTCCTTGGACTCCAGCTCCTCGATGACGGCGAGCTGGCGTTCCACCAGGCCCAGCGTGCGCAGCGACAGCGAGACGGAGGTCGTCGACATGATGCGGCGGTGCTCCTCCAGCCCGGCGCGCAGCTTCGTCAGCTCCTCCTCGACCGCCTCGCGGCCGGAGGCGAGCGCCTCGTTGCGGCCGATGATGCGGCGCCGGTCGGCGTCGAGCCCGGCGATCCGGGTGTGCAGGGAGACCGTCTGGTCGCGTACGGCGTTCAGGTGCCGGACGACCTCGGCGAACTCGTCGTTTCGGCCGGTGAACCGCACCGGTTCCACCGAGCCCTCGGGCGTCGCCAGCCGCTCGGCGCCGCGGCGCAGGACCGACAGCGGGCGGGTCAGCGAGCGGGCGACGGCGGTGGCGAAGCCGACGGCGACGAGGAACAGCAGGCCGAGCAGGGCGACGAGGATCTCCAGCCGGGTCACGTCGTCGTCGCGCAGGGAGGCGAGGGCGGAGGCCCGTTCGCCGGCGAGGGTGGCCTCGACGGTGCGCATGCGGTCGATGCGCGAGGTGAGCGCGGCGCCGACGGCGGCTCCGTCGGTCTTGCGGTCGGGCGCGGCCAGGGTGGGCCGGTCCAGGAGCCGCTTGAGGTGGTCGTCGGCAGCCTTGACCTCGGGGCCGGTGACGGTGGCGGTGAGGGTCTGGCGTACGTCGGGCCGGGCGACCCGGGTGAAGTCGTCGAGGGCGGCCTGTTCCCGTACGCGCGAGCGCTGGGCGGCGGTGGTGAGTTCGTCGACCGTGGCCGAGCCCGGGGCTTGTTCGCCGCGGGGTACGGCCAGGGCGCCGAGCAGCAGGCCGCGGGTGGCCGAGGCCTGGTCCACGGCCTGGCCCAGGGGTGCGAGGGGGCGGGTGGTGGCGAGGGCGGCCTCGGCGCGGGGCGGGGTCAGCTCGGCGAGCCGGGTGCCGGGGGCGAGGAGTTCGGTGATGACGCCGGTGTAGGCCTGGTGGGCGGCGAGGGCGGTGCCCTTGCCGTCGACGGCTTCGGTGCGGACGGACGCGACGCGGGCGAGGGCCAGGGCGAGGGGTTCGTCGACCACCCCCGCGGCCTCGGCGATCTGCCGGTCGGTGCGCTGGGTGCGTTCCTGGAGGCCGCCCTTGGCGGCGGCGGGGCGGCCCTTGGCGGCGTACTCGACGACGGCGTCGCGCTCGTCGGCGAGGACGTGCGTGAGGGTGAGGATCTGGCCGGTCTGCTCCGCGAGGGTGACCAGCCGCTGGGAGTCGTTCAGCTCCCTCGCGGCGGTGACGACGGCGGGGGTGCCGGCCGCGAGGACGGTGAGTCCCGCGACGGCGACTCCGACGACCAGCCGGCTGCGCACGCGGACGCGGCGTCCTGCGGGGGCCGGGCCTTCGGCGGCGGTGCCTCCCCCAGCTACCGCTGGGAGGTGCCCCTTGTTCCGAGACCGCTTCTTCTGCACCGGTGCTCGCAATCCTGTACGTGTGCTTTTGCTCGTCTACTCGTGTGGCCGAGGTAACGGCCGGTCAACAAGTAAACGCCCCCTGCCCCCTCGTACCGCCTCAGACCTTTGCAGCGTGTTGGGGAGAGAGCCGCACATCGCCCACCCGGCCACTCGAACGAGTGAACATCACGGATGAGTTGGCGACCAACTCGGACACCGGGCCCCAGAGCTGCTCCGTGGACAGGCGGTTGAAAGATCGATGCGGCCTTTGGCAGTATGCCCGCCCACACCGGCCGTCCCGTGCCGGGGTCTTGCCGGGCGGGGCCCGGGCGCGGCGCACGCAGGGGCCATCCATCTCCCCCTCCTGGTACGGACCAAGCCCGCCTTTCCGCCGCTCCCCGGGCAGGATGTCCGCATGCGCATCGACCTCGCCACGACCCCCGGCAGTCCGGAACGCCCCAATGAGGACTGGGTGTCGGCCTCGGCACCCGCTTCGGGAGGCGGGGTCCTGGTGGCCCTCGACGGGGTCACCCCGCCGGCGGGCGACGACGGGTGCGTGCACGGAGTGCCGTGGTTCACGACCCGCCTCGGCGGCCGATTGACCGAACTGTCCGGATCGCGACGGGACATGCCGCTGGACCGGATCCTGGCCGAGGCCGTCCGGGCCACGGCCGCGGCCCACCGTGACACGTGTGACCTTTCTCACGTCCGCACCCCGCAGGCGACGGTGGTCGTCGTCCGCTGGGACGAGGCGTTCGTGGAGCACCTGGTGCTCTCGGACTCCGTACTCCTCCTCCAGGGGTCCGGGGGCGAGGTGACCGCGGTGCTCGACGACCGGCTGGACCGGCTGCCGCGGGAGGTGCTGCGCTCGGTGGCCGCGACGGACGCCCTGCGCAACGCCGAGGGCGGCTTCTTCACGGCGGCGGCGGACCCGGCGGTGGCCGCCCGGGCGGTCACGGGGCGCACCCCGCGGAGCCTGGTGCGGGCGGTGGCCGCGCTCACGGACGGGGCGAGCCGGTGGACGGACACGTTCGGGGAGGGCGACTGGGCCGAGTGCCTGGCGGTGCTGCGGAAGGAGGGCGCGCAGGGCCTGATCGGCCGGGTCCGCGCCATCGAGTCCGACCCGGCCCGCCCGCCGGCCCGGTACAAGCGGCACGACGACGCGTCGGCGGCCTACGCGGAGCTCTGAGTACGCCGTGGGCGCGGCCCTGAGGCGCCGGCTACTCCGCGCCGGCGTTCAACTGGTGCAGCAGTCGGGCCAGTTCCGCCACCTCGCCGCGGTCCCAGCCGGCGAGCTTGCGCATGTACTGCTCGCGCCGGGCGCCGCGTACCCGCAGGAAGCGTTCGCGGCCCTCCTCGGTGAGCCCGACGAGGAAGGCCCTTCCGTCGGCGGGGTCCTGCTCGCGGGCGACCAGGCCCAGGACCTCCAGGGCCCGCAGCTGCCGGCTCATGGTGGCCTTGCCGACGCCGAAGTAGGCGGCGAGGTCGGTGGCCCGCTGCCGGCCGGCCGCCTCCAGGCGTACGAGGAGCCCGTACGCGGCGGGCTCCAGCTCGGGGTGGAGCTCGCGGGCCATCTCGCCGGAGGAGGCGCGGGCCCGCCGGAGGAAGACGGACAGCTCCCGCTCCAGGGCAAGGAACTCCTGGTCTTCACTCCCGTGCACGTCCCGCTCCTTCGTCGATGTCCGGCACCCCGCCGGGTGGGGGGCCAGTATTTCGCAGCGGGTGCGCGGAGGGCCCGGGGCCCCGCCGCAGCGGGGCCCCGGGCCGTCCGGAAGCAGTCCGGGGGGCGGCGGCCCGCCGTCAGGCGACGGCGGTGACCGGCGCCTGCGCGCTGTCCAGGGCGAGCTCCAGCACTTGGCGGACATCGGTCACCGGGTGCACCTCCAGCCCGTCCAGCACCTCCGCCGGGACGTCGTCGAGGTCGGCCTCGTTGCGCTTCGGGATGATCACGGTGGTCAGGCCCGCCCGGTGGGCGGCGAGCAGTTTCTGCTTGACCCCGCCGATCGGCAGGACCCGCCCGGTCAGCGAGACCTCGCCGGTCATGGCGACGTCCGTGCGCACCTGCCGTCCTGAGAGCAGGGAGGCGAGGGCGGTGGTCATGGTGATGCCCGCGCTCGGGCCGTCCTTGGGCACCGCTCCGGCCGGGAAGTGGATGTGGACGCCCCGGTCCTTCAGGTCGGCGACGGGGAGCTCCAGTTCGGCGCCGTGCGAGCGCAGGAAGCTCAGCGCGATCTGCGCCGACTCCTTCATGACGTCTCCGAGCTGGCCGGTGAGGGTCAGTCCGGCGGCGCCCGTCTCCGGGTCGGCCAGCGAGGCCTCCACGAACAGCACGTCGCCTCCCGCGCCGGTGACCGCGAGGCCGGTGGCCACGCCGGGGACCGCGGTGCGGCGTTCGGCCGGGTCCTGGGCGGACTCGGGCACGTGGTGCGGGCGCCCGATCAGGCCCCGCAGCTCGCCCGCCCCGATGCGGAAGGGGAGCTCGCGCTCGCCCAGCTCGTGCTGGGCGGCGACCTTGCGCAGCAGGCGGGCGATCGCCCGCTCCAGGGTGCGCACGCCCGCCTCGCGGGTGTACTCCCCGGCCAGCTTGCGCAGGGCGTCCTCCTCCAGGACCACCTCGTCGGCGGCGAGCCCGGCGCGCTCCAGCTGGCGGGGCAGCAGGTGGTCGCGGGCGATGACGACCTTCTCGTCCTCGGTGTAGCCGTCGAGGCGGACGATCTCCATGCGGTCGGCGAGGGCCTCCGGGATGGCCTCCAGGACGTTGGCGGTGGCCAGGAAGACGACGTCGCTCAGGTCCAGCTCGACCTCCAGGTAGTGGTCCCGGAAGGTGTGGTTCTGGGCCGGGTCGAGGACTTCCAGGAGGGCGGCCGCGGGGTCGCCGCGGAAGTCGGAGCCGACCTTGTCGATCTCGTCGAGCAGGACCACGGGGTTCATGGACCCGGCTTCCTTGATGGCCCGCACGATGCGGCCGGGCAGGGCGCCGACGTAGGTCCTGCGGTGGCCGCGCACCTCCGCCTCGTCCCGTACGCCGCCGAGTGCGACGCGGACGAACGTGCGGCCCATCGCGTGGGCCACGCTCTCGCCGAGCGAGGTCTTGCCGACTCCGGGCGGGCCCACGAGCGCCAGCACGGCGCCGCCCCGCCGGCCCCCGATGACGCCCATGCCGCGCTCGCTGCGGCGCTTGCGCACGGCCAGGTATTCGGTGATGCGGTCCTTCACGTCGCTCAGGCCGGCGTGTTCGGCGTCGAGCACGGCCCGGGCGCCCTGGATGTCGTACCGGTCCTCGGTGCGCTCGTTCCAGGGCAGTTCGAGCACGGTGTCCAGCCAGGTGCGGATCCAGGAGCCCTCGGGGCTCTGGTCGCTGGACCGCTCCAGCTTGTCGACTTCCTTGAGCGCGGCCTCGCGGACCTTCTCGGGGAGGTCGGCCGCCTCGACGCGGGCCCGGTAGTCATCGGACTCCTCGCCGTCCTTCTCGCCGTTCAGCTCGCGCAGTTCCTTGCGCACGGCCTCCAGCTGGCGGCGCAGCAGGAACTCGCGCTGCTGCTTGTCGACGCCGTCCTGGACGTCCTTGGCGATGGACTCGGCCACGTCCTGTTCTGCGAGGTGGTCGCTGAGTGCCTTGACGGCGAGCCTGAGGCGGGCGACGGGGTCGGCCGTCTCCAGCAGTTCGACCTTCTGTCCGACCGTCAGGAACGGCGAGTATCCGGAGTTGTCCGCGAGCGCGGAGACCCCTTCGATCTGCTGGACGCGGTCCACGACCTGCCAGGCGCCGCGCTTCTTGAGCCAGCTGGTGGCGAGGGCCTTGTACTCCTTGACCAGTTCGGCGACGGCGCCGGGCAGCGGATCGGGGACCGACTCGTCCACGGTCTCGCCCTCGACCCAGAGCGCCGCTCCGGGCCCGGTGGTGCCGGCGCCGATCCGGACCCGGCCGAGGCCGCGGATGAGCGCGCCGGGGTCGCCGCCGGAGAGCCGGCCGACCTGCTCGACGGTTCCGAGCACCCCGGTCGCCGCGTACGTGCCGTCGATCCGCGGCACGAGCAGCACCCGGGGCTTCCCGCTGCCCTTTCCGGCGGCGGCCTGCGCGGCCTCCACGGCGGCGCGCACCTCGGCGTCGGACAGGTCCAGCGGGACGACCATTCCGGGCAGCACGACCTCGTCGTCGAGCGGCAGCACGGGCAGGGTGAGCGTTACGGACGTCGAAGCCATGATCTTCCCTCCGGCAGTGAAGTTGAGCTATGCGGACTCAATGCATCTGCGCCTTGCGATGTTCCCCAACCTCCGTTCGCCGGGGGCGAACAGGGCTCTGCGGTGCCGGCCGGGGTGTCGTCCGCGGTGGCTTTCGTCGTGGGGCGGACGGGCGGAGGCGTCGGCGGGGAGGGCGGTGTCGCGGGCGGATGCCGAAGGTGGTGGAGACCGCCGGGCGGTGGGGGCCGGAGCGGATTCGGGCCGGCGGCGCCGGAGGTCCTCCCGGGTGTCGGCCGGGAGGTCCCCGAGCCCGGTCACTCGCCGAGGAACCGCACCGGCGTGTGGGCCACGGGCTTCGACGACACCGACTGCGAGGGGCCCCTCCTGCCGGCTGCGGCCCCCCGCCGGCGGGGCGTCAGAGCGCTCGGAGGTGCGCTCCGCCGTCTTCGGGCGAGACCGGGGCATGCCTTTGCGCGCCCGGGCCGGTGACGACCGGGCGCAGGGGCGAGGGCAGGCCCCATTCGCTCCAGGAGCCGTCGTACACGGCCAGGTCCCGGTAGCCGGCGAGGTCGGCGCCGAGGGCCAGTACACAGGCGGTCACGCCGGAGCCGCAGCTGAAGCGGAGGCGTTCGCGGCCGCCCGCGGCCGCCGCGAGGGCCGCCCGGAGTTCCCCGGCCGGCCGCATCAGGCCGTCGGGGCCCTGGAGTTCGCCGAAGGGGAGGCTGGCGGCGCCCGGCATGTGGCCGCCGCGCAGGCCCGGACGGGGTTCGGGGGCGGTGCCCTCGAAGCGTTCGCGGGTACGGGCGTCCAGGACGGCCGCGGCCGGGTCGGCCAGGGCCGCGGCGACGGCCTGGGCGTCGATCAGCAGCCCCGGGCGGGGCCGGGCGGTGAAGGAGCCGGGCGGTCCGCCGTACTCCGGGGCGGCGGCCTCGACGGGCAGGCCGGCGGCCGTCCATGCGGGCAGTCCCCCGTCGAGGACGGCGGCTCGGTCGAAGCCCATGGCGCGCAGCATCCACCAGGCGCGGGCGCTGGAGTAGACGCCGGCGCCGTCGTAGACGACGACGGTGTCGCTGTCGTGGAGGCCGAGTGCCCGCAGCGCGTCGGTGAGGGCGGCGGGGCCGGGCATGGTGTGCGGGGCGGGGGCCGTGTGGTCGGAGAGGGCTCCGTCGAGGTCGAAGGGGCGGGCGCCCGGGATGCGCCGGGCGGCGGCGCGGTGGGCGCCGACGGAGGCGTCGAAGACGACCAGTCCGGGGGCGCCCAGCCGGGCGGCGAGCCAGTCGGCCCCGACCAGCGGGCCGGGGTTCGCGGGCCCGGGTTCGCGGGATGCGGGGTGGTCGGACGCGGGCGTGGACATACGGCACCTCCTGGGGTCGGCGTGCCGCGCCTGCCCGTGGGGGCGGCACGGATCGCCGGCTGTACGACGCGGTCTCCTCATCCTCCGGCCCCGACCCGGCCGGCCGGGCACCGCCCCCGCGCGGTGGACGCCGGCCGCGCCGTCCACCCGCGCGGGGCCCGGCGGAGTGCGGTGCGCACCGGCACGGCGGACGCCACGGGATCGCCCGGGGCGAAACCACCGCAGGACCGGGGCCCGCGCGCGTCCCCCGAACACCCCAGCCCGTGCCCGGCGGGGGGCCGGTCCGCCGACCCGGGAGCGACGCCGGACAACCGACCCGGGGCGACGCGGGACCGCCGAACCGGGACGATGCCGGACCGCAAACCCGGGGCGGCCCGGGACCGCCGCCCCCGCGGCGGCGCCGGACTGCGAACCCGGGGCCGACGCCGGACAACCGACCCGGGACGACGCCGGGCCCGCCGAACCGGGACGATGCCGGACCGCAAACCCGGGCCCGGGACCGCCGCCCCCGGGGCGAGGCCGGACCACCCACCCGGGGGCGACGCCGGACCCGCCGAACCGGGGCGACGCCCGACAACCGAGCCGCGGGCGACGCCAGAACACCGACCCGGAGAGGCGCCGGACTGAAGAACCGGGGAGGACACCGGACAACCGACCCCGGGGCGACGCCGGACCCGCCGACCCGGGACGACGCCGAACAGCCGACACCGGGGCGGCCCGGGATCCCTGCTGGCGGGGGCCGGGCGAGGGGTGGCGGTGCGGGCCCGGCCCGATCGGCGCGGCACGCCCTACGGGGCGTCGGCGCAGCCGCCCGGGCGGGCGTAGACGGCGATCCGGGCACCCCGTACGCCGGTGACCGAGCAGAGGTCGAAGCGCCCGGACAGCACCTCCCGTTTGACCGCCTCGCGCGGGAACGGGTCCAGCGGCTGCCCCGCCGGGTCCTGCAGGGCGATCACCCGCGGCGAGGCGAGCAGGGCCGCGCGGATCCGCTCCGGGGGCAGCTCGGTGCCCTGGAGGCTGTGCGAGGCGGCCGGGTCGGAGGCGAGGGCGGCGTCGCGCAGGCCCGTGCGGACGTCCGGCGAGGACAGCAGCCACTCGCGCCTGCGGGACGGCATGAACACCACCGTGTCCCCCGGACGGGCCCGCTCGCGGACCGCGGCGGCCACCGCGAGGACGTCGTCCTTGCGGCTCTCCGGGGTGCGCAGCCACGCCGACCAGATACCGAACGGCACGAGGAGGGCTCCCGCCAGCACCCACGGCCACCACGCGCGGGCCGCGGCCAGCCGTGCGCCGGCCAGCAGGGCGGGCCCGGCCAGCGCGTAGAGCACGTACCGGTCGACGTACCAGGGGTTGATCAGCGATATCGCCATGAGCAGTCCGGGCGGCAGCAGGACGAGGGGCAGCGCCACCCGTACGAGGTCCTTCGGGGCGCCCCGGGCGAGGAGCAGGGAGGCGGCGGCCACCACGGCGTACGCGGCCCAGTCCTGCCAGCTCGGCCGGCCCAGCCAGCCGAGCTGCTGGTGGGCCTGGCGCACGCTGACCGCGGCGAGCGGCAGCAGCAGGGCGACGACGGCCGCGGCGCTCCACCGCCAGCCGCGGGCGCGGTGGGCGGTGAAGGCGTGGGCGAGCAGCGCCAGCGCGGCGAACTCGTGCAGCCAGCAGCCGATCAGCAGCACGACGGTGTAGGCGATCCACCGCTCGCGGAGCATCAGGTAGGTCGCCCACACGACGGCGGCAGCGACGAGCGCGTACGAGCGGCCTTCCTGGGCGTACATCTGGACGGGCGGCAGGAGGGCGTACAGGCAGCCGGAGACGAGTGCGGCCCGCTCCCCCACGAGGCGGTGTGCGACGGCGGCCACGCCCGCGGCGGCGAGGGCGGTGGCGGCGACGGAGGGCAGCCGCAGCGCCCACAGGCCGCCGTCCCAGGCCTGGAACACGCCGTGCATGAGGACGTAGTACAGGCCGTGCACGGCGTCGACGCGGGCGAGGAGGTCCAGGATCGCGCCGGGCGTGCGGTGCGCCACCTGCCAGGTGACGGACTCGTCGCGCCACATGCTGCCGCCCCGCTCAAGGCCCCACAGGCCGAGTGCCGCGGCGAGCAGCGGCGGCAGCAGGCGCCATGGCGCGATGCGTCTGATGGCGGCCTCCTGAAGCTGTCGGATCGGGGGTGCGGACTCCATACTCGGGGGTGGACCCGAGTGCTGCGGAGGTGGGTGTGCGCGCGTTCCGGGCGGTGGCGGCGGCACTTCTGGGTGCGGTGGTCCTGGCGGGGTGCGGACCGTCCGGTTCCGGTGGCGGGGACGACGCGCCGCCCCAGGGCTCCGCCGGTCCGAGTACGGGTGCGAGTACGGGCGCGGGTGCGGACGCCGGCCCTGCCGCGAGCCCGAGCCCCGCTCGCAGCTCCGGGCCGGGCGCGCGTACGAGTGCGGTGCCCGCCCCCGGGGAGACGCTGGTCCGCGTCACCCGCAGCGGGGGCTTCGCCGGGGAGACCCACACCCTCGTCGTGCAGGGCGACGGCTCCTGGTCCCGGCTGGACGCGAAGGCGGGGCCGGAGGGTGCCGGGAAGCTGTCGGAGCAGGGCTTGGCGGCGCTGCGCACCGCGCTCCGGGAGGCGGACTTCGCCCGTCTGCCCGGGATCGCGACGGGCGGCCCCACGATCTACGACGGGTTCTTCTACATCTTCGTGCACGACGGGTACGAGGTCGCGGGCGAGCAGGAGTCCCTGCCCCCGGCCCTGGTGAGGGTGGTGGACGCCCTGCCGCCCTTCACGCAGTACTGAGCCCCCGCAGCAGCCGGTCCGCGAAGCCACGCAGCCGGGCCGGCAGGCCGCACAACCGGGCTGGCAGGCCGCACAGCCAGGCCGGCAGGCCGCACAGCCGGGCCGGGAGGCCACGCAGCCGAGCCGGCAGGCCGCGCTGCGGGGCTTCGGCACCCACCCCCACACCGGATCCGGCGGCCGTCCATGACGGCGAGGGGCGGCCGGGCCGCCGCCGAGGGACGCCTGCCCTTCGCTTCCGCGTTCGACGGCAGCGGTCGCGGCCATCCCGTCCCGATGTGCCGAACGACACTCACGACCCGGTCCTCCCACGGTCGCGGCCGGGCCTTGTAGGCCCCCGCCAAGAGGGATCCGAGGAGGTCGGAGCCGGTGGGGCAGCTGACCGCCGCACCCGCCGGATGCCGGTCCCGCGGGGGGCCCGGCACCCGGTACAACCCATTCCATTTACTCCGGTCCAGCGCATATGCCGTGTCCGAACCCCACGTAGCCGCAGGCCGGAGCCTCCTCTACGCTGCACCCCATTCAGCGGGATCTTCAGGGGCGGACATGGAACAGACACACACCACCCACACCGGCGCCGCGGCAACCCCCGGCGCCCAGCGGCGTGTGCTCGTCGTCGAGGACGACCGCACCATCGCGGAGGCCATCGCGGCCCGACTGCGCGCCGAGGGCTTCCAGGTACAGACGGCCACCGACGGTCCCGCGGCCGTCGCCGCGGCGGAGAGCTGGCTGCCCGAGCTGCTGGTCCTCGACGTCATGCTGCCCGGCTTCGACGGGCTGGAGGTCTGCCGCCGGGTCCAGGCGCAGCGCCCGGTCCCCGTGCTGATGCTCACGGCCCGGGACGACGAGACCGACATGCTCGTCGGGCTGGGCGTCGGCGCCGACGACTACATGACCAAGCCGTTCTCCATGCGGGAGCTGGCCGCACGCGTCCACGTCCTGCTGCGGCGGGTGGAGCGGGCCACGATCGCCGCCCACACCCCGCGCGGCGCCACCCTGCGCCTGGGCGACCTGGAGATCGACCACGCTCAGCGCCGGGTCCGGGTGCAGACCGAGGACGTCCACCTGACCCCGACCGAGTTCGACCTGCTGGTGTGCCTGGCCGGGACCCCGCGGGCCGTGCTCTCCCGGGAGCAGCTGCTGGCGGAGGTCTGGGACTGGGCCGACGCCTCCGGGACCCGTACCGTCGACAGCCACATCAAGGCCCTGCGGCGCAAGATCGGCGCCGAGCGGATCCGTACGGTCCACGGCGTCGGGTACGCCCTGGAGACCCCGGCCCAGCCGTGAACGGCCGGGCCGAGGGGCCGCGCCGGCGCCAGCGGCCCCCCGGGGGGCTGCGGCCCTTCTCGCCGTTCTCGATCAAGACCAAGCTCGGCACGCTCGTGGTGGTCTCGGTCTTCATCACGACCGGCCTGCTGCTGGTGGCCCTGCGCACGGACACCGAGCTGCGGTTCATCACCGTCTTCTCGGTGATCGCCTCGATGCTGATCACGCAGTTCGTGGCGCACAGCCTGACGGCGCCGCTCGACGACATGACGACGGTCGCCCGGGCGATATCCCACGGCGACTTCACGCGGCGGGTGCGGGGCGCCGGACGCCGCGACGAGCTGGGCGACCTGGCCTCCACGATCAACCTGATGGCGGACGACCTGGAGGCCGTGGACCGGCACCGCAAGGAACTGGTCGCCAACGTCTCGCACGAGCTGCGCACCCCGATCGCCGCGCTGCGCGCGGTGCTGGAGAACGTGGTCGACGGCGTCTCGGCCGCCGACCCGGAGACCATGCGCACCATGCTCAAGCAGACCGAGCGCCTCGGCCGGCTCGTGGAGACCCTGCTGGACCTGTCCCGCGTCGACAACGGCGTGGTGCCGCTGAGGGCCCGCCGCTTCGAGGTGTGGCCGTACCTGTCGGGGGTGCTGAAGGAGTCGGGGCTGGCGGCCTCGGGCCGGCCGGGGCTGCTCTCCGGCTCCGGCGGGCACACCCGCAACGACGTCCACCTGCACCTGGACGTCTTCCCGCCCGACCTGTGCGCGTACGCCGACGCGGAGCGGCTGCACCAGGTGGTGGCCAACCTGATCGACAACGCGGTCAAGCACAGCCCGCCGCACGGCCGGGTCACGGTCCGCGCCCGGGCCGGCGACATCCCCGGCAGCCTGGCGCTGGAGGTCCGCGACGAGGGCCCCGGCATCCCGGAGGCCGAGCGCCACCGGGTCTTCGAGCGGTTCAACCGGGGCAGCGCACGAGGCGGCGACGGAGGCACCGGGCTGGGCCTGGCGATCGCCCGCTGGGCCGTGGAGCTGCACGGCGGCCGGATCGGAGTGGCTGAATCGTCACGTGGCTGCCGCATCCTCGTCACGCTTCCGGGCAGCTCGTAGGTCCCGTGTTGACGTAGGGTTCGACTGGGAAGGACATGATCTCGGCCACACGTACCCGGGGTCCGTCAGGGGTGCGAAGCCAAGGGGGCCGCAACCTCGGTGCCCCCTACCCGAACCAGGCTGGTTTCCCGCCATTCCACGTCATGAAACCCGCCGTTCGATGTGACCTGCATGACGTAAGTCCCGCCCGGCCTGCATGCAGCGGCCGAGGAGGCGTAGCCTTTATTCCCGCTGTCCATACCTTGTGAAGCGGAAGAGGGCGGTTGCCGCCGTGTCGCCACAGTCCCCCAGTAACTCGAGCACCACGACCGAAGCAGCAGAGGGCGGGAAGAACCCTGCCTCAGGCTTCGGCGCGAATGAGTGGCTCGTCGACGAGATCTATCAGCAGTACCTCCAGGACCCGCAGTCGGTCGACCGGGCCTGGTGGGACTTCTTCGCCGACTACAAGCCGGGGGGCGCTGCCGCTCCGGTGACGTCGGCCGGTCCCGACAAGTCCACGCCGACGGACGGCGCCTCCGCACAGGCCGCCACCGCCGTCGCCGGGACGCCGCAGGCCGCCGACGCCGCCACGGGGGCGGCGGACGCCGCGCCCGCGCCCACCGCGACGCCGACTCCTCCGCCTGTGTCAGCTCCTGCCCCTGCTCCTGCCATCCCCTCTGGTGCCCCTGCTGTGACTGTCACCTCCCAGGCCCCGGCCGCCGCACCGGCCGCGCCCGCCCCCGCCTCCGTAGCCCCGCAGAAGGCCGCGCCCGCCACCGGGGCCCCCGCGGGCCCCGAGCTGGTGACGCTCCGCGGCCCGGCGGCAGCCGTGGCCAAGAACATGAACGCCTCCCTCGACGTGCCGACGGCCACCTCCGTCCGCGCCGTCCCGGTGAAGCTGCTGTTCGACAACCGCATCGTCATCAACAACCACCTGAAGCGGGCCCGGGGCGGGAAGATCTCCTTCACGCACCTCATCGGCTACGCGATGGTCCAGGCCATCAAGGCCATGCCGTCGATGAACTACTCCTTCGCGGAGAAGGACGGCAAGCCCACCCTGGTCAAGCCCGACCACGTGAACTTCGGCCTCGCCATCGACCTGGTCAAGGCCAACGGCGACCGCCAGCTCGTCGTCGCCGGCATCAAGAAGGCCGAGACCCTCAGCTTCTTCGAGTTCTGGCAGGCCTACGAGGACATCGTCCGCCGCGCCCGCGTCGGCAAGCTGACGATGGACGACTTCACCGGCGTGACCGTCTCCCTGACGAACCCCGGCGGCCTGGGCACCGTCCACTCCGTGCCCCGCCTGATGCCCGGACAGTCGGTCATCATGGGCGTCGGCTCCATGGACTACCCCGCCGAGTTCCAGGGCACCTCGCAGGACACCCTGAACAAGCTGGGCATCTCCAAGGTCATGACCCTGACCTCGACCTACGACCACCGGGTCATCCAGGGCGCGGCCTCCGGCGAGTTCCTGCGCATCGTCGCGAACCTGCTCCTCGGCGAGAACGACTTCTACGACTCCGTCTTCGAGTCGCTGCGCATCCCGTACGAGCCGGTCCGCTGGAACCGCGACATCGACGCCAGCCACGACGACGACGTCACGAAGGCCGCCCGCGTCTTCGAGCTGATCCACTCCTACCGGGTCCGCGGCCACGTCATGGCCGACACCGACCCGCTGGAGTACAAGCAGCGCAAGCACCCCGACCTCGACATCACCGAGCACGGCCTCACCCTGTGGGACCTGGAGCGCGAGTTCGCCGTCGGCGGCTTCTCCGGCAAGTCGATGATGAAGCTGCGCGACATCCTCGGCGTGCTGCGCGACTCGTACTGCCGCACCACCGGCGTCGAGTTCATGCACATCCAGGACCCCAAGCAGCGCCGCTGGATCCAGGACCGCATCGAGCGCCCGCACACCAAGCCGGAGCGCGAGGAGCAGCTGCGCATCCTGCGCCGCCTGAACGCCGCCGAGGCCTTCGAGACCTTCCTGCAGACGAAGTACGTCGGCCAGAAGCGCTTCTCCCTGGAGGGCGGCGAGTCCGTCATCCCGCTGCTCGACGCCGTCATCGACTCGGCCGCCGAGGCCCGCCTCGAAGAGGTCGTCATCGGCATGGCCCACCGCGGCCGCCTGAACGTCCTGGCGAACATCGTCGGCAAGTCCTACGCGCAGATCTTCCGCGAGTTCGAGGGCAACCTCGACCCGAAGTCCATGCACGGCTCCGGCGACGTCAAGTACCACCTGGGCGCCGAGGGCACCTTCACCGGCCTCGACGGCGAGCAGATCAAGGTCTCGCTCGTCGCGAACCCCTCCCACCTGGAGGCGGTCGACCCGGTCCTGGAGGGTGTCGCCCGCGCCAAGCAGGACGTCATCAACAAGGGCGGCACGGACTTCACCGTCCTCCCGCTCGCCCTCCACGGCGACGCGGCCTTCGCCGGCCAGGGCGTCGTCGCCGAGACGCTGAACATGTCGCAGCTGCGCGGCTACCGCACCGGCGGCACCGTGCACGTGGTCATCAACAACCAGGTCGGCTTCACCGCCGCCCCGGAGTCCTCGCGTTCCTCGATGTACGCGACCGACGTGGCCCGCATGATCGAGGCGCCGATCTTCCACGTGAACGGCGACGACCCGGAGGCCGTCGTCCGCGTCGCGCGGCTCGCCTTCGAGTTCCGCCAGGCGTTCAACAAGGACGTGGTCATCGACCTCATCTGCTACCGCCGCCGCGGCCACAACGAGTCCGACAACCCGGCCTTCACCCAGCCGCTGATGTACGACCTGATCGACAAGAAGCGCTCGGTGCGCAAGCTCTACACCGAGTCCCTCATCGGTCGCGGCGACATCACCCTCGAAGAGGCCGAGCAGGCGCTCCAGGACTTCCAGGGCCAGCTGGAGAAGGTCTTCGCGGAGGTCCGCGAGGCCGCGACGCAGCCCGCGGTCTCCGCGGCGCCGGCGCCCGACCAGGCCGACTTCCCCGTCGCGGTCAACACCGCGATCTCCCAGGACGTCGTCAAGCGGATCGCCGAGTCCCAGGTCAACATCCCCGAGGGCGTCACCGTCCACCCGCGTCTGCTGCCGCAGCTGCAGCGCCGCGCGGCGATGATCGACGAGGGCACCATCGACTGGGGCATGGGCGAGACCCTCGCCTTCGGCTCGCTGCTGATGGAGGGCACCCCGGTCCGGCTGTCCGGCCAGGACTCCCGCCGCGGCACCTTCGGCCAGCGCCACGCCGTCCTCATCGACCGGGAGACCGGCGAGGACTACACCCCGCTGCTGTACCTGTCCGAGGACCAGGCCCGCTACAACGTCTACGACTCGCTGCTCTCCGAGTACGCGGCCATGGGCTTCGAGTACGGCTATTCGCTGGCCCGTCCGGACGCGCTGGTCCTCTGGGAGGCGCAGTTCGGTGACTTCGTCAACGGCGCCCAGACCGTCGTCGACGAGTTCATCTCCTCGGCCGAGCAGAAGTGGGGCCAGACCTCCGGCGTCACCCTCCTGCTCCCCCACGGCTACGAGGGCCAGGGCCCGGACCACTCGTCCGCCCGCCCGGAGCGCTTCCTTCAGCTGTGCGCGCAGAACAACATGACGGTCGCGATGCCGACCCTCCCGTCGAACTACTTCCACCTGCTGCGCTGGCAGGTCCACAACCCGGCCCACAAGCCGCTGGTCGTCTTCACCCCGAAGTCGATGCTGCGTCTGAAGGCCGCGGCGTCGAAGGCGGAGGAGTTCACGAGCGGTTCGTTCCGTCCGGTCATCGGTGACACCACGGTGGACGCGAACGCGGTCCGCAAGGTCGTCTTCTGCGCCGGCAAGGTCTACTACGACCTGGAGGCCGAGCGCGAGAAGCGCGGCATCACGGACACCGCGATCATCCGCATCGAGCGCCTGTACCCGCTCCCGGGTGCCGAGCTCCAGGCCGAGATCGCCAAGTTCCCGAACGCGGCCAAGTACATCTGGGCGCAGGAGGAGCCGGCGAACCAGGGCGCGTGGCCGTTCATCGCGCTCAACCTGATCGACCACCTCGACCTTGCGGTCGGCGCGGACGTCCCGGCGGGCGAGCGCCTGCGGCGCATCTCGCGCCCGCACGGCTCGTCCCCGGCGGTCGGCTCCGCGAAGCGCCACCAGGCGGAGCAGCAGCTCCTCCTGGACGAGGTCTTCGAGGCGTAACGGCCCCGAGCGCCAACCCGGAAGGCCCGGCCCCCACATGGGGTCCGGGCCTTCCGGCCGTGCGGCGACGCGCGGGCCACCGACCGAGCCGAACCCGTCCGTACGCCGACGTGTGGCAGTGTTGCCCGCCGTGGACTGCATCTTCTGCCAACTCATAGGTGAGGGCACCGCCCATTGGGTGGCCCGTGAGGCCGAGGCATGCGCCTTCACCCCACTGAACCCACTCGCTCCGGGGCACACTCTGGTGGTTCCGACCTCGCACTATGCGGGCGTCTTCGACACACCGCCCGAGGTCCTGGCCAAGTCCATGGCCCTGGTCCAACGCGTCGCAGCAGCCATGCGGACCACCCTGGGCGCCACGGGCGTCAACATCCTGAGCGCCAGCGGCCCGGGATCCGAACAGTCCGTTCCCCACCTGCACTTCCACGTCGTTCCACGGTGGGAGGACGACGGCATCTCCACCTGGCCCACAGGCGTCTCCAGCCACCACCCCACCGCCGACCCCCGCACGCAACTTGCCGACGCCCTCCGGTAGGCCAGCAGGGGCCCGCCCTGGACGGCCGCCAAGGGACGGGGCGGTGCCATGCCCGGGCGAGCCTGTGCAGCGGAAAAGGATTCGTCCGCATCCGGTGGGTTCGGCGACTGACGGGGACGGAGCGGACCTGCTCCCACCTGCCCGCGGGTTCGAATCCCGTCGGCACCGCAACCGACCTGAGCCAGGCGGACATCGTCTCGGTATTACACAAGAGTTCGACCTCGCTGCCGTGCTCGCTGACGGAGTGGCTCTGTTCACGAGGTCTTGAACAAAGCCATCACTGGGTGGCTGACGGAGAAGCGCGTAGCGATTCGGGTTCGGCCCTAGCCGCCGTACGGGTTGATGATGCGGTGCGGTCGGCGGGCCGTCGCGAGGACGTTCTGCGGGAACTGCGGGCCGGCGACGTAGTGGCGGCCTTTGGTCTGCCCTACCGCGGTCAGCACGCCCGCCTTCGTCAGCGACTGCAGGTCCCGGGTCGCCTGCTGGGTGTTGATCGCCTCCTGCCGCTCGTACCGTGAGCGCCGTACCCGGTTCACCATGGCCACCTCGTGCAGAGCAGTGACCTGCCGCTCGCTGATTCCATGTGTCTCGGCATGCTCCATCAGCTCGATCCAGACCTGGTTCGAACGGTCGACCCGATGCTGTACCCGCTGCGCCTGCTCGTGGTAGGCGCGCAGGTTGAACTTGATCCAAGGCAGGGTGTCGCGCTCGGGCGAGTACACGGGCCCGCCGACCTCTCGTAGCACCTTGTAGTACTCCCAGGTGTTGCCGGGCATCCCGAGCCACTCCTCGATCGAGGAGAATTCGGGTGCCAGGACGCCGCCGCGGGCGATCAGCAGAGTCTGCAGAGACCGGGACATGCGACCGTTCCCGTCGGACCAAGGGTGGATCTTCACGAGGTTCAGATGAGCCATCGCCGCCCGAACCAGGACATGCGCTCCGGTGTCACCCTCGTTGAGCCAGTCCACCAGCTCGGCCATCAGCCCCGGCACGAGTTCGTGGTCAGGGCCGTCGTAGTCGGTGGCGAGCTCGTCCCCTGGTGCGGTGATCCGGATGGAGGTCTTGCGCCACTGCCCGGCCGTGCGCAGCGGGTGGTGCTGGCCTTGGAGCATCCAGTGCAGGGCGTTCAGCAGTTCCTTGTTGTACCGGAAGTCCTCGACGTCGTGGAGCGACTGGATGTACGTCATCGCCTGCTGGTAGGCGAGGGTCTCCGCCTTGTTCTCCTCACTCGCGTCCACCTCGCGCTCGCCGTCCATCAGGTCCGCGACGTCCTTCGCGTCGACCCGATAGCCCTCGATGGTGTTCGATGCCGCGATCGCGCTCGCGGTGAGTGCCTTGCGGAGGTCCTGGGTCCACTTCATCGGCGCGTGCTGCACCGCGTCACGCAGGCGCTCACGCCGGCCGTCCACCTCTTCCAGGATCCGGAGGTCGAGGGAATCAAGGGCCGGAGTCTCGTACAGCATGCTCCAATGATACCCGCTTCCTATCATTTCAGCGGCGTTCCTTCGGGGGAGGCACCGCGACCACGGGAGGCGCCCTTGCGGGACCGGCACGGCCAGGAGCGCGGCGCCCGCGCCCGCCCGTACACACTCCGCCCTACGGCTGGGGTTCGAAGTCCCAGTACGGCCTTGCCCGTTGTTTGGCCGAGACCGTGTGGACGTGTTGGGCGCCCAGGGTGCGGGTGAGGCCCTTGATGCCCGCGTCCTCGTGTTTGCCCGCCTCCGTGTCCTCCCGTACCGACCGCAGGTCCGCGGCCAGGGCGATCTGGGCGCTCAGCGTCATCGGGTGGTCCGGGCCCAGGACGCGTTCGGCGGTGCGCAGGGTTTCGCGGCTGAGGTCCAGGGCGTCCTCCAGGCGGCCGGTGATGTTGCGGTGTCCGGTGGCGTTGAGGGCGCAGCCCAGTGTCCAGGGGTGCCGGCTGCCGAGCGCGCCGCGCATGCCGACCAGTGCCTGCTCGGCGAGGGAGAGGCCCTCGGCGCGTTCGCCCTGGGCGCGCAGGACCAGGCCGAGGTTGCCGACGGTGCCGATGCTGTACGGGTGGGCGAGGCCGAGCTGTGACTGGTAGCCGCGGACGACGTCCTCGGAGATCCGGCGGGCTTCGCCGATGTCGCCGTACTCCCGGAGGTAGGTGGCGTAGTCGGAGGCGACCATCAGCGTCCAGGGGTAGTCCACGCCGAAAACCCTCGTCGCCCGCTCCCACACGGTCCGCAGCCGCAGGCCCGCGCCGGGGATGTCGCCGGAGCGGCGCAGGCACAGGCCGAGGTTGTGCTCGGCGCGCAGGGTCTGGGGGTGGCCGAGCCCGAGCACCTGCGTGTTGAGTTTGACGCCCTGTTCCTGCCGGGTCTGGGCCTCCCGGTAGCGGCCCATGAGCCGCAGTCCCATGGCGCAGGCGATGCCGGAGGCGAGGGTGGAGATGTGCAGGGGCATCAGGACGCGTTCGCGGCGGCGCAGGGTGTCCAGGTCGAGGTCGTAGGCGTCCTGGTAGCGGCCGAGGAGCCGGTAGGTGGCGGCGAGGTTGTTCTGGGCGTCGAGGGTGATGGAGTCGTCCTCGCCGAGGAGCTCGCGGTAGGTGGCCAGGCAGTGCTCGAAGATCTCGCGGGCGGGTTCGAACTTGGCGATGCACAGCAGGACGCCGCCGTAGGCGCTGGTGGCGCGCAGGCTCTCCAGGTCCTGGTCGCCGCGTTCCCCGGTGAGGCGGTCGGCGACGGACCTGGTGAGGATTTCGGCGCGGCGGAACAGGCCGAGGTTGCGCAGGGAGTTGCCGTACTGGTAGCTGAGCTCGCGGACCTTGGGGTGGTCCTCGCCGAGCCGGGCGCGCCAGACCTGGTCGGTCTCCTCGCACAGGCGCAGGCAGGTGCGGTATTCGCCGGCGAGGATCAGGTAGCGCAGGCAGTGCAGCAGGAAGTTCTGGATCCGCGGGTTGCTGCTGTTGATGACCCCGGACGGGGTGAGGTGGGGGACGAGTTCGGCGTAGCGGGGCCAGAGCCGGGAGTCGGAGGGCCGGCCGGGGTCGGCTGCGGCGAGGACCTGGCGGACGGCCCGGGCGAGGGGTTCGGCTTCCTCCTCGGAGAGGTTCTCGCGGACGATGCCGTGGACCATGCGGTGGAGCTGTACGGTCTCCAGGCCTCCGCCGCCTTCCTCCACGGGGAGGTCGGAGTACTCCAGCCGTACGACGGAGAACTGGACGAGTTTGTTGAGGGCGCCGTTCCACCGGATCTGGTCGTTGATGAGGCCGGCGAGCTGCTCGGGTACGTCGTCCGCGGGGAATTCGCGCAGCAGGCGCAGCGGGACGGGGCCGGGGGCGAAGAACACGAACAGCCGCAGCAGGGCGAGGGCGTCGGGGAAGTTCTCCCGGACGTTGTTGAGGAGTATGGCGAGGGCCGTGGGGAAGGGCAGCGGGTAGTCCTCGGAGACGGCGACGGCCTCGCGGGAGTCCATGCGGCGCTGGAGCAGGGCGAGGTAGTCGCCGACGGGCAGGGGTGAGTCGGCGAGCCAGCCGGCGGTCTGGTCGAGGGCGAGCGGGTAGTCCTCCAGGGCCTCGGCGAGCTGGTCGGCCTCGGCGGCGGTGAGGCGCAGGGCGCGGCGGCGGATGAAGGTGATGGACTCGGGGCGGGCGTAGAGGGGTACCTCGACGAGGCTGGTGTGGCGGGCGGCCCATTCGCGGTTGCGGGAGGTGATGATGACGTCGCCGGCGCCGCCGGAGGGCAGCAGATCGATGAGGTCGTCGGGGTTGTCGCAGCCGTCGAAGACCATCAGCCAGCGGCTGTACGGGGTGCCGCGGCGCAGCGCTTCGAGGACGGCCCGGATCTGCTCGCCGTAGCTGCCGGCGCCGCGCGGGAGGCCGAGGGCGGGGGCGAGGTCGGCGAGGCGTTCGCGGAGGGTGGGGCGGTCCTCGGCGGGGACCCACCAGACGACGTCGTACTCGGAGGCGAAGCGGTAGGCGTACTCGGTGGCGACCTGGGTCTTGCCGACGCCGGAGAGGCCGAGGAGGGTGACGGTGGACGCTCCGGGCGGGGCTTCGGCGAGGGCTTGGCGCAGGGTGCCGATGACGTCGTTGCGGCCGGTGAAGCGGGGGTTGCGGCGGGGGACGCGGCCCCAGATCTCGGGCGGGTCGTTGGGGAAGCGGGGGCCGCGGCGGCCGGTTTCGGTGCCGATGCGGTCGGTGGGCAGTTCGAGGCGGCGCAGGACGCGGTATTCGGCTTCGTACGCGTCGAGGCCCCACAGGTCGGTCTTCTCCAGGACGGCGACGGCGCTGGGCAGGGGTGCGTCGGTGAGGCAGACGGCGGCGAACCGGTCCGGGTGGTCGTCGGTGACGGCGCGCAGGGCGGTGTTCCACTCGTCGTCGGTGTGGGTGCCGGCGGAGAAGTAGCGTTCGCTGAGGACGAGGAGGACGCGGCTGCCGGAGCGGGCGAGGTCGCCGAGGGCCTGGGTGAGCCCGGGGCTGCTCTGCGGGTCCCAGCGCTGGAGGGCGACGCGGTGGCCGTGTTCCTCCAGGCGGTGGGCGATCCACACGGCCCAGGGGCGGTTGAAGCCCGCGAAGCTGATGACGAAGCGCTGCGGCTGCTGGGGCTGTTGCGCCGATTCGCGGTCCTGCCGGCTACCGGTGGTCATGCGGCCGTCTCCCTGGGCTGCGGGCAGTGGACGGGACTGAAAAGGTACCGCAGCGGACGGTCCGTCAGACCTGTGCGAACGGGGCGAGTTCGGGGTGCGCCTCGCACCAGGCGCGGCGTTCGCGGTCGACGGCGCGGCGGGCCGCGGCGTGCTGGTCGCCGGGGGGCGGCAGCTCGTCCATCGCCCGCTCGGCGGCGGCCATGGCGTCGGTGAACTCCCGGCCCGCGGTGGTCAGTCGCTCATGGGCGCGCAAGGTGGGCAGGACGGCGGCGACCTGGGCGCGGATCCGGGCGTGCTGGGCCCAGGCGCCGCGGGCTCCGTAGAGGGCGGCGCGCTGCCAGTACCCGGCCAGGGCCAGGTGGGCGTAGGTGCCGTGCAGGAGGCCCTCCAGGGGGCGGGGGTCGCTGCGCCAGGGGGCCCAGTGGCGGGGTGCGGCGTCGGCGGTGTGCAGGGTCAGGACGTCGGCGAGGGCGGTCAGTTTGCCGTGCTGGACCTCGTGGACGAGGGTCGCGGCGAGGGCCGGCGGGGCCTGTGCGCGGGCGAGTACGGAGCCGGCCGCCGCGGGGAGGGTGGCGCCGCTGGAGCGGGATCCGCCGGCCAGCGGTACGAGGGAGCGGAGCAGCTGTACGGTCTCCTCCGCGCGGGCGGTGTCGTAGCGCTGGAGCAGGGTGAGCGCGCCGGACCACTGGGTGTCCCACCGTTTGTGGCCCTTGGGGGTGAGGCGGCGGGCGGGGCGCAGGGGTGCGGGCTGTGCGGGTCCGGGTGCCCGGTAGGGGTCGAGGTCGTCGAGGGCGGTACGGCCCCCGGGCAGTGCGTGCAGGGGCAGTGCGGCGGGGTTGCCGGGATCCCAGGAGCGTTCGGTGAGGACGAGGGGGCCGGGGCGGTCCGGGCGCAGCAGGCCGAGGGTGGGCAGGACGAGCCGGCCGTGCACGGGCCGCAGGGTGTGGGTGAAGGGGATCCCGGCGCGCAGGGCGGCGGCCGCGGCGAGGGCGCCGAGGTGGGCGAGGTCGGGCGGCGGGCCGAAGGGGGCGTGCAGCCGGCGCAGGGTCTCCTCGGCCCAGACGCCGGTGGCGGGGTAGTGCAGTACGTCGCGCACGGCGGCCGGGTCGTGGCGTTCGGCCTCCTCCAGCAGCGCCCAGTGCTCGGCGGTGCGGCCGGAGCTGCCGCCGGGGGCGGCGTCGAGGACGGCGCGGAGCAGGACCAGGCGCTTGGAGCGGCGTACGTCGCGGACCAGGCGGGTGCCTTCCGGGGAGGGCTCGGTGGAGGCGAGGGCGCGCAGGGTCCGGGAGGGCACGGTGAAGGCGGCGAGGGCGGCGGTCATGAGGCGGCTGCCGGGGGGTGTGCGGGGGTGGTGCGGCGCCTGCCGCCGGCGGCGGCGTGCTGTACGGCGGTGGCGATGTGCCGGATCAGGACCTGGAGGTCGGCGCAGTAGACGGACGGCCGGCGGAAGCCTTCGCCGGCGCGGTAGCGGTGCGGGTAGTGGCCGCCGCCGCACACCTCGACGAGTTCGCAGGCGCGGCATCCGTCGGCGAGGGCGTCCCGTCCGAGCTGGCGTGCGGCGAAGCCGGGGTGGTCGAGGAGCTGGTCGAAGCTGTGGGTGTCGAGGGCCATGCCGGTGGCCGCGGCCCCCTCGTACGCGGATTTCAGCGAATCGGCCTGTTCGATGGAGCCGTCGGTCTCGATGACGGCGGTGGCGGCGGGCGCGAGCCCGAGGGTCTCGGTGGTGGCGGGCAGGCCGAGCAGCAGGGCGATGATCTCCTCGAAGAGGCGGATGCGGGTGCGTCGTGCTCCGTCGTGCCACCAGCGTTCGAAGACGGCGAGGAGCCAGTCGGCGTACGGGGTCCGGCCGGGGCGGCGGCCGGGGCCGGGGGGCGGCGGGGAGCTCCAGTTGGCGAGCGGGAGCAGCAGGCCGATGGTCGGCGGGGCGAAGGCGAGCAGGGACTCGTAGGTCTCCACCGGGTCCTGGTCGAGGTCGACGACGCAGAGCACGCCGGCGTAGCTGTCCGGGTGGCGTGCGAGCAGGCGCAGGCCGCGGGCGGCGGCGCCGAAGCCGGGGTGTCCGGCGTGGTCGACGCGGCGGGTGTTGTGCGCGGGCAGTCCTCCGTCGAGGCTGACGCCGACCCGGATCCCGGCGGCGGCCAGGGCGGTGAGGCGGCCGCGGGTGATCAGGGTGCCGTTGGTCTGGACGGTGGCGGTGACGCGGGTGCGGGGGCTGGTGGCGGCGAGGGCGGCGCGTACGGCTTCCACGGGCGCGGCCAGTGCGGCGGGGGCGGTGAGGAGGGGCTCGCCGCCGTGCAGGACCAGGTCGACGCGGGGCAGGTCGTGGGCGGCGGCGTGCTCGGCGATGCGGTGCGCTGCGCGGGCGGCGGTGGCGGGGGTCATGGCGACGGGCTGGTCGCGCCAGCCCTGGTCGGCCATCTCGTAGACGTAGCAGTAGGTGCAGGCGAGGTTGCAGCGGCTGCGGGTCTTGAGCACGAACTGGCGGATGGGATGGGGCGGGTGGCCTGCGGCCCGCGCGGCGGCGACGTCGAGGCGGGTGTAGGGCCAGGGGGCGTTGCGGGCATGCCGGGACGCCTGCGCGGCATGCCCCTCGGACCGGGCGGAGCCCGGCCCCCTCCCCTGAACCGGATCCGGGTACGCCCCGACCCCGTCCCCCACCTCAGCGGCGAGGGCGGGGCCTTGGACGGGACCCGGCCGGGAGGCGGGAGCCGGCTGCACGGCGAGGGCCGGGCCTCGGCTGGGGTCCGCAGGCGGCACGGCGGCCGGCTGCACGGCGAGGACGGGACCCAGGCGGGAGGCGGGGCCGGTGGGCCGGGTGGACCCCGCGTGGGGCACGGCCCCCGGCTGCACGGCGAGGGCCGCGCCTCGGGCGGGATCCGGGCGGGGGGCGGGAGCGGGGGGCGCGGGCACCGGGGAGCTGCTCGTGATCGCTCGCCGCATCGCCGCGCTCCCTCCCCGCCCCGCCGCCGGGGGCGCCCCGGCGGATTGTCCATCCCTGCCCTGCCGCCGGACCCGGCTAACGGCGGAAAGTGGTCAACCCGGTTGCCCCGCGCGCCCCTCCGGTGGTGCCGGACCGGCTGCGCGGGCCTCGGCGCCGATCCGCGGGGCGGGATCCGTCGCGGTGGCGGGCGGTGCCGTATCCCTGGCGNNGAGACACACCCGCACGCGCCGAGCCGAGGAGACACTCCGGCGGGACACCGCGCTGTCCCCGCCCCGCGAAAACCCTGCCACCCCGGCGGGAGCCCAGGGGCCCGCGCCGAGCCGAGGAGACACTCCGGCGGGGCACCGCCCCACACCGCGCTGTCCCCGCCCCGCGGAAACCCGCGACCCCAGGCGGGAGCTAGGCGGCGCTGGAGTCGAAGGCGTTGAGGATCTCGGCCGGGTGGGTGACGCGTTCGACCAGGCCTTCGATCACCTCGGCCAGTACGGGATGGTCGATCCCGCGCAGCGCGGCCAGGTCGAGACCGGAGAGGTCCGGCAGTCGCCCGGGGCATCCCGGGGCGGTGGCCGGGGCGTCGTCCTGACGTTTCGTCACCATGTGCCGCCGCTCCCCATGTCGCGTCGCATTCCGGACGGTCCCCTGCCTTTTTTGCCCCGGCCCGGTCGGCGGAAACAGCGGGCTCTGCCCGCGGAGCTGCCGTCACCGCCGCGACTCCAGGGCCCGTACCCGCGCGCGGAGGCCCTCGGAGCGCCCGTCGGGGTCGGTACCGATCCGCTTCCAGAGCTGGAGCGCCGAGCGGTACTCCTCCAGCGCGGCCCTGGGCCGCGCGAGCCGCTCCAGGACCTCCCCGCGGGACTCCTGCACGCGCGCGGCCAACCGCAGCGCGGTGTCCTCGCGGCCCGCCCGGCCGTCGGGTTCCTCACGGCCCTCGTGGTCGTCGCGGCCCTCGCGGTCGGCCTCCAGGGCGGCCCGCCAGGCCAGCCGGTAGGACTCGGCCGCCCGGTCGAGGCGGTCCGCGGCCCGCGTGTGGCCGTGGATCTCCTGCTGCACATCGCCGTGGTCCCGCCAGGCGCGGGCCCGGTCCAGGGGGCCGCGGCTGTTGCGGACCGCCAGTTCCAGCAGATACTCGGCCTCCCGCAGGTCCACCGCGTCCCGCTCGTAGGCGTGCCGCAGCCGGAGTCCGGTGGCCAGCCGCATCAGCCGGTGCGCGGCTTCCGCGTCGGACTGCGGGACCGCCGCCCGGCTCTCGCGCAGCACGCGTACGGCCGCCCCGGTGAACCGGCGGCCGCCGGCGGTGCGGGCCCGGTCCAGGAGTACGTCCCCCCACTCGGGGAGGAGTTCGCGGAAGGCGTCCCCGTCGCGGGGTACGAGCCTGCGGGCGCGGCCGTACGCCTCGGCCGCGTCCTCCAGTGCCGCCGGGTCGGCGTCGCGCGCGTACCGCTCGCGGTGCACCCGGGCCAGGCAGAGCAGGGCGGCCACCCGCAGCTCCGGATCCCCGCCGGTCTCCTCCAGGGCGGCGGCCAGCTGTCCGGCGGCCTCCTCCAGCCGGGCGGGCAGGTGGCGCAGCGCGTCGGCCAGTTCCACGCGTACCGCCGCGGCGGCGCGGCCGGTCCCGGCGGGCGCGGCGGCCAGGACCGCGGCCAGGCGGGCGGCCGCCTCTTCGGCCAGGGTGGTGCGCTCGGCCGGGTCGGGGGTGCGGGACAGGAGCGCCAGGAGGACCCGGCCGAGGGCCGACTGAAGCTCGGGGTGCGGTTCGGTGTACGGGTCGGGGGGCGCCTGCGGGTCCGGGCCCGGGTCGCCGCCGGGTACGGGGCCCGCCAGGGGTTCGAGGGCCGCGCGGGCCTCGCGCAGCGCGCCCGGGTCCTCGCGCAGCGCGCTGAGCCGGATCAGGGTTTCGGCCCGCCGTACCGCGCAGTCCCGCCGCAGGTCGGGTTCGGCCGTGTCGGACGCGGCGGCCGCCGCGAACTCGCGGTCCGCCGCCGCGAGCAGGTCGGGGTCGGGGCCGGCGGCGAGCGCCCGCTCGTACAGCACCCGCCCGCGCGCCGCCCGCGCCGCGGCGGTCCGCAGTCCGGTGACGGCCCGCTCCGCCTCGGCGAGGATGTCCGGGTCCCGTTCGGCGGTCCACAGCCGCAGCAGCGCCCCCGCCAGTTCCGTCTCGGCCTCCTCCGGCGGGTCCGCCGGTCCGGCCGGGGCCGTCACGGCCCGCCGCAGGACCGCCACGGCCTCGCGCAGGGCCCGTGCGCCCGCGTCGCCGTCTGCGTCCGCGTCGGCGAGCCGGTCGCGGGCGGCGCGCACCGCCCCGGCGCGTGCGATCACGGGAGCCGGCGCGGGTTGCCGTACCGGCTGTCCGTCCTGCGGCATCCCGGGCAGGTAGCGCCGTACGACTTTGGCCGAAACCTGTGCGAAGGCCTGGGGGAGCCGGCCCTCGGGAGCCTGTTCCGCGTCGTCGGGCGCGGGGGCCGCCACCGCCGGCGCGACGCCGGTCAGCTGTGCGACCGCGAGCGCGGGGAAGTTGCGTACGCCCGCCCCGAAGTGCGCCCGGACGTACTCCGAGCAGTGCTTGAGGACCAGCGCGGCCTCGTCCCGCCCCAGCGGCCCCAGCAGGACGTCCTGCACGCCGGGGACGAACTCGTACCAGTGCCCCGGGCCCGGTCCGCTGCGCTTCAACAGCCCGCTGAGCAGGACTTCCGCCAGGTCCGAGGGTTCGGAGTCCGGCAGCATCGTGCGCTGCACCAGCCGCATCACGGGCAGCGTGAGGGGGGCCGCCGACAGGTACACGGCCAGTTGTACGGCGCGGGGCGCGGCCGAGGAGCGGAAGCGTGCCACGAGTTCGCGCGGCGGGCGGACGGCGGGCGGCGGCGGAACGGGCGCCGCCGGGTGGTCGGCCCGTACGCGGCCCACCTCGGCGGCGACCGGGCCGGTGCCGAGGCCGGCGACGAGCCGGGCCCAGGCGCCGAGGGCGGTCGGGCTCGGCGGCAGCACGGGCACGGCGATCCCGCCCGTGATCCGCCCGGGCAGCACCGGCCGGTCCGGCCGGAACCGCAGTTTCTGCCCGGCGCCCTCCAGCCGGGCGAGGGTGCCCCGCTCGGTCGGCAGCCAGCTGCGGCCCCACAGTCGCTGCGGCAGGGGCTGGACCACCATGCACGGGGTGCATTCGGCCCAGCGGTGCAGCAGCCGCTGGGCCGCGCCCTCGCGCCACAGCGGTCCCGCGCAGTCGGAGACCACCATGGTCAGGGCGCGGCCGGTCGGGTCGCGCAGCTGGTCCCCGGAGCGCAGTGCGGAGCCGGGGGCGGGGCCGCGTCCGAGCGCCGCCGTGCCGTCCGGGCGGCGGTGCAGGTAGTGCACCTGGACGTCCCGGAAGGCCCCCAACCGCTCGCAGACGGACCTCAGTTCCTCGAACATGTCGTGCCAGACGGCCATCGAGGGGGAGGCGTCCATCACGAGCCGTACGGTCGCCTCGCGCCGGCTCTCCGGGCGGAGCACGGGGATGAGCAGCCCGAGGGCGCGGGCGCTGGCGTCGGCGGTGGCGCCCTCGTCGATCACCAGCCGGGTGGGCGGGGCGGGCGGGCGGTGCCGTTGGAGGGCGCGCAGGGCCCGCTGGACGTCGAGGATGCGGGGCAGGGCGGCGGCCCCGGGCACGCGTACGGGTATTCCGTGGTCGTCGGGCGACTCCTCGGGTGTCTCGTCCTCGGCCCCGCCGGCGGGGTGCGCGCCGGGTGCGTAGAGCCGTACGGGGTCATCGGCGTCCGCGTCCGCACGTAGGGGCTCCACGGGTTCCGCGGACGGATCCGCGGGGTCGGTCTCCGGGTCGGGCCCGTGGTCGGGCGGCCGTGCGGGTCCGGGGCCGCGGATGTGGCCGGCGAGCCAGAGGGCGTCGGCGAGTTCCTCGGCGGACGGGTCGAGCCCGGCGGCCCGCAGCAGGGCGGCCAGTTCGCGGATGCCGGGCGCGGCGGGCGGCGATGCGGCGGCGGTGCACGGGGGCACGGCGGTGCACGGGGGCACGGCGGGTTCTGGGGGTTCGGGCACGGCCGGTCACCTCGGGCGGTCGAGGCGCTGGATGAGGAGGTCCGCGAGGTCCTCCCGGCTCGCCGGGGAGGCGTAGTGGGTGAGGTAGACGGCGTTGAGGAGCTGGTCGGCGGCGACCAGCTCGGACTGGGAGCGGCCCAGGAACTCGCGGATCAGGTCGCCGCCCAGCCGGGCGGCCTCCTCGCCGAGATGGGCGCGGACCATGGTGGCGAGCCGCTTCTCGCCGGGCTGCCCGAGTTTGAGCTGGATGCAGCGCCGCAGCAGGGCGGCGGGGAAGTCCCGCTCGCCGTTGCTGGTCAGGATGATGAAGGGGAAGGACCGGCAGCGGATCCGGCCGCCCCGCACGGTCGCCTTCGTCCCGTCGTCGGTGAGCACCTCGACCTCGGGCTCGGTGTCGGCGACCCGCTCCAGCTCGGGGAGGGCGAACTCCCCTTCCTCAAGGACGTTCAGGAGGTCGTTGGGGAGGTCTATGTCGCTCTTGTCGAGCTCGTCGACGAGGAGCACGCGGGGCCGGGCGGTGGGCAGCAGGGCCGTGCCCAGGGGTCCGAGCCGGATGTACTTGCCGATGCCGGGGACGGCGCCCGGCAGCGGGCCGGCGGCCCCCGCGCCGGCCCCGGCCGCGGCTCCCGCGCCGCCGGCCGCGAGCTGCACGTCCTGGAGCCGGGCGAGGGCGTCGTAGCGGTAGAGCCCGTCCTGGAGCACGGTCCGCGACACCACCGGCCAGCGCAGCACGCGCCCCAGCTTCAGTTCGTGGGCGACGGAGTGCGCGAGGGTGGACTTGCCCGTTCCGGGGAAGCCGGTCACGAGCAGCGGCCGCCGCAGGTACAGCGCCGCGTTGACGGCCTCCAACTCCTCGGGCTCCGGCCGGTGCAGTTCGGCGGCCTGCCGGTGCGCTCCGAGCCGGCGGGCGACGTTGCCCTCGGCGGCCGCGGCCGCCGGTCCCGGATCGACGACGGGGCCGCCGTCGAAGTCACGCCAGGGCGGCGGGTCGGGCAGGGCGTCGATGCCGTCGTGGGGCTCGCCGGCCCCGCGGTAGATGAGCCAGTCGTCGTTCATGGTGCCTGTTCCCTCCCTCGAATCCGCCGGGCCGGGCGCCGTCACAGGTCGCCGTGGAGCGGCTCGACGTCCGGCAGCGGCCGTGCCGGGTCCTCCCACACCAGCCCCGCGCCCGCAGCCCAGTAGGCGTCGGGGTCCGCCCCGTACGCCCGTCCCCGCAACGTCTGGAACCGCAGCGGCAGCACCTCCGCCCGGCCCGCGTCGGCCAGTTCCTCCCGCAGCCCGCGGTGGAACGGCGCGCACGACACCCCTGGGTCCGGCGGCGGCCTGCGGGTCACGGCCACTCCGTAGCCGGCGTCCCGTACCGCGTGGAGCGAGCCCAGCGTGGGCTCCTGGTCGGCGGCCCGGCAGTGCACCGGGACGGTGGTGTCGGGCAGGCCCGACAGCCATGCGGCGGAGGGGGCGCGGGGGCGGCCGCCCGCGCAGTCGGCCCGTTCGTCCTGGAGCGGTCCCGCCTGTACCCGGGCCCACCGGGCGGCGGCCCGGCTTCCCTCGTGGTCCGCCGGATGGGTGCCGGGGCCGTGGGCGTCCGGGCCGCGGGTGTCCGGGCCGTGGCAGTACGCGCCGCCGGGGTGGCGCAGCACGACGGGCCGCTGCACGCCCAGCGGGACCCCGCCGGCCACCACCCAGTCCTCGACGGCCAGCCCGAACAGTTCGGGGGCCACGGCCACTTCGAGCAGGGCCGCCGCCACGTGGGTGTCGCACCGGCGGAACGCCTCGGCGAGCGGGGCCCGCAACCGCTCCGGCAGGTCCGCCACGGTGGCCCGTACGCCCGAGTCCACGGGGGTCAGCCGGCCGGGGTGGGCCGGGCCCGCCAGCACCGAGACCCGCCAGTCGTAGAGGTGCTCCCAGCCGTGCGCCCACACCTCCAGCAGGACCGACGCCCCGGCCGGCAGTCCGCCGGCCCTGCGGGCCGGGCCGCCCGCGGCCCGGCCGGCCGAGGCCCGGCGGCGGCGCTCCCGCTCGGCGAGGCCCCGCTCGTGGCGTTCCCCGAGTTCGCGCCGCAGCGGCCGCCAGAGCCGCTCGGCGGTGGCCCGTACCCAGTCCCACAGCTCCTCGTCGGCGCCCGGTGTCGGGGGCTCGCGGTAGTCGGCCACGCTGACGTCGGTGGCGTAGCGGAGCATGGCCGCGGCCTCGCCGGTCCCGCCCGGCGGGTCGTGCAGGAGCCCGAGCCCGTCGCGCCAGCTCAGCGGGGCCGGGGGCTGCGGGTCCGGTTCCTCGCCGCGGACGGCCTCGACCAGGGCGCGGACGGCTTCGGAGGAGCTCGGTGGGGGCAGTTCGGCCAGGAGGCCGCACAAGGTGGTGCGTTCACCGGGGGTGAGCCGGCCGCGGCCGCCGTACGGGTCGCGCTCCTGCAGCGGGAGCTCGCCGTGCACGTCGGTCCAGGTGCGGCGGTTGTCGAGGTCGCTGAGGTGCCGGTCGTAGTGGTACAGGTCGTGGGCCTGCATGATCCGCCGGTAGAGCCCGATCTGCCCCCGCGCGGCCGTGGGGAGGGTACGCAGCTGGACGACGGAGACGGCGAGGCCGCCGCCTCCCGTCTGCCGGCGGGCCTTGACGACGCCGACGACCTCTCCTCGGGCCAGGTCCACGACGGGCCCGCCGGACATTCCGGGGTCGATCTCGTCGTCGTCGGCGAGGCGGATGGCGGCGCCGTTCCCGGCGGTGCCGCGCAGCCGGGTGGTGCGGCCGGTGATCTCGGGGGTGCCGAGGTCCTCGGTGCAGCCGAAGTAGGCGACCTCGTCGAAGCGCGGCCGGGAGCGGTCGGTGAGCCAGACGCAGGCGTGGGAGACGGGGGCGAGGACCCGGACCAGCGCCAGGTCGGGCAGGTCCCACAGGGCGTGCCGGCCGGGCCGCCGCTCCTCCAGGCGCTCGGGCAGTACGCACTCCACGCGCCCGGTGACGGTCCCGGTGACCGCGCCGGGCGCGCCGCCGCCGTGGCGGTGTCTGCCGGAGTGGAAGGTGATGCCGACCTCGCGGCCTGTCAGACGCACGGCGGCACCCCCTTCGCCGACCACGTGCGCGCACGTCAGGACCCAGCCGGGGGCGATGAAGAAACCGCTCCCCCAGGTGGGACCGGTCCGATGGCTGCCGGGGTTGTCATACCCGCCCGGCGGGGCGTGGACGCGTACCGTCGCCGCCTGGACGAGGGGTTCGAGGAGCTCGAAGGCGCGCGCCGTCCCGGTCGTGCGCCCGTCGGTCATCCACGCCCCCCGCCCGCTCGTGAGATGTCCAGGCTAGCGTCGGTGGCGCCGGGGACGGGAGGTCTCCCGGGCGTCGCGGATTATCCTGGCGGGAAACACCCCCTGCACATCCCCATCACGGCACGGAGCCCGACTTGTACTTCACCGATCGCGGCATCGAGGAGCTGGAGAAGCGGCGCGGCGAGGAGGAGGTCACCTTCGAGTGGCTCGCCGAGCAGCTGCGCACCTTCGTCGACCTGAACCCGGACTTCGAGGTTCCGGTGGAGCGCCTGGCCACCTGGCTGGCCCGGCTGGACGACGAGGACGACGAGGACGAGTGAGGTCAGAACCTCACCGGCACGGGTCGTGCGCCTGGGGCGCCCCCTGAGGCGACCGGACATGACGACGGCCCGACCGCGTGGTGCGGTCGGGCCGTTGTCATGCTGCGGGGCACCGGGCTCAGGCGGCCTTGGTCTCCCAGAAGATGCGGTCGATCTCGGCGATGAGGTCGAGGGCCTTCTGGCCGGTCGCCGGGTCGTTCGACGCCTTGGCGGCCGAGAGGGCCTTCAGGGTGTCGTTGACCAGGGTGTGCAGCTGCGGGTACTTCTCGAAGTGCGGCGGCTTGAAGTAGTCGCTCCACAGCACCGAGACGTGGTGCTTGGCGAGCTCGGCGCGCTGCTCCTTGATGGTGATGGCGCGCGCGCGGAAGTCGGCGTCGTCGTTGGCCTGGTACTTCTCCTGCACGGCCTTGACGGACTCGGCCTCGATGCGGGCCTGGGCAGGGTCGTACACGCCGCACGGCAGGTCGCAGTGGGCGGAGACCTTCGCCTTGGGGGCGAAGAGGCGGGAAAGCATGGAGTTTGTCCTCCTCGTGATCGTCTTCTCAAGGGGGACATTACTCGCTGGAGAACGGGATTTCGCGGGCGCCCCCATGGGCTTAGGACAAAAGTCCAGGGTCGCGGCCGGACCGGTGAGCGAATGTACGGGGCCGTGCGGCAGCATGCGTGAGTGACGAGGAGGACACGCATGGTGGAGAGCGCCCGCCCGCGCAAGCGGTTCGAGGTGGTGGAGGTGACGGGCCCGTCGATGGTGCCCACGCTGCTGGACGGGGACCGGCTCGTGGTCCGGTACGGGGCCGCCGTCCGGCCGGGTGACATCGTGGTGCTGCGCCACCCGTTCCAGCAGGATCTGCTCGTGGTCAAGCGCGCGGTGGAGCGGCGGCCCGGCGGCGCCTGGTGGGTGCTGGGCGACAACCCGTTCAACGAGACCGGCGACAGCACCGTCTACGGGCCGGTGCCCGGCGAGCTGGTGCTGGCGACGGCGGTCCTGCGGTTCCGGCCGCGCGAGGGGGATCAGCGCTCGCTGAGGGCCCGGTTGTCCTGGGCGGCATCGTCGCTGCGGGTGCTGCGGGCCGACGCCTCGGCCTCCAGCCGCTTGCGGGCGCGGTAGGCGGCCACGTTGGCCCGGGTGGCGCAGCGGTCGGAGCAGTAGCGCCGGGAGCGGTTGGTGGAGGTGTCGAGGTAGGCGTTGCGGCAGGGCGCGGCCTGGCACAGGCCGAGGCGGTCGGGGCCGTGCTCGGTGAGGTGGAAGGCCAGGCCGAAGGACGCGATGGCGGCGTAGCCGGCGGAGGCGTTCGAGGGGTGGTCGGCGAGGTGGATGTGCCAGTCGGGGCGTCCGGTCTCGTCGAGCGTCTGGTGGCCGGAGACCTGCGGACTGACCGGGAACTCCATGAGCAGGGAGTTCAGCAGGTCGACGGCGAGGACTTCGTCGCCGCCGTCGGCTGCCTCGAAGACGGCCCGCAGCCGGCCGCGGACGTTGCGGAAGCGGGTGATGTCGGTGTCCGTGACGCGGCGGGCCATCTGCTGGCTGGCGCCGAACAGGGCGCGGACGGCGTCCACCGAGGTGAGGGCGTCCTTGTTGCGGGCCGGCTCCTCGGTGTTGACCAGGCGCACGGCGAAGTCCGAGTAATGGGCCAGTTCCACTTGTAGTCCTTACGGCTGCGGATTAATGTCTCGTAACAGCTGAGACGTATTCGAGGGTATTACGTAGGGAGGGGTTCGGGATGGCTGATGCGACGGACACGGCGGGCACGGCCGGCGCGCGGCGGACCGGTACCGACTGGCAGGCCTGGCAGGACAGCTGGGACCGCCAGCAGGAGTGGTACATGCCCGACCGCGAGGAGCGGTTCCGGGTGATGCTGGACATGGTCGAGGCACTGGTGGGACCCACCCCCCGGGTGCTGGATCTCGCATGCGGTACGGGAAGTATTACGGACCGCGTCCTCAAGCGGTTCCCGGAAGCCACCAGTACGGGCGTCGATCTCGACCCCGCGCTGTTGACCATCGCCCGCGGCCATTTCTCCGGGGACGAGCGGGTCTCCTTCGTGACCGCCGACCTCAAGGACCCCGACTGGCCCTCGGCCCTCCCCCACGGCGACTACGACGTCATCCTGACCGCCACCGCCCTGCACTGGCTGCACAGCGAGGACCTGGCCGTGCTGTACGGCCGGCTCGCACCGCTGCTGGTCCCCGGCGGGGCGTTCATGAACGCCGACCACATGCCCGACCCGACCACCCCGCGCATCAACGCCGCCGAGCGCGCCCACCGGCACGCCGGCATGGACCGCGCCAAGGCGGCCGGCGCGGTGGACTGGCGCGAGTGGTGGGCCCTGGCCGCCGCCGACCCCGCGCTGGCCGAGCCCACCGCCCGCCGCTTCGAGATCTACGGCGAGCACGCCGACGGCGACACCCCCTCCGCGGCCTGGCACGCCGAGGCCCTGCGCGCCGCCGGGTTCGCGGAAGCCCGTACGGTCTGGCGGTCGCCCTCCGACGCACTGGTCCTGGGTCTGAAGTAGGCAATCCGGGACCGGGGCGCGGGACCGGGGCACGGCACGGCCGAGGGGCGGTACGGATTCCCGTACCGCCCCTCGGCCGTGTCCGCTCAGCGGCCGGCGCCGCCGGTCACAGCACCTTGGAGAGGAAGGCCTTGGTGCGCTCGTGCTGGGGGTTGCCCAGCACCTCGCGCGGGTGGCCCGACTCGACCACGACGCCGCCGTCCATGAAGACGAGGTTGTCGCCGACCTCGCGGGCGAAGCCCATCTCATGGGTGACCACGATCATGGTCATGCCCGACTCGGCGAGGTCGCGCATGACGTCGAGGACGTCACCGACCAGCTCCGGGTCGAGGGCGGAGGTGGGCTCGTCGAAGAGCATCAGCTTCGGCTCCATGGCGAGCGCGCGGGCGATCGCCACGCGCTGCTGCTGGCCGCCGGAGAGCTGGGAGGGGTAGTTCCCGCCCTTCTCGCCGAGGCCCACCCGGTCCAGGAGGCGGACGGCGCGCTCGCGGGCCACCGCCTTGGACTCGCCCTTCACCATGACCGGCGCTTCCATGACGTTCTCTATGGCCGTCATGTGCGGGAAGAGGTTGAAGCGCTGGAAGACCATGCCGATGTCGCGGCGCTGGGCGGCGACCTCGCTGTCCTTCAGCTCGTAGAGCTTGTCGCCCTTCTGGCGGTAGCCGACGAGGTCCCCGTCGACGTACAGCCGTCCGGCGTTGATCTGCTCCAGGTGGTTGATGCACCGCAGGAAGGTCGACTTGCCGGAGCCGGACGGGCCGACCAGGCAGAAGACCTCACGCGGGGCGACCTCCAGGTCGATGCCCTTGAGGATGTGCGCCGCACCGTAGGACTTGTGGACGCCCTCGGCCTTCACCATGGCAGTCATCAGGCCACCGCCTTGCTGTTCGAGAAGCTGGACAGCTTCGCCTTGATCTTCTGCAGCGGCGTGGGCGGCAGGGTGCGGAGTGCGCCACGGGCGTAGCGGCGCTCCAGGTAGTACTGGCCGACGCTGAACACGCTGGTCAGTGCGAGGTACCAGATCGAGGCGACGAAGAACATCTCCATGACCGCGAAGGAGGTCGAGGCGATGTCCTGCGCGGCGCGCAGCAGGTCGAAGTACTGCACGGCGACGACGAGCGACGACGTCTTGAGCATGTTGATGAACTCGTTGCCCGTCGGAGGCACGATCACCCGCATGGCCTGCGGCAGGACGACACGGCGCATGGTCTGCGTCCGGGTCATGCCCAGCGCGTGCGAGGCCTCGGTCTGGCCCTCGTCGACCGACTGGATGCCGGCGCGGACGATCTCCGCCATGTACGCGCCCTCGTTGAGGCCCAGGCCCAGCAGCGCGGCCAGGAACGGCGTCATGACCTGGGTCATCTCGTCCTTGTAGAACCCGAGGTTCAGGATCGGGAAGATCAGGGCGAGGTTGAACCAGATGAGGAGCTGCACGTACACCGGGGTGCCGCGGAAGAGCCAGATGTAGAACCAGGCGATGGTGCTGGTCACCGGGTTCTTCGAGAGGCGCATGACGGCGAACAGGACACCGAGCGCCAGGCCCAGGGCCATGGCGGTGACGCTGATCCAGATCGTGTTGACGACGCCTCGCAGGATCGAGGGGTCGAACAGCTTCTCCGGCACGGTCGCCCAGCGCACGTTGCCCTGGGAGAAGGCGACGATGAGCGCCACGACCAGACCGATGACGACCACGGCACTGATCCAGCGGCCGTAGTGGCGGACCGGGATGGCGCGGATCGCCTCGGGGGGGACGGACCCGGCCGGCGGGGTGTCCGCCGGACCCGGGTCCTTGTCGAGCTTGTCAGTCACAGTGACTGCCCTTCAGTGTGCTGCGGTGGTACGCGGAGGTCAGGAACCGGCGTTGATCTTGGCCTCGGTCACGGCGCCGGAACCGGCGTTCCACTTGTCCAGGGCGGCCTTGTAGGTGCCGTCCTTGATGATCGCGTCCAGGGCTTCCTTGAGCGCGTCGCGCAGCTCGGTGTTCTTCTTGTCGACCGCGATGCCGAAGAGGCCGGCGTCGGTCGGGTTGGCGATGGCCTCGAAGTCGTTGCCGCCGCCGGCGGTCTGCGCGATGTACGCGGCGACCGGGGAGTCGTTCAGGTCGGCGGCGGCGCCACCGGCCTTCACGCGGGTCTGGGCCTCGGCGTCGGTCGGGAAGGACTCGATCTTGAGCTCGCCCTTGCCGTCCGTCTTGCACTTCTCGGCCTGGGTCTTGGCGGAGTCCTCGTACGTGGTGCCGCGCTGGACGGCGACCGTCTTGCCGCACAGGTCGTCGAGGGTCTTGATGCCCTCCGGGTTGCCCTTCTTGACCAGGATGCCGGTCGAGGCGGAGAAGTAGTCGACGAAGTCGACGCCGGCACCGGTCTTGGCGCCCTTGTCGTCCAGGCCCTCCTGGCGGGCCTTGGTGTCGGTGAGGGAGGACATGACCAGGTCGCTGCGGCCGGTCTGCATGCTGCCGATCAGCGTGTCGAACGTGCCCGACTCGAACTTGAACTGGACGCCCAGCTGCTTGCTCAGGGCCGCCGCGATGTCGGGGTCGACACCGACGATCTTGCCGCCCTCGGTGAACTCCATCGGCGCGTAGGTCGCATCGGTGCCGACCTTGATCACACCGGCGTCCTGGATCTTCTTCGGGAGCTTCGAGAAGAGCGGCGCGCTGCTGTTGTTCGCCGCACCCGACGGGGTCGACGTCGCCTTGTCGGTCTGGTCGCCACAGCCGGTGAGGATCAGGGCGCCGGCGACCGCGATCGCGCCGACCGCGGCGATCCGGGACCGGGCGGCGGTCGTACGACGGGTGGTGCTTGCGGTCATGGCTTCGTTCCTCCGGCAGGGGTGGAAAAGCATCGAAAAACGGTCGGACACGCACCATCGAGTGTCGCGACCTTGTGTGATTACGGCATCTTGCCATTCGGACTGAGACATTCAGGCTGCCCGTCAGGTCAAAATCGCATAACGGGCGCCCGGGGTAGGCCAACAGGACTGCGGGCAAGGGGGGTCGAGGCCGCAGATACTGCTGTGACCAGGCCTTTTGGGCGCAGTTTCTCCCGAGCGTCTCGCCCACCGGACGAGAAGGTTTGGACTTTTCGCCAAAAGACGGGCAGTTGACCTACGGTTGAGCCGGAATCGACTCGTCTGAGCGAGTGTTCTTCGGGTAGAACAGATCCTTACACCCCTCATCCGGGGCTCAGGGCGCGCGTGCGGCGCGCCCGCGCGTACGAACCTCCCCTTCGCGGAGACGGGCCAACCGTCGATGCGGAGTACGGACGCGGTGCCCGCCCACCCCTTAACCAGGAGTGGCCACCCTCAACGAACATAAGGAATTAAGGGGTCACACGAAGTGGCAGCGGAGATCGTCAACCCTCGCAGCGACAGTGCGACGGACAACAACCCCGACGCGGTGTTCGCACTGCACCGGGGCGGCAAGATGGCCATCCAGGCCACGGTTCCGGTGAACGACAAGGACGACCTGTCCCTGGCGTACACCCCGGGCGTGGCGAAGGTGTGCACCGCCATCGCCGAGCAGCCGGAGCTGGTGAACGAGTACACCTGGAAGTCCAACGTGGTCGCCGTCGTCACCGACGGTACGGCCGTGCTCGGCCTCGGTGACATCGGCCCGGAAGCCTCCCTCCCCGTGATGGAGGGCAAGGCCATCCTCTTCAAGCAGTTCGGCGGTGTCGACGCGGTCCCGATCGCGCTCGCCACCAAGGACACGGACGAGATCGTCGAGACGGTCATCCGTCTGGCGCCGTCCTTCGGCGGGGTGAACCTGGAGGACATCTCCGCTCCCCGATGCTTCGAGATCGAGCGGCGCCTCCAGGAGGCGCTGGACATCCCGATCTTCCACGACGACCAGCACGGTACGGCCATCGTGACGCTGGCCGCGCTGCGCAACGCCGCCAAGCTGACGGGTCGCACCCTCGGCGACCTGCGCGCCGTGATTTCGGGTGCGGGCGCGGCGGGCATCGCCATCGCCAAGATCCTCGTGGACGCGGGGATCGGCGACGTCTGCGTCACCGACCGCAAGGGCGTCGTGTCCGCGGACCGCTCCGACCTGACGGACGTCAAGGCGGAGATCGCGGGTCTGACCAACAAGACGGGCCAGACCGGCTCGCTGGAGCAGGCCCTCGCCGGCGCGGACGTGTTCATCGGCGTCTCCGGCGGCTCCGTCGCCGAGGAGGCGGTGGCCACGATGGCGAAGGACGCGTTCGTCTTCGCCATGGCCAACCCGAACCCGGAGGTCCACCCGGACGTCGCCCACAAGTACGCGGCGGTCGTGGCCACGGGCCGTTCGGACTTCCCGAACCAGATCAACAACGTGCTCGCCTTCCCGGGCATCTTCGCGGGTGCCTTCAAGGTGCGCGCCACCCGGATCACGGAGGGCATGAAGATCGCCGCCGCCGACGCCATCGCCGGTGTCGTCGGTGACGAGCTCGCCGCCGACTACGTGATCCCCTCGCCGTTCGACGAGCGCGTCGCGGAGGCCGTCGCCGCGGCCGTCGCCGCCGCCGCCAAGGCCGACGGCGTGGCCCGCCTGGTCTGACCGCGGTACCCGAGCACGGAGCAGTACGCGAAGAGGCCCGACCGGATCCGCTCCGGCCGGGCCTCTTCGCGTGTGCCCGGCGCTCGCGCGGTGCCGCCCCCGGCGGGCCCTTGCCGGGTGGGCGCGGCCGCGACGGGGCCCGCCCGCCGTCCCCGGGACCGGGGCGGGTGCGACGAAGGCCTCACCCGTGCGGTCGCGGGAGGTCTGGAACCGGGACCTACCGAGCGGTAGCGTCGCCGCATGTTCGCTGCCTATGCCGCCCGAATCGACCGTGACCAGCCGCTGAACGGCCTTGTGCTGGGCGACCGCCCCGCCCCTGGGGCCCGTCCCGGCTGGGTGACCGTGAACGTCAAGGCCGCCTCCCTCAACCACCACGACCTGTGGTCGCTGCGCGGGGTGGGCCTCGGCGAGGAGAGCCTCCCGATGATCCTCGGCTGCGACGCCGCCGGGATCGACCAGGACGGCAACGAGGTCGTCCTGCACTCCGTGATCGGCCAGAGCGGCCACGGGGTCGGCCCGGACGAGCCCCGCTCGATCCTGACCGAGCGCTACCAGGGGACCTTCGCCGAGCAGGTGACCGTCCCCGCCTGGAACGTCCTGCGCAAGCCGGCCGAGCTGTCCTTCGAGGAGGCCGCCTGCCTGCCGACGGCCTGGCTGACCGCGTACCGGATGCTGTTCACCAATGCCGGGGTCCGTCCCGGCGACTCCGTCCTGGTCCAGGGCGCCGGCGGTGGTGTCGCGACCGCCGCGATCGCCCTCGGCAAGGCGGCGGGCCTGCGGGTCTTCGCCACCAGCCGGGACGAGGCCAAGCGCAAGCGGGCCGTGGAGCTGGGCGCGGTGGAGGCGTTCGAGCCGGGTGCCCGGCTACCGCAGCGGGTGGACGCGGTGATCGAGACCGTGGGCGCCGCCACCTGGTCCCACTCGGTGAAGTCCCTGCGCCCCGGCGGCACCCTGGTGATCTCCGGCGCCACGAGCGGCGACCGCCCGGCACACGCCGAGCTGACCCGGATCTTCTTCCTGGAGCTGAAGGTCGTCGGCTCGACGATGGGCTCGAAGGACGAGCTGGAGGACCTCCTCGCCTTCTGCGCCACCACCGGGCTGCGGCCGGTGATCGACGAGGTCCTGCCGCTGGACCGGGCGCGTGAGGGCTTCGAGAAGCTCGCGTCGGGCGACCTCTTCGGCAAGATCGTCCTCAAGCCCTGACCGCCTCGATGTCAACCAGGGTTGACGAACCCTCCCGCGTCAACCTACATTGACATCCATGACCGAAGCCACTGATCTCGCCGAGCGGGCCGGTGACCGGGACCCGCGCGTGGGCCTGCGCGCCGTGGCCGCCCTCCGCAGGCTGCTGGAGCAGCTGGAGGCCGTACAGGTGCGCAGCGCCCGCGCGCAGGGCTGGTCCTGGCAGGAGATCGCGGCCGAGCTCGGCGTGAGCCGGCAGGCCGTGCACAAGAAGTACGGGAGGCTGTGATGTTCGAACGCTTCAGCGGTGACGCCCGTGCGACCGTGACCGGGGCGGTGGCCGAGGCCCGGCAGGCGCGGGCCGCCACCGTCACCGAGGAACACCTGCTGCTGTCCCTGCTGGCCCTCGGCGCCCTGGACCCCTTCGGCGTGGACCGCGCCGCGGTGGCCGCCGACCTCGCGGCGGCCCGCCGACGGGGCGGCATGTCCAGGGCCGACGAGGAGGCGCTGGCGGGACTCGGCATCGACCTCACCGAGATCGTCTCCCGGATCGAGGAGGCCCACGGCGAAGGCGTGCTCGCGGCCCCCGCGCCGCGCCGCCGGACCGTGGGCGCCTCGCTCCGCTCGGCCCTGGGCCGGGCCGAGCCGGACGACCGCGGCGGCGGCCGCCACGTCCCCTTCACCGAGGGCTCGAAGAAGGTCCTGGAACAGTCGCTGCGCATCGCACTGGGCCGCAAGGACAAGCACATCGGCACCCTGCACCTGCTGCTGGCCCTGCTCGCCCGCCCCGGCACGGTCGCCGAGGTCCTGACGGACCACGGCATCACCTACGCCACGGCCGAGGCCCGCGGCTGAACGTAGTCGGGCCGGGCACGCACCACCAAGCCGAAGCGCCGGCCCAGGGCGGACCCCCGCCCCTTGCCCCCGCCGCCGCTCCAGGCACCAGGTCCGGGACGGCCCCCGGCCCTTGGCCCCGCCGGCGTTCGCGGCGCCGGGTTACGGCCTGGGGCCGAACGTGGTTGCCAGTCGGGCGGCGGCGGCCGCGAGGTGGTCGCGGGCCTCGGCCACCTGGGCCGCGGACACCCCGCGGTCCCGCGCCGCGTCCCGCACGTCGTCGCGGAAACGGTCCAGCAGCCGGTCCAGGTCGCGGGCCGGGTCAACGGTCGGCGCCAGGTCCACCGCCCAGCCCGAGGCCCGGTCCGCCCCCGCCTCGGCGGCGTCGGCCGGTGGCGCGGTCGGCGGTGTGCCGCCGCCGAGCCACGCGCCGGCCAGGCTGCCCAGGACGCCGCCGGACTTGGCGAACTGCTCCTGGAGCTGGCCCGCGATGCGCTGGACCTCCTCACGGGCCCGGTCCTGGGCCTCCTTGGCCTGGCGGCGGGCCGTCTGCGCCTCCTCGCGGGCGCGGCGGCTCTCGTCCTTCGCCCGGCGGGCCTGCTCCTTCCACTCCTGCCTGGCCTTGCGCAGCTCCTCCTTGGCCGCCTTCCAGGAGTCGTCCTCGCCCACCCGGGTCGCCGACGCGGAGGCTGCCGCCCGCAGCTCGCGCCGCAGGTCGCCCGCCGCGCCCCGGACGTCGCTGCGGATCTCGGCGGCCAGTTCGGTGACCGAGTCGCGGATCTCCAGCTCCAGGTCGGCCAGTTCGCCGCTGCGGTCGGCCAGTTCGGCGCGGCCCGCCTCGGTGATGGAGTACACCTTGCGCCCGCCCTCGGTGGCGTGCGTGACCAGGCCCTCCGCCTCCAGCTTGGACAGGCGCGGGTAGACCGTGCCCGCCGAGGGGGCGTAGAGGCCCTGGAAGCGCTCCTCCAGCAGGCGGATCACCTCGTAGCCGTGGCGCGGGGCCTCGTCCAGCAGCTTGAGGAGGTAGAGGCGGAGGCGGCCGTGGGCGAAGACGGGCGGCATGTCAGAGCACCTTCTTGTCGAGCGCGAGCGGCGCGGGGGCGTCGGGGTCCGCCTGCGGGCGGCGCAGCAGGGCGATGCCGCCGGAGACCGTGGTGGCCCGCAGGGTGCCGGCGCCGGAGCCGAGGGTTCCGGTGATCCGCTTGGCGCCGAGTTGGCCGGAGACCCGCAGGTCCTCGAAGGCGTTGGAGACGCCGCCGGTGGCGGTGTTGGCCTCGACGCGGGCGTCGGCGGGGTGCGGGAGGCGGATGGCGACCTGGCCGGAGACGGAGTTCAGGGCGATGTCCACGGGGCGTTCGGCGTCCGGGCCGGGGTCCAGGTCGATCAGCATGTCGCCGCTGACCGAGTCGGCGCGCACGCTCACACCCGCGCCGTCGACGACGGTCAGGCCGCCGGAGACCGAATGGAAGCCGAGGTCGCCGGTGACGGACTGGGCCTCGACGCTGCCGGAGACGGTGTGCGCCTTGACCCGGCCGGACAGGCCGACCAGCGTGGCGTCGCCGGAGACACCCTTGACGTCGGTTTCGGCGGAGATGCCGGACACGAAGGCGGCGGCGTCGACGGTGGCGACGTGGACGCGGGTGGCGGCGGGCAGGGTGAGGGTGACCGCCGCACGGCGCTCCCACACCTTGCGGCCGGAGGAGGAGGCGCCGGACCAGGCCTTCCAGGGCTTGTCCTCGAACCACTGCTTGAGGCCCTGGGAACCGTTCCAGGGCAGGTCCTCGTAGGAGACGGTGAGGGTGCCGCCCTCCTGCACGACGTACAGGGGCGGTCCGTCGACCTCGGTCACCTCCAGGCGGGCCGGGCCCTCCTCGGCCGCGACCACGTTCACGGTTCCGCTGACGACGCGTACGCGGAGCTCGGTCACCGGCTCCTCGAAGGCGAGCTTCTGCGGTTCGGCGATGTGCCACGTCGACCGCGACGGCTGGGACGACTGCTCTGACATGGTGCTGATCCTCCTCGTGCGCTCACGGACAGGCTCGACGCACGCAACATATCGCGTCTTCTGAACACACGATATATCGCGGTCGGGTGAAGTCAAGCATCGTGCCGCAATCCGCCATTTGGGGGTGATTTGCCTTAGTGTGTGAGCATGTCAATTTCGGGGCCCGCGACCGGCGGGCTGCTCCTGTGCCGCGCCGAACCCCTCGCCGTCCGCTCCCCCGCGCACCTGCTGCGCGTACGCCTGCTGCTCGCCCCGGCCGGCGCGTGGACCGTGCTCGTGCCCGAGGACAAGCCGTGGCTGACGGGCGGGAAGAGTGCGGCCGAGGTGATCTCCGGGTGGGGTTCGGCGGTCGCCGCCCGCACCGACCGGCCGGTGCTGGGCCTGTGGTGGGAGGGCGGCCGGGCGGGCTTCTCGCTGGCCGGCGGCTTCCGGCGGACCGTCGTCCAGGAGTGGGACGCCGCCGGTCGGCCGTCCGGCGATCCCGGGGCGATGCGGACCCTGGCGGCGCGGCTCGGGCTGGACCCCGTACTGGACCTGGAGGAGCTGGAGCGGCTCACCCGCCCCGACGCCGGGCCGGGCGGGGACGGCCCGGCCCGGCTCCGGGCGCTGGCCGCCCTGCTGACCCGCGCCGGGCTGGCCGTGCCGCCCGGCCTGGCGCCGGGCGAAGCGGCCGACCGGCTGCGGGCCTCGGCCCGGATGGCGCCGGGTGCCGAGGCGCTGGAGTGGTCGGGCCGGCGCGACGCCCTGCGGGCCCGGCGCGACGCGGTGGAGGCGGGCCCGCTCGGCCCGTGGCTCCGCGGCCCGAAGGCCCGGCGGCTGGGTGCGGCACAGGTCGCCGCGGGAGCTCCGCTGCTGCTGTGGGCGGCCCGCCGGCGGAGCCCGGCGTGGGCCACGGCCGGCGCCTGCCTGCTGGCCCAGGGGGCCCTCTCCCTGGCCTACGACCGGGCGCGCGCCGGGAATCAGGGGGCGTGCGGCGGATCAGGGGCGGACCGGGCCCGGCCGTGAGCCGCCGGCCACCCCCCGCCCCCGCGGGGCGGGGTCAGGCCGCCTCCAGCAGGGGGCTCTCGTGGTGGTGGAGCCACGCCCGGTACGGGGGTGTGCGCAGGGCGGCCTCGCGGTAGGCCGCGCGGAGGTCCTCGTACACCTCGGCGTGCGCGCCCGGGCGGGTCGCCAGGAGCAGCCGCACGGCCAGGGGGTCCCCGCACAGCGGCCGGATCGCCATGTCCTCGCGCGGCCCGGACGTCGGCTGGCACGGCGCGACCGCCTCGCCGGAGATGATCAGGGAGGTCGCCGTGTGGTAGTCGGTGTGCAGCACCGGCGGGTCGAGCCCGGCCCCGGCGAAGACCCTGCGCAGGCCGTCCCATTCACCGTCGACCGACGGATCCACCGCCCAGCGGTCCGCGGCCAGGTCCCGTAAGGACACGATCTCCTGTCTCGCGGCGGGGTGGTCCCTCGGCATCGAGACGAACTGCGGCTCCCGCTCCATCAGGACGTGCGTCTGGAGCCCTTCGGGGACCCTGAGCGGACTGCCCTCCACCTCGTGCACGAACGCCACGTCCAACTGCCCCGCGGCGACCATCCTGAGCAGCGCGTTCGCCGAGACGTCCACCAGGAGGGAGGTCTCGGTCCCCGGCAGCCGCCGGTGGAGGCGCCGCAGCCACCCCGGCAGCGCCCGGCTGGCCGTCGAGCCGATGCGCAGTCGCGGCCCGTGGGCCTGCGCGCGGGCCTCCGCCACCAGCGCGGCCATGTCGGCGAGAAGCGGCCTGGCCCGGCCGAGGACGGCGCGGCCGAAAGGAGTGGGCCGGCAGCCGGTCCGCTCGCGCAGGAACAGCTCGCCGTCCAGGGCACGTTCGATGCGGCGCAACTGCGTCGTCAACGAGGGCTGGCTCACACCGAGTTGCCGGGCGGCCTTGTGCAGACTGCCGGCGTCGGCGATGGCGCACAGCGCGCGCAGGTGCCTGACCTCAAGCTCCATGCCCCGAGGGTAGGCCGGGCCCGTGGACCGCACCAGCCGCCGATAGCCCCCCGAATCCCGCCATTCTCACGCCAGTTGGGCTGACGAGATCTTCCCGATAGGTCGGCGCTATCGGCCAGTGACATCATCCGCCGGCCCGTTCCCCTCCCGCAGACTCCGGTACCGGACGACCCACCCCCCACCGCACCGGATGAGTAGGAGCTCCCCCACATGCGCCACTCCCGTAAGGCCCTGCTGGCGACCGCCGTCGGCATCGGTCTCGCCGCCACCCTCGGCGCCGTCCCCACCGCCGCCGCCGCGCCCGCCCCCGCCGGCAATGCCGCGAGCTACGCGGCGTACGAGCGTTCGCCGGAGAACGAGGCCGCCAACCGGGCCTTCTTCGAGGCCGTACAGCGCTCGGTCGCCGAGCAGCGGGCCGCGAACCCGGGCGCCCTCGCCGTCACCGTCACCTACAACACCCGCAACGCGCCGAGCTTCCGTACCCAGATAGCCACCTCCACCCGCATCTGGAACAGCTCGGTCACCAACGTGAAGCTGCAGGAGGTGTCCTCCGGCGGGAACTTCTCCTACCGCGAGGGCAACGACCCGCGCGGCTCGTACGCCAGCACCGACGGGCACGGCCGGGGCTACATCTTCCTCGACTACCGGCAGAACCAGCAGTACAACTCCACCCGGGTGACCTCGCACGAGACCGGCCACGTGCTGGGTCTGCCGGACCACTACTCGGGCCCGTGCAGCGAGCTGATGTCGGGCGGCGGCCCGGGCACCTCGTGCACGAACGCCACCCCGAACTCCACCGAGCGGGCGCGCGTCAACCAGCTCTGGGCCAACGGCTTCGCCTCCGGCCTGGGCACGAAGGAACTGGCCCCCGCGGGCTGAGTCAGCGCCCCTGGCGCTCCACGTAGTCCGTGCAGTCGGGGTTCCGGCAGGGACCCCGGCTCCACACCGGGATGAAGACCCCGAGGGACTTGCGCCGCCTGACCACCGTGTCGACGCGGAGCCCGCACGCCGGGCACGTCTGCTGTTCGTGCCCGGCCTGCGGGGCCACGGTCTCGTGCGCGTGCTGCTGTTCACCGGCCATACCTCCACGGTAGGCCGGTTTCCGCATGTCCGTCGGGTCAGCGCTGCTCGGGCAGGTGGCCGCAGTGGCCTACCCCCTGGGCTTGCGCCACATGGGCCACATCAGCGGCCCGTCCGGCAGCCGTACCGCCTCGCCGGTGAACTCCCAGCCGAGCCGCTCGTACAGCCCCTTGCTGCGCTCGCTGCTCGCCTCCAGGTACGCCGGCACGCCCTCCCGGTCGCAGCGCTCCAGCACGGGCCGCATCAGCTCGGTGCCCAGCCCCTCCCCCTGCCGGCCCGGGGCGACGGCGATCATCAGCAGGTACTCGTGCTCCTCGGACGTCGGGTGCACCGCGCCCGTCAGCCGCCCGACCAGCTCGCACCGCTCGTTGTCCGGGTCGGCCACGGCGCGCATCCGCGCCGGGATCTCGTCCTCGCCCTCCGGCTCGCCGGCGGGGATCCGCAGCCACAGCGCCGCCGCCGAGCCGTCCGCCGCGTAGTCGATCCGACCCTCGGCCAACGCGACGTCCACGAAGACGCCCAGGAACCTCCCGTGGACGGCGGCCCGGTGCTCCGGGTCCGGGAAGACCCAGCTGCTCACCGGGTCGGTGCGGAAGGCCTCGTCGAGCAGCCGCGCCACCGCGTCCCGGTCCGACTGATCCGCCTGACGTATCTCCAGCGCCACTGGTCATACCCTTCGCTCAACGGTCAACAACCGTCAGCGATCTTAGAGTTGGCGTCCCGACGCGGTAAGGCCCGTTCCGGCACCCTGCGGTACCGCAACGGGCCTCCCCCCGTCTCTCGCCGGCGGTCACCTCGTACGGCGTGTCACGAACTCCGCCAGCGCCAGCAGCCCGCCCGCCGCCCCGAGGTCCGCAACGGCCCGGGACAGCTGCTGGACCGCGCGGCCCATCCGGTCCGCGGCCTCGGCCTGGGCCCAGTCGCGGCCGCCGGCCCGCTCCACCGCGTCGGCCGCCCGGAGCACGTCGTCCCCGGTCATGGGACCCGCGTACAGGTCGGCCAGTTCCCGGCCCGCCGCGGTGCCCGAGGTGAGGGCGGCCACGACCGGCAGGGACTTCTTGCGGGCGATCAGATCGGCTCCGGCGGGCTTGCCGGTGTGCCCCGGGTCCCCCCAGATGCCGATCAGGTCGTCGATCAGCTGGAAGGCCAGGCCCGCCTCCCGGCCGAAGGCGTCCATCGCGCCGACCTCGTCCGGTCCGGCCCCCGCGTACAGCGCGCCCAGTGCGCACGCGCAGCCCAGCAGCGCCCCGGTCTTGGCCGTCGCCATGGTCAGGCACTCGTCGAGCGAGACGTCCGGCCGCCGCTCGAAGGCGCAGTCGGCCTGCTGGCCCGCGCACAGCTCGATGATGCAGGCCGAGAGCCGGGACGAGGCCGCCGCCGCGGCGGGGTGCGGGTCGTCCGCGAGCAGTCGCTGCGCGAGCGCCATCATGGCGTCGCCCGTGATGATCGCGTCCGGTGTCCCGAAGACCGTCCACGCGGTGGCCCTGCCGCGCCGGCGGACGTCCTTGTCGATGACGTCGTCGTGCAGCAGCGTGAAGTTGTGCGCCAGCTCCACGGCGACCGCGGCCGGTACGGCGTGGTCGACCGGGCCGCCGCCCGGGCCCTGCAGTGCCTGGGCCGCGGCGAGCACCAGGGCGGGCCGGATGGCCTTGCCGGGACTGCCCTCGGCGGGGGTGCCGTCCGCGTGCTCCCAGCCGAAGTGGTACATGGCCACGCGCCGCATCCCACCGGGCAGGCCCTCGACGGTGCGGCGCAGTTCCGGGTTGACCGTTTCTCTCGTCCGTTCCAGCAGGGCCGCGGCCTCCTGGCCCTCGCCGGTCGCGATCACGTTCACCTCGCTCAGCGCCAACGGCCGATCTCGACGTTCTCCAGCACGCCGAGCGCGTCCGGCACCAGCACCGCCGCGGAGAAGTACGCGGTGACCAGGTAGGAGATGATCGCCTGCTCGCTGATCCCCATGAAGCGGACCGACAGGCTCGGCTCGATCTCGTCCGGGATGCCCGGCTGGTGCAGTCCGATCACGCCCTGCTCGTCCTCGCCGGTGCGCATGCACAGGATGGAGGTGGTGCGGGCGTCGCTGATCGGGATCTTGCTGCTGGGGAAGATCGGCACTCCGCGCCAGGTCGTCACGCGGGTGCCGTCGACGTCCACCGTCCCCGGGTAGATCCCGCGCTTGTTGCACTCGCGGCCGAAGGCGGCGATCGCCTTGGGGTGCGCCAGGAAGAGCTTGGAGCCGCGCCGCATGCTGAGCAGCTGGTCCATGTCGTCGGGGCTGGGGCCGCCGTCGTGCGGCTGGATGCGCTGGTCGTAGTCGGCGTTGTGGAGCAGGCCGAAGTCGCGGTTGTTGAGCATCTCGTGCTCCTGGCGCTCGCGCAGCGCCTCGACCGTGAGCCGCAACTGCTGCTCGGTCTGGTTCATCGGCTGGTTGTAGAGGTCGGCGACGCGCGTGTGCACGCGCAGGACCGTCTGGGCGATGGAGAGCTCGTACTCGCGGGGGCGGGCCTCGTAGTCCACGAACGTGCCGGGGAGGACGGCCTCGCCCTGGTGGCCGGCCGAGAGGTCGATCTCCGCCTCGCCGTACTTGTTGGTGCGCTGGGCGGGCATGGAGCGCACGCGGTCCAGGTGTTCGCGCAGCGAGGGGACCCGGTCGGCCAGCAGCTGGAAGTCCTGGCGGGACAGGGCGAGGGCGGTGCCGGGGGTGGCGGCGCGGGCGGTGTACTCCCAAATCGATTCTTCATCGACGAGGGCGTCCTCGCCGAAGTACGCGCCGTCGGCGACGGTCCGCAGGACGGCGTCGTCGCCGTAGGGGCCCGGGCCGATCTGGTCGATGCGGCCGTGCGCGAGCAGGAGGACCTCGTCGCAGGGGCTGCCGAAGGAGGTCAGCTCCTGGCCGGCCTCGAAGTCGATCTGCCTGCAGCGCTGGGCCAGTTCGCCGAGGACGTCGAGGTCCTCGTAGTCGCGCAGCAGCGGGAGTTCGCCGAGCTCGGCCGGGATCACCTGGACCTGGGTGCCGGTCTTGACGAACTCCACGACGCCGTTGCCGACCGAGTAGCTCAGCCGCCGGTTCACCCGGTAGGTGCCGCCCTGCACCGACACCCACGGCAGCGCCTTCAGCAGCCACCGCGAAGTGATCTCCTGCATCTGCGGCGCGGACTTGGTCGTGGTTGCCAAGTTCCGTGCGGCCGCCGTCCCCAGACTGCGCTGCGGTGTCTGGACCTCGGACTCGGAACCTGCCTGGACCGACATGTCTTTCCCTTTCGATCACTCCATGGGTCTGCAGGACACAGCCTTCCAGCACGCAACGTGGTGGGACCATTACACAAAAGGGTGGGACTACTCCGTCGGGCGCGGGGCACTCTCTCGGATCGAACTGCGCGCCGGCGGGTCGCGGAGCCCCTCTGCGCCCCCTCGGTTTCGGCCAAGCATCGACCCCGGCCGAGCTTTAATTTGTATCTGGGATGCGAGTTTTCTACGGTGACCTCATGCGGCTGACCCGATTCACCGACCTGGCGCTGCGCACGCTGATGCGCCTGGCCGTCGAGGAGACGGACCTCCCCACCACGCGCGACGTGGCGGCGACGATGGAGGTCCCGTACACCCACACGGCCAAAGTGGTCGCCAGGCTGCAGCATCTCGGCCTGGTCGAGGCGCGGCGCGGGCGCGGCGGGGGGCTCACCCTGACCCCGGCCGGACGGGCCGCCTCGGTGGGCTCGGTGGTGCGCGAGCTGGAGGGCGCCGGCGACGTCGTCGACTGCGAAGGCACCACCCCCTGCCCGCTGCGCGGCGCCTGCGTGCTGCGCGGCGCGCTGCGCCGGGCCCAGGAGGCGTTCTTCGCCGAACTGGACCCGCTGACGGTGAACGACCTGGTCGCGGCGCCGACCGGGCCGCTCCTCCTCGGCATCGCGAGCAGGGCGCCCACGGGGGCCGAAAGGCCTTGACCGCCAGGGCCGAATGGCCGGTTACCGCCGCCGGCCGGGCGCCATAGCCTCACCCCGACAGGGGTTCGAACGGAAGTCCGCATCACCGCAGGCCTCTGCGATCAAAAATGCGCATCTAAGATGCCAATTAATGGTTCCACCACGCGAGGAGTTCCCATGCTGTCCGAGAAGTCGACCGCGACCGTCCGAGCCACCCTGCCCGCCGTCGGAGCGGCCATCGGCGACATAACGGAGCTCTTCTACGCGAAGCTCTTCACCGCCCACCCGGAGCTGCTCCGCGACCTCTTCAACCGGGGCAACCAGAACGCGGGCCTCCAGAAGCAGGCGCTCGCCGGCTCGATCGCCGCCTTCGCGACGCACCTCGTCGAGCACCCGGACACCCGCCCCGACGTGATGCTCGGCCGCATCGCGCACAAGCACGCCAGCCTCGGCGTCACCCGCGAGCAGTACGCGATCGTCCACCGGTACCTCTTCGAGGCGATCGCCGAGATCCTCGGCGAGGCCGTCACACCCGACGTCGCCCAGGCCTGGGACGAGGTCTACTGGCTGATGGCGAACGCCCTCGCGGCCATCGAGGAGCGCCTCTACGCCGGCCACCGGATCGCCGCCGGCGACGTGTGGCGCGAGTGGACCGTCACCGGCCGGTCGCAGGAGACGGCCGACTGCGCCACCTTCCGCCTCACCCCGGCCGACGGCGCCCCCGCGCCCGTGCACCTGCCCGGCCAGTACGTCTCGGTCCAGGTCGAACTCCCCGACGGTGCCCGACAGATCCGCCAGTACAGCCTCTCCTCCGCGCCCGGCTCCGCGGTTCGCGCGATCACCGTCAAGCGGGTCCACGGCCCGGCCGCCGCGGGCCCCGACGGCGAGGTCTCCAACCACCTGCACGCCCACGTCCACGCGGGCCACACCCTGCGGGTCTCGGCCCCGTACGGCGACCTGGTCCTGGAGGACTCCGGCGCCCCCGTCCTGCTCGCCTCGGCGGGCATCGGCTGCACGCCGATGCTGTCGATGCTGGAGCACCTGGCCGAGAACGGACACGCCGCCCCGGTGACGGTGCTGCACGCCGACCGCTCCCCCGCGGACCACCCGCTGCGGGCCGACCACCGGGCCCTGACCCACAAGCTGGCCGACGCCTCGGCCCGGTTCTGGTACGAGCAGGAGGCGGAGCCGGGCGACGACACGGGCCTCATGGACCTGTCGGACGTGCCCGTCGCCCCGGGCACGAGGGCCTACCTGTGCGGGCCGCTCCCGTTCATGAGGTCCGTGCGCGAGCAGCTGATCGGCAAGGGCGTGCCGGCCGCCGACATCCACTACGAGGTGTTCGGCCCCGACCTGTGGCTCGCCTCCGTGTGACGCCTGTCCGGATCCGCTCGCTCACCGTACGAAAACACTAGCCGCGGAAGGGCCGCCTCCACTAAACCGGAGCGTGACGATTCGGACACACGGGGTGTCCGTCGCGCACCGCACGAAGGGAGGCGGCCATGGCCGCACCCATGTCCGCGGACCGGTTCATCAACGCACTGAGGAACGAAGGCCTGACCGTCGTCGAGGTCGGCGCCTGGCGCACCCACAACCGCAACCACAAGGGGCCCTGGGGCCCGCTCCACGGGGTGATGATCCACCACACCGTCACGCGCGGCACCGCGTACTCCGTCGAGCTCTGCCGCAACGGCCACAGCGCCCTCCCGGGGCCGCTGTGCCACGGCGTGATCGGCAAGGACGGCCGCGTCCACCTGGTCGGCTACGGCCGCGCCAACCACGCCGGCCTGGGCGACCCCGACGTCCTGGCGGCGGTGATCGCCGAACGGCGGCTCCCCCCGGACAACGAGGCGACCACCGACGGCAACCGCCACTTCTACGGCTTTGAGTGCGTGAACCTCGGCGACGGCGAGGACCCGTGGCCCCCGGCCCAGATCGACGCCATCGCCCGCGCCTCGGCGGCCCTGTGCCGGGTCCACCGCTGGACGGCCCGCTCGGTCATCGGCCACCGCGAGTGGCAGCCGGGCAAGGTCGACCCGCGCGGCTTCACGATGGCGTCCCTGCGCGAGCGCATCGCCGAACGCCTCAAGTAGCCGCCCACGGCGAAGTGGCGGCCCACCGCCACTTCGCCACCCGAGAGGTAGCCG
>NZ_MQUR01000101.1 GCF_001953875.1 Streptomyces amritsarensis
TGACGATCGCCGCATGGGAGGTGCGACCGCCGTGATCGGTAACGATCGCGGCGGCCCGCTTCATGATCGGTTCCCAGTCCGGGTCCGTGATCGAGGTGACGAGTACGCCGCCCGCCGGGAAGCGCTCCAGGTCCACGGGCGTGTCCAGGCGGCACACGGGGCCGGCTCCGATCGCCTCCCCGACGGCGGTGCCCTCGACGAGTGCCTGCCCGGGCATGCCGGTCAGCCGACAGCGGCGAAGGGTCGCCGAACGCCTGCGGGACTGCACGGTTTCCGGCCGGGCCTGGACGATGGCCAGCTCTCCGGTGGTGCCGTCCTTGGCCCACTCCAGGTCCATCGGGCACCCGTAGTGCTCCTCGACCGCCACGGCCCACTCGGCGAGCCGGCGTACCTCTGCGTCCGTCAGGACCCGTGCCGCCCTTTCCTCGGGGCTGGTGTCGACCGTGTCGGTGAGCCCGCCCGGCGCGTAGACGGCCTTGCGGCGCTTCGCCCCGACGCGGACGTCGATGACGGGGTCGAGGGCGGCGTCCTTCAGGGACGGTTTGAAGACGGTGTACTCGTCCGGGTCCGTCCGTCCGCTGACCACGGTCTCGCCGAGCCCCCACGCGGCGCTGACCACGACGACGTTCGGGAAGCCGCTCTCGGGGTCGAGGGTGAACATCACCCCGGCGCCGGCGAGGTCGGAGCGGACCATCGACTGGACTCCCACGGACAGCGCCACCCGCAGATGGTCGAAGCCCATGCGCTCGCGGTAGTCGATGGCCCGGTCGGTGAAGAGCGAGGCGAAGCAGCGGTGCACGGCGTCCAGCAGCTGCTCGGTGCCGCGCACGTTCAGGTACGTGTCCTGCTGCCCGGCGAAGCTGGCCTCGGGCAGGTCCTCGGCGGTCGCGCTGCTGCGTACGGCGACCTCCGGGTCGGTCCGGCCCAGCCGACGGCCGAGGTCGGCGTACGCGGCGCCGATCTCGTCGCGCAGCGCCCCGGGCAGGGGTGCGCCCATGATCAGGGATCGGAGCCCCGCGCCCACGTCCTCCAACGCGGCGCCGTCGTGGAATCGGTCGAGCTGCTCCTGCATCCGGGCCCGCAGCCCGTTTCGGTCGAGCAGTTCTTCGTAGGCCTCCGCGGTGGTGGCGAAGCCGGGCGGTACGCTCACGCCGGCGGCGGCCAGCCGCACGGTCAGTTCACCGAGGGAGGCGTTCTTGCCGCCGACGCGGGCGACGTCACCGCGGCCGAGGCGGGCGAAGGGTATGACGCGTCCTGCGTGTGCCATGGCGGCCTCCGGGGTCTTCCTGGAAGGGCGGTGCTCAGTACGGCAGCGGGCGGCCGGAGGGCGTGCGCAGGTCCAGCGGGGCAGGCCTGCGAGGCTGCTTCGGCCGGGTCCGGATCCGTATGCGCTGCATCGTGGTCACCCTCTTGGGGAAGCGGCGCCGGGTCGGCGCCCGGATTCCACGCTCACCCCGCGCGGTGGGCCGGCCGCAGTGCCGAGGGGGGTCGTTGCCCAGGGCCGACCGGCCCCCTTGCGAGGGGGGCCGATGGTCCCCTCTCAGTCCGGCTCCATGTAGGGGCGGCGGAAGATCGGCGCCTGGCGGGTTCCCCACGGGTGCAGGGCTGCCAGTGCCTGCACGACCGCTGATTCGAGGGACCCGCTCGTGTCGATGGTGACGGCTTCGGGCCATGCGGCCTCGCGGGCGGCCATGGCTCTGGCGACGGCCGCGTCGGCGTCGGACGGACCTGCGGTGCGGGCCTTCATCCGGGCTTCCGCCACCTGACCGGGAACGTGGCAGTGCAGTGCCACGAGGTCCGCGGCAGCGTGTCCGGCCACCCGGACGGCGGCTTCACGCCGGCCGGCATCGGTCCAGGTGGCGTCGAGCACGACCGATTCGCCGGCGGCCAACAACGCCGACGCGCGGTCGAGGAGGGCCGTGTACGCCTCGGCCGTCCGCTCCGGTGTGTACAGGCCCTCGCCGTAGCCTGCCGGTGCCGGCTGTTCCGCCGGGATGCCCGCCAGCTCCTTCCGGATCCGGTCGCTGCTGAGAAGGGTCACGCCGAGACGGTCGGCCAGGGCGCCGGAGAGGGTGGACTTGCCGCTGCCCGGAAGCCCGCCGACGAGGGTGAGGCCGACGGCGGAGGTGCGCAGGTGCCGCAGGGCGATCGATGCCAGTCGCCGCGCCGCCGCCTCCGCGCCGGGGGCACCCTGCGCGGCCTGGATCAGGGACACCTTGGCCCGCACGAACGCGCGATAGGCGACGTAGTGGTGCCGCAGGGAAGGCGGCGCCGGGTCGCCTGAGTACGCGCAGTAGCGGGAGAGGAAGTACGCGGCGGCCTCCGGAGCCCCGAGACGCTCCAGGTCCATGGCGAGGAACGCGGCGTCGTCGAGGCCGTCGACGTATCGCAGGTGGTCGTCGAATTCGAGGCAGTCGAGGATGCGGGGACCGTCGTCCAGGCAGAAGATGTCGTCGGCGAGCAGGTCGCCGTGGCCGTCGACGATCCGCCCCTGCCGGATGCGGGCGTCGAACAACGGCCCCCGTCCGCTGAGGTAGCGGCGTACCAGGCGCTCGGTCTCGGCCAGGCCGTCGGGCAGGTGCTCGGCGTCGACCAGCTCACGCACCTGCGTGAAGCCGGCTTCCCAGCGCGCCGACAGCGCGTCCCTGGTGCCCTGGGCGTCCACTTCCGGGCCCCGGGCCGCACCCGCATGGTGCGCGGCGAGCCGACGGGCGACGGCGTCGAGGGACCGGTCCACGTCCGCGCCTTCGGCGACGAGCGCCGAGAGGCGGCGCCCGGTCGGCATCCTGCGCATCACGACGACCGGTTCGGGCACGTCTGCTGTGGGGCTGCGGAACTCCCCCACCCCGAGGTAGACGTCCGGCGCGAACTGCCGGTTGAGTGCGACTTCCCGTTCGCAGACGCTTCGGCGGGCCTCGACGGTGCTGTAGTCCAGGAAGCCCAGGTCGACGGGCTTCTTGAGCTTGTAGGCATGGTCTCCCACGAACAGCACCACCGCTGTATGGGTCTCGCGCACCTCCGCCCGCGGTGGCGGTGCGGCGTCGTCTCCGAAGCCCGTCCGCGACACCGGCCCGACGGACGGGTGGCCGGTCCGCGGGGGCTGCGGGGGGTCGGTGCCGGGCTCAGTCATGGGGTACGACCGCTACGGGGCAGCGTGCATGGTGGATGGCGGCCTGGGCGACCGACCCCAGGCAGGGTGCCAGGGGCGGACGGTCCTTGCGCCGTCCGACGACCAGCATCGCGGCGGTTTCGGCGGCTTTCGCCACGGCCCTGGCCGGGCTTTCGAGGCTGACGCTGTCGACGACGTCGAGGTCCGGATACTGCACCCGCCACCGTTGGAGGGCCGCATTCAGCCTCGTCCTGGCCTCGTGCTCGATCTCCCGGGTCACTTCGTGGTCCGCGCCCCACGGCATGTGGGCGTGCAGGGGAAGGGTTTCGCCGTGTACGGCCCGCAGCGGCAGTCCACGAGCCGCCGCCGCTTCGAAGGCGAACGCCAGGAGGTCGTCGCACGGGCCGGCCAGTTTCAACGCCGCCACCACGGCGGCCGTACGGGGCGGAGGGGACTGTCCGGCCTCGTCTGCGCCCGCCCTGACCAGGACCACCGGACGCACGGCCCGGCCCACGACGGCCGTACTGATGTCACCGAGGAAATAGCTCGGGACGGACTCCAGTCCCCGTGAACCGAGCACCGTCAGCTCGGACTCGGCTGCCACCCGCAGGAGTGCGTCCTGGGCGTCTTCGGCGACGAGCTCACCGATGACCGTCAGCCCCGGGTGCGTGGCCTGGATTTCCGCTCGTGTGGTGTGCACGAGCTTCTTGGCCCAGTAGTTCTGGTCGAGGGCCGAGGACGCGTGCGCCGGATCCGGCGCCAGCATGGGCCAGGCGTGGAGGAGCCGCAGTGTGAGCCGGCGCCGCTGGGCCTCGTCGGCGGCCCAGCGGGCGGCGGCGACGCTCTCCGGCGAGCCGTCGAGGCCCACGGTCACGACCGGGTCCATGGCATCGGCCTCCTCTCGCCGGACGGTGGGAAGGGCACAGCGGGTGGCATGTACCCCGACCGCGGGCGCGCCGCGGCGTCGGCTCTCGACGCCTGCCGGGCGGCGTGGATCAGCGGCCCGCGCAGACGGTCTCGACGAAGTGGCCCACCTGGTCGTCGGACAGGTGCCGGGCGAGATCGGCTTCACTGATCATGCCCACGAGGCGGTGGTCCGCGATGACGGGGACGCGCCGGATGTGATGGTCCTGCATGGTGGCCAGGATCTGGTCCGCCCCCGCGTCGGCGTCGACGGTCACGGGCTTGCCCTGGGCCAGTTGCCCGGCCGTCATGTGGCTGGGGTCCTTTCCCTTGGCCAGGCATTTGATCACGATGTCGCGGTCGGTGATGATGCCGTGCAGTCGGTCGTCGGGGCCGCAGATGGGAAGTGCTCCGACGTCCAGCTCACTCATTCGGCGCGCGGCGTCCATGAGCGTCTCCGTCTCCTGGACGCATGAAGCGCCGGCGTGCATGATCTCGCGTGCTGTCTTCATGGCCGCCTCCTCTGCTCCCCCTAGTTCAGTCTGGCGGCCCCGGCGCCCTGTCGCGCGTCGGGCGGACGGTCTTGCTGCCGGCCTGCGGTCTCCGGGCCCGGCCACGCCGTACGGTTGCGGTGCGGGCCGGTGCGGGCCGGTGCGGGCCGGTGCGTGAGGCCGCCGGCGGCCGCGTGCGGAAGGGGATCGAGGATCCGATGGAGGCAGGCAGCCGGGTGGAGGCAGGCAGCCGGACGGTGGTCATCGGCTTGGGCAACGAGTTCCGCCGCGATGACGGTGTGGGGTGGACCGTGGCCGGTCTGCTGAGGCGCCGGGCCGAGGAGTTCCGCCTGCCCCCGGGTGTCGTCGTCGCGCAGTGTGACGGGGATCCCGGGCGCCTGATCGAACTGTGGGGGGACGCCGGTCTGGCCGTCGTCGTGGATGCGTGCTTTCCACCCGCCGCGGAGCCGGGGCGCACCCATCGCTGGGAGGAGGCCGCGGGCGGCCCACCGCGTACGACCGGCCCGGCGCGGCACAGCACGCACGGGCTCGGCTTCGCGGAAGCCGTGGACCTGGGGCGCGCACTCGGCCGCATCCCCCGTCGCCTGATCGTGTACGCCGTCGAAGGGGCGGATCTCTCGCCGGGGCCGGGCCTGACTCCCGCGGTGGCGGGCGTGGTACCGGAACTGCTCCGACGGATCAGGGCCGACCTCGAACGCCACGGCGTCTTCGCCGGCGGCGCCCGCGGCGTGCACGACGGGCGGCCGACGGGAACTCGCCGGACGGAGGTCACCGCCCGCTGGCCGTTCGCCTGACACCCTGGCCGTGGGCAGTCGCGCGGTACGGCCTCCCGAGGGAGGCGGAGCCGCCGTCTGCACCTCGCCTCGCGTCGGTGACGGGGCACGGACGGGAGGCGGAACATGACCAGTCCCGCGGAAAGCCGGCCCCGTGACGGCGGGATCGAGGCGGTACTCGACCGCAGCGGTCTGGCCGCGCTCGTGACGGCCCTGCAGCATCGTGGCCGGACGGTGATCGGCCCGACCGTACGGGACGGCGCGATCGTGCTCGACGAGTTGGACTCCGCCACCGCCCTGCCCTACGGGTGGGGAGTGGAACTGGAGGCGGGTACCTACCGGCTCGTTCGACGTGACGACGGGGCCGCGTTCTCGCACAGTGCGGGCCCCCAGTCGTGGAAGTCGTTCCTGCACCCCGAGCGGGTACGGCAGTGGTCCGCGGACCGTGGACCCGGTGGCGGCCTGACGGTGCGCGAGGAGAGGCCGCAGGCGGTCTCCTACGCCTTCCTCGGCGTGCGGCCCTGCGACCTGCGGGCCATCCGGATCCTGGACCTGGTCATGGCGGGTGGCCGATACCCCGATCCGGCCTACCTCTCCCGGCGGACGGGAGCCTTCCTGATCGCCGTCGAGTGCACCGAGCCGGGTGCCACCTGCTTCTGCGTCTCGATGGGGACAGGGCCGGCCGCGGACGCCGGGTACGACCTCGCCCTCACGGAGGTGGTGGACGACGACGGCCACCGCTTCCTGTGCCGCAGCGGGACCGAGGAGGGAGCCGACGTCCTCGCGGAACTGCCCCGCCGTGCCGCCGACGACGCGACCCGGACCGCCGCGGTCCTGGGGGTGCGTGCGGCCGCCGACCGCATGGGCCGGTCCATGCCGCCGGTGGACCTGCGCACGCTGATGCGGGACACCTTGGAGGCGGAGCGCTGGGACGATGTCACGGCCCGGTGCCTGAGCTGCGGCAACTGCACCATGGTCTGTCCGACCTGCTTCTGCACGACCACCGAGGACGTCACCGACCTGACCGGCGACCACGCCGAGCGGTGGCGCCGCTGGGACTCCTGCTACGACCTGGACTTCTCCCTCCTGCACGGTGGTCCCGTCCGGTCCAGCCCCCGCAGCCGCTACCGCCAGTGGCTCACCCACAAACTCGGCACCTGGCACGACCAGTTCGACAGCTCCGGCTGCGTCGGCTGCGGCCGCTGCATCGTCTGGTGCCCCACCGGCATCGACCTCACCGAGGAGGCCCATGCCCTGCACCGGGAAGCCTCAGGGAGCCAGGACGCGCCGTGACCACGTCTGCGGAGCGTCCTTGCGGCGCACGACTGCTCGCCGCTCTGCCGGCAGATGAGCGTGAGCTGCTGGTGTCCCTCGCCCGCACCGTCGCCCTGCCGGCCGGCACGCGCGTCTTCGAGGAGGGCGAGGAAGCGGACCGCTTCTGGATCCTGTGCTCGGGAACCGTCGCCCTCGACATCCACATCCCCGGCCGCGGCAGCGCCGTCGTCGAGACGATCGGTGCGGACGGCCTGCTGGGCTGGTCGTGGCTGTGCCCGCCACGGCAGTGGCACCTCGGCGCCGAGACCCGGGAGCCGGTCCTCGCCTGGGAGTTCGACGCCGCGGCGGTACGCGCCCTGTGCGCCGAGCGGCCCGCGCTGGGTCTGGCCCTGGTCACCCTCGTCGCCGAGACCATCGGAGAACGGCTCCGGGCCACGCGCACCCGGCTGCTCGACCTGTACGGGCCGTCGGCGGACGGACCGGCCCCATGACCCTGACACCGCTCCCCTACCGCGTGGTCGACCGGCGGGAGGAGACGCGCGACACCGCCACCCTCACGCTGGCACCCTCCGGCGAGCCTCTCGCGCCCTTCGCGCCGGGGCAGTTCGCCATGGTCTACGCGTTCGGCGTGGGTGAGATCCCCGTGTCCGTGTCCCGGATCCTCGACAGCGGCCGTCTGGTCCACACGGTACGGGCCGTCGGCGCGGTCTCGCGCGCGCTGCACGGCCTCGGGCCCGGCGCCCACGTCGCGGTCCGCGGCCCGTTCGGCCGCGGATGGGACACAACGGCCGCTCGTGGGCGTGATGTGCTCGTCGTCGCCGGCGGCATCGGCCTCGCCCCGCTCCGTCCCCTGCTCGACACGGTGCTGGCCGAGCCGGAGGCGTACGGGCGGCTCAACGTCCTCGCCGGGGCACGGAGCCCGGACGACCTGCTGTACGGGGACGAAATCCCCTCCTGGCGACGGCCGTTCGCGCAGGCCACCGTCGACCGGCCCTCGGCCGGCTGGAAGGGCCGGGTGGGAATCGTCACCGGCCTCATCGGCGAAGCCCGTTTCCGGCCGCCGGACACGACCGCCTTCGTCTGCGGGCCCGAGGTCATGATCCGGGCCACGGCGCGCACGCTCATGCACCAGGGCGTGGACGCCGCACGCATCCAGGTGTCCCTCGAACGCAACATGCGCTGTGCGACCGGACACTGCGGGCACTGCCAGCTCGGCCCCCTGCTGCTGTGCCGCGACGGCCCGGTGGTCGGCTACGACCGGGCCGAATCCCTGCTCACCGTGCGGGAGCTGTGAGATGCATCCTCCTGAACCACCTGCGCCGGCCGCCCGTCCGCGGCTGGGCGTGTTCAAGTTCGCCTCGTGCGACGGTTGCCAGCTCACCCTGCTGGACTGCGAGGACGAACTGCTCGCCCTCGCCGCCGAAGTCGACATCGCACATTTCGCGGAGGCGTCCAGCGATGCGGCGCCAGGTCCCTACGACCTCGCGCTGGTCGAGGGCTCGGTCAGCACGCCCGAGCATCTGGACCGTGTCCGCCGCATCCGCGCCGAGTCCCGCCATCTCGTCACCATCGGTGCGTGCGCCACCGCCGGCGGCGTCCAGGCGCTGCGCAACTACGCCGACGTGGAGGAGTACCTCGCCACCGTCTACGCCCACCCCGAGTACATCGCCACCCTCGCCACGTCCACGCCGATCTCCGCCCACGTCCGCGTCGATTTCGAACTGCGCGGCTGCCCCATCGACCGCGGGCAGCTCCTGGAGGTCATCACGGCTTTCCTCTCCGGTCGCAAGCCGGGGATTGCGAACCACAGCGTCTGCTTCGCCTGCAAGCGACGCGGCAACGTGTGCGTCACCGTCGCGCACGGAACGCCCTGCCTCGGTCCCGTCACCCACGCGGGCTGCGGGGCCCTGTGCCCGACCTACGGCCGCGGCTGCTACGGCTGCTTCGGGCCGGCCGCCACGACCAACCTGCCCGCGCTGATCCCGGTCCTCCACCGCGACGGGATGGACGACGAGGACATCGGCAGGTTCCTGCACACCTTCAACGTGGCGGACTTCACCGCTGTCGAGGCACGCGGGCCGGGCGTCACCGGCAAGGAGGGCACGGAGTGAAGGAGGAGCCCGAGCCGGCGTCCCGGGTCCTGCGCATTCCCGCCGTCACGCGGGTCGAGGGGGAGGCCGCGCTCCGCCTGCTCGTCCGGGACGGCACCGTGGCCGAGGCGCACCTGGCGATCTACGAACCGCCCCGCTTCTTCGAGGCCTTCCTGCGCGGGAGAGCGCACACCGAACCACCGGATCTCACCTCGCGCATCTGCGGGATCTGCCCCGTCGCCTACCAGATGAGCGCCTGCCGTGCCATCGAGGACGCGTGCGGCGTCACCGTCGGCGGTCAGCTGGCCGCCCTGCGCCGGCTGCTGTACTGCGGCGAGTGGATCGAGAGCCAGACCCTGCACATCCACATGCTGCACGCGCCCGACTTCCTGGGCCGGGCGGACGTCATCGGACTGGCCCGCACCCATCGGGAGCACGTCGAACGCGGACTGCGTCTGAAGCAGGCCGGCAACGCGGTGGTCGAACTGCTCGGGGGGCGGGCCATCCACCCCGTCAACGTCCGCCTCGGCGGCTTCCACCGCACACCGACCCGTGTCCAGCTCCGTCCCTTGGCGGAGCGGCTGCGCACCGCCCTCGACGACGCCTGGGACACGCTGCGCTGGGTGGCCGGGTTCGAGTTCCCCGACGCCGAGTGCGACGCGGACCTGTTCGCCCTGGCCGAGAGCGGCACCTACGCCATCGAGTCCGGTGTTCCGACCGTGCTGCCGTACGACGGACGGCTGGAGCCCCGTGGTTTCCCCCTGCGGGATTTCTGCGACCACGTCTCGGAGAGCCAGGTCCGGCACTCCTCGGCGCTGCACTCACGGCTGGACGGGCGCAGGCATCTCACCGGCTCACTCGCCCGGTGGGCCATCAGCGGGCACCTGTTGTCGCCCCTGGCGCTCGAAGCGGCCCGGGAAGCGGGACTGGGCACGCCCCCGGCGTGGTCGGGGACATCGGGCAACGCGGCCGGCGCCGTCTGCAGGAACCCCTTCCGCAGCATCCTCGTGCGTGCCGTGGAGGTGCTGTACGCCGTGGAGGAGGCGCTCCGGATCATCGACGCCTACGAGCGGCCGGCGCACCCGTTCGTGGAGGTGCCGCCCTGCGCCGGCACCGGGCACGGTGCCACGGAGGCCCCGCGGGGTCTTCTCTACCACCGGTACGTGCTGGACGGCTCCGGCCGCATCACGGACGCGCGGCTCGTCCCGCCCACCGCGCAGAACCAGGGCGCGATCGAGGAGGACCTGCGCCGGACGGTCCAGGGGTGTCTCGACCGTGGAGAGAGCACCGATGAAGAACTGACGCGGCTGTGCGAACGGGCCGTGCGCAACCACGATCCCTGCATCTCCTGCTCCGCCCATTTCCTGGAGCTGGACATCCGCCGCACGCGTGCGGCGCAGTAGCGGGACCGGGTTACCCCTGCCCCGCCGACACGCCCGGCCGCACGATGGTGACCGGGCAGGGAGCGTGCAGGGCCACCTGCTGACTGACCGAGCCCAGAAGGGCCCGGAGGAAACCGCCGCGGCCCCGGCTGCCGACGACCAGCATGTCGGCCCCCGCGGCTGCGTCCACCAGGACGTCCGCGGGGTGTCCGTGCACCAGCCGTTCGTGCACCTGGGATGCGCCGTCCTCGCCGAGGACGGCGCGGACCTCCTCGACCAGGAGCCGCTGCGCCTCTTCCTCGTCGAAATCGGCGTCTACGGCCGGGGCCGACCAGGAGGCCTCCCCGGGCACTTCCCAGGCGGTCACCGCCTCGACCCTGCCTCCGACGAGGCCGGCGTACCGCACCGCCCAGCGCAGCGCGGTCTGGGACGAGGGCGAACCGTCGACGCCCACCACGATCCGCGGAACCTCAGGCTGCATCTCCATGCTTCTGATCCCTTCGGTGCTCTCCTTCCAGCGTGTGCGCAGCGCGGACGTGCCGCCACGCGAGGAGGCCGAAGGACGTACGCGGGCGTCGGTGGGAGGACCGGGCGCCTCAGGCGGAAGGTAGCCGGAACCACCGCTCCTGACCTGCGGCGACCTGCTCGCGTCGGCCGCCCGGGAGCATCAGCGGGACCGGGCCGAGGAGGGAGGCCGGCACTCGGACCCCGAGCCGGCCGGGCCGGAAGCGGATGCGGATGTCCCGGTGCCCGAGGTAGCAGAGCGAGAACTCGGATTCGGGGATCTCGGAGAGCGGCACGGGGTCGACGCGCAGACCGTCGGCGCCGGGTTCCAGCCCCACGATGCCGCGTTCGACGAGGTCGAGGGTTCCGGCCATGGCACCGAGGTGGATGCCCTCGCCGGTGGTACCGCCCTGGATGTCGGTGATGTCGCCGAGGAGGGCTTCCCGGCAGTACCGCCATGCGTCCGCACCCTGCTGCCGGCTGAGCACCCAGCCGTGGACGAGGCTGCTCAGGGTCGACCCGTGGCAGGTCCGGCTCAGGTAGTAGTCCACTGTCCGCGCCCACAGCTCGCCGTCCAGCCGGTAGCCGAGCCGGGAGAACAGGCGGGAGAGTTCCGCGGGACGGAAGAGGTAGCCGAGCATGAGGGTGTCGGCCTGTTTGGACGCCTGGTACCGGTTGGGTGTGTCGCCTTCGGCCTCCAGGATGCGGTCCAGGCGTCGGATGTCGTGGTAGCGGGCCCGGTATCCGTCCCAGTCGAGCTCGGCGAGATCGCCGTAGCCGTGGAACTGGCTGATGACGTCGCGGTGGAAGGGCACATACATACGGCGTGAGACCTCCTCCCATCGCCGGAGCCCGTCCGCGTCGAGCCCGAGCTGTGCGAGCAGTTCGGCCCGCCGAAGGGGCGTGAGCTCCTCGTACAGGTCGAGGGCGCGGCCGAGCACCCAGGCCGCGGTGACGTTGGTGTAGGCGTTGTCGTCGATGCCGGGTGTCGCGGCATCGGGGTAGGCGTCGTGGTATTCGTCCGGCCCGACGACGCCGCGGATGCGGTAGCGGGCGAGGCCGGCGTCCCAGGTCGCGGCACCGGCCCAGAAGTGGGCGGTGTGCAGCAGGAGTTCGGCGCCCGGACCGTGCATGAAGCCGGCGTCGCCGGTGGCGAGGCCGTACTGCCAGACGTTCCAGGCCACGGCCGACCCCACGTGGCGCTGGAGGTGGGAGTGGTCGGGCAGCCAGCGGCCGGAGCGGGGGTTGAGATGCAGCCGCTGCGTCTCCTCGGCACCGGAACTGCCGCTCTGCCAGGGAAACATCGCTCCGACGGCTCCGCTGTGACGCGCGGCGTCCAGGGCCGCGGGCAGCCGCCTGTGCCGGTACATCAGCAGGGCCCGGGCGGTCTCGGGGAAGTGGAGGTCGAGGTAGGGCAGGACGAACAGCTCGTCCCAGAAGACGTGGCCGCGGTAGGCCTCTCCGTGCAGGCCGCGGGCGGGGACGCCCACGTCGAGCTCCGCCGTGTGCGGCGAGAGGGTCTGCAGTACGTGGAAGGCGTGCAGCCGCAGGATCCTGCCGCTCTCCCCTCTCGTCCGCAGTCCGCCCTCGGCCCACATACGCCGCCAGGCTGCTTCGTGCGAAGCCACCAGGGCCGGGAAGGCGGGCGCCCTGCCGGCCTGCTCGACACTGCTGCGGACGGGGTCGGACCGGGGGCGGTCGAGCGAGGTGGACAGGGCCGCGGTCTTCACGACGACGACCGGCCGGCCCCGCCTGATCGGCAGGACCCAGACCTGCCGGGCGGCGGTGGCCGTGGAGGTCCGCTCGACGGCCGCCGAGGGCTGCACCGAGGTACGTACGGCCAGCCCGATCCGGATGCGGGAGACCGCTGTGGTGCAGTCCAGCCATGCGGTGCCGTCCGCCGCCACCCCTGTCCGGTGCACGAGGAGGTGGCGCCCGGCCAGCGCACGATAGCGCTCCACGCCCGCGTTGACGACGTCGGCGTCGAGCACGGCGGCGACCTCGATCCGGCCGCGCCAGCCGTAGGCGTGGAAGACGGTGCGCTGCGCGGCCAGGTGCGGGTCTCCCATGTGGACGAGGCGGAGGTGGGTCACGCCCAGGCGGCGGCCTTCGCCGTCGAGGAAGAGCATGCGGCGGGTGAGGGTTCCGCCACGGAGGTCGAGCGAGACCCGGTAGTGGCGCAGGGCCGGGTGGTCCGGGGTGAGCCAGTCGCCGGGAGGGGCGCCGTCGGGCAGGCAGCGGTAGCGCAGTGCCGTCCAGTCCGGCAGCCGGACCATGTCCTCGTTGGAGACCGTGCGTCCGCCCACGGTGGAGGTGAGCCGGTCGTAGCAGCCGGCGAGATAGGTGGCCGGGTAGTGGATGTCGTCGGCCGTGGCCTCGGGAGCCGATCCGCGCGTGGCGAAGCGCCCGTTGCCCAGGGCACCGAGCGCCTCGACCAACCGTTCGACCTTGGGGTCGTAGCGCTGGTACTCCCAGCGCCAGGACTCGTTCACGGCCGGTGTCCGCACAGCACGGCCGGAAGGGCGTCGAGGCCCGTGAGCACGAGGTGGGCGCCGTGCGCCAGCAGTGCGTCCGCCGTCTGCGGGTCGTCGCTCCGGCAGAGGCCCACGACCAGGGCGAAGCGGCCGCGCCGTCCCGCCTCCACGCCCACGAGTGCGTCCTCCACCACGGCGGTGTGCTCGGGGCCGGTGCCGAGCCGGGCGGCTGCTTCGAGGAAGAGAGCGGGGTCGGGTTTGCCGGGCAGTGCGAGCGCGTCCAGGTCCCGGCCGTCCACCAGGGCGTCGAAGCACCTGCCGAGGTCCGCGGCCCGCAGGAGGGAGCGGGCGTGCTGGGAGGCCGAGACCGCCGCGCATCCGACACTCATCGCGTGGAGCTGCCGGAGCACGGGCCGGACGTCGTCGAAGGCCTCCACGCCTTCGGTCCGCACCATCCGCGAGAAGACCGCCTCCTTGCGGGCGGCCACCGCGTACACCGTGCCGCATCCCGGCGGATCCTGCGGGGTCCCGGGAGGCAGTGCCATGTGGCGGGCGGTGAGGAAAGCGCGTACGCCGTCGAGTCGGGAGCGGCCGTCCACCAGATCCCGGTACTCGCGGGCCGTGTCGAACGGCGGCGGGGGCTCACCGGCGCCCTGCGGCCGCCAGCCGGCAAGACAGCCGTCGAAGGTGTCCTTCCACGCGGCGGCGTGGCGGGCCGCCGTGGCCAGGAGCACCCCGTCCGTGTCGAACACGACGGCACGCACACCGCTCACCAGTCGTGGGCCACACGACGGCCGGTCACCCGGACGGGGGTCAGCCGCATCCACTGATCGCGGTCCCCGCCGGCCCAGGGGCTGGAACGGGCCGTCGCGTTCAGATGCCGGAGCACGTCCGGGTCGGTGACCCCTTGCAGCGCGCCGACGGCCAGGACGCTCCAGCCGCTCGCGGTCACGTCGTCGATGTGGTCGATCTCGAAGGCGGCCTCCGTCCCCGCCGACCTCCCCACGACGGACGCCCCGGAGGTGCGGAAGGCTATGTCGGTCCCCGCCATCAGGTAGTTGACGGGTACCACCACCGGCCCTTCGGAGCTGAAGACCGCGATGCGGCCGACCCCATGGGTGCCCAGCAGGTCGCGGCACTCGGTCTCGCCCAGCGGCACCAGGGCACTGTCGCGACGGGCGGTGGATCGGCCGGGAGCCCGTCCGGCGCTCGCTCCGGTCAGGTCGTCCACCGTGACACCGAGGACGTCGGCGAGCCGCACCAGCGTGCCGATGGCGGGCGAGGCCGCGTGCTCCTCCAGGTAGGCGATGTAGTTGCCGTCGGCACCGCATCTGCGGCCGAGCTCCGCCCGGCTCAGGCCGAGGGCCTCACGCCGGGCTGCCAGGCGGCGGCCCAGGTCGGTACGCCGGGACGCCCGCGCGGACGCCTCGGGCTGGATGGGCGGGGTCCTCTTCATGGTGATCACTGCTCCTGTTCATGGTGATCACTGCTCCTGAGCGGGCACGGCAGCTTGCCGTGCTGCGCCGCCCCCTGCGCCGGGCGTACGGAAGGCGCAGGTGCGGCGTGAGGTCTGGCGGCTCGGCCTTCTTTCTGTTTCGCGTACTTCCGGTTCTGTGAAAACAGCAAGCCCAGCCTGTCTCCGCGCTTCTCCGCCGCGCTTGGGCCGTCCGGGCCCCTCAGGGGGGACCGACCGGACCTCTTCCGGCGTCCCGGCCGGTGCGGTGGTCGAGGCTGCGTCCGTTCGGCAGGCGAGCCCCTCCCGTGTCCCGGCTCCACCGATCCGGTGCTTCGGCGCGTCCGGTCCGGCTGCGCTTCCGCGCGGTGTGGCGTCGGCTGCGGCTCTTCCAGGGTGTCGCGGACCTGCGGCGCCGCAACCGGGACGTGCCGGCTGCACGGCCGCGGTCCCGCGCCGGGCGGGGGCGGGGCCGTCCTGGGCCCGCCGAGGTGGGCCGGACGGCCCCCGCGGTCTGCACCGCGCGGCCCTCCCGGCCGCGACGTCACGTGGCGCACGGTGAGAGGGAAAGCGCTGGAGGCACACCATGAGCACCAGGCACAGCATCCTCGAACAGATGACTCCGGAAGCCCGCGAGGCGCTGCTCGCCCACTCCCGTCAGGTCACCTTCCCGGCCGGGACCCGCATCTTCAAGGAGCGCCAGCGGGCCGAGAACTTCTGGATCATCGAATGCGGCGCCGTCGACCTCGACACCCACGTGCCCGGCCGCAGGAACGCCGTGATCGACACCCTCGGCTACGGCGACCTGCTCGGCTGGTCGTGGATGTTCCGCCCCTTCACCTGGCATCTCGGCGCAGTCGCCACCCACGATGTGATCGCCCTCGAGTTCGACGCCGCCGCCGTACGGGACCTGTGCAGCGAGAACTCGGACGTCGGTCGCTCCGTCTCCACCGCCGTGGCCGCGGTCATCGCCGACCGGCTCGACGCGACCCGTACTCGGCTCCTTGACCTGTTCGCGCCCCGTGGCAGCGCAACCCCGCTCGCCCACGCACGCTGAGGACCCGCCATGACCTCCACCCCGTACACCGTCGCCGACGTCATGACCGCCCGTGTCATCGCCGTCACCCCGGACACCGGCTTCAAGGAGATCGCCGCCGCGATGAAGCGCTGGAAGGTGACCGCGCTGCCCGTCGTCGAAGGCGAGGGGCGCGTCGTCGGCGTCGTCTCCGAAGCCGACCTCCTCCCCAAGGAGGAGTTCCACGAACACCGCCCCGGCATGATCGAACAGATGCGCCGCCTCGGCGACACCGCCAAAGCCGGCTCCACCCGCGCCGAGAACCTCATGACCGCCCCCGCCGTCACCATCCGCCCCGACGCCACGCTCCCCCAGGCCGCTCACCTCATGGCCGACCGCCACATCAAACGACTGCCGGTCGTCGACGCCGACAACACGCTCAAGGGCATCGTCAGCCGGGCCGACCTTCTCAAGGTCTTCCTGCGTTCCGACGAGGAACTCACCGAGGACATCCGTCAGAGCGTCGTCGAACGCCTCTTCCCGCTCTCCCACCGCGGGGTCACCGTCACTGTCACCCAGGGCGTCGCCACCCTGACCGGCAGCGTCCGGGACGATCACCTCATCCCCATGGCCGATCGCCTCACCCGGTCCGTCGAGGGCATCGTGGACGTGCACTGCCGGCTGGAGGCAGGCACCGCACCATGACGCGGGGCTATCCGCGCGGGGCTATCCGAAGGGAACCACGGCGACCGGCGCGGCGCAGTGGTGGATCACGGCATGCGCGACGTGACCGATGTGACCGATGTGGGGTCCTCTCGGCGCCGGGAACCTGCGGCGCCCGACGACCACGAGCTCCGCGCCCACCGAGGCCTCCAAGAGCTGGACCGCGGCGGCTCCGATGACGGCATCCTCGACGACCTGGACGTCCGGGTAGCTCCTGCGCAACGGATCGACCAGCTCTGCCAGGGCGGACGCAATCCGGCCGCCGGCTGTCTCGCCGACGCCCGGATCGGCCACCATCGCGTACACGGACGGACCGGGCGGGGTCCAGCCGTGCACGACGCGAACCCTCGCGCCGCGACGCGCCGCCTCCAGGAACGCGAAGGCGAGTACGGCCGTGTCGGGGTGTCGGAGGTCGGCGCCCACGACGATCTCGCCGGCCCCCGGTCCGAGCGTCGCCGGCGCGGCCGGGGCGGCCGGGGCGTCCGCCCCGTCGGCGCGCACGAGCACGACCGGCTGGTGTGAGCCGCGGACGACGGCGAGAGAAACGGACCCGGCCAGGAACCCGACGAATCCGCCGAGCCCGCGCGAGCCCAGCACCATGAGATCCGACTCGTCCGCGGCCGCCCTCAGCAAGGAGCGGGCGCGGCCCCGCGCCTGTTCGGTCGTCACCTCCAGCCCGGGGTGGTCCGCGCGCAACTGCTCGGCGGTGTCGCGGAGCAGTCCCGTGGACCGCTGCGCGTCGTAGGCGGCGATCGGGTAGGGGATCGCGGGCGCTACGGGCCACTCCTCCACATGGACCATGTGCAACGGGACCTCGCGCCGTACGGCCTCGCGCGCGGCCCAGACGGCCGCTGCGAGACTCTCGGGGGATCCGTCCAGACCCACCGTGACCTGAACCGTCATGGCACACCTCCTCCTCGACGCGTCCGAGCGAGCCTGTCCCCCAGCTTCACGGTCGGACTCCGGTGGTGTGAGGGGCCGACCGGGCCAGACCGCTGCCCGAAGGACCCATGCCCGAGGTCGGCGGACCGCCCACAGTGGCATCACCCACCGGAATCGGAGGCACGACCATGACCGACACTGTGAGGGAAGGGTCTCCTGCGCGGCTGCCCGGCAATGTCCAGCGGGTCCATGTCGCCCATGCCGGGGGCGACGTCTACCTGGTCGACGTGCGCGGGCACCGCTTCCGTGTCGACCAGCCGGCGGACGCGGGCGGAACGGACACCGCGCCCACGCCGACCGAGTTGCTCGCGGCCTCCTTGGCCACGTGCGTCGCCTTCTACGCCGGCCGCTACCTGCACCGCCACGGGCTTTCGCGCGAAGGCCTGGCCGTGCGGGCGGAATTCGCCATGGCCACCGACCGCCCCGCCCGGGTGGCCGCGGTACGCCTGGTGATCGTGCCGCCCCCACAGCTGCCCGAAGGGCGGCGCGCGGGCCTCCTCGCGGTCGCGTCGCACTGCACCGTCCACAACACGCTCCAGCAGCCGCCGGAGATCGCCATCGCCCTCGCGTCGTAGCCGCCGCTCCGCGGAGAAGACGGAGAGCGAGGCGCTGCCCCGCGCCGTCCTGATGGCGGGGTACACCCGTCGGCGGCGAAACAGGCGCCGCGCCGCGCTGCTGGGGGGCCAAGGACGGTGCTACGGGTTCCGGGCCCTGGAGGCCCGCGTCCGCGGGTCAGGTCGCAGGCTTGAGCTACGCCTTGGCGAGTTCCGCCGCCCCGAATGAGACGTCGAACCGGTCGCACCAGATCGCGACACTGGAGTAGTCGGCGAGGTTCACGTCCGCGGGGATCTCGTAGTTCTGGTCGCCCTTGTTGCCCTTGAGCTTGCCAAGGCTGACGTACTTGCCGTCGTCGAAGACCCGCCAGCCCGCCACGCCCTCCTTCACCGGGGCGTCGGTCAGCCACACCCGCAGGTCCGGCCCGTTGCTCGTGTCCAGTCCCTCCAGCCGGAGCACGTGGGAGCCGTCAGCCAGCCGGACGACCTTGGCCGTGCCCTGGGTGTCGTGCTCGTGGCTGATGAACGAGCCCTGGGTCAGGGTCTGCGGCGCGGCCGGCGGCGCCGGGGCAGCGGAGACGGTGCCCGAAGGCCTCCCGCTCGGCGCAGCCGGCGAGGCGGCGGGCAGGGCTTCACTGACCGTCTCGTCCTGCCACAGCTTCCACGGCTGGAACAGGTAGAGCCCCACCGACAGAGCGGCCGTCACCACGATGGCGACAGCCGCCACCAGCGGCCCACGCCGCCCCACAGTCAGCTTCATCTCATGACTCCCTGCTCCGCGCCCGACGGGCGATGTGTCTTCCGACCGCATTCAACTGGACGCCGGGGCCACAAGCCATTACGCCCGCATTACGGACGGGCGGACTCTCCTCCCCCGGCTTTCCGCCCCGCACCCCGCCCAGGCCGCCCTGCCGCCCTGCCGCCCGCCCGTCCGCAGGTCCTGCGCCGAGGGCCGTCATTTCCTGGCCTTGCGGACCCTCGCCCGAGCCCGCGCGGCACGCCTGCTCGCCCTGGTCCCGTGCCACATCCGTACGAGGAGGACGACTGCCGAGGCCCCGAAGAGAGCGGCGGTGATCAGCAGCCAGCGCGCCAGGAACCCGTCCGCGGGGAGGCCCGTGTACGAGGTGAAGTGATCCACCCGACGCAGGATGAGGGGCCACCAGACGAGCAGGAGGACACCGGCGACAAAGGCCGGCACGCGAACGTGGTTGACGCCGACCCGCACCACGAAATCCCGGGCACAGGAAGCACCGCAGACGGCCTGCGCCGCCCGGTCCGTCACCGAGTACAGGGGCAGCAGCAGCACGTCGTGGACCAGGGCCGCTCCGACGAACCACAGGGCCACACCGAAGGTGTCTGCCTTGAGGAGTCTCACGCCCGCGTAGACGGCAAGGGCGAAGGAGGTGGCGACGAGGAGCAGGTGGAGCGGGGAGGCGCCGTAGCGGCGCCGGAAGGCGATCCCGCCCGCGTGCGGGAGGCGGAACTTCACGCCTGCTCCCCGAAGGCGAGGCGGGTGACCCACTTGGTGTTGTGGACACCGGGAGCCCCGGGGACGATCACCCGGGCCGGGTAGCCGTGATCGTGGGAGAGGACGGCCCCGTTGACGCGCACGGCGAGGAGCGAGCGGGTGTCCCGGGCCTGGTTGTCGCGCAGGACCACCGACCGGAACGACCCTCCGCGCTGCACCGACTCCACGAACACCTGCGGGGTGTCCGTGCCGAGCCCGACGAGCGCGGCCAGCTCGGTGAGGCGGACCCCGCTCCACCGCTGGTCGGGGGTCGACCAGCCCTCCACGCAGGCGATGGGCAGCGACGACTCGCTCTGGGGCAGGGCCAGCAGCTGGCCGTACGTCAGGTCGACCTGCCGGCCGGCACCGCGTACGGTCAGCCTCCAGTCGGGTCCGATGTCGCTGGGCCGGATCCCGACCGAGGCCGCGGTCTTGTTGATCTGGAAGCCGTTCGGTCCGGAGCCGGGGTCCTGCCCGTGCGGGGCGAGCAGCGCCGTATGCCGTAACCAGCCGCCCACGCTCTGGCCGGCGGTCACCACCAGCAGTGCCAGCGACCCCAGCCCGACCATGCCGAGAGCGCCCCGGCGCGAGATGGTGGGCGCCGCCGGGCGCGGGGAAACGAGTCCGGCCGCGTCCTGCGTACCGGGTGCCGGCTCCCCCGGCCTGGGCCATACCGCGCGCAGGGCCTTCGGCAGCCGGAAGGCCACGTGGACCACGAAGGCACCGATGAAGACCCAGGCCCCGTAGAAGTGCAGCGTGTAGAAGGAGCCCGGGAAGATGTAGTGCAGCTGCACGTTGAGGATGCCGGTGACGAACTCGAAGCCCGCGCCTCCCACCAGGAGGAGCAGCGACAGCCGCTCGATGCCGTGGGCGACCGACCGTACCGGAGGCCAGGCGAAGAGCTTCGGGATGACCGACCACAGTTTCGCCAGGAGCACCGGCACGAGCACGATCCCGAGGGTGACGTGCACGCCCTGGGTGACGCGGTAGAGCCAGTACGGGGACGTCGGCCAGGGGAACAGGTAGAAGCCGAGCCACCCCTTGTCCGGCGTCTGGTCGTTCACCGCCGCCAGGTCCGGGTTGTACGCCGCGTACGACAGCAGGCCCGTCACGAACAGGATCGTGATCCCGGCGAGCAGGACCAGCCCGAGCACCGAGGTCAGCCAGGGGCCCCGCAGGGGACTGCGCCAGAAGTCCGGGCGCGCGGGCCCGGGCGGCGGACCGGCCGTCCGGGCGGTTCCCCAGGCCGACCGCAATCGCGTCGGCCACTGCGGCCCGGTTTCGTCCGCTTCCGCTTCCGCTTCCGGTTCCGGTTCCGTATCCGAGGCGCGGCCCGCGGCAGCCGGCACACTGCCCTCCTGCGGTCCCGGACGAGCGTGTACCGCATCGTGCGGAGCGGGCGGCGGCGTCTCTTCGGGACCGCTCTGCCCGTTTCCGCTCGCGCCCAAGGCACACCTCCACAGACTCCCCGCAGGGGAACTCCCGGGACATCGCACAGGAGAACATGCCGCACGGGGCCATAGGTGCGCGTGACACGCCAGACTCGATCAGGCCTCGCGAGGTACGGACGTGAGCCTGCGCGCCCGGCCGCCCCCTGCTTGCGAGCACAAGAAGGTGCCGCGGCTGCTGCCCGACGGCCGTGAGGCGGCGGGCCGGCAGAGCCGCCCAGCCTCCGGCATGACGGAAGTCTTACGTGCACGCGTGGGACACGCTTATGCCGCGCGGCACTGCGTAGCGTCCGGAGCATGCGCGTACTCGTCACCGGAGGAGCCGGATTCATCGGCTCCCACATCGTCACCGCCCTCAAGGCCCGCGGCCACGACCCCGTCGTCCTCGACGCCCTGCTGCCCGCCGCACACCCCGGTCCCCCCGCCCTGCCCGACGCGGAGTTCGTCCGCGCCGACGTACGGGACGCCGACGCGGTCCGGGCCGCGCTGCGCGGGGTGGACGTGGTGTGCCACCAGGCGGCGATGGTCGGCCTCGGCAAGGACTTCGCCGACGCCCCCGGCTATGTCGGATGCAACGACCTGGGAACGGCGGTGCTCCTGGCGGAGATGGCGGCCGCCGAGGTCCGCAGGCTCGTCCTCGCCGGGTCGATGGTGGTCTACGGAGAAGGCCGCTACACCTGCGAGCGGCACGGGACGGTGCGCCCGGGACCGCGCCGGACCGACGACCTGACGGTTGGACGGTTCGAGCCGCGCTGTCCCGACTGCGGGGCCGAGCTCGTGCCGGGTCTGGTCGGCGAGGACGCGCCGATGGATCCGCGCAACGTGTACGCCACGACGAAACTGGCGCAGGAGCACCTGGCGGCGTCCTGGGCCCGGTGCGTGGAGGGTCGGGCAGTGTCGCTGCGCTACCACAACGTGTACGGGCCCGGCATGCCGCGCGACACCCCGTACGCCGGGGTGGCCTCGTTCTTCCGGTCGGCGCTGGCCCGGGGCGAGTCCCCCCGGGTGTTCGAGGACGGCGCGCAGCGGCGGGACTTCGTCCACGTGAGGGACGTGGCCTCGGCGAACGTCGTGGCCCTGGAGGCCGTCGGGGGCGCCCCTGCCGGGACGCTGACCGCGTACAACACCGGCAGCGGGGACCCGCACACGGTCGGCGAGATGGCGTCGGCGCTCGCCTCGGCGTACGGGGGGCCCGCGCCGGTCGTGACCGGCGAGTTCCGGCTGGGCGACGTACGGCACATCACCGCCGACTCCGCCCGGCTGCGCGAAGACCTGGGCTGGCATCCACGGGTGGGCTTCGCCGAGGGGATGGCGGATTTCGCGCGGGCGGGTCAGCGGGCCTCGGCGGGCGCCGTCGGCTGAGGCCTCCCGGACAGCCGCAGGGCCCCACGGCCGGGCCGGCCGACACGGCGTCGCCGGCCGGCCCGCGCTCGGTTCCGGCCGCCGGACGGACGGACGGGCTCGGCCGGGCCGGCCGATCGGCCGATTCGGCCCGAGCGGTTCACACCGGGGCCGGGAGGGTCAGTTCGAAGCGGCAGCCGCCAGGCACGTTGTGGACCGGTGTCGAAGACGCGGGGCAGGTCCTCCTCGGGGATACCGCCGCGGGCGTCGGTGACGGACAGCACCACGGCGTCGGCCCGGCGTTCCGCCGCGATCGCGGCGGTGCCGTCGGCCGGGGTGTGGCGGATGGCGTTGACCAGCAGGTTCGACAGGACCCGGGTCATCTCCTTGCCGTCGACCTCCACCGGCAGCCGGTCGACTCCCTCTCCGGCCAGCCGCACCCCGTGCTGCCGGGCGAGGGCGTCGGCGCCCGCCAGAGCGTCGCCCACGAGGTCGTGGAGGGAGATCCGGGTCGGGCTGAGCGAGAGCGCGCCGGCATGGATGCGGGACAGCTCGAACAGGTCGGTGACCATGGAGTTGAGGCGCTCCACCTCGGCACGCAGCTGCCGGTGGTAGCGGGCCGGATCGGCCACGACACCGTCCTCCAGCGCCTCCGACATGGCACGCAGCCCGGCCAGCGGGGTCCGCAGGGCGACGGCGCCGAGCAGTAGCGCGGCCGCCGCGCCGAGCGAGGCGTACAGGGCGATCAGCAGCCGGTCACGCACGGCCGTCCGCCGCCCGCACCGCGCCCTGCCCGGAACCGGGCGGCCGAGCGCCCGCCTCGAAGCGGTATCCGGCCCCTCAGACCGTCCGGATCAACCGCGGGGCGGCCGGATCGTGCTCGCTCCTGCTGCGCAGCCGGCGGCCCTGCACGGGCACGGTCGAGAGGTCGCCGTGTACACGGGGAGGTCGAACTCGCGCAGGGTGAGAGCCTGTTGCGATCCGTTCCGGGTGGCAGGGCGGGCAGCGGCGTCCGCGGCAAGGCCGGCAGCCACAAGCGAGGGTCCGCCGACCGGGGCCGTCGAGGAGTTCCTGCGCAGGACCAGCTCACACGGGCGGCCCGTGCCGTCACGGGGGTGCGCCCGCGGGCAGGGCCGGTTTCGCTGCTGATTGCCATGCCCCCAGGGTGGCACCGCGCCCCACCGTTCGGCCCCGCGCCCGCTGCCCTGCGCCACGGCGTCCGCGTTTCGTAAGGTCTTCGGGCGCCTTTCTGCGCCTTGCGGTTCCTACGGTGTGGAGGGTGACTCCTTCTGCTTGCCGTCCGCCTGTCGCGGACCTCGTACTTCCATGCCTCGACGAGGCCGAGGCGCTGCCCTGGGTGTTGGCGCGGGTGCCGTCCGGGTGGCGGGCCATCGTCGTCGACAACGGTTCCACCGACGGCTCGGCCGACATCGCCCGTTCCCTCGGCGCGACCGTCGTGCACGAGGCCCGGCGCGGCTTCGGCGCGGCCTGCCACGCCGGGCTGCTCGCCGCACGCGCCGAGTTGGTCTGCTTCTGCGACTGCGACGCCTCCATGGACCCCGCTCTGCTCGCTCCGATGGCCGAACGGGTCGCGGCCGGCGAGGCGGACCTGCTGCTCGGCCGCCGCCGTCCCCACGGGCACGGCGCCTGGCCCGCGCACGCCCGGGCCGGGAACATCGCCCTGGCCCGGATGCTGCGCCGTCGCACCGGGCTGCGGCTCCACGACCTCGGCCCGATGCGGGTCGCGCGCCGCGAGGCACTGCTCGGCCTGAAGCTGACCGACCGGCGCAGCGGTTACCCGCTCCAGATGGTCGTACGGGCCTGCGACGCGGGCTGGCGGGTGGCCGAGACCGACGTCCCCTACCTGCCACGCTCCGGGAAGTCCAAGGTCACCGGGACCTGGCGGGGCACCTGGAACGCCGTCCGCGACATGCGCCGCGTCCTGGCCGAACCGCCGGTCACCCGGCCCGCGCCGACCGGGGGGACCTCCGCATGAGCACCCTCCTCGTCATCGCCAAGGCCCCCGTCCCCGGACGGGTGAAAACGCGCCTGACCACCCGGTTCACCCCGCAGCAGGCCGCGGATCTGGCACGGGCCGCACTGGAGGACACCCTCGCGGCGGCCCTGGCCGCCCCGGCCCGGCAGCGCGTCCTGGTCCTGGACGGGCAGCCGGGGGACTGGGTCCCGGCCGGCATCGAGGTCGTCGCCCAGTGCGCGGGCGGCCTGGACGTCCGGCTGGCCGCCGCCTTCGCCGCGGCCGACGGGCCCGCCCTGCTGATCGGCATGGACACCCCGCAGGTCACCCCCGGCCTGCTCGCGCTCGGGCTGGATTTCGCCGAGGCGGACGCCTGGTTCGGGCCCGCCGAGGACGGCGGCTTCTGGGCGCTCGGCCTGGCCGAACCCGACCCTGCCCTCCTGCTCGGCGTCCCGATGTCCGTGGCACACACGGGGAAGGTGCAGCGGCAACGGCTGACCGACGCGGGGCTGACCGTGCGCGACCTGCCCGAACTGTGTGACGTCGACACGCCCGCCGACGCGGAACGGGTCGCCGTGGCCGCACCACGGACCCGTTTCGCCGCCCTGCACGCCGGCCTGTGCGCGGTGACGCGATGACTGCCCAGCTGATCGAACCAGCCAGGTCGGCCTGGCAGGCCGACCCGTACTCCGACGCCCTGCGCGCCGGCCGGGGCCCGCTCTACCTCCGTCGCCACGACGGCTGGCTGCTCCCCCTCGAAGTCGAGCGGTGGTGCGCCGAACCCGACGCAGCCGACGACACCGTACTGGCCCGATGTAGCGGCCCCGTCCTCGACATCGGCTGCGGGCCGGGCCGCCTGGTCGCCGCACTGGCCGGGCTGGGACACGCGGCGCTCGGCGTGGACGTCACCCCCGAGGCGGTGGCCCGTACCGTGCGGGCGGGCGGCAGCGCGCTGTGCCGGTCCGTCTTCGACCCGCTGCCCCGCGAGGGCGGGTGGGGCACGGTCCTGCTCATCGACGGCAACATCGGCATCGGTGGCGACCCCGCCGCCCTCCTGTACCGGGCCGCCGACCTGACCGCACCCGGGGGTTCCCTGCTGGTCGAAGCGGCCACCGCCGACGTCGACGAACGCGTCGAGGTCCACGTCGAGGACGGCGCCGGCGGGCGCGGGGCCTCCTTCCGGTGGGCCCGGCTCGGCACCCGCGCCCTGTGCACCGAGGCGAAGGCCGCGGGCTGGACCCCGTACGACACCTGGCAGGCGGCGGGCCGGCATTTCGTGCATCTGACCCACTGACCGGTACGCCACGGAGAACCGCCGGGGTGGGGTCCGCTGCTGCGGACCCCAC